>JBCCST010000112.1:0-2487 GCA_039199695.1 Planctomycetota bacterium | reverse complement strand
GCGATTCGTCGGCGATGATCTGATCGATCTCGCGCTTCATCGCCGCGACGTTCTCGGCCACCCCGCCCAACGTTTCGAGCCCGACGGCGACGGCCGCTTCGAGCGGGGCGGTGTCGTCGGCGAAGCGATCTTCGAGTTGGCGGTAGAACGCTTCGAGGCGGGCCAGGTCGCGGTCGGGGTGGATGAGTTCGATATCCAACCGATTGCTGGCCTCGGCGTATTCATCCAAGAGGTCGGCGACGTCTTGGCCGTTCTTGTCGTCCACGCGGAGGATCGCGGTGACCGTCAGGTCGTGGTTTAAATCGGAGAGGACTTTTTGGGTCTGCGGTGCGAGCGTGTAGGCCCGCGTCGCGGTCAGGTCGTAACGGAGCCACGACTTGGCCCCGACCGGCAGTTGCCGGACCTGCCAATCCACCAGCGCGTTGACGATGACGACCAAAGCGACCGCGATGACGACCGACAACGCGACGTTGAGGCCATACTTCGCCCGGCGGGCGCCTTGGCTCAACCCGCCATTCGTTGACTCTACGCCGTCGCCCTTCGAGGTTTCCGGGGTGGCTTTCGGGGTGACTTCCGGGGGCGGGGGGGTTAACGCCATCGTCGACTCTCCAGGAGTTTGACGGCGAGGAAGAGGAACAACGCGGTCATCGACGCGAAGTAAACGAAGTTGCGCAGGTCGATCAACCCTTTGTTGAAGTCTTCAAACTGCCGGTTGACGTTGGCGTAGAACATGGCCGACCGGACGCTCGGCGGGATGAACCCCGCGCTGGGCAGGAAGTAAAGCAGAAACGTCAACCCGCAAATGACAAACACGGTCAGCAGAAACGCGATGATCTGGTTCTCCGTGGCCGCCGAGGCGAACACGCCGATGGCCAAGTACAAACAGCCGACCAGCAGCAACCCCAAGAGCCCGGTCAAGACCGGCCCGAGGTCGGGGTCGGCCGCCAACTCGAGCACCACGATCTGCGCCACCAAGGGCAAGAGCAGCACGACAAAGAACAGCATCGCCGCCAGCCATTTGCCCAGTATGATCTGCAGGTCGTTGACCGGGCTGGTCATCAGCCGCTCGATGGTGCCGCGCGACAGTTCTTCGCTGACCAGCCGCATCGAGATGGCCGGGGCCAGGAAGATCAGCAGCCAGACGACGCCGGAGTAGGTGATGCGCATCGTCGCGTGGTTGCCCGGCGCAAAACCGATGTAGAACACCATCGAGGAACCCAGGGCGAACAACGCCAACACGACGTAGCCGATCGGCGAATAGAACAGGCTCGCGAGTTCGCGCCGCATCAGGGTGAGGGTGGCCTTCATGCCGAGGCCTTTCCGGAAGTGGTCGAATCCGCCTGGCGGGCCAGACGGGACGAGTCGGTGACGCGAACGAAAAACTCTTCGAGGGTCCCCGCTTCCCGCCGGATCTCGCGGGCCAGCAGTTGGCGTTGCGCCAGCGCCTCGGCGACGGCCACGCGGACGTCCTTGCGGCCGTGAGGCACGATCCAGGCGTTGCACCAGCCGTCCTGCCCGGGTTCTTCCACGGCTTCCACCGTGTCGACGTGTTCGAGTTCGCGGAGCGCGTCTTTCACCGCCGCCGGTGTGCCGCGCACTTCAATGTGGACCGGGGCGCGGTCGTCCTCGGCGTGGCTGCGTTCGCGTAGTTCATCCACCGTGCCGTCCGCCACGATTCGGCCCTGCGCGATGATCACCACGCGGTCGGCGACCCGCTGTACCTCGGGCAGGATGTGGCTCGACAGCAACACGGTGTGCTGACCCGCGAGGTCGCGGATGAGTTGGCGGACCTGGCTGATCTGGTTCGGGTCGAGGCCCGACGTCGGCTCGTCGAGGACCAGCACCGGCGGGTCGTGGAGCAACGCCGCGGCGAGGCCGACGCGCTGCTTGTTTCCCTTCGACAGTCGGCCGATGGTGCGACGCCGCAGGTGGCTGAGCCCGCAACGATCCGCCACGTGGGCGATCCGATCCCGCCGTTGCGACCGCGGCATCTGGTGGAGCTTACCCACGAAGTGCAGGTACTCCTCCACCCGCATCTCGGGGTACAGCGGGTTGGATTCGGGCAGGTAGCCGAGCTTCCGCCGGGCGTCGGCGGCGTGGGTTAGTACGTCGTGACCGTCCAGCGTGGCTCGCCCCGAGGTTGGCGGCAAGAAACCCGTCAACATGCGGATCGTCGTGGACTTCCCCGCGCCGTTCGGCCCTAAAAACCCCACGATTTTGCCCGGCTCCAACTCCAACGACAGCGCATCCACCGCGAGGGTGGGGCCATACCACTTGGTCAGTTGGGAAGCCTTAATCATGGGAAGTTGGGTGGGCGGATACAACGGCGGGGGATCGATAATTGTCGTCGAATGCGTAAGGCATTTCAAGGCGGTCGCCTCCGCAGCTCAATTGCGCAATAGATGCCGCAATACCCGGAGAAAAACACAGGTTAGACGACATAACAATGTTTTACAGAGGCAATACCACGGGCCATGAACGTAATGT
>JBCCST010000111.1:0-3494 GCA_039199695.1 Planctomycetota bacterium | reverse complement strand
TCTACCCACTCGACGGCGGTCAGATCGTGCAGTCCATCCTGTGGTTTTTCATGGGGCGAGCCAAGAGCCTGCACATCACCGCCGGCATCGGCTTGGTGATCGGCGGCTTCGCGTTTCTCACGGCGTTGCTGGGTCTGTCCTCCAGCATCCCCATCCTGAACTGGATCAACCCACTCATGCTGCTCCTGCTCTCGGCGTTTATCGCTTGGCAAGCGTGGAACGGCTTCCGCGTCGCCCGGCTCTTGTCGTTGCAGGAAGCCTACGAAAACGAATCACTCGACAAAGCGCTCCAACGCGCCCGGGACCTCACCGCGGGACCGCCTCGTTGATCACCCACCTCGCAGTGGGTGTGTCATGCCCCTGCATGCGTCGTTTGGAAGACTTGCTTAACTCATCCAACCACGCACTTGCTTCATGAACTCCGGCAGGTGATGTTCGACAAACGCGGCCTCGTCCCAAGGCTCTTCGCTCAGCCGGTGTCGGTGAACGTCCGCGATCACATACGCCAGCGCTTGACGTATTTCGCCGTGGTCGTCCGTCACCGTCACCGACTGTCGGGTGTAGTACTCGCCTTCGAAATCGTCCAGCCGTTTAAGGTTGGCCGCGTCCACGCCCACATACAACCGACCTCTCGTCGAGGCGTCCGCCGCGGCAACGATGGCGGGGTAAACCTCATGCCTTACCCGCAAGCGGTTGAATCCGTGGAGCGCGGCGTTACGGGATTGGAACCGTTTTCCGGTCACCGCCCGCATCACGTCCGGGACCATCAGCGTCCCGTAGGTGAAAACGTCGTGGCCCATACCGAGCGTCCGTCCGGGTGAAGCGGAGCAGTTAGATCCCCGCGGGGATCGACTCGAACTGCGTGAGCGATTCAAACGACTGGCGCTCGCGGATGACGTGGGCCGCGCCGTCTTTCAGCAGGACCTCGGCCGCGAGGCGGCGGGAGTTGTAGTTGCTGCTCATCGCCATGCCGTAGGCCCCGGCGTCGTGCAGGATCAGGAAGTCGCCCGGCGTGGCCCGGGGCAGTGATCGCGTGGTCACGAAGCCGCCGTCTTCCTGCGTGAAGACATCGCACGACTCGCACAACGGGCCGGCCACGATCGCGTCCTGCTCGCCTTCGGGCGTCGAGCCGTCGGGCCGAACGATCGAGATGTGGTGATACGCCCCGTAGAAACTCGGGCGGACCAGGTCGTTGAACCCCGCGTCGATCACGATGTAGTGCTTGCTGCCCGACTGCTTGACGCTGCGCACCTGCGTGACCAGATAGCCCGACTCGGCGACGAGGTATCGGCCCGGTTCGACTTCGAGGTGGATGTCGCGGCCCGTAATCTCCGCGATCTGGTTCCGCGCATCGTCCCAGACTTTGTAGTACCGCTCGAGGTCGATGCGTTCGGGGTTGTCTTTGTGGTAGGGGATCGGCAGGCCGCCGCCGGCGGAAACGGTTGTAAGTGTATCGGCGTGCTCGGCGAACGTTTGAGCCGCGCTGACCATCGCCCCGGCGACGTTCGAAAGGTGTTCAAAGTCGGCGCCCGAGCCGATGTGCATGTGAAGGCCGCGGATGGTGAGGTTGTGCTGCTTGGCCGAGGCGAGACAGTCGGCGATCTGGGTGTGCCAGATGCCGTGCTTCGAGGATTCGCCGCCGGTATTGACCTTCTGCGAGTGGCCGTGGCCGAAGCCGGGGTTGATCCGCAGCGTGATGGGCACATCGATGCCGCCTCCGGGGGCGTTGGCGAGTTGGCCGATCATGTCGGGGCTGCCGACGTTCACCGGCACGTGGTACTGCCGGATCATCTCCAACGCGTCGTCGTCGAAGATATCGGCGGTGAAGATCACGTCGTCGCTGCCGAGTTCGTAGCCGGCGAGCTTGGCGCGGTGCATCTCGCCGGCGGTCACTGCGTCTACTTTCACGCCGTGCTTACGCATCAGAGCCAGCAGGGCCAGGTTCGAGTTGGCCTTCTGGGCGTAGCGGACGGTGTCGAAGGATTGAACCTCAGCGATGCGTTGCTCGATCACCGCGGCGTCGTAAACCCACGTCGGCGTGCCGTGGTCGGCGGCGATCTGGGCGCAGTCAAACGGGAGGGCGGTGGCGTCGGTGAGGGAGGCGGTCGTGGTCACGTTCGGGGTCTTTCGGTCGGGTTACAGGTCTTGCGTCGCGCTTATTGTAGGGCTTGATCGGGGCGCTGGCTCGCCCTCGGATCGAGGCGTTCGGCCCGCCGCAGCTTCACCAACGGCCAGAGCGACGCCACTAGGCACAACAGCACCAATGGCGTCACCGCGATCAACATGCCGCCGACGGGATCGCCCACCAGACGTTGCAAGCCGATGCCCGCCAGCCCGATCGCCGGCCCCAGCGCGAACCCGCTGCCGATGAGTGCCTCGTGGTGCCCGCCCGCTTCGACCGAGGCGTTTTCCAGCACCATCGCGTGGTACAACGCCGCGAAATAGACCTGCCCGGCACAGAACCCGAAGATCGCCTCGCCCGCCAACGCCACCGCCGTGGTCGGCGCAAACAGTACCATCAAGAAGCCAACCGGGATCCCCACCGCCGACACCACCAACGGCAGCGATCGGCCCCGCCAAAACGTCCACACGCCCAACCCGACAAACGCCAGGAATCGGCAGACATCCACCAACGACGACAACGCCGGCGACCACAACACCCCGTGCCCCAGCCGATCGAAGATGCTCGGCATCAACGGCACCAACAGAAACATCATCGCGCACGTGCCCAGCAGCGACCACCGCGACGACACCATCAACGCCCGGTACCGCCGGACGCGGGCCGGGTCGGGCCGCTCCGGGTGGTCGTGCGGCAAGTGCTCGGGCACCCACGGCAGCTTCAACAGCACCGGCAGCGTCCCGAGGTAGATCAGCGCCGCCAAACCGATGAACGACGTCGGCGGCAGCCATTCGATCATAAAGCCCGTCGCCGCCAGGCTCAACGGCATCGCGCTCGACCACGCCATGTTGAACCGGCCGACCACTTTCAGCGTCCGGTCCGGCGTCGCCCCGGCGGTCACGTAGCTCTCGATGATCGGCCACTTCATGCCGACCAACACCCCGATCCCCGCAAACCCGGTCCACACGATCACCGTCGACGGCATCAACGCCACGGTCAGGTTCAGCATCCCCAAGCCGATCAACACCGCCTGCAGCGTCGGCCGCTCGCCGCGCTGTTTCGTGACCCGGTGCGAGAGCATCGCGCCGGTGACGTAGCACACGCCGAAAAGCACCGCCAACCCCAGATTCTCCGCCTCGCTGAACTCGAGAATCTCATCGGTGTAGAAATACAACCCGCGCTCGAGGAGCACGGTCGCAAAGCTCTGGATAAACGTCAGGGGAATGAGAAGGCGCTGCATAACGAATAGGTTGTGATATTGGTGATGGCTAGTCGTTTGAATTCTTAAGGCAAGCGCCTCCGCGGCGAGCGGCAGGGAGAGTTCCCCCTGCACCCCCCAGCAGCCAAAGACCGCGAGGGTGTATGTTGGTCTTCG
>JBCCST010000110.1:0-3739 GCA_039199695.1 Planctomycetota bacterium | reverse complement strand
TCGCTGAGCACCGCCACCACCGGCATCTCCTCGTCGATGCCCCAACGTGCTCGCAACGAGACGCGGTCGAGTTGCAGCTTGGCGTGGGCTTCCTCGGGTGTCGGGAGGGTTTCGAGTTCAACCCGTTCGGCGGAGATGCCCCGGGCGACCAGTTGGTCGCGCAGCGAAGCACCCAACACCCGCCACCGCAGCGTCGGCCGATCGAGTCGGAGCATGAGTTTGAGTTGATCCGGGCCGGGCAACGCGAGCAGATGCATCACGGTCGCGCTCGTGCGTCGCAGGGTCCTGAGCGCCGCGAGGCAGTTCAGCGACCAGACGTGTAACTCGCGTCCCGGTTCGACGTCGCGCAGCGCCTGCCGCAACGCGAAGACGCCCCACCTTGCCGACCCCGCCGCGACGCGGACGTGTTTGACTTGCTCGGTGAGTCCCGCCGCCTCCGCGGCTCGCGACAGCGGGGTCCCGCCGAGCAGCAGCGTCGGCTCGCGACGGCGCGCGATCAACGCCAAGGCCGCGGGGTAAGCCTGCGGCGACACCTGATCGATCAGGTGCAGGGGCGGCCGCGGCGGATTCAAAGCGAAGAACCCGCGGCGTCGAGCTGCCACTGGTAGAACAGCCGGGCCAATCGTAGCCCCGCTTCGTCGGCCATCCGGCGGGCCAGATCGTCGGGCGTCGAATCGCCGACGTACCGGCTGTCGCGCGACTCGTAGTTTTCCTGGATCCGGATGAGGTGCCCGGGCGACGGGCGCTCGGGATCGGCCAGGGCCAACGGCTCGGGCCAGGCCCGTTTGCCGTCGGCGACGTTGATCACCTTCACCTCGATCGAAGCTTCGGGGCGGTACAACGTGTCGACGAAATGGAACCGCGCGGAGTTGATCTTGGCGTAGACGACCTGCTCGGCTCCCAGGCGTTCGCCGATCTCGTCGATCGGGGTCATCGACCATTGGGTGCCCAGTTCGGCTTCGAGCTTGGCCAACTCGCGGGGCTCGATGAACGTCGCGTCGTCCAGGGCCTCGTGGAACTCGAGGTAGTGGATCGCGGTGGTGGCGATCTGCCGCGACAGGCCCGGGTTGTTCAGCAGGTGTTGCGGGTCATCGACCATCACCAGCGTCGGCACGTCGGGCAGGACGTACAACGGCTCAATCTTTTCGGGCCCGCGGACCGCCTCGACCAACACCGAGGTTTGCTCGCAAGCGGGCAGCATCACCAGTAACACCAATACCCCGACGCAGCCGAAACACCGCCAACCGTTGAACGGGCCGGCGAAATCGACGAGGCGGAACCGAGAGAAGAAGAGCCTTGCGTTCATTGCTTACGCACCTCTTGGTAATCGAAGAACAAGCCCCCGGCCCGGCGGGCGAACACGCTGAGCGTGGCGGCCTCGATCTTGGCCTGATCCGCGTCGGCGCTGACCAGGCCGAACGTTGAGCCCTCGGGGTACTCGGCACGGACCTGTTTTTGGAACGTGGCGTTGTCGGGGTCTTCGCCGTCGGCTTCGTACACCGACACGGTGCCGTCCACGACGCCCCGCCAGACGTTGGAGTTGCCTTCTTCGTTGGTGCGGTACTCGTTGAGATCGATGATGATCAAGCGGTCCACCCCCAACTCGTCGATCAGCCGGCTGGGCAGGCTGTTGATCCAGTAAGGGTTCTGCCGTTGATACCGCGCGACTTCGCGGGGGATCGACACGACGGCACCTTCGACGTTGCTGTGGATCGCGTTGCCGACCGCTTGCCCGACATTGTCGGTTGACCGCGGGAAACGGAACAGCGTGTACTCGTCGGCCGAGACCATCACCGCGATGCGCTTGTCGACCATATCGAGGTATTCCGCCTCGACGTCCACGGGCTTGTCGTCGTCCCGAGAGGCGGCCGCGGCCCACGCGAGCATGTTGCAGCCGGTCATGACCAGCGTCAGTCCCAGCACGACCGACGCCAGGGTCCACCGTCGGGCAGCGTATCGCGGTACAGATAGGGGGCGATCCATAGCGGTCATGATGCGGGGTCCGTTTCGGGTGGGGGGAGGGTGGTGCGTTTGGGGTCAACTGAAAGCCGCGGCTTTGAGCGCGGTGTACAGCCAACCGCCGAGGATCAGCGCGATCCCCGCGATGATGACGCGGGGCCGCCACAACGCCAGGCCGATCGGCGCCAACGACATCCCGGTCGCCAGCGACCAGCCGCTGACCAGCACCGCCATCGCGGTCAACACCGCCAGGACCATCCCGGCGGGCTGGGTGACGAAGGAGGTGAGCAGCCGACCGTCCGCGGCGTGGGTAAACGAAGTGGTCATCCCGCAGGTGGCGCACGGAAGCCCGGTCGCGGTCTTGAACCCGCACGGGGCCAGGCCGAGTTGGGTGTGCGTGCCCGTTCCCTCGGCGTTGGCGGTGAGCGAGGCCGCGGTCAACAGCACCGCCAGCGTCGGGGCGAAGATCAGCAGCGCGATCAGCCGAGCGATCCACGACGGTTCGTACACCCGGTGTGTCGGCAGGTCCGACGCCGCGGCGGACGGTGCCGATGACGTCGTGAACTCCCCGGCAGCTTCCGGGGAAGAAGCCGGTGCGGGGTCCGAGGGCGTCGTGGGGTGTTCGTGGGGGTCCGCCTGATTCATGCGATCCGTAAGGATACCCCGCGTCGGCCCGCCGGTCCAAGATTGTCTACGGCCATGGGGCCCCTCAGCGGTGGGGATCGGGTGTATCGCCGGCTGCTTCGGATCTGCGAAACACCAGCCGTGGTCAGCCGGGCCGGTTACACTGGCCGGCTATGGGATTCCGCATGACGCCAACCTTGCCCGAGGAAGAAGCATCCGCTGAGCCCGGCCGTTCCGCGACGCCGCAACCCCGGCCCGGGCGACGTCGGCGCAAAAACCTTCGCGGCAGAACCATCGCGGTGTTGCCGACGATGTTCACGCTGGGCAACCTGTTGTGCGGGTTCATGGCGGTGTTTGTCGCGTCGCGGCCGATCGATACGCCGATGGTGTTCGACTGGACGCCGTTGACCTGCGCCGCGTTGTTCATCTTCGTCGGCCAGATCGCCGACGCCCTCGACGGCCGGGTCGCCCGCCTGACCCGCAGCACCAGCGATCTGGGCGAGCAACTCGACTCGATGGCCGACATGGTCACCTTCGGCGTCGCCCCGGCGTTCATCCTCGTCCAGATCATCGGCGTCCAGGCACCTTACCTCTCCGACACCGGCGACACGTTCTACGACCGCCTGGGCCTGGCCATCGCCGCGATCTACGTCGCCTGTGCCGGGCTGCGACTGGCGCGGTTCAACATCGAGGTGCAAGACGCCAGCGTGAAGTCGCACCTGTTTTTTGATGGGCTGCCGTCGCCCGGCGCCGCCGGCGCGGTCGCGGGCTTGGCGCTCTTGCACCAGCACATCTGGGCCAACGACAACGAATCACTCGGCGCGGGTCTCGCGGCCTACGGCCTGCTGGGGGCGACGCTGTTGTGCGCCTTGGCGATGGTTAGCCGACTGCGCTACGTCCACGTGATGAACCGCTACGTCCGCGGCCGGGCCCCGTTCATGGCGGTGGTCTGGACGGTGACGGTGTTGCTGCTGTTGCTGGTCTGGCCCCAGCCCGCGATCGCGGGCGGGTTTGTGGCCTACGCGGTGAGCGGCCCGCTCGCCGCGGTGTGGCGGAAACGGCGGCGTGCGTCGCCGTTGTAACTATGAGCTGATTTACCGGGTTACGCGAAGCGTCCCGCGCGAATCACCAACCATCGCGGGACGCTACGCGTCAC
>JBCCST010000109.1:0-3793 GCA_039199695.1 Planctomycetota bacterium | reverse complement strand
GGTGGCGGTGCCGGCGAAGAACAGGTTCGCGATCTTCGGGTCGCGGTTGGGCGGGCGGAGGAACGCCTGGCGGCGGGTCGTGGCGCCGATGCCGTAGATGCTGCCGGCGTTCGCAGCGTACTCGGACTCGAGGCGTGGGGGGGTGAAGCGGTCCTCGACGACGACGCTGGTGCCGAGCCCGGTCATGCCGAACTGTTCGAGGCGGGCGACGAGTCGGTCGCGGTAGGCTTGGCCGTTGTCGGACCAGTCGACGCGTTCGCCGCCGCCCCAGAGGCTGGGGGCACTGCTGAGGACGAAGAGGTTTTCGCAGCCGGGCGGGGCCTGGGTCGGGTCGGAACGGGTGGAGGCGCAGACGTAGATGCACGGGTCGGCGGGGAGCTGCTTGTGGTCGAACATGGCGCGCAGCTCGGCGTCATAGTCGTCGGGCATGAACTTGGTGTGGTGGGCGAGGTCCTCGAAGCGACCGTCGGTGCCGAGGAGGCAGGCCATGCCGGAGCCACCGGGGTCGAGGGCGTCGAGCTTGGCGTCGGGGCGGTGGGGACGGTCGGCGGCGGGGAGGAGGTGGCGGTACGCACTCACCGCGTCGGCGTTGACCACGACGCCGTCCGCACGGTGCTCGGCCCCGTCGACGATCACGCCGACCGCCGACCCGTCGCGCACCAGCACCCGCTCCACGATCGCCGAGGTCCGCACGTCGACGCCCAGCCGCTCGGCCAGCCCGACCAACGCCTCGGCGATCCGGTACATCCCGCCCTTGACGTAAAACCCGCCGAGCCCGAGCTCGACGTGCGGCACGCTCAGCAGCGCGGCCGGTGCCCCCCACGGCGAGCCGCCGGCGTAGGTCGCGTACTGGTGCAGGACGGCCCGCAACCGCGGGTGCTTGACGTGTTTATCCACAATCGGCCCGAACCGGCGGTGCATGCCGATCCGCAGCGGGACCGTGAGCAGCTTCAGCCCTTTCCACGGCGGTCCGGGGCGTTTGAGCAGTTGTTCGGGGGCGTGGCCGAGGAAATCCTCGCCGGCGATCTCCCAGATGCCCCGGCCCTTGCGCATCAGTTTGCACCACCCGTCCACATCTTGCGGGGCCAGCTGCCGCACCTGCTCGACCATCGCGTCGGGGTCGCTGTGGGTGGTGAAGCTTTGGCCGTCGGGCCAGACGAACTTGCTGACCGGGTCGAGCCGGATCAGGTCAATCTGGTCTCGGATGTCCTCACGCGCAGCGAAGAACAGGTCGGCCAGCACGAGCGGCAACGTCAGCAACGACGGCCCGGTGTCGAAGCGGAAGGGCGGATCGTCCGGCCGGTCGGGGTGCGGGAAGATCCGTTGGTTGAGCTTGCCCCCGACCCGCGGCTGCCGCTCGAAAAGCGTGACTTTCGCCCCCCGACACGCCAGCCGCACCGCCGCCGCAAGCCCCCCGACCCCACCACCGACAACGGCAACACGCCGCCCCCGAAGGGTGTCGCCAAGGGCAGCCTGCTTGTACGTCATGGCCCCGATGAGCGATGGTAGCCCCGACCCCCGCAACGTCGCCGGGGCTGTTGTTAACTGAAGTTTCACAATCACGACACCGTTTTCGACCGGCTCTATTCCTAACGTTGTCACGACCGCGTCCGATACCGACCAGATCACATCCGGACTATGTATGGCACAAGGCATTCGTGAATGGCTCTCCACCCCTTCCGGCAAGATTGCCGTGGGTGCGATTTTCGCCGTGGCATTTTTGGTGTTCGTGTGGAACATCGTTGGCACTTTTGGCGGTTCGCCCGCCGCCGCAATTGCCAACGAACGGACGTTCATCGATGCCGAGACGCTCGAACCATTTTCCTACACCTTGAAGTCAGGTGACATGGTGCCGATCGACGCTCCTTCCGGCCCTGGCAACGGATATCCAGCCGAGGCCTGCTACTGGACGGCCGATGGCCAGATCAAGGACGATCCCACGTGGGTGCTGCTCAACGGCTTGGTGCCGGAAAGCTCACGTGGACCGACGTTTTGCCCCGACTGCGATCGACTGGTCGTCTCCCGAAATCCGCAGCCGGGTCCGCAATCTCAGCCGCCGCCGACGCCAGAGGAACTTGAGCAAGATCGATCGCTCGCCGTGCCAAAAAGAGACCGCGGATGAGAAGCCCGCGCGAGATTTCCAAGTCGTGTTCGTCCCGTCAATCAACCGAGCCGCGTCCCCTGTCGACGTGTCACGTCCCGCCAAGAGAAAACAACATGCTGCCCACCTCACTGCCCACCCGTTTAAGCCGCCGGCGTCGCTGGCGTGGATTTACACTTGTCGAGTTGCTGGTCGTGATCGGCATCATCGCGCTGCTGATCTCGATCCTGCTGCCGAGCTTGCAGAGCGCACGCCGCTCGGCCAAGTCGGTCAAATGTGCTTCGAATCTGCGGTCGCTGCTGCAGGGCTTCAACCTGTACGCTAGCGAGAACGACGGTGCGATTGCCGGCGCACCGGTCAACACGAGCCGGTTCATCTGGCGGAACCCCATTCCGGATACCGGCATCGGCGGGTCGCTCGATCCGGCGTTCAACAACGCCAACACGCCGGAGATCATCACCAACTTCGACTGGTGGACCCCCATCGCGCGTGTGCTAGGTAAGCCCTTCAACGCAGGGCCGACCACCGCGGATCGGCTCGAGCGGTTCTACGAGCTGCGTGAGTGGGAACTGTTGCAATGCCCGGAGAACGACATCATCGCCCAGCCGTTCGTGAGCGGCAGCTTTTCCGTGCCGCACGAAGCCGGGCCGATGCCCAGCTACATGATGTCGAACATGTTCATCCTCATGCCCAACGGCAGCGGCGGACCGTGGAACACCTACCAGTCCTACCCAAGCAGTACTTCGCCGGCGGGATACAAGCCGAATATTGCGAAGATCGGTGCGTCCAGCGAGAAGATCGCACTCGCTGATGGAGCAAGGTACAGCAACACCTCGACGACGCCTGACACGGACCTTGGCCACGCGGGTGCCAGTGGAGCGTTCTTCGCCGGCCGTGGGTCGTGGATGCTTGCGTCGAACACTTGGAACCGAACCGCCGCCCCTGGAAACCAGAACGCCGGCACTGCTGCGATCGACGCCCGAGTCTTCGCCTACCGCCACGGGGAGCAGGCACCGTTCCAGACCGCCAACGAATACCGCTTTAACGCCGCTTTCTACGACGGCCACGTCGAAACGATGGGCGATCTCGAATCGTCCAACCCGCGGCTCTGGATGCCCAAGGGCTCGGTCATCGACATGGGTGCGTTCTCCACGAGCACGCCGGTGACCGATGTCGTCGAAACGTTCGACATCCCGGCGAACGGCGAGTGGATTTCGCCCTAAACCAGTTCCGTTCATTCGAGTGAGCCTTAGCGGGTCGGACGCGACAGTGTCCGGCCCGCTTTGTGTTACGCGATGCCGAAGGCGGATCATTTGGATCGGGTGTGCCCACTGTTTGTGCGGTGTCAAGCAGGAGTGCCTCGGATGCGCGCGTTGCCTGTTTGGTAGGCAGAAGGTTTCTACGTGATCGGCCAACAAAATCCGCTCAGAGAAGTGTGATTCTGGCCTGAGGAGGGGGTTTTCCCCGAAAAGTGGGCCGGCACAATCATCTTTTTTCGCGACGCGGCACACCACTTGCCAACCACTGCTCGTCATCGCCGTGTTGGCGTTGATGGGTGGCCGGAGCGGCCACTCGGAAATCATGGCGCGCGGTTGGTTCCCACGGGCCGTGCCTCTCGACTCCTCGGCGTCGCGAGGCACACCAGCCCGGGGTTTTTTTGTGTTTGCGTTTTTTCAGGTCAGGACCCCGCCG
>JBCCST010000108.1:0-3839 GCA_039199695.1 Planctomycetota bacterium | reverse complement strand
CGATCGTCTGGTTGGTGAACGAGGCGGACATGACGAACGACGGGTGGCCGGTCGCGCAACCCAGGTTCAGCAGACGACCCTCGGCGAGGATCAAGACGCTGTGGCCGTCTTCGAAGGTGAACTCGTCGTACTGCGGCTTGATGTTGGTGCGGGTGGTGACGGCTTCGAGCTTGGCCATCTCGATTTCGTTGTCGAAGTGGCCGATGTTGCCGACGATCGCCTTGTCCTTCATCTTCTGCATGTGGTCGACGGTGATGATGTTGTAGTTGCCGGTGGTGGTGATGAAGATGTCGGCCTCTTCGAGGGCGTCTTCGAGGGTGGTGACTTCGTAGCCTTCCATCGCGGCTTGCAGGGCGCAGATCGGGTCACACTCGGTGACGATCACGCGGGCGCCCTGGCCCTTGAGCGATTGGCAGCAGCCCTTGCCGACGTCGCCGTAGCCACAGACGACCGCGACCTTGCCGGAGATCATGACGTCCGAGGCGCGGAAGATGCCGTCGATCAGCGAGTGGCGGCAGCCGTAGAGGTTGTCGAACTTGCTCTTGGTGCACGAGTCGTTCACGTTGATGGCGGGGAACAGCAGCTTGCCGTCGCGCTGCATCTCGTAGAGGCGGTGGACGCCGGTGGTGGTTTCTTCGCTGACGCCCTTGCAGGCGGCGGCGACGGTCTGCCAACGGGTCGGGTTTTCGTCGAGGCAGGCGGCCAGGGTCTTGAGGACTTCCTTGAACTCGGCGTTATCGGTGGTTTCGGGACCGGGGACGCTGCCGGCTTTTTCGCACTCGACGCCCTTGTGGATGAGCATGGTGGCGTCGCCGCCGTCGTCGACGATCAGCTGCGGGCCGAGGTTGCCGTTGTCGCCAAAGTTCAGGGCTTTTTCGGTGCACCACCAGTATTCCGCGAGGGTTTCGCCCTTCCAGGCGAAGACGGGCACGCCCTTGGGTTTGTCGGGGGTGCCGGACGGGCCGACGACGACAGCGGCCGCGGCGTGGTCCTGGGTCGAGAAGATGTTGCAGGAAACCCAGCGGAGCTCGGCGCCGAGGTCGGCGAGGGTTTCGATGAGCACCGCGGTCTGGATGGTCATATGCAGCGAGCCCATGATCCGCTTGCCCTTGAGCGGGTATTGGCCCTTGTATTCTTCACGGAGCGCCATGAGGCCGGGCATCTCTTCCTCGGCGAGGCGGATTTCTTTGCGGCCGAATTCGACGGTCTCGGGCGAGAGGTCGGCGACTTTGAAGTCGATGCCGTTGAGCGTCGTGGTCGAAAGGTTAAGGCTGGTGTCGAGAGCGGTCATGGGGGTCTCCAAGAAGGTTTGAGTAACGAGGGTTAAGTTTGAGGTTTGAGGTTTTGAGTTGGGAACATTGAACTTCAAACAAGCCGTTTGCGGCTTAGCGTTGCGCCGTCCCCAACAACAACGTCGGGCCTTTGGCTTCGGGGGCGGGTTTGAGCGACCGGCAGTTCGCGGCGGTCAGACCGACCGCGGTAAAGAGTTCGCCGAGCGACTCGGGCGTGAAGCCCATCGAGCGTTGGCCGAGCGAACGGCGGAAGTCGTCGCGGTCGTGGAGCATGAGGTCGACCACCACCGCCTTGCCGCCGGGCTTGAGCACGCGGGCCATCTCGGCGAGCACCGCGGCGGGGTCGTCGAGATACGTCAACACCAACACGCAGAGCACCGCGTCGTAGCTCGAATCTTCGAGCGGGGCCGCGGTGAGTTGGCCCTGTTTGAGTTCGACATTGTCGAAGCCCTGGATTTGGGTCGCGGCGGCTTCGAGCATGGCCGGGCTGTTGTCGATGCCGACGACGCGTTGGACGTTGGGGGCCAGGTCGGCGGCGAGTGTGCCGGTGCCGCAGCCGAAGTCGGCCACGGTCCAGTCCCCCGGAAGCAAACCCAACAACGCCTCGTGGCCGAAGGTGTCGCCGTAGAGTTCGGACCGGGTCTTGTCCCAGCCGGACGCGGCGTCGTCGAAAAACGCGGCGGTGTCCCCGGCCCGCTCGGCCAGCCGCGCGGCGAGACGCACTTCATCCTGAGCCAGCGTCGCCCAGTCCGCCATGCGGTCGCGGGTCAGGACCCACAGGTCACGCTGGGCCGGGTCGAGCTCGTCGAGCACCATGCGGTAGAGGTTGGTCGTCGCCTGCCGCCGGCTGATCAGCCAGGATTCATCCGCCAAAACCTTGAGGTGCCGGCTGACCGTGGACTGGGGCATCTGGACGACGCCGCAGAGGTCGGACACGCCCAACTCCTGCCGATCGAGCAAACGCAGCAGCCGTACCCGCGTGGCGTCGGCCAGGGTGGCCAGCCAACGGAGCATGGTGTCGGGTTGCGTGTCGGTGCGGTTCACAGTGTCTCTATCGGCAATCGGGCGAGTTACTTCATCAGTCTATCCGGATGAATGAATAATTCCAATTCGGACGGTCGATAATCTCCAAAAACCGGCTGATAACGAGGTTTACGTCGATTCACATGACCGGATCGGGTAAGCGTTTTGGCTCGGCAGAGCGTAATATTGAGACATGTCGAACGCAGATCCCGTAAAAATCGCGGTGGCGGGGCTCGGGGGCTACGCCAAAACCATCGCCAAGTTGATCCTGGAGCACGGCTCGGAGTGTGAGTTGCCCGCCAAATTCGAGGCGGCCTGCGACCCGGACCTCGCCGCTCACGCCGAGCAGGCCGAGTTGCTGCGGTCTCGGGGCGTCACGCTGTACGACTCCTACGAAGACATGCTCCGACACCCGGGGCTGGAAGCGGTCTGGCTGCCGGTACCGATCGACCTGCACGTGCCGTTTACCGAGCAGGCACTCGCCGCGGGCCTAGCGGTCATGCTCGAGAAACCCGTGGCGGGCACGGTGGATGAAATCGACCAACTCATCGCGGCCCGCGACGCGGCGGGCCGACCACTCTTGATCGGCTTCCAAGACGTCTACGACTCGGCCACCCTGCCGCTGAAACGCCGACTGCTCGCCGGAGAACTAGGTAAGGTCCAAAACGCCACAGTTCATGGCTGTTGGCCGCGGCACTCGGGTTACTTCAGCCGGGCCACCTGGGCGGGCGCGATCAAACGCGGCGACACGTGGGTCCTCGACAGCCCCGCCAACAACGCGATGGCCCACTTCATCAACATCGTCCTGTTCCTCCTGGGCAACGACGAGCCCAGCAGTGCCCACCCGACCCACCTCGCCGCCGAGCTCTACCGCGCCGCGGAGATCAAGAACTACGATACCGCTTCGATCCGCGTCGACCTCGACCGCCCGGACCCGGCCGACTTCCTGATCCTGCTCACCCACGCCACCTCCACCACCCGCCACCCCATCATCGACATCAAGACCGAGCGCGGCGGCATCCGCTGGACCGTCAGCGACATCTCGGTCAGCCTCGACGGGCAGACCACCACCACCCCCCGCGACGACGACAAGCGTCCGCTGATGCTCGAGTCCTTCGCCCTCGCCGTCCGCGACCAGCCGCTGCGCGACCGCGTAGTCGCCAGCCTTGAGGTCGCCCGTTGCCATACTTTGATCATCAACGCCGCTTCGCAGGCCGCGCCGATCACACCGATCCCCGCCAAGATGATCAAGCCGTTTGATGTCGAAGACGGCGTCATCCAGACCGTGCCTAAGCTCGAAGATATCTTCGAACGCTGCGCCGCCGACCGTCAGATGCTGCACGAATCGGGTCGGCTGCCGTTCACCGTCCCCGCCCAAACGCTGGACCTGACGGGTTACACCCACTTCGCCGGGCCGGCCGAGTCGTAGCCTCGCGTTCACCGCAGGATTTTTCCCATCAGGCCAAGCGGGATTGGGTAGCGGGTCAGTTTAAAAATCCCCCTCCCTTGAGGGAGGGGTTAGGG
>JBCCST010000107.1:0-4545 GCA_039199695.1 Planctomycetota bacterium | reverse complement strand
TGGAAGAGTCGATCCACGCCGTATAGCGCGACCCGGCGGTAGTCGCCGAGGAATCCGCCGCGGCCGTAGGCGTCGGGCAGGCCGGTGACGCAGTGGGCGCTGCGCGCCATGCGGATTTCGGGGGTCTAGACGTCGAAGACGCCGTCGTTGTGGGTCTTGCGGTACTTGGTAAAAGCCTCGGCGACGTGCGCGTCGGGTTCGTAGCCGTAGGCCTTGAGCGAGCCGACGACCATCCGCCATCCGCCGTTGGGGACGATGGCGCGTTTGAGCGGGGCGTCGGTCTGCAGGCCGACGATGATCTCGAGGTCGCGGTCGATGTAGCCCGGATCGTGGGCGGTGATGGACGAAGGGATCTGGCTGACGTCGAGCACGCCCTTCTCGCGTTCGACCTTAAACAACGCGGAGAGCTTATCCCACACTTGGCACGTGCGTGGAGTCGGGCCTTCGAGGAACGCGTCGTCGCCGACGTAGGACTTGAGATTCTTCTGGATAAACTCACGCACATTAATCGTGTCGCGCCACGCGCCCCCGGCAAACCCGCGGTAGGGATCGACGGAAGCCACATCGGGATCGAGCGAAACGGGGCGTGTGGGGGTGGCGGTGCTCATGGGGGTCTCGGAGTTGAGGGTGTGAACCGGAGCCTAGGGTTACTATCAGCAAACACGATATATCGACCATAAAGTCTTTAATTAGATCGTACCCGTTTCCACGAACTGCGGCAAGCCCTAAGGGGCCGTGATTAATGCGGAAATTATCCCTATATGCCATCAAATTAATACGAATTGACTTATTGCGGCTTCACAAAAAAAGTCTGGACTTCCAAGACAATCAGCTTGGCGACGATCGATCACGATGCTATATTTTGGAGTTTTATATCTATTATTGAACGCGCCGCGTAGTACTCACGGAAGTCGGGCGACAAGCCACGAGCCAATGGAAAGGAACGCGTTAACGATGACAAACTCACAAACCCAATCGGTTCGGATCTACGACGGCGAGGGCGACGCCCTGTTTCTCGAAACCGGGCTGGCCGACAAGCTCGTCCTGGCCCCCGAAAGCCAGGCGATCGGCGAGGCGGACGCCCAGCCCCGGCTGCGCTTGATGTGGGGGCAGTACCTGCTCGATGACCTGCTGGCGGGGCGATACAACTCACTGGTCTGCGCGGCCAACCCCGACGACAACAACCACGGCATCGTCGGGCAACTCGCCGCCATGCTGCCCGGCAGTCAGTGGACCCCCGAGAGCGTCACCGCTCACGCCCGGCAGTTTGCCAAACGCGACGAGGTCACCGTGCTCAAGTACGACATGGGCCTGGTCGAAGTCTTGGCGTTGCTGCGTCCCTCGCAGCGCGACGTGATGACGCTCGACGACCTGAGCCACGGCTTCGGGTTGATCACGCAGTTGCTCAACCACCATTCCGAATGGCGACCCACGGCAACCGTCTCGTTCCTCGAGGGCCGGGCCAACCGACTCGAAGACGCCTCGGGCGCTGAGCCCAGCTTCGAGTCGATCCTGCGCACGATTTACGACGCGGGCTACGCGGGAGACGTGTACCCTTCGCCGGCGATGTTCGAGGCCGCCCCCACCGCGGTGTTCAGCCGTTACCCTTTCCCGGCGTCGCTTGAACAGATGCGATCCGGCGGGTTTTGACCGACAGTGTTTTGATCCCCAAGGCCAACGCCGAACCCAACCGAGGGCCGACGCTTGACCGTGAATTCCCCACCGCCTTGCTCCAGGAAATCGAATGGCCGCTGCCCGTAATCGTTGGCTCGTCGCGCTCTCGGGCGTCGGCGTGCACCTCTCCATCGGCTCGATCTACGCCTACTCGGTGATGACCAAGCCGCTCGAGGTCGCTTTGGGTTGGGAAAAGCAGAACATCACGCTCGCCTTTTCTGTGGCCATCGCGTTCCTGGGGTGCTCGGCCGCCTTCCTCGGCCCGCTGGTCGAAAAGTACGGGCCGCGGGCGGCGGGGATGTTTGCCGCGTGCTTCTACGGGCTGGGCACGCTGGTCGCTGGCGTCGGGGTCCAACTCGAGTCGCTGCCCGTCTTCATCGCGGGCTACGGCGTGCTCGGCGGCATCGGCTTGGGGGTCGGCTACATCACGCCCGTCTCGACCCTGGTCAAGTGGTTCCCGGATAAGCGCGGCCTCGCCACCGGCATGGCGATCATGGGTTTCGGTTTCGCCGCGATGATCTTTGGCCCGGTGATGGCCCGGCTGTTTGCCGCCGAGGCGGTGAGCACGGCCGGCACGTTTTACATCCTGGGCGCGGTGTACTTCGTGCTCATCTTCGCCAGCGCGCTCTACATCGCCCCCCCGCCGCCCGGCTGGATGCCCGCCCACCTGACCGGCGAAGCCCTGGCGGCCAAGCCCGCGAAAAAGGCCGCCGTCGTGCAGGACTTGGCGCAGTGCACCGTCGGCGAGGCATTACGGACCCGGCGGTTCTACTTCATGTGGACCATGATGTTCATCAACATCACCTGCGGCATCGGGCTGATCGCCGTCGCCTCGCCCATGGCCCAGGAGACCGCGGGCATGTCGGCCGCGGCCGCCGCCGCGCTGGTCGGCCTCATGGGCGTGTTCAACGGCCTCGGGCGGTTTGGCTGGGCGTCGGTCTCCGACTTCCTGGGCCGACCCGGCACGTACGCCTCGTTCTTCGTGATTCAGATCATCGCGTTTGCGTTGCTGGCCCAAGCCCCGGCCCCGTGGCTATTCACCACGCTGGTGCTGCTGATTCTCACCTGCTACGGCGGCGGGTTCGCCACGCTGCCGGCGTTCCTCGGCGACCTTTTCGGCACTAAGCGTCTCGGAGCGGTCCACGGGGCGACGTTGACCGCGTGGTCCGCCGCCGGGCTGTTCGGCCCGACGTTCGTCACCCGCGTGCAGGAAGCCACCGGTAACTACGCGGCGACGCTCTACGTTTTCGCCGGCATGTTTGGGTTGGCGTTGGTCATCACCGTCTTCATGGCTTTGGACATCAAAGCCAAGCGTGGAAACCCTGCGGATACTTCCGCAGTCGGTGCCGCTGCGGTCACCGCCTCCGCCACGAGTTGAGTTTCAAGGTCAATGCGACAGCGATTGTGTGTCGCTGATCAGCACGACGCCGCCGTAGCGCTTGAGGATCGGCCGGAGCTTGTCCGCGACGCCTTCGAGCACCTCGGCGTCGCAGGCACAAAGCACGACGCAATTTTCGAACACGCCCGAGACACCATCGGGTTGCCTCGCTCCGCGGTCGCCCCAGCCCGACGCCCCGCGGATCACGGTGTACCCGTCGACGCCGCCGGCACGCAACGCGTCCACGACCGCGGGCACGTGGACCGAGTCGATCACGCATTCGATTCGCTTGAGATTCTTCATCGTTTACTTCCAGATCAAATCGATGATCGCCAGGTACAACGGGATGCCCACGGTGATGTTGAACGGGAACGTCACCGCCAACGACATCGTCACATACAGCCCCGGGTTCGCTTCGGGCACCGCCAAACGCATCGCCGCGGGCACGGCGATGTAACTCGCGCTGCCGGCCAACACGGCCAGCAACAACGCGTCGCCCTGGCTCACCCCCAGCAGCCACGCAACGCCGATGCCCAGCACCGCGTGGAGCGGGGCGCTGAGGATCGCGAAGCCGATCAGGCTGGGGCCACACGACTTCAGATCACCCAGCCGACGGGCCGCCACCAGCCCCATGTCCAGCAGAAACAGGCAAAGCACGCCCTTGAACGGCGTGTAAACAAATGGCTTGATGCTCTCCCAACCTTTGGGCGTGATCGCAATCCCGATCACCAGCGACCCGACCAAGACGACCACGGCCCCATTCAAAAACGCTTCGCGGAACAGCTCGCCCCAGTCGATCTTGCCGTCGCCGTCGTGGTCTCCCGCTCGCAGAGGTGGCGTTTGCCCGCCGCCGGAAGGGTCCGGCGAGGGCTTGCCGAAATAGCGAGCCAACAGGACGCCCACCACGATCGCGGGGCTTTCCATCAAGGCCATCGCGGCGACCATGTAGCCGCCGGGCAGGTAGTTGGCGTTGTCGGTCTGGACGTAAACCGTGTCGAGAAAGGTGTCGGCGGTGATGAACGTGACGGCGCTGATCGAGCCGTAGGTGGCCGCCATGGCCGCGGCGTTGGGCACGTCGAGCTTGAGCCGCAGGATCGCGAACGACCACAAGGGCACCGCCGCCGCGAGCAGCACCGCGGCGACCAGGACCATGATGATCGACGCGTCGAGTTCGCTGCGCATCAGTTCGACGCCGCCGTGCAGGCCGATCGCCATCAGCAGGTAGATCGACAAGAGCTTGGGGATCGGCTGGGGCAGCGCGAGATCGGATTTCATCACCGCCGCGAGGACGCCCAAACCGAAAAACAAAATCGCGGGCGTGCGGAGGTTATCGAAGAGCAGAGACAGGTCCATACACGCGACAGGATAAGGGGTGCGGAGGTTGGGTGCTGCCCGGAACGCTGGTTCGCAGATCTAGGTGGTGGGTCCGTTTGACATCATGCGGACGATTCTCTTCACTCCTCCCCCTTGAGGGGGAGGCCGGGTGGGGGTGC
>JBCCST010000106.1:0-4626 GCA_039199695.1 Planctomycetota bacterium | reverse complement strand
TGGGTGCTCGACGGCGAGCTGGCCCACCGGGATTCCATGGGCCACGCCAGCTCGCTGGGAGCCGGCGGGATCCAACTGATGTCGGCGGGCACCGGCGTGTCGCACAGCGAGTTCAACGGCCGGAGCGACGCCCCGGTGCACTTCCTGCAGGTGTGGATCATGCCCCGCGAAAAGGGCACGACCCCGCGCTACCAGGAAGCGCTGCCCGACCCCGCGACGCGTGACGGCCAGTTCGCCGCGCTGGCGACCACCGACGGACGCGAGGGTTCGCTGACGATCGGCGCTGACGCGGACGTCTACGTCGGCGACTTCGCCGAGGGTCAATCGGCCACGCTCGACCTGCCCGAAGGCACCGTCGCCTACGTCCACGTCGCCACCGGACGGGTGACGATCAACGGCCAAGCCGCCGCCGCGGGCGACGCGGTCACCGTGGAAGGCCACGATCAAGTGACCGTCGAAGGCACCGACGAACCCGGCCAGGTGTTGGTGTTCGTGCTGCCCGCGTGATCACCACAGGATGTTGACCAAACCCTATCCCCGGAGGCCCGATTCCGCCTGCGGGGATTTTTCTTCCTAAAATTAATCGATGGCAAGACACCGCGGCATCAAATGGGTGACGGCAGGTGTAGTGACGCTAACTCTACTTGGCTTAGGTTTGGTGATGAGCATTGGTTGGCGGACGGCACAATCGATGTCCGAAGCCGAGGTGCGATCACACACCACCGTGATGATGGCCGAAGTCGTGGCCATGTACCGACAGGCCAACAACGGCGCTTGGCCAAAGGACTGGGCCGATCTTAACCCTTATGAAAATGATTGGGGAGGGATACGTCATTGGCCGGCAGACGAGCAGGCGATACGTCAAGACGTAGAAATTGATTTCGGTATCGACCCGATGACATTGGGTCACGGTCCATCCGAGTCATTTGATGCGATCCGTCCGCGCGGGTTGGCCTACGGATTTGCTACTCACCAGGCTCATTGGTGGGCGACCGAAGGTTGGCGGGATGCCAGCGCGGTCGACGATACAATTTATCCATGATCCGACGTGCGACGATTGCCGACGTGCCCGCGATGGGGCGCATCATCAACGACGCCGCCGAGTTTGGGCTGATGCTGCCCAAGTCGTTGGCGGTGTTGTACGAGAACGTGCGCGAGTTTCACGTCGTAGAAGACCAAGACACGCGGGAGGTCGTGGGCGTCTGCGGGCTGTCGGTGATCTGGGCGGGATTGGCCGAAGTGGTGTCGCTGGCGGTGTCGCCGTCGCAGCGGGGCCAGGGGTGGGGGAAGAAGCTGGTCGAGGCCTGTCTGGCTGAGGCCAAGGAGCTGGGGATCCGGCGGGTGATGTCGCTGACCTACGAGCAGCGGTTCTTCGAGCGGCTCGGGTTTGCGGTGGTCGATCGGCAGCAACTGCCGCTCAAGGTCTGGGCGGACTGCGTGCGTTGCCCGAAGAACGAAGCCTGCGACGAGATCGCGATGATCCTCGAGTTTGACGACGTGCCCGAGCCGGCCGGGGCCCCGACCGCGCCCACCACGGCCCAGGGGGCGAGCTTCGAGGTGCCGGTCGTCATCACCTCCACCGCCAAAGGCCAGGACGGCAAGCCGCTGATCGGCGGGTGAGCATTGAGCGATGGCTGAGTGATCGCCAGAATTCTGACAGGCAAAACCACCCGTAGAGCCACGGGTTTTTAAATTTAGATTTAACTTAAATAATTATAAATATTTTAAGTTAAATTTTATTTAATCAATCACATCACGCATAGCTATCGGCTTTACGTTGCTCTCCATCATGGCCACGTACCCGATGCTCTGTAACCATAGTGCGGGCTTCCTCGGCGGAAGTGAGTCACGTTGCCCTATCCGCGGGGTGCCGTGGTCAAACGAGCGGAGCGCGTGCCGGCCATGACCTCGACGATGCGTCGTGGCCGGCGATCCCGCTTTACCACGGCACACCGAGTCCGTCACTACCTGCTTCGCCACCCGTGCGTCACGCCAGCGCGGCCCGGCTACACTACGCCCAACTAATGACCATTGTCGCGAACGCCTGGCACGATGTGGTGTGTGGGTCCGCGCCCGTTGGCGCGCTGGCCGAGACCCTTGCGCGCGGCGAGTCGGCCGCGGCCGGCGGGGTGCGCGGGTCCGTCGCGGCCCTCGTCGCCGGAGCGCTGGCCCAGGACCTCGGGCGCACGGTGCTGCTGGTCGTGGCCCACCTCGACGAAGCGGACGACGCTCTCGACGACCTCGAAGGCCTGGCCGCGAACGTCAACCCCACCACCGCCGGCCTCGGCGTCGAACGCTTCGGGGCGCTCGAAGTCCTCCCGGGCGAGTCCGGCGTCAACCTCGAGCTCTTGGCCGAACGCCTGCAAGTCGTGCAACACCTCGTCGAGGGCCGCTACGCCACCGCCCAAGCCAACGCCACCCAGAACCGCCCCGCGACGTTCGACGCCGCCCCCGGCGGAAACGTGATCGTCGCCCCGATCCAGGCGCTGATGCAGGCCGTGCCCGAGCCCGACGCGCTCGACGGGCTCACCCTCACCCTCCGGGCCGGCGAAGAGATGCCGCCCGGCCGACTGCTCGACTGGCTCGACCGTGCGGGCTACTCTCGGCAAGACGCGGTCGACCAGCCCGGCGACTTCGCCACCCGCGGCGGGATCATCGACATCTTCCCGGTGGCCGGCAAAGTGCTCAATGCCGACCACCAGCCCGGGTCCATCTCGCCCGTCCGCCTCGACTACTTCGGCGACGAGATCGAAACCATCCACCGCATCGACCCCGACACCATGGGCTCGGGCGAAACCCTCCGCAGCGTCGGCCTCGTCGGCGGCACCGAACACCAGGTCCAGTCCGACCACGGCACCGCGAACCTTTTGGATTTACTTCCGGCCGACTTCGTCCCGGTCTTGCACGAAACCCTCGAACTCTCCGAACAGGCCCGTGGCTATTTTGAACGCCTGACCAATTCCAAAGGCATCACGCCGCCGAAGGACGTGTTCAAAAAACTCACCGCCCGGGCGCACGTCGAACTCAACGCCTACTCCCAAACCTCCAACGCCCGGGCCGTCCACGTCGACCTGCCCGTCACCCCCCTGCCCAGCTTCGACCAGGACGCCAAGGCCGCGATCCGCGAACTCGGCCACCTCGCGGACGACGCGCAAAACCGGGTCACGGTGTTGTGCGCCAAACCCGCCGAGCGTGACCGCTTGGTTGAGTTACTCATCGAACATGTGCCGGATCATTACAAACGGATCGACGTGCTGGTCGGCGCGCTGCACCGTGGATTTATCTGGGGATACGCCCACGAAAGCGCCGGCGAAACTTTCCCGTTAGCCCCCGGCTCTGCCGGGGGGCGTGCGACCACCCCTGATCGCCCCCCGGCAGAGCCGGGGGCTAACGGACAGATCCTTCACCACTTCGTCCCGCACCACGAACTCTTCCACCGCTACGAAACCCGCCGCCGCGTCCGCCGGGTCATGTCCGCGGCCTCGGCCAGCGCGTCGGGCGGCGACGCCTTCCTCGACCTCGAAGTCGGCGACTACGTCGTCCACGTCGACCACGGCATCGCCAAGTTCACCGGCCTCAAAACCATGCGGGCCACCCCCCGGAAGAAGGACCTCGACGGCAACGAGATCATCGGGTCGGGTAAGGCCGGCGGCGAATACCTCACGCTCCAGTTCGCCGACGCCGCGCTGCTCCACGTCCCCGTCGGTCAGATCGACCTGATCCAGAAATACGTCGGCGGCTTTCAGGGCCGACCCCCGCTCTCCGTGCTCGGCGGCAAGCGTTGGAAGAAACAAAAACAATCCGTCGCCGACGCGGTCAAGGACCTCGCCGCCGAGTTGCTGCGGGTGCAGGCCGCCCGCGAGACCCAGCCCGGCGTGCGCTACCCCGCCGACACCGCTTGGCAAAAGGAGTTCGAGGCCGAGTTCCCCTACGACGAGACCGAAGACCAACTCGCCGCGATCGCCGCGATCAAGGCGGACATGACCGACGAAAACCCGATGGACCGCCTGATCTGCGGCGACGTGGGCTTCGGCAAGACCGAGGTCGCGCTCCGCGGCGCGTTCAAGTGTGTCGAGTACGGCAAGCAAGTCGCGGTCCTCGTGCCCACCACCGTCTTGGCCGAGCAACACGAACGCACCTGCCGCGGACGTCTCGCGGACTACCCGTTCCGCGTCGAATCGTTGTCGCGGTTCAAGACCGCCAAAGAGCAGAAGAAGACCCTGCAGGCCGTCGAGCGCGGCGAGGTGGACGTGCTCATCGGCACCCACCGCATCCTGTCGGACGATCTGAAGTTCGCCGACTTGGGGCTCGTCATCATCGACGAAGAGCAACGGTTCGGCGTGGCGGTGAAGGAGCGGCTCAAGGCGCTTCGGTCGATGGTCGATGTGCTGACGATGACCGCTACGCCGATTCCGCGCACCCTGCACATGGCCCTCTTGGGCGTCCGCAGCATCTCGAACCTCGAAACGCCACCGGCCGACCGCTTGGCTGTCGAAACGCGGGTCACACGTTTCCAAGAAGAGATGGTCCGCCACGCTCTGCTGCGAGAACTGAACCGCGAGGGACAGGCGTACTTCGTTCACAACCGGGTGCACGACATCAAGAACGTCGCCGCGCGGATCGCCC
>JBCCST010000105.1:0-5430 GCA_039199695.1 Planctomycetota bacterium | reverse complement strand
GGGCACGGCCCCCTGCACCCCCATCAAGGCAATTGACCACCTTTTTCTGTCTGTTGTCTTCGGGGGTGCAGGGGCAGAGCCCCTGCCGCTCGCCGCGAAGGCGCTTGCCTTAAATAATCTTTAGGTCAAGAACCCGTATCGATGTGTTGTTGGATGGCTTCCAGAAACTGCGGGCCGTAGCGGCTGAGTTTGGTTTGCCCGACGCCGTTGATCTTGAGGAACGCCTCGTTGGTCGTCGGTAGGGATTGGGCCATTTGACGCAACGCCGCATCGCCGAAGACGACGTACGGCGGCACACCCTGCTGGCGGGCCAGGTCGCGCCGCAATTCGCGGAGCGTCGTGAACAACGCTTCGTCGATCGGCAGGTCGGGGTCCACCCCGGTGTTGCTGGACACCCGGGCTCGGCGTTCCGACGAAGGCTTGGCGACGCGGCTTTGGGCGAGCTCGATCTTGACCTCGCCTTTGAGGACCCGCTTGCTGCCGGGGGTCAGGTAGGCGGTGCGGAATTCGTCCGTGCTCAGGGCGAGGTGGTCGTCCTGAATGAGGCGTTCGGTGAGTTGTCGCCAGTAGCCCACGGGTTGGTGTTTGCCCAGGCCGTGGACGCTGAGCTCGTGATGGCCGCGGCTGGTGACGCGCTCGGCCTCGCTGCCGCGGAGAACGTTGATGACGTGGCTGGTGCCGAAGCGTTGCCCGGTGCGGGCCACCGCGGAGAGGAGTTTCTGAGCGTCTTCGGTCGCGTCCACCACGTTGGGCGGCTTGATGCAGTTGTCGCAGTGGCCGCACGCCCCGGCGTGGGTCTCGCCGAAGTGTTCGAGCAGTGCGGTCGTGCGGCAGCCGGTGGTGTGGCAGTACTTGACGACTTGTTCGAGTTGCTGCCGGGCGTGTTCTTGCTCGGCCTCGGTTTCTTTCTGGTTGATGAAAAACTCGATCTTCGCGCGGTCGCCGCCGGAGTAAAACAGGATGCAGTCGGCGGGTAATCCGTCCCGACCCGCCCGGCCGGTCTCTTGGTAATAGCCTTCGATGTGCCGGGGCAGGTCGGCGTGGAACACGAACCGGACGTCTGGCTTGTCCACGCCCATCCCGAAGGCGATCGTCGCACACACCACGCGGGCGTCCCCGAAGATAAAGGCGTGTTGATTCGCTTCGCGTTCCGCAGCCTCGAGGCCCGCGTGGTAGGGCAGCGCCTCGATCCCCGCGGCGCTGAGTTTGTCCGCGATCTCTTCGCAACGCTTGCGCGATTGGCAATACACGATGCCCTCGGCCAACGGGTTTTCGTGCAGGTAATCGAGGATCTGCGGCACGACCTGTTGCTTGGGGCGGATCTCGTAGTACAGGTTGGTGCGCTCAAAGCCGCCCTGGTGCCGGGCGGGGTTGCGGAGCTGGAGTTCGCGGACGATGTCGTCGGCGACCCGCGGCGTCGCGGTCGCGGTCAACGCCATCAGCGGTGTATCGCGGAACTTGCCGTCGAAGCCGCGACGCAGCTCGCCCATCATCCGGTACTCGGGCCGAAAGTCGTGGCCCCATTCGCTGATGCAGTGGGCTTCGTCGATCGCAAAGCGCGATACGTTTAACCGCATTAACAATGCTCTTCCGGGGGCGGCCATCAGCCGCTCGGGGGCCATGTACACCAGACGATATCGGCCCGCGATCGCGTCTTGTTCGCGCTGGTAGAGCTCGTCGAGGTCGAGGGTGGAGTTGAGGAACGTCGCGGGGATGCCGTTGGCGGTCAGCAGGTCGACTTGGTTCTGCATCAGCGCGATCAACGGCGAGATCACTACCGTGGTCCCCGATCCATCGGCGAGGGCGGGCAGCTGATAACACAGACTCTTGCCGCCGCCGGTGGGCAGGATCACGAACACGTCGCGTCCGGCCACCGCGTCATCGATGATCGCCCGCTGCTGCGGCCGAAAATCGTCGTGGCCGAAGTGTTGCTTCAGCAACTGGTTGAGCGGGTCGGTCTCCATGGCGGACATGCTTCAAGCCTAGCACATCGATCAGGGGGAGATATGGGAGATTTTTTGAGGCAGTCGCCTACGCGGCGAGCGGCAGGGGGCGTTGCCCCCTGCACCCCCAAAGACCAAATGCCGAACGGTCACCAAGTTAGTTGGATTCTCTTGTGGCTTTCGGGGTGCAGGGGCAGAGCCCCTGCCGCTCGCCGCGGAGGCGACTGCTTTAGAACCCCTTACCCATCTTGCTCCTCTCTGTTTGCTCGATGATGCCCCGCGAGCTATTTTGAAGATGTTGGCTGTATTCGTATCGCGGCCACCCACCTTGTCCATCACGCACGGCCCGCTTGCCCATGCTGCTTACCGATATTCTTCAGCCCGATTGTGTTCTGGTCCCCCTCGTGGCGGACGACAAGCAGTCTGCGATTTTCCAGCTCGCCGATCTTTTGGTCGAGAAGACCGACATTGAAGACGCCGAAGCGCTCAAGGAAGCGATCTGGAAACGCGAAACCGTCCGCACCACCGGCATCGGCGGCGGCGTCGCCGTGCCCCACGGCAAGACCGACGGCGTGCCCAGCCTGCACATGGCCATCGGCCGGACCGCGGCGCCGCTCGAATTCGGCGCGATCGACCGCAACCCCGTCGAACTCATCATCCTCCTCGCCTCGCCGCTCGACCAGACCGGCCCGCACATCGAGGCGTTGTCCCGCATCAGCCGTATGCTGATCGACGCCGACGCGCGCGACAAGATGAAATCGCTTCCGACGCCCGAAGACGTCTACGCGATGATCAAGGAAATCGAAACCTCGGTCGTCTGACCAACCGCTGTGCTTCGCTGACCGCATCCATCCACCCCGCCGGGAGACATCATGTCCGAATCCGCTGCGCCCCGCCGTTTCACGCTGGACCGTTTTGTCGAAGCCACCGTCGAACGCGAACTCCGCGAAGGCCTCTTCGAACTCGAGTCCGAACGCATCCTCGACATTAATCTCGAAGGTGAGGTCTGGATCAAGACCGGCGCGATGATCGCCTACACCGGCGCGGTCAAGTTTGTCCGCGAGAAGCTGCTCGACCAGGGTCTGGGCAACCTGCTCAAGAAAGCGGTCGGCGGCGAGGGCGCCCGCCTCACCAAAGCCACCGGCAGCGGCTCGGTGTTCTGTGCCGACGTCGGCAAGAAGATCACCATCCTCGAACTCCAGGGCGAATCCATCTTCGTCAACGGCAACGACCTGCTCGCGTTTGAGCAGACGCTTTCCTACGACATCAAGATGATGAAAAAAGTCAGTGCCGTGCTCGCGGGCGGCCTGTTCAACGTCCGCCTCGAAGGCACCGGCCTCGTCGCCGTGACCAGCCACTACGAGCCGCTCACCCTCCCGGTGATCCCCGGCGAAAAAGTCACCACCGACCCCAACGCCACCGTCATGTGGTCGGGCGGCCTGACACCCAAGCTCAAAACCGACCTCCAACTCAAAACCTTCCTGGGCCGAGGCAGCGGTGAATCCCTTCAGATGGAGTTCGAGGGTGACGGGTTCGTCGTGGTGCAGCCGTACGAGGAAGTGGCGTTCCAGGCGGGGACGAGTAGTTAATCAGCCCGAGCCGTTGGCTTGTAAGTCGTACTTAACTCGGTTCTGGCGACCGCTTCTACGTCCTCGGCACTATCGAAATCTCCTAAATAGAAAGCGTAAGCCGTCTTGATCTGATCCAGATGATCGTAATACACGAGAAACAACACTCCGTCGTCTTCTCTGGCGGCTTTTCTTACCATCGCTTTGTCGAGTAGAAAAATTTCCGACAATCCGAGTGTGAATGGAATCGTCATCCCAAAATCTTGTGCGACGATTGAATCCATCTTCAATGCGCCGTAGCTGACAAATGCATCGCGTTTGATGATGGATTGTTCGTAAACGGTGGCATCACCTTGCCAGCGATCGTGCTCGTAAAAACGCGTTGAATCAACTTGGGCTATGTTGCGGTAACCTTTTCCTTCAGAGTAGTTTTGAAACAGTAGCACTTCCGGTAATTCGCTGATTGCCACGGGCGTTGGGTAATTATGGGATCCGACCGGTTGGCCAAAGTTCTTAATCACCGCTGCGCGTGCCGTCCTGACTTGAAGGTCAACACTTCGCCCGGAGGTTGCAACTGAGCTTGCACAACCTGAAACGCATAAGCTTGTGCAGATCAAGAATATTGTGGTTCTAAATAGAGTCGAGTACATGACTTTTAATTGTACTTCGTCATTGCCAACTCAATCCCATCCTCCAACCACGACTCGATGCAATCGCAAGCCCGGACGAGGGTGTGGTTCATTTCGTCGAGTTGCTCGTCGGTGAATTTACCGAGCACGAAATCCACCTGCGGGGCGCGGGTGCGGGGGCCGATGCCGATTCTTAGGCGGGGGTAGTCGCGGGTGCCCAGGGCGCGTTCGAGGTCTTTGAGGCCGTTGTGCCCGCCCGGACTGCCGGACGCGCGGAGGCGGAGTTGGCCCAGGTCCAACGCGATTTCGTCGACGAGGATGAGGATGTCTTCGGGCTCGAGTTTGTAAAACGCCGCGGCCTCGCCTACGGCCAGGCCCGAGCGGTTCATGTACGTCGTCGGCTGCATCAGCATGACCTTGTGCAGGTTGATACGGCCTTCGAGCACCCCGGCGTGGAACTTGTGTTTCACTCCCATAAGCCCGTGGCGTTGGGCGAGTTTTTCGATGGCCATGAACCCGGCGTTGTGGCGGGTCTTGGCGTATTCGGGCCCGGGGTTGCCCAGGCCGACAATCAATTTCATGGTGGCACCTTTCGCGGGGCACGATAGCAAATCGAGTGGGCGCACAAAAAAGCCCCGGGCGATCCTTGGCCCGGGGCGGGTGTGACTTGAGGATTACTCGCCGTCGGCGTCGTCCTTGGCCCCGATGACTTCCGGTTCGCCGTCACCGGCTTCTTCCGAACCGTCGTCGTCGGCCACGGCCTGTTGGATCGCGATCTGGGCGACCAGGAAGTTCGCGTCCTCTGCGAGGGTGACGCCGTTGGGGAGCTTCAGGTCCTGGACGTAGATCGAGTCTTCGAGGCCGAGCTCGCTGATGTCGCAAACCAACTCGTCGGGAATCGCGCTGGCCTTACAACTCACGTGGACGCTGGTGTGCGGGGTGCTGAGCATCGCTCCGGCTTCGTTGAGCGCGGCGGGTTCGCCCTTGAAGACGACTTCGAGTTCCACGGTGACCTCTTCGTTGAGGTCGACGCGGGCCAGGTCGACGTGGACCGGGGTGGTGTCGAGGTAGTCGTATTGGACGTCCTTGATCAGGCAGGGCTCGGCCTTGCCGTCGACCTTGACCTCAATAACGTGGGCTCCGCTGACCAGCACGTCGTTGAGGGCGCGGGCATCGACGGAGACGTGGACGGGGTCTTGCTTGTGGCCGTAGAGCACGGCGGGGAGTTGGCCCTGCTCGCGGAGGCGGATCGCGTAGCGCGAGCCGAGCTTGGTGCGGGTTTGGGCTTCG
>JBCCST010000104.1:0-6094 GCA_039199695.1 Planctomycetota bacterium | reverse complement strand
CCCCACCCGACCTCCCCCTCAAGGGGGAGGAGTGAAACAAACAGCCTGCATGGTTTCAAACTGCCCCACCACAAAGTCATCTGGGCCAACCCCGATTCCGCCCCGCGGGGTTTGCCCGGCCGGCGGGTCACAGATACGATGTTGGATCAAGTTGGCGGACGCCGCGTCGCACCGCTGAGCCATTTCTTGAACCTTTGCGAAAGCCGAACCTTGATGAAGCCCGACGCCTCGCCGCACTCGATCCGGACCGCCCTCTGCCTTGTCGGACTGCTCGTTGCCACCGTCCTGATCGGCGGGTGCGTGAAGGGTGGCCAGGGGCCGTTCCCCGTCTTTGCTTATTCAGACGACGGCGACCTCCTGCCCAAACCATCGGGGGCCGGCCTGGTCGTCTCGCCCGACGCCGAGATCCCCGACGTGCCGCGTCCCGTGGGCTTCGTCGGCGTCCCGTCCAAGAGCACCAGCAGCGTCGACCCCATCACCGGCATCCGCACCGTGTACCACGTCTACCAGGGCCGATCCAACACCCAGGACGCCGCCGCGTATTTCCGTCGCAACCTCGACGACTACGGCTGGGAACTCGACGGCTTCGACAACGGCGACCCGCGGGCGACGCTCCAGTCCTACGCCAAAGGCCCCGAACAACTCCGCATCGCCATCACCGGCGACAAGGGCATCACCACGTTGGCCGTCACCATCAGCCCGATCGCCCCGCCCGCTCAATAATTTCCGTCATATGACTTCCACCGAGCGCTCGGCCAAGCCGCGAACCTTCGCGCGGCCCGGACGCATGAACTTTTGAAAACACCTCCCCATGGAAACACCCCCCAAAGCCACCCCGCCCAAGAACCCCCCGAAGCCGGATTTCGATCCCCACGCGGCCGACACCGAGGGCGAGTTCTCCAGCTTCTTTAGCGACATCAAGACGTTCTACGACAAGCTCGGCACGCCGGTCGTCGGCGTGTTGGCGATCGCCGCGATCATTTTCGCCGGCTACAACCTGGTCACCAAGAACCGCGCAGTGGCTCTGCAGAACTCCTGGCTCGACCTCTATATCGCTGATAGCCCCGATGCGTTGCAAGTCGTGATCGAAGACACGAAAAACGATCCAGTTCGCACGGTAGCACATTTGCGGGCGGGTGATTTGCTGCTTGCTGAGTCGCGCACCGCGTCCGAAGAAGACGCTACTAAGATTCTCGTCACCGCGGAGGGTCACTACGAAGCCGCGCTCGCCGAAGCGCCGCACGTCATCTACGAACTCAACGCCCTCGACGGCTTGGCCGTGTTGGCCGAGTCGCGGTACGACACCTCGAAGGCGGAAGAGCTCTACAACCAGATCAAATCCAAAGCCGACGGCACGTTCCCCTACTGGGTCAGCCTCGCGGACAACCGACTCGCGCTGCTCCCCTCGTTGGCCGAGCCCGTGGAGTTTGCGCCCGAGACGGTGACCGAGTCCAGCAGCCTCGACGAGAGCGTCGCCCCCGTGGTGACCGGCGGTGTCGACTTCGACACACCGTTCGAGATGGCCCCGGCCGAAGACGTCGAAGCCGAAGTTCCCGCCGAACCGTCGGGCGAGTGACCTCTTGGGTTGGGGGGTCGATGCGCACGGAAACCTACGTTCGCTTTGAGACACGCCATGCCCCCGCCCTCGCCCCCGGAATCGGAAGACGCCGAACCCGTCAACCCGTTTGACCTGACGAATGCTTCCCCCGAGCCCGCTCCGGACCGCGAGCTCGATCCCGATGCGCGGTACGAAGCCACCACGCTCGATGAACTCGAAGAAGCCGGGGCCGAGCACCGCGTTTACGAGTTGGGTACCGACTCGAAGCAACGGCTCGACGTGTACCTGCACAACCGGCTGAAGGGCATCAGCCGCAATCAGATCCAGAAGCTCATCGGCCTCGGCGGCGTGACCGTCAACGGCAAGAACGTCAAGCCGTCGTTGTCCTTGCGTAGCGGCGACCGCGTCGAAGTCATGGTCCCGCCCAAGCCCGCGGTCGATGTCCACCCCGAGCCGATCCCGCTGCACATCCTTTACGAAGACGACGACATGGTCGTGGTCAACAAGCAAGCCAACTTCATCGTCCACCCCGCCCGGAAATACAAGACCGGCACGATGGTAAACGCGCTGGCCCACCACCTCGAACACGGCCCGGCCCCCGGCACCGTCTTCGCCGAGCCGACACAGACTCACAACGATGCAAGCCACGCCCAGAACGCCAAGCTCTCGCCCGTCGGCAAAGACGACCAACGGCCCGGGGTCGTCCATCGCCTGGACATGAACACCACCGGCGTGATCATCTTCGCCAAGCAGGAAACCACCCACTGGCTGCTCGCCAAGCAGTTCGAAGACCGCACCAACCTCAAGTGCTACCTCGCGCTGGTGCACGGCTGCCCCGACCCGCCGTCGGGCGCGATCAACCAGCCGTTGGGCAAACACCCGACCATCCGCGAAGGTCACGCGGTGCGTAACGACGCGACGGGCAAGGACTCGCTGACGTTCTTCCGCGTGCGTCGGCGGTACGAAGGCTTCTCGTTGATCGAATGCGAACTCAAGACCGGCCGAACGCACCAGATCCGCGTCCACCTGTCGTACCACGGCTTCCCCATCGTCGGCGACCAACTCTACGGCGGCGAGACCGTCGGCCCCCCGGAATTGGCAACTCCGCCGGTCGCAGCGGGATCAAGGCCGAACCTCAACTTCGCCCGCACCAAAGCGGAGGGGCAAAAGATCGAAGCCCGCGCCGCCGAGCGTGCCGCGGGGGGCGAGCTGGTCATGGGCACGCCCGCGCTGCACGCGGCGCTCTTGCGGATCACCCACCCGGTGACGAATCAGCCCATGACGTTTACCGCCCCGCTGCACTCACCGATGCTCGACATCGTCCGCGAACTCGAAGCGAACCACCGCCCCCGGGATGCCGACGTCGACCTCGTGACCGACGGGACGCACATCGATCTCGCCCAGGCCCTGCCCGGTATCGATCTGTCTTGATCGATCCACCACCTCCGACAACGTCCGCATCCGGTAGCCGCGTGCTTCGGTGACTTCGATCAGTTTGCGCAACGTGGTCAGCGTGCGTTCGCCGCGGTCGGCCTGCTCGCCGATGCCTTCGTGCAGCACGAGGATCGCGCCGGGGAACGCCGCCTTGCCGATCTGTTTCCCGTAAGTCGCCGGCAGGTGCAGGAACGTGTCCCAGGGCATGAACGAACCCATCGCGAACGTCGGCTCGTAGCCCGCGGCGATCATCGTCGGCAGCATGGTGTCGGGGTTGAAGTTTCCGCCGGCGGTGCGAAACCAGCGGGGCTCGACGCCGAGTTGGCGGAGGCGTTCGTCGGCGCGCTCGAAAGTGGACACAAACTCCGACTCGCTTAACGACACGCTCGGCACGTCCATCGTGGTATGGTTGCCCAGCTCGTGGCCTTCACGCAAAAGACGCTCGACCGCGGCTTGCCCGGCTTCGCCCATGGCGTCGAGGTGGTCGGCGTGGATGAAGAACGTCGCCGTGACCCCGTGAGCCGCGAGCAGATCGAGGATAGCGTCGGTGTGGGTCGACGGCCCGTCGTCGATGGTCAGGGCGATGAGCTTTTCGTCGCCGACGTCCACGCGGAACGTGCCTTCGGGACCGATCGACTCGGCGATCGGCAGCAGCGCGACCTGGATATGCCCGCAGGCCGGGAGCATCAACACCCCCAACAGCGACAACACGCCCAACACTTTCAGCCACCTCCGCCGTCGTCTTCGGTGTGGCGGCTTGGGGTCGGGTTGATCGCCGGCAGGAGTTTCAGCCATCGCCCTTACCCGGCGCGATCCACGGCACGTCCGCGACGCCTTCAAGTTGGTTCGCTCGGCGAGCCATCGCGAAAAGCAGGTCGCTCAGCCGGTTGAGGTAGACGATGACGTGGTCACCGATGGATTCCATCGTCGCCAAGGCGACGCACAACCGCTCGGCCCGTCGGCAGACCGTGCGGGCCACGTGTAGCCGGGCCGCGAGTTCGGTGCCGCCGGGCAGGACGAAGTGTTGCATGGCGGGCACGGGTTCGCAGACCGCGTCGATCCATTGTTCGAGCTCGGTGACCTGTTCATCGCCAACGCGCGGGACGGAGGAGCTTCGGCCGGTCTCGTTGCCCTCTTCGTCGAGCTCGCCGTGGGGCGTGGCCAAGTCGGCCCCGATCTCGAACAAGCGACTTTGGATCGAGGTCAACGGAACCAAAATTTCGTCGGGGCCGCCCGTGGAGATGACCAGGCCGATGACGCTGTTGAGCTCGTCGGCGGTCCCGTAGGCTTCGACACGCAGGTTGTGTTTGCCGATGCGTTGGCCGCCGTAGAGGTCGGTCAGGCCCGCGTCGCCGCGTTTGGTGTAGAGCTTCATTGCTGCATGATAGGAGTCTCACGGGCGCACGGCTGGGCGAGGTTTTTGTGAAAATCGAGGTTGTTTACGCTCAGGGTTTTGCCTCATCGCTCACCTCTGCCTATGCTCGGTGGTTAGCGGCGTACGGACTCCGCTTCTTCCCGCGACGTTTACCCGAAAGATCGCCATGCCTGACAGCCCCACCCTCGAAGAGCCCCACACCGCCGACGACAAAGCCACCATGCCGGACGTGCAGGGCTCGCAAGACGTCCGCCGCGTCGCGATCAACAAAGTGGGTGTGAAGGACATCCGCTATCCCATCACGCTGGACACGCCCAGCGGCAGCAAGCAATCGACCGTGGCCACGGTGAACATGTATGTGTCGCTGCCCCAGGAAAAAAAGGGCACGCACATGTCCCGCTTCCTGGAAATCCTTAACAAATACCACGAAGCGATCAGCTCGAAAGACATCATGCTCGTCTGCCACGACATGAAGCAGCGTCTCGAAGCCGACGACGCCCACCTCGAACTCGACTTCCCCTACTTCATCGACAAGAAGGCCCCCGTCACCGGCATGCCCGGCAAGCTGGACATCGAAGTCACCTTCGAATGCAACTCCAACGGCACCGACGACTTCATCATGGGCATCAAGGTCCCCGCGACCAGCCTCTGCCCCTGCTCAAAAGAAATCTCGAAGTACGGCGCGCACAATCAGCGCTGTGTGATGGAAGCCAAGGTCCGTTTCGCCGAGGGCGAGACGATGATGATCGAAGAGTTGTTCGAGATCGTCGAGAAGTGTGCCAGTACGCAGGTCTTCTCGGTGCTCAAACGCCCCGACGAAAAATTCGTCACCGAAGACGCCTACGAGAACCCCAAGTTCGTCGAAGACATCGTCCGCGACCTCGCGGTCGCGCTCAACAACGAAGACCGCATCGCGTGGTACCAGGTCAACTCGGAGAACTTCGAGTCGATCCACAATCACAACGCGTATGCGATGGTCGAACGCGACAAGCGATAAAACTCATCCTCGAAAACCTCGCAACCCCAAGCGGCGTCCCGTGATCGGGACGCCGTTTTTCGTTTGGAGATCCACACCACGTTTCGCCGAAACAGCGATTAACGAGTAACCTGTGCGGTCCGCCAGCCGGCAGGCCGCGGAGCGGAATTCTGTTATGGCCAAGCGTAAGAAACCACCCCGCAACTTCGAGCCCCGCATCGTCAACCGGCGGGCGAAGCACGACTACGACATCCGCGATAAGCTCGAGGTCGGCATGAAGCTGCTGGGCACCGAAGTCAAGAGCATCCGCCACAGCCACGTCTCGCTCGCCGAGGGCTACGTCACCGTCAACCCCCACTCGATGCGGCTGGAACTCCACGGCGTCGACATCGCCCACTACCCCCAGGCCGGGCCGTTCCAACACGACCCCAAGCGCGTCCGCCTGCTGCTGGCTCACAAGCGCGAGATCAATCAGCTCTACGGCAAGACCACCGCCAAGGGCGTCACGATCGTTCCGCTGTCGCTGTACTTCAAAAACGGCATGGCCAAGCTCGAAATCGGCGTCGGCGCCGGCCGCCGACAATCCGACAAACGCCAGGACATCCGCAAGAAAGAGGCCGACAAGGAAATCCGGAAAGCCATGACGCGTAGAGTCATCGGATAAGTTGGCAAAGCTTTTGCGGTTTTTGAAAGGCAAGCGCCTCCGCGGCGAGCGGCAGGGGCTCTGCCCCTGCACCCCGAAGACCAACAT
>JBCCST010000103.1:0-6329 GCA_039199695.1 Planctomycetota bacterium | reverse complement strand
GGGCGTGCAGCGGTTTGTGTCGGTCAACGGGTTCGGGGCGGGGATGTTGTTCAACGACCTGGCGGACTCCGGCCGGGAGCTGCCGGGCCTTCCGGGAGTGCCGGGCGCGGGATTTATTTTTGCGTTCGCCGCGACGGGTCTGCTCGTCATCATCTTCTTCTCGGCGTTGATGTCGATCCTGTATCACCTGGGGATCATGCAGCTGCTGATCTGGTGCTTGGCCCGCGTGATGATGGTGACGATGGGCGTGAGCGGGGCCGAGGCGATGGCGATGGCGGCGAACTTGTTTGTGGGGCAGACCGAGTCGCCGTTGGTGGTCAAGCCGTACATCGAGAAGATGACGCTGAGCGAACTCAACGCGATGATGACCGGCGGGTTTGCGACGGTCGCGGGGTCGGTGCTGGTGGTGTATCTGGGTTACCTGGGGCCGGAGATCGGCGTGCACCTGCTGACCGCGTCGGTGCTCTCGGCCCCCGCGGCGTTCGTCATCGCCAAGATCATCTTGCCCGAGACGGAAAAGGCCGCGACGGCGGGGCACGTCGAACTCAAGATCAAACGCGATGCCCACAACCTGATCGAGGCGGCGTCCAACGGCACGCAGGACGGGCTGAAGCTGTACCTCAACGTCATCGCGATGTTGTTGGCGTTCACCGCGTTGGTGCAGTTGGTCAACTGGCCGCTCGGCGAACTCGGGGCGGCGGTGTTCGACAGCATGGCGCTGCCCACCGTGGACCCGGCCACGGGCGAAGTCACCGATCCCGGGAACCCGCTGTCGCTGGCCAAGATTTTTGGCTGGGTGCTCGCGCCGCTGGCGTGGTGCATCGGCGTGGGCAACTGGGCGGACTGCCAGTTGTTCGGGGCTTTGATCGGGTTGAAGCTGACGACCAACGAATTCGTCGCGTTCGGCCAGATGTTGGAGTACGTCAAGCCCGGGGCCGAGGGCGGATTCGCGGATCAACGCTCGGCGAAGATGGCGGCCTATGCGTTGTGCGGCTTTGCCAACTTCGCGTCCATCGGCATCCAGATCGGCGGCATCGGCCCGCTCGCCCCCGGACGAAAAACCGACCTCTCGAAACTCGCGCTGCGAGCGATGCTCGGCGGGGCGCTGGCGTCGGCTTGCACCGCCACTGTCGCGGGGATGTTTTTGTGATTGGTCGTTACCGTTAGCCCCGGGCTTTGCCCGGGGGCGGGGTATTGTTCGATTCCCCCCCCGGGCAAAGCCCGGGGCTAACGGATGAAGGCAAGCCGCCGCGTTACAATCCCGCCCATGGACGCACGACTGGTCAACATCGAAGAAAAGATCGCGCACCTCGAGCATTACCTCGGGGAGCTTGACGGCGTGGTCCGGGCGATGCACGACCGGATGGACGGCTTCAAGGCCCAACTCGACAAGATGCGGGCGGACCTCGAAGCGCAGCAATCGGACGACGAGGAGCCCTCGGCCGACCGCGACCAAAGGCTCGAAGACGACAAGCCGCCGCACTGGTGACTTTCTGTGCTGGGGATGCTTTCCGCTTCGCTTTTAACCCGTCGTGGGGGCGTCGAATTAACCCGGCGTTCACACGGCTGGCCGATAGCTCCAACTTGATTCCGCTTTTTTGAAAGCCACGCATGAACGTGCTGATCTTTGCCAACCCGTTCAGCGGCCACGGCCCGAACCGGAAACGGGTGGGCCAACTCGAAGCGGCGCTCGAAGCCCGCGGCGTCGATGTCCGCGTGGTCTGGCAGCCCCAAGAGCGGATCGCCACGCTCCGGCAGGTCCAAGGCGACGACACGGTCGTGGTCGCGGCGGGGGGTGACGGCTCGATCGCGGACGTGGTGAACGACATGAACACGGCCGACCGATTGGGCTTGCGTTTCGCGACGCTGCCGGTTGGGAATGAGAACCTGTTTGCGCAAGAGTTCGGTTTTACGTTGAAGGCCGAGCCGATGGCCGAGGCGATCGCGCGGGGCGAGGCGCGGCCGATCGATCTGGTGCGCGTTCGATCGGTGGTGCCGGGTGACGGCAACCCATCCTCAGCGTCTGGGGCAGACGGCGACCGTTCGGCCGCGGCCGATTCCGCCGCAGCCGAACGGCCCGATGAAGAGCCGCCGGTGGATCGCTTGTTGACGCTGATGGTCAGTACCGGCTTCGACGCCGATGTGGTCCACCGCATGGACCGCTGGCGGCGCGGCCTGCCCGACGGGCAGTTGCACCGCGTCGGCAAAAAAAGTTATGTCGTGCGGACGCTGGATGCGATCCGGCGGTACCGCTACCCCGGAGTCACCGTGGTCGCCGACGGCAAGCGGTATACGGGCCATCAGGCCTATGTCTTCAACCTGCCACGCTACGGCGGCGGCTTGAAGTTTGCGCCCGACGCCCGCGGCGACGACCAGCAACTCGACTGGCTGGTGTTTGAACGGCCCGGCTTCCTCCGCCTGCTGGGTTATCACGGGCTGGTGGTTTTGGGCCGACATTCGCGGGCCAAGACCGTGGCGGCGGGGCGGGCGTCCCACGTGACGCTGCTGCCTGCGGACGGCCAGCCCGTGCCGACGCAGGCGGACGGTGATCCGGTGGGCCACACGCCGCTGGACCTCACCGTGTTGCCGGGGGCGCTGCGGGTGATCGCGGTGTGACGATTGTGATACCCCGCGATACCCATCGAAGCCAAAACATAATCAGAGCACGAAGCGTCAGCGCGTGACCTCAAACGTGTCGCACGAATCGTTTGCTTACGCTTCGTGCTCCGAAAGACTCAATCCTCATCAAGAGCAGGTTGATCCGGCGAAGCCAACGCCGCGGCGCGGCGGACCAGTTGCATGAACTCCTGCCGGCGTTGCTGCTCGGGTGGGAGATCGCCCAGGCGGTTGATCCATTCCTCGGCCGACGCCTCGGCCATCGCCGCGACCTGGGCGAAATCCAACTCGCCCGCGTACGGCGAACCCCGCAGCAGCATGCCGAACCCCGCCACCGCCGCGGCGAACCGCGTGTCCTCCGACGCCTCGGCGAACGGCCGATCCGCGTCCTCGACCGGGAACACCAACAGCTTCGACGTCCCCTGCACCTTTGCCGCGTCCGGCTGCTTGTACCGCAGCTTAAACGTCAACAACTCGTCCGAGTCCGCGGCGTCCGAAAGCGCGGCGGGTTGTTGGTATTTCAGGCCATCGACTTGCTGTGTCGAGGGTTGTTGGGGCGGGCGAGGCGGGTTTGCGGCCAGCACCACTTCATACAAAGCCGTCACCGTGTGCCCGGCTCCGATGTCGCCCGCATCGACCACGTCGTTGTTGAAATCTTCCTTCGCCAGCAGGCGGTTTTCGTAGCCGATGAGGCGGTACGCGGCCACCTTGCGGGGGTTGAACTCGACCTGGACCTTGACGTCCTTGGCGATGGTCAGCAGCGTGGCGTTGACCTGCTCGGCCAGGAGTTTCTCGGCCTCGGCCTGCGAGTCGACGTAGCCGTAGTTGCCGTCGCCGACGTTGGACAGCTCTTCCATCGTCGCGTCCTTGAGGTTGCCGGTGCCGAAGCCGAGCACGGTGAGGTACGTCGGGGTTTCCGGCGCGTTGGCCTTGTCTTCGATGAGGCGGGTGAGCGCGCCGCGGTCGGTGATACCGACGTTGAAGTCGCCGTCGGTGCAGAGGATGACGCGGTTGAGCCCGCCCGGAATATGGTTTTGGGTCGCGATGTCGTAAGCCAACTCGATCCCGGCCGCGCCGTTGGTCGAGCCGCCCGGCGTCAGGTCGTCGATCGCCGCGAGCACCGCGTCGTGGTCGCTGGTCGAGTCGAGCACCAGGCCCGACGCCCCGGCGTAGACCACGATCGCCACCCGGTCGTCCATCCGCAGGTGCTCCACCAGCTTCGTCATCCCGGCTTTCACCAACGGCAGCTTCTGCGGGTTGTTCATCGAGCCCGACACGTCGAGCAGGAACACGAGGTTGGCCGCGGGCCGATCGTCGGTGGCGACTTCCATGCCCTTGATCCCGATACGGACGAGTCGGTTTTCGGGCGACCACGGCGCGGCGGTCACTTCGACGTGCGCCGCAAACGGCGCCCCCGGAAGTTCGCCGTCCACGTCGTGGTTGAGATGCATCACCGCGGGGGGTTCGTAGGCGTAGTCGAAGTAGTTGACCAGTTCTTCGATCCGCACCGCGTCGGCCGGCGGGAGTTGACCTTGCTGCAGGAACCGCCGGACGTTGGCGTAGCTGGCGGTATCGACGTCGATGGAGAACGTGGACAGCGGGTGGTCGAACGCGGCGAGGAACGCGTTGTCGATCACCCGGTCGTAGGACTCGGTGTTGAACGCCGACTCGGGTTCGGGGAGTTGCGGATCGGCAGGACCCGGGGCGATGACCACGACGCCGTTGACGAAGGTGGCGTTCATCGGTTCGCCAAACCCCTGGGACGCGGCTTGCTGCAGAACGAGTTCCAAGGCACGCCCGGCCGGCACGTCGTTGAGCGTCAGCGTAATCGGCGCGTCGCGTTCGATGCCCGAAGTATCTTGGAGCGCCTGCCAATCGACCGAAATCTCAGCGCCTGTCGTTTCCCGGAGGTAACGGATCACGGTTTCGAGCCGGTTGCTGTCGAAGTTGATGGGCACCGTCTTTTGCAGACGTAAGGCCGTCTCGCGGTCAGCCTCGGTCTGCGGACCGCCGGCCGCATGTGCCTCATCGAACCTTGGCGTACCCGGGACATGTTCACCATCCAAGCCGCCAAACTGCCGGCTTGATAGTTCGGGCCAGTCTTCGGGGTAGATGGCGAGGTCGGTGTAAGGGATGGCCGCTTCACGGTTCCGAAGAGAATCGCCAAGGAAACCTAGGCGACGTTCTCGACCAAGGTGGCGGGAATCCACCGCGACCTTGGAGTCTTCGATGACTTCGGTGAGCAACTGAGCGGTGAAGTTGTCGGGTTCGATGAACGTGGCGTGGTCGAGTAAGACCAACGCGTCGTCGTACTTCATTTCCTTCTGGAGTTGGCGGGCCTGTTGAATGAGTGCGCGGGTTTCTTCCCTGCTTTGCTTGGCGGCGGACTCTGACGACGCGGCGTTGGCGTGTTCTGCGCGATGCATGGCCAGCGAATCGGCCGAGATTACGGAAGCCATCTGTTGGTTCGACACGCGAATCGACAACTCGGTCGCGGCGTTGCGTCGCTGCTCAAACTCGCTGACGCCGAATTGGGCGGCGTTGCGTTCGATCGTGGCTTTAGCGTTGGCGATGTCGTTGCTGGCCCCGGCGTAGTCCCCGGCCGCGAGCTTGGCCTCGGCGTTGGCCATCGCTTCGTCGTAACTCGACGCGGCGGCTTGGCGTTGGATTTGAAAGCTGTCGACCGCGGGGGCGAGACCTTCGGGATTGATCTGATCCGGGTGGGCGGCGTGCAAAGCGGTGCGTTGGGCTTCGATCTCGGCGTTGTCCGGGTCGAGTTCGTGGGCTTGCGAGATCAAGTTCCATGCCAGGGCGGTGTAGCCTTGATCCGCCGCCGTGCGGGCGTCGTCGGCGAACTGACGGGCTTGATGTTGCCGGGCCTGCGCGATCAGGTGGGGGTCGACTTGGACGGGTTGAGCGGTGACGGTCGAACGATCGTCGGGTAAATCGGCAGGCGAATTCGCTCCGGCGTTGGGGGATGACGGGGTGCCTGCCGGATCGGGCCCGAGAAGGGCGACCCCGAGGGCCGCGGCGGCGGCCAGGCTGGCGGCGATCGCGAGGCGGCGGGGCCAGGCGTGACGCGGCATCGGCTTCGGGGAGACGCGGGGGGCGTCGTGCTGAGCGTCGGAAGCTGCCGAGGCGGTGGAGGCGGGGGTGGGCTCCGCGGCGAGGGCAGCGGTGAGATCGCTGGCGGTGTCGCGCAACGCGGCGAGTTCGGCGCGGGCGGCGTCGCCGACCGGGGACGACTCGGCGAGACGGGCTTCGACGGCGGCGTGCTCGGGGCTGCCGGGGTCGAGTTCGCCGAGGGCGTAGGCGGTGAGGTCGGTGTCCGGTTGGCCGGGAGGTTCTTGTTCGTGGTGGTTTGAAGGGGTGGTCATGGCGAAGGTCCTTCGCGGGGGTTTTGTCTCATTTAACCCCGGGCGAATCGCCCGGGGTGGGGTGGTAACGGGGTGGGTTAATGCGTGGCGGTTGAGTTTTGTGATGGGTTGGCCGCGGCGGCCCCCGGTAATTTACCCGGGGCAAAATTTTCAGTCGGGGGTCAGGAGGTATTGGCGGAGGGTTTTTATGGCCAGGTGGTGCAGGACACCTTCGCCCGCTTCTGGGCCCAGCCCGCCGAGACCCGCGACCGGCTTTGTGACCCCGAACCGTCGGGGACCATTGGACACGTCAGCGACAACGGCTCCACCACCCCCCGCCCCCCGCACGATCGATTG
>JBCCST010000102.1:0-6671 GCA_039199695.1 Planctomycetota bacterium | reverse complement strand
CCCGAAGGCAACTTCGAGGATCAGCTTGATGAGGACGGTTTTGGCTGCTGGGGTGTCGGGGCGAAGCCCTGACCGCCCGCCGCGCAGGCGATCACGATGAATACTCCAAATCTTCATCCATCCGCTGATTCGAGAATCCTTTTCGCGTTCACGTAATACAACTGCTTCAAAAGCTCACCCTCCATGTGAGCCCCGCGGAGGTGCGTGGTGCTGTGCTTGGGCACCGACGGATCGACCTTGTGCAGGTCGGGATCGACGATCGGCGACGGGCCATCGTAAAGCGTTTCGATCATCGTCCGTAGCGTCCAGAAACGCGAAGCGAAGAGGTCGAACCCGATGGAGTTGTTCATGTGTTGGTTGGCGACGATGTCCGTGCCGAACAACACCCGGCCCGGGTTGCGTTGGCAAAACGCCTTGAACCTCTCGGGCTGTTTCGAAAGTTCGCGGATCTGCCACTTGCACGCCGAGGTATCGACGACGTAGTTCGGGTGGCGGTCGAGCATGCCCTGCAGCCAATCGAGGTCTTCGGGGTAGCCGCCCATGTGGGCCCCGATCCAGGTTACGTCGGCGTACTCGTCGAGCGCCGCCTCGAGCGGTTCGAACTGTTCGAGTTTCGTGCCGTAACGCGAAGCGTTCGCGTAGTCGGTGGCGAACCAGGTGTCGGGGTCGCCGACGTGGGTCATGAACACCCGGTAGCCCAGGTCGTAGGCCAGCTTCATCCCACGTTTGCGGATCGGCGAGTCGAGCAGCATCGCGTCGGCCGCCTCGGAGTCCGACGACATTTCGGCAAAGTCTCGGCCACGCGGGGCGCACCAGAATTTGATCACCTTGCTGCCGAATTCCTTGCGGAATGACTCGATGTCTTTGAGCCATTGCGTGGTGAACGTGCCCGGCGTCTCACGTTTCATGTAGTCGGGTACGCAGATGAACTTGATGCGTTCGCCGAACTCGGGGTGGAGCCGACGGGCGTTGTCGAGGCCGGTCATCGTGTAGGTCCGCTCGACGCCGAATAGGTCGGCCACCTCTAGGAACAGCTTGGCTGCCTCGGGCGTGCCTACGTGGGTGTGCACGTCGAGGATCGGGCCGGTGTACGGCAACTCGGCGGCGAGCGCTCGGTAGTCCAGGCCCAACGTATTCGCGGTGTCGGTCCCGTCGGCCGCGACGTAATACGTCCCGGCGGTATCGGAGTGCTGGGCTTTAACATCGTGGACCGTTTCGGGCGCGTCGGAGCAGCCGGGCGGACCGGCGTTCGCAGAAGCAGGAGCGTTGGTTTTCATCACCGGTATCGTAGCCCCGGCGATCCGAGCTATCATGTTTTGGTACCGTCGGCCGTGGGGGCTAACGAGGGAGCATCATCATCTCGCCCGAAAAATTCAATCTCGACGAAGAACTCGGGCTCGACGCCAACTCGTCCACCGGTTCGCCCCTGGACTCGATTCAACCCAAGCCCGGCCAACTCAAGCCCGCCCCCGGCGAAGCCAGCCGTACGAAAGACCAACGCATCCGTGCCCGCCGGATCGATCTGGTCGCCCTCGACCTCGACGGCACGCTCCTGACCAGCGACAAACGGCTTAGCGTCAAAGCCATCGAAGCCGTCACCGAGATCCGCAAGCGCGGCATCAAGGTCGTGCTCGCCACCGCGCGTCCGCCGCGCACGGTGCTCGAGATCTACAACCACCTCAAGCTCAACACGCACCAGATCAACTACAACGGCGCCCTGATCCAACACCCCGACCACTCGACCCACCTCCGCCACGAACCGCTGTCGCCGGACTTGGCGTACGCCATCTGCACCGTCGCCCGCAAGACCGACAACAAGTGCATCATCGCGCTCGAGATCCTCGACAAGTGGTACACGGACAAGCACGACCCGACGCTGGAGACCGAGACCAGCAAGATGTTTAAGCCCGACTACGTCGGCTCGCTGCTCAAGCCGTTGAAGATGCCGATCACCAAGCTCATGGTCATGGCCCCGCCGGAGCGTATGGCGATCATCCGCAAGGAGCTGGTCGCCCGCTACCGCGACGCGACCATAATGGTGATCGCGGAGGACCACTTGACGCAGATCGCGGCGTACCAGGCCGACAAAGGGCGGGCGTTGGGCTTCCTCTGCGAGAAATACAAGATCGACCCGCAGCACGTCATGGCGATCGGCGACGGCCCGAACGACGTGGGTATGATCCAATTCGCGGGCCTGGGCGTCGCGATGGGCAACGCGTTCGACGAAGTCAAAGAAGCAGCCGATCTGGTGGTACCCAGTAACGACGCGGACGGCGTAGCGCACACGCTTTGGAAATACATCGCATAGATTTGGGATTGAAAGTTGTTTCTTGAAACCGTTCTGGTTCTAAGGCCAGCGCCTGCGCGGCGGGCGGTCAGGGCTTCGCCCCGACACCCCAGCAGTCAAAATCTGCCTGAGTCAGCACGGGCTTCGATCTGGCCTTCGGGGTGCCGGGGCAGAGCCCCTGTCGCTCGCCGCGCAGGCGCTGGCCTTAAATAAAATCACAACTATTTTGCGGCAAATTCTCCGATATTGAAAAAGCCCTTAACACACTTGCATGCATTAAGGGCCGGAGGAGGGATGGGTCGGTTGAAGTTGCCGTGTCCGTTAAATCTAAAACTCACGGCAAAGGTATAACTCACGAAGCGTCTCGTTTATTTCACTTCGATCTTCTTGGGCTTGCTTTCTTCGCGCTTGTTGAGCGAAAGCGTCAGCACGCCGTTGACGAGCGTGGCGTCGACGTGGTGGGTGTCGTAAGCATTCGGCAGCGTAAACCGGCGGGCGTACTGGGTCGCTCGGCGTTCGCGGACGAGTTGCTTGACTCCATCCTTGGTTTCCTGGGCGTCGCGCCTCGCTTCGATGGTCAGGACGCCTTGCTCGACGCGGACGTCGATCTGGTCCTTGGCGAAGCCGGGCAGTTCCGCTTCGACGATCAGTTGATCGTTTTCTTCGCGGATGTCCACGGGGAAGCGGGCGGTGCCGACGCCTTCTTCGACGGTGTCCCACATGCGGTTGACCACGCGGTCGAAGTCGCGGAGGGCTTGAAACGGGTGGTCAAACGTTCGGCGGAGGGCGGTTTGCATGATCGGTCTCCTGCTATAAGCAATACGTTCGGAACGGTTCAAGGGTTTCACCCGCCGCGAAAAATTTCGCGGACCGACGGGGCCGGCGTGCGGTTCCGAACGTCACGCCGTTGCCCCACCTGTCGCAACGTGCGTGCCGAAAAGATGCCAAGGGGCAACTCCTTCGCTAAGCTGGGCTTACGATCTTGTGTAGATTTCCGCGGGATGCCGAACTGACAGGTTCGTTAAAATCACGCGTTAAATTGGCTTTGCAAGCTTGCGAAGCCCCGCTCCGAAAGTCGCTGCTATGAAGATCCGTGCCGCCATCGTTGGACCCACCGGCCTCACCGGGATGTATTTGGTCAAACTCTTGCACCGCCATCCGCAGGCGGAGCTGACGTATTTGGCGTCGCACCGCGACGAGTTGCCCGACCTGCGTGACGAGTTCCCGTCGCTCCGTGGGTTGCTGGATGAAGACGTGGCGCAGTGTCGGCCGATCGATCCCGACGCGATCGCGAAGGTCGCGGATGTGGTCTTTTTGGGTCTGCCGCACAAGGCGGCGATGGCCTACGCGCCGCAGTTGCTCGACGCCGGGCTGCGGGTGATCGACCTCTCGGCCGACTATCGGCTGCACGACGTCGAACTCTACGAAGCGGTCTACGACACGAAACACGACGACCCGGGTAACCTGCCCAACGCGGTGTACGGCCTGCCCGAACTCTTCCGCAACCAACTCCCGGGCGCCCAACTCGTCGCCAACCCCGGCTGCTACCCCACAGCCGCGGCGCTGGGCATCGCGCCGCTCTTGTCGCACAGCCTGGTCAAACCCGAGGGCATCACCATCTACGCCGCCAGCGGCACCACCGGCGCCGGCCGGGCCGCCAAGCCCGCGACGACCTTCCTCAGCGTCAACGAAGCCTTCGGCCCCTACGGCACCATCGGCGGCCACCGCCACCAACCCGAGATCGCCCAAACCCTCACCCGCGTCGCCGGCAAACCCGTGTCCCCGCTGTTCCTCCCGCACCTCCTGCCTATCGACGCGGGCATCCTCGAAACCATCGTGCTCCAGCCCGCCGACAGCGACGTCACCCAGGCCGATCTGTTCGAGGCGTTCGACGATGCGTATAACGCCGAGCCGTTCGTGCGCGTGCGGATCGCGGAAGACGTGCTGCCGAACGTGAAGCATGTGGTGGATACGAACTATGTGGATGTGTCCGTGCGGCTGACGGACGATGGCCAAGTGGTTGTGTTCGTCGCAGAAGACAACATGGTTAAGGGCGCATCCGGCCAGGCGATCCAAAACATGAATGCGATTTTTGAATGGGACGAAAAACTAGGTCTGGTTTAATAATCGCTTTTAGGTGTTAGTCATTTAGAAATTCGTAATGATTAGGTAGTAGCTAATCGATGAAAAGATCAATATGGGATTTCGCGTTCGTTGTTTTTTTCGCTTTGGGTCTTACGGGTTGCACCCAGAAAGATGTCACGTTTATCAGCGAGCAAGATGCGGTTGAAACCGCTGTCGCCGAAGTGGGAGGAGATGTTATAGGCATCCGTTTTGACGAACCAGACTCGCAATGGGACGTGTTCGTCAAGTCAGGCGACGAGGCCTACGAAGTCGAAGTCGACGCGATAAGTGGTCAAGTCGTTGCGGCGGAAAAGGAAAGCCTCGAAGAAGTAGAAGCCGAGCTCGCGGGCGATCTCTCCCATGAGGGGGTTGAAGGTGACGTTGACGAGTAGCTTTTACGGTTTCACCCAGCCCCATAACCTGTAAGGCGGCGGCCCACTGCCAATAAATGTTGATCTATCTCGCGACCCCGATTTGGAGCAACTCCGCTTGGTTGAGCAGGTGTTGCACTTGGGGCTTTGGGATTTCAAGACGGCGTGGCGGTCGACGATGAGATCCTGGGTCTTGTGTGATACAAATAGGTCATGTTAATTGCTGACATACGCCGCGACGAATTGAAAGTCGCCGTTCAGAATCTCTATCGAGTTTTTGGGCGCTATCGTTTCACGGATACTATCGGAGATGCGGCTTTTCCCGGTTTTTGTGATCCCGGACCGATGCTGGCGGTGTCACTTGATCAAGTCCCGGCCGACGCGTTAGATCGTTTTCACTCAAAAGCACTCACAACTTGGGGGAATGCCGATGACTTCCGACATTTTCTGCCCAGAATGTTGGAGCTATCAATCGAAAATGGTTTCACCTTAGACCGCGAATTCCTTTGGGCAAAGCTCGATTACGGGAACTGGCATGAATGGCCCAGGAAAGAGATAGAAGCGATCGAAGATTTCAGCTTGGCCCTCTGGAAGTGTGCGCTGGCTGAAGGTGAAAGTGTCGAATATGTCGCAGCAAAGTCCTTAGCTGTAGATGAACTGCTGGTGGCGTATGCGCGTGCAAGTCGTGGATTGCAGATTTATCTTGATCAGTGGGAGCAAGACTTAGCCTCGCCAGACACGGAAGTGTCGTCGGCAATCAACTTGAGTCATTGTTTGGATTCACTGGCGTTGACAACGAAACATCGCCCAAACTGGCAAGGCGAAAACGATCAAGAATGTAATCAACTCATGGACTGGTTGATTGGGATTAATCCGCCCCAGACGATCGAGACAATCTTCTTCCGTCATGCGGAAAGCATTCATGCGGAGCGGTTATCAAAAGCCAATGAATACGCCAGTTGGTTCTGGACAACTCAGGGATTAGGCGAACCGAACGATTAGCCGACCCCCACCTGTGGGCAACTCCGCTTGATCGGGCAGGTGTCGCAGGTGGGGCGTTGGGCTTTGCAGACGGCACGGCCGTGGGCGATGAAGAGGTGAGCTAACTGCGTCCAGGTCTTTCGGGGGAAGAGGGCCATGAGGTCTTGTTCGATCTTCACGGCGTTTTTGCTGTCGTGTTCGGTGAAACCGAGGCGGACGGAGAGTCGGCCGATGTGGGTGTCGACGACCATACCCTCGTTGATGCCGAAAGCGTTGCCGAGGACGACGTTGGCGGTCTTGCGGGCGGCCCCCGGGAGCTTGATGAGGTCTTCGATGGTTTGGGGGACTTGGCCGTCGAAGTCTTCGACGATCATGATCGCGGCGGCGAGGATGTTCTTGGCCTTGTTGCGGTAGAAGCCGCAGGTCTTGACGAGTTGTTCGAGGTCGGCCAACTTGGCGTTGGCCATTTTCTCCGGGGTTGGGTACTTCTTGAATAACGCTGGGGTGGCTTTGTTGACGGTGTCGTCGAGGCACTGGGCCGAGAGGATGGTGGCGACGAGGAGTTGGAAGGGGGTCTCGTAGTTCAGCGCACAGTGCGCATCGGGGTAGAGCGCGTCGAGTTTGGCGTACAGCCGACGGGCGCGGGCTTTTTCGTTAGCGGATTTTTTGGATGGGGCTGGCATGCGGTTGGCCGTATTTGACGGGGTTCGTTCATACTCCTCTCCCTTGAGGGAGGGGCCGGGGGAGGGTGGCGAGGTTTCTTAACTCACCGCTCTTTGTTGGCGCTTGGGCCCCCCCCCCAAACCCCACCACCACAGGGGGGGGGAGAAACAAAAAAAAAAAACAGGGGGGGGGGGTTTTGTTGGGGATCGCCCGCCAAGCCCCCCCCGCCCCCGGCGAACGGGGGG
>JBCCST010000101.1:0-6714 GCA_039199695.1 Planctomycetota bacterium | reverse complement strand
CATGCCTGGTGGTGATCCCAACGCATGGTAGGTCACCTTTGACTTTTCTGTTCATTCTTTACTGACTTTCACTTCCCAGGGTCCACATTCAGCCGATCTTCCAGGCTATCGCCGCCAAGTCAGACGGCCAACCCTGCTGCGACTGGGTCGGTGATGCTGGCGCCGGTCACTATGTCAAAATGGTCCACAACGGTATCGAATATGGTGATATGCAGCTGATCTGCGAAGCGTATCAGCTAATGAAGGACCTCCTGGGCATGAAGCCCGACGAGATGTCCAAGGTCTTCGGCAAGTGGAACGAAGGCCTGCTCGACAGTTTCCTGATCGAGATCACCACCGACATCCTGCAGCAAAAAGACCCGACCAACAAACGCAAATGGTTCGTCGACATCGTCCTCGACGCGGCCGGCCAAAAGGGCACGGGCAAGTGGACCAGCACCAGCGCGTTGGACATGGGCATCCCCGCCAACGCGATCGCCGAGGCCGTGTTCGCCCGCTGCCTCTCGGCGATCAAGGAAGAACGCGTCGCCGCCAGCAAGAAGCTCAAGGGCCCCAAGAACGTCAAGCCCGTCCGCGGCAAGAAGGCCCTTATCGAAGCGATCCACGACGCCCTCTACAGCTCGAAAATCTGCGCCTACGCCCAAGGCTTCCAGCTCATGGCCGAAGCGCAAAACGAGTACGACTGGAAACTCAACTTCGGCGAGATCGCCAAGATCTTCCGCGGCGGCTGCATCATCCGCGCCCGCTTCCTGCAGAAGATCACCGAGGCTTACCAGAAGGACCCCAAGCTGCAGAACCTCATGCTCGACCCGTTCTTCAAGAAGGAACTGCACCGCTGCCAGGAGAACTGGCGGAAGGTGGTCAGCCTGGCCGTGCTCAACGGCGTGCCGACCCCGGCCTTCAGCTCGGCGCTGGCCTACTTCGACGGCTACCGCTCAGCCGTCGTCCCGGCCAACCTGCTGCAAGCCCAACGCGACTACTTCGGGGCCCACACCTACGAACGCGTCGACAAGCCCCGCGGCCAGAAGTTCCACGTCGATTGGCCCGAGCCCGATCGCCCGCAACTCAAAGCGTAAACCCCGGAAGCCCTTCCGCTCCGCGACCTACGGCCGGCGCGACGGTGAAGAAATTCTCGAACCCTTTCGAAACAACAAGCCCGCACATGACTTCAATCGTGTGCGGGCTTTTTCGTTGTTCGGTTTGTGCAGAGAACCTTACGCTCGCTCAGGCTCGTCGCCGACGCGCGACGAGCGGAGCGCCCAAGGCAAGCAGCGCGAGCGCCGCCGGCTCGGGCACGGGGAGGTATTCGATCTCGATGCCGTCGCCGAAGATGTTGAGGGCGAAGTCCAGCGATTGGGTGTTGTCCAACTGGGCGGGGAACGACGAGGCGTTGCTGACCTGGGTGAAGAACGTCAACGCAAATTCGAGCGTCGATTCTTCGCCGGGGGCGAGGGTGGTTTCAAACTCGTAGGTCCCCCACGCCTCGCGTCGGACTTCGTTGGTTTCGGGGAAGGAGAATTCATCGGCGGTGAACAGGTCGCCAAACCCGGGGATGCTGAAGCCACCCGGGACCGTGTCATAAACCTCGTTGGACCGTTGGCTGCTCGGGAGGAAAAAGGGGGGGGCGTCGGGGTCGTAGATACTGACCGTCACCGCTTCGGTCGCGTACGCATTAGGCTGAGCCTCAAAGGTCGAGGTCAGGCTCATATCGACCTTCATCGTGACGTTGGTCGGTTCCGTTAGGTTGGTGCTGCGCAGCCTGATCCGGTTCACGAGCGCCTGATCGTTGCTGCTCAATGAACCCGCGGGCGTGCGGATTCCCGAGACCAATTTCCCCCCGAACCCCCCGACCGAACCAAACCCGCCCTGAAACGAATTCGGATCGCCCGCGCCGGTGCCCCAGAGACGGTCTTCAATATAGATGTTGGGGATGGCATCAAGTTCACCGTTGACGTTGCCGGTATCGAGCTCGAACAAGTCGTTGGACACAAACCGCGACTGCTGGCGGTAGGCTTCAAACGCCGGCGGCTGGGGCGTGTTGGCGTTCAACTCGCGTTCGAGCTCTTCGACGAGGTTGAACGGCCGCAACTCCGGGAAGTCCAGCAACAAGCGCTCGCTGTAAAGAGCCGACTGCGCATTGGGATCGAGCTCCGTGAGAAAGGGGTTGGTGCGGTCATCGAGGATGCCGAACCGTGCGGTATTGGAGAACTCGACTTCGGCGTACGCCGCCAACGGCGAAACCGCGACGACGAGCAGCAGGGCAAAGGTGTAACGTAGAAGCATCTTCTCTCCGATGGCTCAAGGAAAGGAAAAGATGGGTTCCGAGATATGAACCTCTCTCGGCACAACATACCGCCCCAAAGCAGCTTGCCGCAAGGCCTTTTCGAGTTTTTAACCGCTTGTAAAAATAGCGAAGATAGCTTGCCGAGCCACACTCTCGTGCCTCACATCCCGAACACACCAGGCAACCAGATTTACTCAGGCATGTTGGCTAGGATATAGGACTAAACTCGAAAGTTTCGGCCTCATTTCGCCGAGGATACGCTAATGCCCACTTACCAATACCACTGCACCGACAACGACCAGACCCTCGAGGTCATCCACGGCATGACGCGAGCCGTCGAGACATGGGGCGACCTCTGCGAACTGGCCGACCACGACCCCGGCCAAACCACTACCGACGCTCCCGTCGAACGGCTCATGGGCACCGGCATGGTCATGCCCCCAAAACCGAAACCTGGTGAAGCCGGCCCCAAGCTGAAGAGCTGTGGCTGCAGCGGGGCGTGTCACCACTAGGCCGTCTCCGGGGCAAAGAGAATCGTTACAATCAAATACGCCTTGGCGAAGCTCCATCGAGCGTAGGGCGATGTTTCGTCGCCCGGGTCGCGTCGCGCGGCCTTGAGACTCGTTCGTCAAACGAACGCAACGGTTTACGTTCCGTAAACCGTTGCGCCGTCTGAGCAAGGCGGGCCGATCTCCGTTAACTCGGGGGCCGGCCTTTGTGGTGATCTTTGCCGTCATAGCCTGTCTGCTCGCGTCGATCCCTTTGGTCGTCTGGGCGGTCATCCGGCTACAGCGTGTCGCGCTGCTGCCGTATTGGAGGGAAACCCACCACCGGCATCGGCGGCGTGCCCTGCGCGGCAAAGGGCTCGGCATCGAAGAGTTGGCCCGCCGACTCGACACCACCCCCCAAGCCCTCGCCACGCTCGACCACCGCTACCACACCTTCACCGTCCCCAAAAAACGCGGGGGCACCCGCACGCTCCACGCGCCCAACCCCGCACTTAAACGGGCCCAACGCCTGATCCTACGGCGGTTGTTCAAACGCCTGAACGCTCATTGGTGTGCGACGGGATTCGAGCCGGGCGTGTCGATCGCGCACAACGCCGCGTTCCACGTCGGCCAAGCGGTGGTGATTAAGCTCGACCTCAAAGACTTTTTTCCCAACACCGTCGCCGACCGCGTCGAGGCTTATTTCCGCCGGATCGGGTGGGACGCCGCGTCGGCAGCGCTGCTGACCGACCTCACGACCCACGAAGGCGGCCTGCCCCAAGGCGCCCCGACCAGCCCGCGTCTGAGCAACCTCGTCAACCACGTGTTCGACGCGCAGGTGTTGCGGTACGTCGAGGCCCACCACGGGACCTACACCCGCTACGCCGACGACATCACCATCAGCTACCCCGAGGACTGGCCCAGGTATGTCCGCGGCACGATCCAACACGTCCGCCGGGTGGCGAAACGTCACGGCTACACCGTCCACACCCGCGGCAAGCTGCGCGTCGTCCGACAACACCAACAGCAACGCGTCACGGGATTGGTCGTCAACGACAAGGTCAACTTGACCCGGGAGAAACGCCGCTGGCTGCGGGCCGTGGAGCACCGGATGCGGACCACCGGCCGGGCGTCGCTCACCCCCGAACAACTCGCGGGCTGGAAGGCGTTGCAAGCGATGGTCGAACAACAACGCGTCCCGCCCCCGGAATCTTGATTCTGCTCAAAACCACGATTTGACCATTTCGGTCATCCGCGACGCTTCACTTGGCGGATCGGGTCGAGTCGAGATCGGGCGTACGGTATGATGGTGGGCTATGTCTAATCTGATTTTGCCGACCGAAACCCACAACGCCCTCGTCGCCGCGGCGTACCGCCACCGCGGATACACGGATGACGAATCCGCGCAGGCCGCCCGCTTCAGCCAACTCACCGCGTGGTACGGGATCAAGACCCACAACGCCCTCAAGGCCCTGCACCTCGACCACCTGTTCGGCTCGGGCAACGCGACGAATCCGGGCTGCGTGCCGGGGGCCGAGATCGAAAAACTAGACAGCAAGTTTGCCGCCGCCCAGCAGTGGAACGCCAACAAGAAGCTCGGGCAGGCCGTGGCGTTCGAAGCCATCGACGCCGCCGAGCAGATGGCCGACCAGTACGGCGTCGGCATCGTGTCCGTCGACCACGCCTTCCACTACCTCTGGGGCGGCGGCTACGTCATGGACTCGGCCAAGCGCGGCTACATCGCCTACACCAACTGCACCGCCGCCCTCGCCGAGGTCGTGCCCTTCATGGGCAAGCACCCCACGCTCGGCACCAACCCCCACTCCTGGGGCTTCCCCACCACCGACGCCATCGGCTACCCCATCGTCATCGACTGGGCCACCTCCACCGTCGCCATGGGACGCGTCCAACAGTTCAAACGCGAAGGCATGACCCTGCCCCCCGACTCGGCGGTCGACAAGGATGGCAACCCCACGCAAGACCCCAACCAAGTCGCGGCCCTCCAGCCCTTCGGCCGCCACAAAGGCTACGGCCTGTCGCTGATCAACGAACTCGTCGGCGGCTTCATCGGCGGCAGCCTCCCCACCCTCCGCTCCCGCCCCGAAGACATCCCCGCCGGGGTCGAAGGCGAAAAGACCGCCCCCGCCTTCTACTTCCAGGTCATCCACCCCGACGCGGTCAGCGGCGGCGCTTTCGCGTGTGGCCGGGATCAGGCCGCCAACGTCAAGGCCGTGATCGAAGACGTCGTCGGCCACGGCAACGCCGACCACGGCACGATCCTCCCCGGCGAACTCGAATACCGTGCCTCACTCGAAAGCGAAAAAGCGGGCGGCCTGCTCTTCACCGAAGCCGAGATCGCCGAGTTCAAAGCGCTCGCCGACGAATGCGGCTATGCGTTCGATCCGAGCCAACTGAAAACGGCCTAACGTCTAAGCGGCGGCGTGTTGCTTGCATCGCCGCTATCGATTGCCGGCCAATCAACCCAATTAGTCTTCTTGAGCGGGTTGCGCGGGCATCTTAATTTCCTCGATCAGCCACTTCGTCAAGCCCAGCACGGAATGCGGATCGGTTTCCGGACCGACCGGACGGCCCCGGCCGTGGGCGTGCGGGAAGGTGTTGAGGTAGTAGTGCATCTGCGGGTGATGCTTGGGCAAGCCGGCATCCCAATATTTGTAAAGCCAATCGCGCTCGATGAATTCGTAATAGTCTTCGGATTTCCAGATGACCGGGCCGTAGTAGAAAATGTATTCCATGCCTTGGTCGAGCGTCCACTGGGCACCTTGAGCCACCTTGTCCGGCTTCGACCATCCCGTCTCGAGCGGCCAGTGCCGATTGAACTGGTGGGCTTCGTAGGCGATGCCCTCCATCTTCTCGAGAATCGGATGCACCCGTGGGTCTTCGGCAAAGAACGAGGGTTCTTCTACCATCTGGATCAACTTGTAGTTGTCGTGCTTGAGTAAGCCTTGCTCATGGGCATTGCGGAAAAGTAAACGGATGTCCTCGACGTCCTGCGCCGAAAGGATCCGGGTGTCTTCTTCGAAAGGCCCCGGCTTCGCATCCTCGAACCCCGCGTCGATCATGATCCGGTACTCACGACAGATCAGGATATGCTCAACCACGCAGCCCTCGGCCTCCCAACGAGCGATCACGCTCACCAAGAGATTCTTCTCGGGGTCCAGGTCGTCACGTTCTTCGTTGAGCCCCCAGTAGTGCTCGAAGAATACGCGGTTGGTTTTGAAGTCGCCGTCCCGCCAACCCTTGATCACGTCCACATGCTCGGCCACGAAGGGGTATTGCCCTTCCTGCTCATCAAACGTCGGCGACCCCGCCCAGGAACCGCCGTGCGTGGACTTGAGGTCTTCAGCGGTCCGGGGCAGCGGACGAAGCCCGACTAGCCCGTGCTCGGGATCCACCGCCTCGGATACCGCATGAGTGCCGATGGGGGCAAGTAACATGATGAGGATGACCGCCGCAATATTCGATTTCGAGATAAAGAGCATTGTACCATCGTAGGCCTTCTCCATGGTCTAGCCAAGACAAAAAAATCGATGGCCAACCAACGGCGGGCTCACACCGACAGAAATATTTCATTCGCAAACACGGGCGGCTCCGTATGTGGGTTGGATGCCACCAGTTCACTTCAGGATTTCGAGTCCCAGTCTGTTGAGCACCCAGCCTCCGCCACCGGCCAACAAAGTCCCGCCCCCGACAAACCATGCAATCGTGCGGATGTCAATCTCCAAAACGATCTCTAGAAAGTACCAGCCTGCAACCAGAATAATCAGGCTTGCAATCAGTAAACACCAACCAACTGCAGTCAATTTTGTTCTCATGCGATAGTGCCATACGTCTAAGGTTCACTTGAGGTGCTACAATTATGAACTAGAAAAACACGTATCCGTTTTATCAACCGCTGTCGCAGGTGTTCAACTACAGCATTTG
>JBCCST010000100.1:0-7363 GCA_039199695.1 Planctomycetota bacterium | reverse complement strand
GCAGCATGTTGAAGACCAAGAGCGCCGTATTGATGCTGGCGATGATGTAGAGAAATGTTTGTGGCCTTGTGGCATCAAGGGGCAATGTCAAGGTGCCGTAAATTCCGTAGTACAGCCCGAAGAACACAGGCACCAAAACGACATTCACCAACGGCCCCGCCGCGATCGACCACAACACCGCCCCGGGACGCGGCGGTGGCGACACGATCGCCACGCCGCCCAATGGCCAGAGCACGATGTGTTTCGCCTCGCCGCCGACCGATCGGCAGGCCAGGGCGTGGCCGAACTCGTGCAACACGATGATCCCGAACAGCGAGCCGAACACCGCCAGGAAACTGTTGAGGTCGAGCCCTCGCTGTGCGGCGTAGCTGTACATCAAAAACGCCGCGACGAACCACGACCAGTGAATAGACACGTCGATGCCGCGGAATCCGAACAATCGGTAAGAACCTTGGGGCGAAACCATGGCCGAACTATAGCTTGTTGCCTACGCTAACGCGGAAACGATGCCACCTTTCGCATCGCCACGAATCACCCCCGGAATGGCCCCCGGAATCGCCCGTGGAACCACACGCCGACCAAGCCCGAAACCACCCCGCCCCGGCCTCAAGGAATCTCCATGTCTGAACACCCACGCAAAGTCGCCCTCGTCACCGGAGCCGGCAGCGGCGTCGGCCGCGACACCGCCCTGCTCATGGCCGACGCGGGCTACACCGTCGTCCTGGTCGCCCGCACCGCGGCGAATCTCGAAGCCACCGCCCAGTACATCCGCGAGGAAGGCGACCCCGCCGCCGAGACGTTCGTGTTGCCGACCGACGTCAGCGACTCGGCCGCGGTCGAAAAAATGGTCGAGACCGTGGTGGAGAAGTACGGACGCATCGACGCCGTCGCCAACTGCGCCGGGTCGGCTCCCCTGCAACCGATCGACAAGATGGACAACCAGATCATCGACGCCGCCCTCGACGTCAATCTCAAGTCCGTCCTCTACATCACCCGCGCCGTTTGGCCCACCTTCCGCAAGCAGAAAGACACCGGCAGCGCGATCTGCAACATCTCGTCCATGGCGAGCATCGACCCGTTCAAGGGCTTTAACGTCTACGCCGCCGCGAAGGCCGGGGTCAACCTGTTCACCAAAGCCACCGCCGACGAGGGCAGCCGGCTGAACGTCACCGCCGCGGCCGTGGCACCCGGGGCGATCGAGACGCCGATGCTGCGACAGAACTTCCCGACCAAAGCGATCCCCGAATCCCATACACTTGACCCGCTGGTGGTCGCGGGCGTGGTCCGCGACGTGCTGACCGGGGCCCGCACGGTGACGCCGGGCGAAACGATTCCCCTGCCCAGTCCCCATTAAAGCTGCCGACGCCCACGGGTCGGCCGCAAGGATCACGACCCATGCAGATCGGCGAAGGCGACTTCCAATACCGTTGGCAAGACGAGTGGGCCCGCATCCCCGACAATCCGCCAAGCCGCAACAACGGTCGGACCCACGCCGCGGCGGTGCTGCGTGACGGGCGTATCGTCGTGTTCGCCCAGACCGTGCCGGGCGTCCTGATCTACACGCCCGACGGCCGACTCGACCAAGCATGGGGGGACCGCTTTGCCGGGGCCCACGGCCTGCGTCTAGTCGAAGAAGACGGCGAGGAATTCTTCTGGCTCGTCGATGAATTTTCTTGTGAAGTTTGCAAAACCACGATTGATGGTGAACTTGTCCAACGCCTGGTCCCTCCGCCGGATGACGCGTTGCAAGAAGGTAGATACAAACCGACTTGGGCCGACACGAACCCCGCGAACGGCGACATCTGGGTCGGCGACGGCTACGGCTCCCAGCGTTACGTCTACCGCTTCGATCGCGAAGGGAATTACCTCGGCCGGATCGACGGCTCGGACGGCGGCCAACCCTTCCGCGAGCCGCACGGCCTGGCGTTCGGCCCCGACGGCCATCTCTGGATCACCGACCGGGCGCAACACCGCGTCGTGGTTTGCGACGGCGAAGGCAACGTCGTGCGCAGCAAGCAACACGTCTGCCACAGCCCGACGAGTTTCGCTTTTCACGACGGGCTGGTCTACGTCGCCGAGTTGTTCTCGGGCGTCAAGGTCTTCACCCCGGAACTCGAACTTGTGGCCGACCTCGGCACGCATCCGGACGTCAAGCCCCACGCCGACGCGGAGCAGTGGTGGCCGCCGCAAGCTCCCGAAGGCTGGCCCGACCTCGCCGGCACCGAATACGTCCGCCCCGGTGTCTTCAACAGCCCGCACGGGATCGCGGTCGACGCCCAAGGCAACATCTTCGTGACCGAGTGGATCGTCGGCGGCCGGATCACCAAGCTCGAAAAAATCTGACCCGCCCGGCCGGTTACAATCCCCGCCATGCGGATTTTATTGACCAACGACGACGGCATCGACGCCCCCGGCCTCGCGGCGCTCTACCGCGCGATCGAATCGCTGGGCGACGTGCACGTCATCGCGCCCAAGCTCGTGCAATCGGCGACCAGCCACGCCGTGACGTTTCACCGGCCGATCTCGGTCGAGAAAAGCGGGCTGGGACACGCCGTGTCCGGCCGACCCGCCGACTGCGTCAAGCTCGGCCTCCACGCCCTGATCGAAGAACCCGTCGACCTCGTGATCAGCGGGATGAACTCGGGGGCCAACGTCGGGATCAACGTGTTGTACTCCGGCACGGTCGGCGCGGCCCGCGAGGCGAACTTCAACGGCATCCCCGCGATCGCGGTCAGCCTGCACATCGGCGACTGGGACCACGACCACTGGGACCGCGCCGCCCAGCACGCCCGCCGCACGATCGACGACTTGGTCAAGGGCCCGCTCGACGGCCAGACGCTCTTGAACGTCAACGTCCCGGTGCTCGACGGCGGGGCCGAGCCGGTCGGCGTCAAGGTCGCCCCGGCGTCGCTGAGCAAGATGGTCGTCGACTACGAGCCGGGGACGGATGACGCGGGCAACACGACGTACCGCGTTTGCAACACGATGACGTTCGCCGAGCGCGAGCCGGACACCGACGTCTCGGCGTTGTACGAAAAGTACATCACGGTGACGCCGCTACATTTCGATACGACCTGCGCGACGAATACGCCCGCTTGGGCCGAGCTTCTGGGGAGCTGACGCCGATGGTGCTGCCGACCCAGCCATTCGATCCGGTGCTCGAGTTGTCGGACCTGATCGTGTCGGCCGAGGCGGGACCGATCGCGGCGTTCTTGCGTGAGCTGCCGCCGGAAGAAACGCCCTATACCATCTCGCACCTCGACGACGGCCATCGCACCGCGATGTTCGCGTTGCTCGCCGAGTCCGAGCCCGAATTCGCCGCGGACCTGATGGAGCACTTCGACGATGCCCACGCCGCGGACATCGTCAACGAACTCGAACCCGAAGCCGCCGCGGCGATCGTCGACGAGATGGACTCCGACGAGCAGGCCGATGTGCTCGGCGAGCTACCCGACGAAGACGCCGAGGCGATCCTCGAAGAGATGTCGCCCGAAGAGGCGATCGACACGCGTCGGCGGATGCGGTACGACGAGGACACCGCCGGCGGGCTGATGATCACCGAGTTTCTGGCGTACGCGGGATCGATGCCGGTAGAAGAAGTTGCCGAGGACCTGCGGGAACACAGCGAGAAGTACGGCGAGTACGAGGTCCGCTACGTCTACGCGACGCACCTCGACGGGACGCTCGAGGGCGTGGTGCCCATGCGGAGCCTGGTGATGGCCAAGCGGGGCACGCCGCTGGGCACGCTGGCGCCGCCCGAGCCGCAATTCGTGGTCGTGGATACGCGGGTCGATGAACTCGAAGACCTGTTCGACCGCATCGACCTGTCCGCGTTGCCGGTGGTTGATGAAGCGAGCCTGTTTGTGGGCGTCGTGCAGCGCCACGCGGTACAGGAAGCCCGGTCCGAAGCGGCGGAAGAAGACCTGGCGAAGTTCGGCGGAATCGTGCGCGGCGAAGAGCTGCGGTCGATGTCCTTGACGTCGCGGGTGCTGCGGCGATTGACGTATCTGGTGCCGATCGCGGGGTTGTTGCTGCTGTCGGCGAGCGTGATCAACGTGTTCATCGAGACGGTGGAACAGCTGCCGATCCTGGCGATGTTCCTGCCATTGGTCTCGGGGCTGTGCGGCAGCGGCGGCGGGCAGGCGGTGGCGGTGAGTATGCGCGAGATCTCGCTGGGTTTGATCAAGCCGGCAGACCTGACGCGGGTGTTGGTCAAGGAGGTCGCCGTCGCGTTTGTGGGGGGCATCGTGTTGGGGCTGATGATGCTGCTCATCGTGGGGCTGTGGCAAGGCAGCTTCGGGTTGGGTTTGGTGATCGGGGTGTCGATCCCGCTGATTTTGGCGGTGGCGAAAGCGACGGGCGGGTGCATGCCGTTGGTGCTGCGGAAGGTCGGGCTGGACCCGGCGATGGCGTCGGTGCCGTTGGTCACCACGGTGGTGGACCTGACGAGTTTCTTGATCGTGCTGGTCTTGGCGTCGCTGGCGATGGGTTGGTTGATCCCGACGGGGGCGTAAGCTGCCCCGGATGGGTTGCGTTGGTGTAAAGGAGTGACGTGATGACCGCGAGCGAATCGACTCAAGCCCACCGCGACGCGGCGGCGGACCGGCGGGCGCGCTGTGCGGTGTTGACCATCAGCGACACGCGGACCCGGGACACCGACAAGGGCGGGAAGCTGATCATCCAGCAACTCGAAGCGGCGGGCCACGAACTCGTCGAATACGAGATCGTGCCCGACGAACCCAAGCAGATCGAAACGCAACTCGCAGCGTGGTTGAAATCTGAGCCAGCGCTCGACGCGATCCTGACCACCGGCGGCACGGGCATCGCGTCGCGTGACACCACGGTCGAAGTCGCCCGCCGATTCATCGACAAAGAACTCGAAGGCTTCGGCGAGCTGTTCCGGATGCTGAGCTGGGACGAGGTCGGCCCTGCGGCGATGCTGTCGCGGGCCGTGGGCGGGCTGGCGGGCGAGACGCTGCTGTTCGCGATGCCCGGCTCGACCAACGCGGTAGGCTTGGCGATGTCGAAGCTGATCATCCCGGAGTTGCCGCACCTGATCTGGGAACGGGCGCGTTAGCCATGAAGTCTTTTTCGGCTTTCAGGCACTGGTACGGCGTCGTGGCGTTGCTCGCTTGGTTTGCGCCATTTGTGATTCCGATGGTGATCGTCGGTCTGTCGTTGCTGGCCGAGCGAGACTTCGCGGGGCCCGGGTTGAGTTGGTCGATGTTGGGGCTGTGGGTCTTTGCGTCGATGTGGTCGTTCGTCGTGGTGCCCTGGCTGCACGCTCGGGTTGTATTGCGGGGCGAAATGATCCCGCCGGGCCGACGGTTGATTCGTCGATGGTTCGGCTCGGCGATCGTGGGGCTGGGGGTCGCGGTCTTCCCGGTGGCGGGCTTCACGATCACGGACTACCTGCTCACGTACGGCCTGGCCTACACCCCTTATTGGGGATGGTACGAGCAGGCCATGACGGCGGTTTTGGGGTTTCTCTTCGTGGGGTTGGTGGTGCTGGCCTTTCTGAGAAGGCGTTTTGGGCGGAAGGTGCTGCGTGAATACGCTACCCTAGAATTGTGTTTCGGCTGCGGGTACCGGCTGCGAGGACTCGACGGCGGCGCGTGTCCTGAGTGCGGTGCGTCGCCGGGCAGTGCTTCCGGGTAACGCGACAGCTTGCTCCTTTCGGACTGGTGAATTACGAGATCAATCGTGGGTTATCGATTGAGATTCGAGGTGCGGGACACGTCGAGACGTCGCGTTGGCCCACGGACACCCATCCCAATCAAGGCCGCTCACCCCGGCGACCGTTGAATTCAATGGCTTGTATTTGCATATTTTTAAAACACTTGCAGCCATCCTGCATCGCTCCGCACTTCAGAACCACAGAATTTTGATGATGAATCATCATTCATTTTCATGTCCAGCTTGACAGCATCCGATTAATAGATTTAAATATCTTTTATTGTCTAATTCCCCCGGAATGTCCCTATGCAAATGTCCAACACCGTGGAGTATGCCTTGCGGGCGGTCGTCTGGCTGTCGGACCACGCGGATCAGTCGCACACCAGCCATTCGATCGCCGAGGCGACGCGGATGCCCAGTAGCTACCTGTCGAAGATTCTCAAGAGCCTGTCTCACGCCGGAATCGTGACCGGGCAACGCGGGGTCAACGGCGGGTACACGCTCAACCGCGACCCCAACGGCCTGTCGATCCTCGAGGTGGTGAACGCGGTCGAGCCGGTGCAGCGCATCCGGGCGTGCCCGCTGGGCCTGGAGAACCACGGCAAGAACCTCTGCAACCTCCACCGGACCCTCGACGACGTCATGATCGACATCGAAAAAGCCTTTGCGAACCACACCATCGGCCAAATGTTGACCAAGCCCAACCGCGTCAAACCGCTCTGCGGGGTCACGGTCAAGGGCAAGAAAGCCCTCGACGCCGTCGCCCCTCAATCGACCGGTATCCGGCGATAAACCGCCACCGCCCCCCCGATTCACCGCCTTCCGGCCCCCCGACGACTTCACTCCCCCACTGATCGCACCCCCCGAGAAGCTCCTGATGACCACGCTCGCCCCCGAGGCTGGGGAAAACCCAGCGGATCAACCTGAAACCCCGTGCAATTCAAGACATCTTGATCGATTTGTCTATAACGACCAAATCGTTCGCATGTTCCTCTGGGCCACCATGCTCTGGGGCATCGTGGCGTTCCTGATCGGGCTGATCCACGCGGTCGAACTGCCCTACCCCAAGCTCAACGGCGGGATCGAGTACATCACCTTCGGCCGGCTGCGTCCGCTGCACACCAACGCGGCGATCTTCGCCTTCGCGGGGAACGCGATCTTCGCCGCCATCTACTACTCGACGCAGCGGTTGTGCAAAGCTCGGATGTGGTCGGACCTCTTGGGCAAGCTGCACTTCTGGGGCTGGCAGGCCATCATCGTCAGCGCCGCGGTCACGCTGCCGCTGGGGATCACGCAGGGCAAGGAATACGCCGAGCTCGAGTGGCCGATCGACATCGCGATCGCGGTGGTCTGGGCGGGCTTCTTCGGCGGCAACTTCTTCATGACCCTGATCAAGCGGCGGGAACGGCACATGTACGTCGCGCTGTGGTTCTACATCGCCACCATCGTCACCGTCGCGGTCCTGCACATCTTCAACAACCTCTGGGTTCCGCTCGTCGCCTGGGGCGTACCCGGCAACCCGCTGACGGTGTTGAAGAGTTATCCGATCTACGCCGGGGTGCAGGACGCAATGATGCAGTGGTGGTACGGCCACAACGCGGTGGCGTTCTTCCTGACCACGCCGTTCCTCGGGCTGATGTATTACTTCCTGCCCAAGGCGGCGAACCGGCCGGTGTTTTCGTATCGG
>JBCCST010000099.1:0-7545 GCA_039199695.1 Planctomycetota bacterium | reverse complement strand
GGCGACCTCGTCGGCGGTCAACGCGGCCCGCGGGATTTCGATCATCGTGCCGATGGTGATGTCCAGCTTGCCGGTGAACTTCTTGGCGGCCTTGACGTCGGCGATCGTCTGCTCGGCCTTTTCACGCAGCAGCGCGAGCTCGGCCTTGGTGCCGACCAGCGGGATCATGATCTCGGGCTTGGCTTCGACCTTCTTCTTCTTGCAGGCGATGGCGGCCTCGACGATCGCGGTGACCTGCATGGTCAGGATCTCGGGGTAGGTGATCGACAGGCGGCAGCCGCGGTGGCCGAGCATCGGGTTGGCTTCGTGGAGCATCGCGACGCGGGCCTTGACCTTGGCGGGCGAGATACCCAGAGCCTTGGCGACTTCCTTCTGGCCCTTGGCGTCGTGCGGCACGAACTCGTGCAGCGGCGGGTCCAAGAGACGCACGGTGACGGGCAGGCCCTTCATCGCGGTGAAGATACCGACGAAGTCTTTGCGCTGGTAAGGTAAGAGTTTCTTGAGGGCGGCTTTGCGGTCGGTTTCGCTCTCGGCCAGGATCATCTCCCGCATCGCGGTGATGCGGTCGCCCTCGAAGAACATGTGTTCGGTGCGGCAGAGGCCGATGCCTTCGGCGCCGAAGTCGCGGGCCCGCTTCGAGTCGGCGGGCGAGTCGGCGTTGGTGCGGACGTTGAGTTTGCGGTGCTTGTCGGCCCACTTCATCACGGTGGCGAAGTCGCCGGACAGCTTGGGCGACACGGTCGCCATCTCGCCGGCGAAGACTTCGCCGGTGCTGCCGTCGATCGACAGGATGTCTTTGCGGCCGTAGGTCTTGCCGCCGACTTTGATCTTGCCGGCCTTGGCGTCGATCGAAATCTCACCGGCACCGGCGACGCAGCACTTGCCCCAGCCGCGGGCGACGACCGCCGCGTGGCTGGTCATGCCGCCGGTGGAGGTGAGGATGCCGTCGGCGCTGTGCATGCCGTCGACGTCTTCGGGGCTGGTTTCCTGACGCACCAGGAGAACACGCTCGCCGGCGTGGGTCCGCTCGACGGCTTCCTCGGCCGTGAACGCCAAGGCACCGAACGAAGCGCCGGGCGACGCGGGCAGGCCGACGGTCAACGGCGAAGCCGACTTCTTGGCCTTGGGGTCGAACGACGGCAGCAACAGCTGGGTCAGGTCGTTCGCGGGGATCCGCTTGATCGCGGTCTTCTCGGTGATCAGCTTCTCCTTGACCATGTCGCAGGCGATCTTGACCGCCGCGGCGCCGGTGCGTTTGCCGGTGCGGGTCTGGAGCATGAACATCTTGCCCTTCTCGAAGGTGAACTCGATGTCCTGGACATCTTTGTAGTGCTTCTCGAGGGTCTTTTTCATCTTCATCAGCTCGCCGTGCAGACGCTTGCCGATGGTCTTGTCGTTGGGGGCCTTCCACTTGTGCATCTGTTCACAAGGGATGGGCGTGCGGATGCCGGCGACGACGTCTTCGCCCTGGGCGTTGACGAGGAATTCGCCGTAGAACTTGTTCGCCCCGGTCGAGGGGTTGCGGGTAAAGGCGACGCCCGTGCCGCAGTCTTCGCCCATGTTGCCGTAGACCATGGTCTGAACGTTCACGGCCGTGCCCGCGAGGCCGATCATCTCGTTGATCTGGCGGTAGCGGATCGCCCGCGGGACCATCCACGACTTGAACACCGCGGTGATGCCGAGCTCGAGTTGCTTCATCGCGTCTTGCGGGAACGGCTGGCCGGCGTGTTTCTTGATGACCTTCTTGTAGGCTTCGCAGAGCTTGATCAGGCCGGCCGCATCGACGTCGGTGTCCGAGTGCACGCCCTGGGCTTTCTTGATCTTGTCGAACTCGGCTTCGAACGCGTGGTGATCAACGCCCATGACGACGTCGCCGTACATGTTCAGCAGGCGGCGGTAGGCGTCGTAGGCAAAGCGTTCGTTGCCGGTGGCGTTGGCCAGGCCGACGACGGACTCGTCGTTGAGGCCGAGGTTCAAGACGGTGTCCATCATGCCGGGCATCGACTGGGCCGCCCCAGAGCGAACCGAGACGAGCAGCGGGTCGGTGTTGGAGCCGAAGTTCTTGCCGTTCTCTTTTTCGAGGGTTTTGATGGCCTTGTGGACCTGATCCATCAGGCCCTTGGGCAGCTTGCGGCCTTGCTTGTAGTACTGGTCGCAGCACTCGGTGGTGCAGGTGAAGCCCGCGGGGACGGGGAGGCCGATGCTGGTCATGTCGGCGAGGTTGGCGCCTTTACCGCCGAGCAGTTCGCGCTGCTTGGCGTTTCCGTCGGTCTTCGTCTTGCCGAAGTAGTAGACCATCTTGGAGGTCTTGCTCTTACCGGCGGCGGTGGATCGGCGGGTGGTCTTCTTGGTGGCCATTGCGGTGCAACTCCGTTTGTCTGGGTTCCCGGGAGGGCCCGGGGTGTCGGGGGTGATCGCGCAGACCTGCCGCGCGGGGGGTTCGAAAGAGCGAAGATTCTAGGGGTTTTACGGGCCGCGTCAAAACCGGACACGCGGTGCCCGATTGAATCACGCCGAAAATGGCCGTGGAATCGAGCGTGTCGGAGGCATAGCCGCGCGGTTTACGGATTGATCACACGGCGATAGTACCCGTCGGCCGACGCGGCGGTCGCGGGTCACCCTTGATTTGAAACGGCCTATGGCCAATTACCGATTCTGGAAGACGATCAGTTGGTCCCGGTAAAACTTCTCGAATTCCTCGTAGACCAGGTAGTGGTACCCGTCCATCGGGTCCATGATCCAGACGCCTTTGGTCGTCGCCTTGACGATCACCACCATGTGCCGGCGGGCGGGCTCGTACTGCAACGGCGTCAACGCCGGCATCGGCAGGTATCGGAGTTCGGTCATGCCGGGCTCGAGCAGCACGGGGCGTCGGCTGGTGCCCTGGAGACGCTGATTCAGCCCGTCGAGCGCCCGGATCATCGTCGCCCCGGTCCCGGGGCGGGTCTGGGTGAGCTCGGCCATCTGCATCTCGGTCGAAGGGATGTCCATGAGGTTCAGGGCCGTCGCACACGCCGCGGGGACACAGGAGTAGTCCTGGCTCTGCCGGATGTCCTGGGGCGAGACGGATTGGCCCATCACCGCGGTCGGCGTCTTCTGGAGCATCCACATCCCGCCGTTGACGAAGTAGATCACGCCGAACATCATCGCCCAGGCGATCACAACGCGTTGCCGCAGCACCTCGCTGCGCGACCAGGCCGTGCCCAGGATCAACATGAACAACGGCACGCCGCCGACGCCCTCGATTTGGCTCAGCAGGCTGACGGGCAACACGTTGACCGCCGTCGCGGGGTGGCGGATCAGCCAGCCCCATCCGAGCATGAGCACCACGCCCAGCGTGATCGTGATCCGCCCGGTCCAGGCCGAACCCCGCCCCAGCCGCACGCCGACGAGCCACGCCAGCACGGTAAAGAGCGTGATCCCGATGAACCAGTTGACCGAAGTACTCCCACTCATTCGCGAACCGGCCGCCTTTTCAAACGTGAGAAAGACACATCCCCCGCCGAGCGGCGAAGATGGCAGACTAGACCTCAATAACTTCGGCTCAAAACCACGGCCGCTTGGGGTGTAACCCGTTTACGGACCCGGGTTCAACACCTTGTCCGGCACGGGCCGCAGCTTGCCGTCGCGGTCCACGCAAGCCAACGTCGTCTCGGCCGCGGCGAGCAGCTCCTTGCCCCGGCGGATTTCGTACTTGTGCTCCAGCTTCACGCCGACGGTGGGCAACGCCGTGACGGTGACCTCGAGTTCGTCGTCGTACATCGCGGGCCGGCGGTACCGCAGCGACAGCTTGGCGACGACGAGAAACACCCCCGCCGCTTCCAGGTCGCGGTAGGTCTGCCCCATCGACCGCAGCAGCTCGGTCCGGGCGATTTCCAGCCACACGGGGTACACCGAATGGTGCGCGACGTTCATCGGGTCGCACTCCTGGTAACGCACGCGGATCGGTACCGTGATCTCGGGGAGTTGATCGCTCATCCACCCAGCTTAATCCGAATCGCCCCGCGCAGAAAAAACCCCTCGAAACGAGGGGTGGCGTGTTTAGGTTGGTGTGTTGCCGCGGCGCGGGGCCGGGGCTCAGTAGGTGCCCGACGACGCGCTGGCGGGGCTGAAACCTTCACGCATGTAGGCGTTGAACGCCGGCGCAGTGATCTCGGGGTTCCATTCGCCGCGGCGGCGTTGGACCGCCTGACGCAAGAACTCGGAGAGACCGCCTTCGATGTAGTTATCGAGGCTGACATTGGGGTCTTTGTAGACCACGCGTTGGCCGGTCTCGGAGACGACGCCGTCGATGGTGTTGTTGTAGCGGGTAACGTTGCCTTCGCGGGTCTTGATCGGGGAGTGGGGGTTGTCCATCCACCAGTTCCACACCACGTTGCCGTGCATCGTGACGTTGTAGGTCGGGATGTTGTTGACGTCTTTGGTCCAAGCGGTCTGGATGCCGGTCATCCACCCGGCCCGGCCGACCTTGCGGGTCACGATGTTGTTGGCGACCAAGGCGTCTTCGGTCGGGTTGATGGTGATGCCCTGTCCGCGGATTTCCTTGTCGTCGATGTCGTCGCATTCGATGATCACGTTGTCGACCACCATGCTGGGGTCGAGTTGGACAAAGCAAGCCAGGGCGTTGCGGACAAAGAGGTTGTCGACGATGTCGCCGCCGCTGCGGAGTTGCAGGCCGTGCGACGAGCCGCGGGTGATGATGCTCTGGCGGACGTTGACGTTTTCGCTGTTGTACTGGATGTACAAATTATGGTTGAACTTGGTGCGGATCGCGCCGCCGACCTGCGGGTTCCAGCCGTTGCGGTCGAAGGTGCACTCGACGAATTCCATGTTGGTCACCGACTGGGCGTAGACGCCCGACGAGTGGCCCGCCACGGCGTGGTCCCAGTGGCCGAACGCGTTGTTGATGATGCAGCGGTACACCATCACGTTGCGGATCGAGCCTTCGTTGTAGCCTTGGAAAACAAGGTTGAACTTGAAGCCCTCGATCTTGCAGTCCTGAAGGAAGAAGTTCTGACCCTTGCCGAAGAAGAAGATGCCGGCTTCGCCCCAAGCGAGTTGGTCGGAATTGGTGTATAGACGTTTGTTGGCGAACGCGTGGATGCCTTCCATGCGGATGTTGGACACCGAGCCCCAGGCCCGCCAGAAGTCGCCGCCGTTGGTGTGGAGGATCGGGCGGTCGCCTTCGCCGTAGACGCCGACGTGCAGCGGGGCCTCAGCAGATTGGCCGGACTTGGTCCAGACGCCGAAGCCGCCGTCGAACACTTCGCCGGCCTTGAACAGGATCCAGTCACTCGAGCCGTTGCGGATCTTGCCGTAGGCCGCCCGGGCGGTGCGGAGCGGGCGGGCTTCGCTCAGCCCGTCGTTGCTGTCGCTGCCGCTGGCGCTGACGTAGTAGACCCGGGCGTCGGCGGGCGGTTCGAACTCAACGAAGCCTTCGCCCGGCTCGAACGGCATGTCGCTGGGCGTTTGGCTTTCCCAGTCGAACCAGTCCGAATCGTTATCCGGATCGATCTCGCCGGGCTCGAGCACGTAGAACGGGTGGCTGGCGACCGCGTCTTGCCGGCCGGGCGTGCGGAGCGTCGCCGAGATGGTGACTTCACCGCGGGGCAGTTGGTTGAGGTACTTCGCGTCGATGAGCCAGTCGCCGCCGCGGATGACGTGCTCAAAACCTTGAACGGGTTCGCCGGTGCTGTCGACCGTGGCTTGCAGGAGGATTTCGCCGCCCGCCGGGAGGTAGCCGTCGGTGATCAGCAGGTAGTCTTCTTCGGACTCGAGTTCGTAGACCGCGGGTTTCTGTTCGGGGAACAGCACCGTCATGCGGGCGTCGTCTTGGCTTTCTTCGAGGCCGTCGAGCGTGGAGACTTCTTCGGTCTCGAAGCCTTGGGTGACGTGCACCGTGTTCTCGGGGGTCACCTTGATGGTGACCTCTTGGCTTTGGGCAACGCCGGTGAACACCAGCGAAGCCAACATCAAGAGGGTTACAAAGGTTTGACGCATGAACCGGGCCTTTCGTCTTTCCGCCGAGTCCGGCATGTGCGGGACTCCAAGCGGAGGGGCTTTTCTCAATCCGAATGGCCGCGGCCTCGTGCCGCGGCGAGTGTTGTCAGCATGTTTCAAACTCGACCGGGGCCGTCGAGTGCACAAATCAGGTCTGCCGTGGGAACTACATATTGGCAGGTGGGCGGGTCTCGATCTCCAAATACATCAAGGCGTTGAACCTAGGTTCTGACCGGTTCTCAACTAACGGCATCCGCGCTCCAGTGGCTTGAATGTCCGGTAGTAACGGTCCTCCGAGAGCATAAATGAGTATTGATCGCTTTGGATAAACTAGGCAAATGGTACCAATCGTGAGGTCAATGTAAAGCAAAACCTCCCGATCCGGGGTGTCTACCCCCCTCGGATCGAGGGATTGAGCCACCCCGCCGCCCCCGAATGGACAGCCTACCGATGGATGAAAAAACCCGGGCCGGCTGTGTTCAGCCGGCCCGGGTGGTCATGCAATTAGATCAATATGAAGAGATTAACCCGCGATTCCGGGAGATTTGGCTGAACCCATCAGTCAAGGGTATATTACACAAACCAATTATTTACAACAACTTAAGACTCCGTCACCCGCAGGACTTCGTCGACGGTGGTCTTGCCCGCCGCGACCTTGCGGAAGCCGTCTTCCCGCAGCGTGACCATCCCGCCCTCGACGCACATCCGGCGGAATTCGGTCACGTTGGGGTTGCTCGCCACGCGGTCCCGCAGGTTGTCGTTGAGCACCAGCATCTCGTAGATACCCAGCCGGCCCGCGTAACCCGTGCCGCGACACTTGTCGCAGCCCGCGCCCTTCCAGACCTCGTCCATCGCGATCCCCTGCATCGCCAAGTGCTCGGCGATCGTGTCGTCCGGCGGGGCCTGCGTCTTGCAGTGCTCACAGATCTTCCGCACCAGCCGCTGGGCCAGCACGCCGTTGACCGCCGAGCCGATCAGGTACGGCTCGACGCCGATGTTGATCAGGCGGGTGATCGCCGACGGCGCGTCGTTGGTGTGCAGGGTGGAGAGCACCAAGTGGCCGGTCAGCGACGCCTCGATCGCGGTCTTAGCGGTTTCCACGTCGCGGATTTCGCCGACCATGATCACGTCGGGGTCCTGCCGCAAGAGCGCCCGCAGCGCCGCGGCGAAGGTCATGCCGATGCTCGCGTGGGTCTGCGTCTGGTTGATCCCGTTGAGGTGGTACTCGACCGGGTCTTCAGCCGTGGAGATGTTCAGCTTGTCGCGGTTCATCTTGCCCAGCGAGGCGTAGAGTGTGGTTGTTTTACCCGAGCCGGTCGGGCCGGTGACGAGCACGATGCCGTGGGGCTGGTCGATCTGCTGCTTCCAGATGTGCAGGCTGTCCTGGTCCATGCCCACGTCGTCGAGGTCGACTTGGATCGACCGCGTATCGAGGATACGCATGACGCACTTCTCACATTGCACCATCGGCAGCGTCGAGACCCGCAGGTCGAGCTTCCGGCCGTGCACCATCGCGCGGATCCGGCCGTCCTGCGGCAGGCGGCG
>JBCCST010000098.1:0-7969 GCA_039199695.1 Planctomycetota bacterium | reverse complement strand
CGAAAGGCAGGAACCGCAGATTTCGCGGATTGCGCAGATTCAGAAACCAAGTTTTTGATTTCTTAAATCTGGATTCAATCGGCGAAATCTGCGGTTACGGATCGATGCCTTTCACCGCCCACCCCACGCCGGCCACGGCAACGGGATAGCGAGATCACGAGTTCGCTCTTTGACAACTCAACCCCACCACAACAAAAGCCCACGGAACGAGTCCGTGGGCTTCCGTGTGGTTTGAGATGTGGGTCGTTCGACTTACGCCGCGGCGCGTTTGGTCGACGGGCGACGCTTCCGGCCGACGGTGCGTTGGTCTTCGGACATCCGCCGTTGGGTGTTCTCGGCGATGGTTTGCACCAGTTCGATCGGGTCTTTGGCCCACAGGTCGGCGCCGATTTCCTCGGCCAGGCCCTCGGCCCGGTTGAAGACGCCGCCGCCGACGATGATCTGCAACTGCGGGCAGACGCCCATGTCGTGCAAGCGATCGATCAGCAGGCGGGTTTCGGGCACGGTGCTGGGGATGCTGCCGAAGACCACGAGCTTGTCGGCCCGGAGGTTGGCGATCTGCTCGGTGATCTCGTCGTTGCTCACGCCGCCGCCGCAGTAGTAGACGGTGTAGCCGTCGGCTTCGAGCAGGTCGGCGGCGAGTTGGCCGGTGAGCTCTTCGGATTCCTCGGGGCCGGACATGACCAAGACGGTCTGGTCGCGGCGGGCGTGTTGCTCGTAGCGGAGTTGCAGCTGGTCGGTGATGGACCGCATCAGCCGGGTGCCGTAGTGGTAGGCCAGCGAGGAGAGCTGGTCGGCGCGGCGCATGTTCTGGAGCTGGTTGAGCGTCGGCCAGATGAGGTTGCTGGCGATGCGTTCGGCGGGGACGTCGGCGGAGAAGACTTCGTCCATGATCTCGCGGGCCGTGTGGCGGTCGCCGGAGATCATGGCGGTGAAGAATCGTTCGAGGAGGGCGTTGCGTTGGCTGGGCATCGGTCGGGACTCCGTCGCCGAGGATTCGTGATCGGCGATCTGATGACTACGTCGAGCTTCCACGTCCGTTGTGGTTGCGTCGTTGGTGTTGCCTCGGCGAGTATTCCGTGACTCGCCGGGTCGGACCCCTTGCCCGGCCTCATTGGCACCGTGTTCATCGTGAATCGAATGAACTTCGCTCCACCCCTGCGGCGGGGCGGTCCGAGGTGGGTCCGCAAAACGAATCGTGGTGATAAAATGATGTTTTTTATGAATTTAAGCGCGATCGAAGGTCGCCGATAATGTTTTTGAGATCGAGGACGCCCTCGTCAGGGCGGGTCCGCGAGGTTATCGGCGGTGCAAAAAAGACGAATACAAACCGAGCGGGGGCAAATCGAAACCGGCAAAACATCGCCGACGCGGGTAATGCTTTACGATGAACCGGCGGTGGATCAAGGGGGTAACCCTCCGGAAAGGACTGATCGATGAGTATCTTCCGACGTCTCAAATCAACGGCGATCGCGGCGGCGCTGGGACTAGCGGTCCTGGGCACCGCCACGGGCTGCGTGACCAACGCGGCGACGGGCAAATCCAGTTTGAACCTGATCAGCGAAGAACGGGAGATCGCCATCGGCACCGAGGCCGAGCCGCAGTTCATCCAGGAGAACGGCGGGCTGGTCGAGTCGCAGAAGTTGAAAGACTACGTTTCACGGCTGGGCCTGGAACTCGCGGCGGTGAGCGAGCGGCCGAACCTGCCGTGGAACTTCAACGTGCTGGATTCGGATCAGATCAACGCCTTCGCGTTGCCCGGCGGCAAGGTGTTTATGTCGCGTGGCCTTTTGGAGAAGATGACCAACGAGGCCCAACTCGCCGGGGTGCTGGGCCACGAGATCGGCCACGTCACCGCCCAACACGTCAACGCTCGGATGAGCCAGGCGTTGATCATCCAGGGCATCGCGATCGGCACCACGGTCGCCGGTGAAGTGGCCGACGACGACACGCTGCGGGTGTTGGGCGTCGGTGCGGGCCTCGGCGGGGGGGTGTACCTCTTGAAGTTTGGCCGGGACCAAGAGAGCGAGTCGGACATGCTCGGCGTGCGTTACATGACCCGGCTGGGCTACAACCCCTGGGGGCAGGTGCAAGTGATGCAGATTCTGAAGGAGGCCCAGGGCAGCGGCGGCGGGCCGGAGTTTTTCGCGACCCACCCGCTGCCGCAGACGCGGATCGATCGGTTGCAGAAGCTGATCGCCGAGCAATACCCCGGCGTCCGTCAGAGCGACGGCGGCGACGAGGCCTACGGCATCAACGACCAGTACCGCTTCGGCGAGCGGTCCTTCCAGACGAACGTGTTGGATGAACTGCAAAAACTGGCCCCCGCGAAAGCGGCGCAGACCGGGCCTATGCTCGAAGAGTATCTCGCCCTGGTGCATTGCCACGGCGACCACGTTCACTGACCGTTTGCCGAAGACCATCGCCCGTGACGACCGACGCTTCATCATCGACCCCCGCTGAGCCCGCGTGGACCGAGCCGCGGCTGACCAACCCCCACGCGGACCCGGAGAAGGCCCGCCGGGTGGAGCAGATGTTCGCCGCGATCGCCCCGAGCTACGACCTCAACAACCGGGTGCACTCGTTTTGGCGCGACCAGGCGTGGCGGAAGACCGCGGTGAAGCGGGCCGAGCTGAAGCCGACGGATCGGGTATTGGATGTGGCTTGTGGTACGGGGGATCTGACGTTTGCGTTTGCCGAAGCGTTGAACCAACAACAAGCTGATGGCACGGCATCAGCTAGGGTGGTGGGCGTTGACTTCACCGAGGCGATGTTGGATGTCGCGCGGGACAAGCAAGCGGCATCGTTGCAGACCGAGTTTCGTTTTGGGGACGCGACCGCGTTGGAGTTTGAGGACGCGAGTTTCGACGTGATCAGTATCGCGTTTGGTATCCGCAACGTTACCGATCCGCTTAAGGCGTTGAGCGAGTTTTACCGCGTGCTTCGCCCGGGCGGGCGGCTGATCGTGTTGGAGTTCACCGTGCCGACGAACCCGGTGATGCGGATGGGCTACAACTTTTATTGCGGTTGGCTGATGCCCAAGACCGCGACGCTCATCGCCCGGGACAAGAGCGGGGCGTACAAGTATCTACCCCGAAGCGTCAGCACCTTCACCGGCAAAGCCCAACTTATCGAGGCGATGCAGCAAACCGGATTCGAAGACGTCACCGCGAAAGGGTTGACCTGCGGCATCGCCGCGTGCTACCGCGGGACCAAACGCTGATCCGAATGACCTGCTGGTTATTTATTTCTTCGCGGCGAGGTCGCGATCGATCGCCGCGGCGGCGTCGAGACCTTCGCGGATCGCCCACACCACCAGCGATGCACCGCGTCGACAGTCGCCCGCCACGTAAACCTTGGGTTGCGTGGTGCGGTGGTCTTGGCCGACCAGTTGGCCGCGTCGGGTTTCCAGGTTGAACGCGTCGGCCAGCGGGTGATTGCCGTGGCCGACGAAGCCGATGGCGATGAACACCAGATCGGCGGGAAGCACCCGTTCCGATCCGTCGTGCAGATCGCGGATCTGGATACCGCGGAGTGAAGCTGTGTTGTTCGGAGTGGTTGAGTCGCCAACGAAAGACAAAGGCTGGATCTGATACTCACGCGGGTCACGGCCGAAGCGCTCTAGCCCCTCGGTGTGGGCATAGTCGAGCCTGTAGGTGTCCGGCGGGCTGGGCCAAGGGTGGTGGGCGTCGCGTGAATCCGGGGGCGTCGCCCGGCGGGTGATGTTGAGCAAAGACCGGCAGCCCTGCCGCAACGCGGTGCCCACGCAGTCGGCCCCGGTGTCGCCCCCGCCGATGACCACCACGTCTTTGCCCGCGGCGTGGATCGGCTCAGCCGATGCGGGATCGCCGAGATAATCGCGGGTCGAGCCGGTGAGGTAGTCCATCGCTTCGTGTACGCCCGGCAGTTCGCGGCCGGGCAGGTCCAGCGGGCGGGCTTGCTGGGCGCCGATCGCCAGCAACACCGCGTCGTGCTCGGCGAGCAGTTGGCCGGGGTCGATCGCCCCGCCGACATCCGCGTTGAGCCGGAAGCGGACGCCCGATTGTTCGAGCAGTTTGATCCGCCGTTCGACGACGCGTTTGTCGAGCTTCATGTTGGGCACGCCGTAGGTGAGCAGCCCGCCGGGGCGGTCGGCTTTTTCGTAGACGACGACGTTGTGGCCGCGGCGAACGAGTTGGTCGGCGGCGGACAGCCCGGCGGGGCCCGAGCCGATGACCGCGACACGTTTGCCGGTGGCCGTGGTCGGCGTTATCGGAGTGACCCAACCCTCGTCGAAAGCACGATCGATGATGGCCCGCTCGATGCCTTTGATCTGGACCGGGTCTTCGTTGATCCCGAGGATGCAGGCGTCCTGGCAGGGCGCGGGGCAGATGCGGCTGGTGAATTCGGGGAACGGGTTGGTCAGCGACAGCCGGTCGTAGGCGTCGCGCCACCGGCCGAGGCGGACGAGTTCGTTCCACTCGGGGATCTTGTTTTCGATCGGACAACCTTGCCCGTAACCCGAATCCGGCATGCAGAACGCGGCCCCGCAGTTGAAGCAGCGCCCGCCTTCGGCCTTCGCGGCTTCGGGGTCGGCTTCGGTGTAAACCTCGTAGAAATCGTTGAGACGGATCGACGCGTCGCGCGCGGGCATCACTTGGGGTGATTGGGCGATTTGGCGATTTAGTGATTTGGCGATTGGCATGGAAGTCGAAGTTGTCTAAGAATCGTGAATCAAGCCAAATCGGGATCAGCCGTTAATCGGTGGGCATGTGGGGCGGTCTTCAAATCACTCAATCACTCAATCGCCAAATCGCCAGATCGCCAAATCAATCAATACACATCGCGCTGGTAACGGTGCTCGTCTACCATGCGGTCGAGGTAGGCCTGGACGCCCGCGTCATCGAGTTGGCCGTGCTCGGCGATGATGTCACGCAGGGCCTTGTCGACGTCGCCCGCCATGCGGGAAGCGTCGCCGCAGATGTAGAAGTGGCCGCCGTCTTCCAGCCAGGCGAAGAGCTCGGCGGCGTTCTGCCGCATGAGGTCCTGGACGTAAACCTTCTCGTCGCCGTCGCGCGACCAGGCGAGGCTGAGCTTGGACAGCGTGCCGTCGGCCTGCATCTCGGCGAGTTGGTCGCGGTAGAGGTAGTCGGTCTTTTCGTGTTGGTCGCCGAAGAACAACCAGGATTTTCCGACGTCGGCCCCGCCCCCGGAAGCCGCGGTCTTGCGGGCTTGGCGTTCTTCGAGAAACGCGCGGAACGGGGCGATGCCCGTGCCGGGGCCGCACATGATGATCGGGGCGGCGTCGTTGGCGGTGAGGTGGAAGTGGGGGGCTTTGTGGACGTAGACGCCGACGCGACCGCCGAAGCCGCAGCGATCGGCGAGGAAGGTCGAGGCGACGCCTTTGCGGTCAGTACCTTCCAAGGTGTAACGCACCGCGCCGACGGTAAGGTGGACTTCACCCGGGTGCGCCTTGGGGCTCGAGGCGATGGAATACAGCCGGGGTTGGAGCGGACGCAACGCATCGGCCAAGCCTTGTGCGGGCACCTTGGGTTCCCACTTGCGCAGAGCATCGACGAGGTGCAGGCCTTTCACTTCATCGACCGAGCCTTCGATGCCCAGCGCGTCGATCGTGGCCTGGGTGAGGGTGATGACATCAAGCTTGGTTTGCAGGGCCAAGCGGATCGGGCAGGTCTCGCCCTTGAGCAGGATGCGGTCGGTGCCGGTGACGCCGGTGAGGACGAGGATTTCTTCAACGACGGCCGGGTCGTTGGTCGGCCAAAGCCCCAGCGCGTCGCCGACTTCGTATTCGAGGCCCGAGCCCGAGAGCAGGATCTCGACGTGGTTGACTTCCTTAGCCGAGCCTTCGCCGTTGAGGTTTTCGACGTGGAGCACGGGGGCGAAGTAGGGGTTGTTTTTGTCCCACCCGCCGACCGCGTGGCCGTCTTCTTCTTCGTCTTCCAACACGGCCGGTGCTTCGCCCGCGGCTTCGACCATGGTTTCACTGGCGAAGAGATTGTCCGTCCAACCGGCGTAGTCGTCTTCGTAGGCGACGTCGCACTCGACGCGGTCGGCGATGCGGGTCGCGCCGAGTTCAGCCAAGCGGTCGTCGAGGTCGTTGCCGGCCTTGCAGAAGTGGGTGTAGCTGCGGTCGCCCATCGAGCAGACGCTGTATTCGAGGTGCGACAAGTCGGGGGCATCGTCGGCCATGAGCCTGGCGGTGAACTTCATCGCGTTGTCCGGCGGATCGCCTTCGCCGAAGGTCGAGCAGATCACCAACAGGTGTTTGATCTCGGCGAGCTGGTCGAAGTCGAACGCATCGAGCGCCGCGACGTCGGGGCCGAAGCCCTGGGTGCGGGCCTGCTTGCGGAGTTGCTTGGCCAGCGCTTCGCAGTTGCCGGACTGTGAGCCGTAGAGGATGGTCAACGGCGTGCCGAGCGCTTCGGGTTGCGCGGCGGCGGCCTGAGCGCTCTGGACCGAGAGCAGGGCGGCGAGAAAGCCTTCGACGAACTTTTGCTGTTCGGGGTTAAACGGAGCGCCGTCGGGCAGGCTTACGGTGGTGGGGGGGGTAGCAGTGGTCATGGGTGTTTTTAGGCGTTTGCTTCCGCGAGGGCAGCGTCGTTGAGGAACAAAGATTTCAGGGCGTCGTCGTCGTGACGCCGGGTGAAGGCGAGGAAGGTTTCGTCGTCATCGCGCTGGTCGAGGTAGGTGCGGATCACGCCCTCGAGGAAGACGTTGAGCTCGTCGTGGGCGACGGGGCCGGTGAGGGCGCGGGCGATGCCTTGGTCGTGGTCGCTGCCGCCGCCGAGCACGACGTTGTAGGCCTCACGGCCGTCTTCGGTGGACGCGCCGACGAGGCCGATGTCGCCGATGTAGTGCTGGGCGCAGCTGTGGGTGCAGCCGGTGAGGTGGATGTTGATCGGCGAGTCGAGTTCGAACTTGGTCTGCAGGTATTCCGCGGCGGCTCGGCCGTGTTCTTTGGTGTGGGCCGAGGCGTACTGGCAGGCAAACTTGCCGGTGCAGGCGACGACGCCCGCGGCGAAGGACGAGGCGCTAACGTCGAGGCCGAGTTCGTTGAGCTCGGCGATCGCGTCATCGACTTGATCAACCGGGACGTGCGGGATGAGCACGTTTTGCCAAACGGTCAACCGTAGATCGCCCTGGCCGTACTTCTGCGCGATCGCGGCGAGGCCGCGCATCTGCTCGGGCGACATCCGGCCGAGCCACAGCGACACGCCGAGGAAGCGCAGGTCTTGTCCCTCTGGACCGGGGGTTTGGGGGTGTACGCCGATGTGGCCCTGACGATCGATCGGGCCACGGGGCAGGGTGGCATCCTCCGGAAGGCGGATGAGTTTGAAGTCCAGGCGTTCTTCGACGGTCTCGGTGAACTTGACGTGGCCCCAGTCGTCGAGCACGTACTTGAGGCGGGCCTTCTTGCGGTTGGTGCGGTCGCCGTTCTCGGTGAACACGTCGAGGGTAGCGATGGCGAAGTCGATCATCTGGTCGGGCGTGCAGGCGAAGCCGGACGAAATCGCGAAATCGTGGTGGCCGGTGATACCGCCGAGCAGGATGCGGATGACGATGCCGTCGGGGCAGGCCTCGGCGACGTCGGGGTTCGCGGCGATGTACTCGTCGGTCAATTGGTGAGCAACAAAACCGATGTCGTTGGTATCGACCACGGCCGAGATCACCCCGCCGCCGTCGAAGGCGATGTTGAACTTGCGCGGGATGCCGTGGAGCGACGGCGTGTTGAGGATGTGGTGGTGTAGTTGTACGGCGTAGGGCGAGAGGTCCATCAACTCCTGCGGATCGAAACCGGCCGTCGGGTTGGCGGTGATGTTGCGGACGCTGTCGGCCCCGGCCCCTTTAGAAGTCAAGCCCAGATCGCTGAGGGTTTCGAGCAGCTTGATGATGTTCTGCGGCTGGATCTCGCGGACCTGCAGGTTGCCGCGGGTGGTGACGTGGGCGTAGCCCCCGGCGAGGTTCTCGG
>JBCCST010000097.1:0-8326 GCA_039199695.1 Planctomycetota bacterium | reverse complement strand
ACGACGACCACGCCTGTCAACGCGCAGAGAGGCCCGTTTGTTCAAGGAGGCGGTCCGTTCCCACCAGGCGGCGGGCGGCCGCCGCACAGTGCACCGCCGCCGCCCCGAGGACTGCCGCCGCACAGTGCACCGCCACTACCCGGGGGTCCGCCCCCGCCAACCAACTACATATTTTACCCCGGGGACACGGCCCGGGGGCCGCCGCGGCCTCCCCTACCCGCGAAACCGTAACCCCCTGCTACAATCCGCCCATGCTCCGCCTCCCCGGCCCAATCTCCAGCGTCGCCGTTAGCTGAGGGGACGACCCCCGCCGACCCGACCCCGCCCGCGCTTCCTGCGCGGCCGCCACCCTTATTTTATTTCCACTTTCGTTCCGCCCCACGCCCCCGCGTGCCGTTATAGAGCTTATCCATGAGCGACTCACCCGCCCAACCTGCCAGCCCCGCCGACCTCCCGCCCAAGTACGTCCCCGCCGACGTCGAGCCGCAGATCACGCAAACTTGGGAACAAGCCAATGCCTACGCCGCGAAAGCCGAAGACGCTACTTCCGGGGGGGGCGATCCGTTTGCCATCGCGATCCCGCCGCCCAACGTCACCGCCGCCCTGCACCTGGGCCACGCCTTGAACAACACGCTGCAAGACGTGCTCACCCGCCACGCCCGCATGACCGGTAAGAACGCCGTCTGGCTGCCCGGGACCGACCATGCCGGCATCGCCACTCAATCCGTCGTCGACAAACGCCTCCAGGCCACCGGCCAAAAAGCACTCAAGGAGTACAAGCTCGACGAAGCTTCCGGGGGGGGCGGTCGGGACGCGTTCATCGAAAAGGTCCAGGACTGGAAAGACGAATACGAAGCCCGCATCACGCAGCAGCTCAAAGACATGGGCTGTTCGTGTGACTGGGACCGCCAGGCCTTCACCATGGACGAGCCGCGGGCGAAAGCGGTGCGGGAAGCCTTCTTCCAACTCTTCAAAGACGGCCTGATCTACCGCGGCAAACGTTTGGTGAACTGGGACCCCGTGACCCAGACCGCCCTGGCCGACGACGAAGTCGAGATGGAAGACATCGACGGCAACTTCTATTACATGAAGTACCCCGTCTGCGACGCCGACGGCAACCCCACCGGCGACTTCGCCACCGTCGCCACCACCCGGCCCGAGACCATGCTCGGCGACACCGCCGTGGCCGTGAACCCCGACGACAAGCCACGCGCTCAGTACATCGGTCAATACGTCAAGCTGCCCATTGTCGACCGCGTCATCCCCATCATCGGCGACGACTACGTGGTCATCCCGGATGAAGACAGCGACGACAGCAAGGCCCGCATGGCCAGCGGCTTCCTCAAAGTCACCCCCGCCCACGACCCCAACGACTACGACATCGGCCAGCGCCACGACCTCCCGATCATCAACGTCATGGCCCCCGACGCGTCGATCTCGACCGCCCACGGCTTGCCCGCCGAGGAAAACCCCGACGCCAACGAAACGCTCCAGCCGTTCGTCGGCCTGTCCCGCGAAGACGCCCGCAAGGCCATCGTGCGCTGGTTCAAAGAAAACGACCTGCTCGCCGAGGTCAAGCCCTACCGCCATGCCGTGGGCCACAGCTACCGCAGCCACGTCCCCGTCGAGCCGTACTACTCCGACCAGTGGTACCTCAAGGTGACCGACGACAAGCTCAAGGGCGCCGCCCTCCGCGCGATGGACCAGTCGCAGCGTCAGCCCAGCGAAGACGAGGCGTTTGCATCCAAGGCCCACACCGAGGCGACGGGCTTGAAGTTCACCCCCGAACGCTACGCCAAAACTTTCCAGACCTGGCACGAAAACATCCGCGACTGGTGTATCTCACGTCAGCTCTGGTGGGGGCACCGTATCCCGGTTTGGAGTACTCAAATAAATGCGAAACATGGAGAGATCGAAGACGAAAACATCTCACTTATCCTTGGCTTGTTTGACCATATCGAAACTGCTTCGGTGTTCTTTACGCCTATTGATCGCTGGAGCCCTTTTGACTGGCCTCAAGGCGCTCTCGTTCAGTGGGCAGGAGAACCACCGTCAGGCACTTACCGCGTTTTCGTCTGCTTGAAGGACGATAATTTCGGCGAAACCGTTGATCTGACTGACGTCGAACAGAACACTCCCGGCGAGTATCTCGAAGCCGCAGGCTTCGAACGCGACCCCGACGTCCTTGACACCTGGTTCTCCTCGGCCCTCTGGCCGATGTCGACGCTCGGCTGGCCGGAGAAGACGCCGGACCTTGAGCTGTGGAACCCCACATCCGTACTCTGCACCGCGCGGGAGATCATCACGCTGTGGGTCTCGCGGATGGTCATGTTTAATCTGTACTTCCTCGACCGGCTGCCGTTCCGAGACGTATTCATCCACGCGATGATCCAAGACGGCCACGGCCAAAAGATGTCCAAGTCGCTGGGCAACGGGGTCGACCCGATCGACATCATCCACTCCCACGGCAGCGACGCGATGCGCTACACGCTCACGTCCATGACGACCCAGACCCAGGACGTCCGCCTGCCCGTCGACACCATCGACCCGCACACCGGCGAGACGTTTACGCCGAAGTTCATTACCGGCCCCGGCGGTTACAAAGTCGCCGCGCCCGAGCAGGAACACCCCCCCGGAAGCGGCAAGAAGATGGTCTCGTCCTACGGCATCGCCTCCGGCACCGCCGCGCCGACTGACGCCATGCCTGCGGCCCGCAACACGTCGGAAAAATTCGACATCGGCCAACGTTTCGCGACCAAGCTGTGGAACGCGACGCGGTTTGCCTTGGGCAATCTCGCCGACGCGGAGCCCGACGCGGTGGGCGTGCGGATGAGCGTGGCGGACCGTTGGATCCTGTCGCGCACGGTGCAGGCGGTGGAAGCGGCCGACAAGCACTTGGCCGCTTACGACTTCCACAACTACGCCAACGGGCTGTACCAGTTTGTGTGGAACGAGGTCTGCGACTGGTACGTCGAGGCGGTGAAGCCGGTGATCCGCACCCCGGAAGGGGCTAAGAGTCGGCAGGTGCTCGCGGCGGTGTTGGACACGTCGCTCCGGCTGCTGCACCCCGTGATGCCGTTCGTGACCGAAAGGCTGTGGGCGGCGTTGAGCGAGGTGTGTCCGCAGCGTGGCGTCGAAGGCCTCGATCCTGACGAAAACGAATTGCTGGTGACCGCCGAGTGGCCCACGGCCGACCGGGCGTTGATCGATCGTGACGCCGAGGAACGCTTCGGCCGAATCCAGGGCGTGGTCGGCATGATCCGCGAGGTGCGTAACGGCGCGAAGGTCTCGCCGAAGGAGCAGCTGGATTTTTCGGTAAAGGTCAGCGACGACGTGGCGGCGACGATCCGCGAGGGGTTGGCGTTGATGTGTACGATGACCAACACGAACATCGTCGCGGTCGGGCCGGACATCGAGAAGCCCGAGCACGCGGCGGTGGTCACCGCCCCGCTGGGCGAGGGCTACCTGCACATCGAGATCGACACCGCCGCCGAGAGCGACCGGTTGACCAAGCGGAAGGACGAACTCGAGAAGTCGATCAAGACGCTCGACGGCCGACTGGGCAACGAGAAATACACCAGCAAAGCCCCGGCCCACCTGGTGCAGCAGACCCGCGACCAGCGGGCCTCCGCGGCGGCGGAATTGGAGCGGGTGGTCGAGCAGTTGGCCGCCCTGTGATCGGAACGTTGGACAAGGACGGCGTGTGATGAAGCGAGCGTATCGACGGGTTGGCGTGGTCGTCGGGCTGTGGTTGGCCTTGGCTTCGATGGCCTGGGCCGAGGGCGAGCCGCCGACGATGGCGGACGTCGAGCGATGGGGGACATTGATCGAACTCGACGAAGCTCAGCTCTACATCCCTCACGCGGCGGTGGCGGACGACGCGGGGCAGATCGACTTGATCGTCCATTTCCACGGCGGCCTGACCTACCTGGCCCGCGAGATCGAGCGTTACGGGTTTAACGCGGTGTTGATCTACTACTCGCCCGGCGGGTTGAGCTCGGCGTACCGGGTGCCGTTTGAAGACGAGCAGAAGTTTGGGCGGCTGCTCGACGAAGCGTTGGGTACGCTGCGGGAGCAGGACCGCTGGGCGGAGGACGTGGCGTGGGGCGAGTTGGTGGTGACGTCGTTCAGCGCGGGGTACGGCGCGGTGCGTGAATTGCTGAAGTCGCCGGGGTATGTCGAAAAGATCGACGGGGTTTTGCTCTGCGATTCGTTGTACGCGGGTTACGCTCCCGGAAGTAGCGAGGGCGATCCGGTTGAGCGGCGGGTGAACGCGCAGCAGATGCGACCGTTTGTGGAGTTTGCCCAACGCGCGGCGGCGGGCGAGAAGCGTTTCACGTTCACGCACACTTACATCGTTCCGCCGGGTTACGCGGGGACGCACGAGACAGCGGACTATTTGGCCGAGGCGTTGGGCGTCGAGTGGCGGGCGACAGACCTCGAAGGCCCGGGCGGGATGCACCGCGACCGCGCGGCGGGTAGGGCGGGAATTTCGTTGGTCGGCGCGACGGGTGACGACGCGATCGCGCATGTGCTGCACCTGCGTGAGGCGGGTTATTTTCTCGACGCGATGGGGTTGCTGGGGAAGCGGCTGGATGGGTAAGCGTTCTGGGCAGAGGTTGTGGCTTTGCCGTGGTTGTGGTTACGACCTGCGGTCGCTGCCGGCGGGAAACTGCCCGGAGTGCGGCACCCTTTTTGATCCTGCTCGCCGAGAGACGTTCCGGCCGGCGAAACGCCCCCTTCCGAAGTGGTTTGATCGGGCCCAGTTGATTGTTGCGTTGTATCCCGCGTGGTGGTTGTTGTGCTTTTATGTCTTGATGGGAATCGCGTACCTCGAAGTGGGCCGTTGGCCGAGGGTTTATCAGGACAACCCCACGTTTTACGGCATGGACGTTTTGCTTGATCTCTTGATGTTCAGCTGCTTGCTGACTCCGTTGTACACGTTGTTGGCGGTGGTGATGGGGGCGGGTTTGATATCCTGCGGGAATCTGAAGATGGCGTATGGTTTGTTCCGCACGCTGCTGATTTTCCTGACTTGGGGGATGCTCTACGGATTCATGACGATCGATCCGGGTGGGTGTTTTGAGTGGTTGTTTGATTAACGAGATGCCGAGTTTTTATGCCGCGTTTTAAGGACCAAGCCATCTGCATCCGGGATCTGGACTGGTCGGAGTCGAGCCAGGTGGTGGTGTTGCTAACTCAGATGCGGGGGAAGGTGCGGGGGATCGCGAAGGGGAGTCGGCGGATGTCGCCGTCGGGGATCGCGCGGTTTTCGGGGGGGATTGATCTGTTGACGGCCGGGGAGGTGGTGGCGACGACGCGGCCGAGCAGCGAGCTGGCGGCGATTACGGAGTGGGACTTGCAAGCCAACTTCTTCCAACTTCGGCGCGACTTGCGCGGGCAACGGGTGGCGATGTACGCGGCGGATTTGTGCAACGCGTTGTTGGCGGACGAGGACCCGCACCCGGTGGTGTTTGGGTTGCTGCGGGGGTTGTTGGAGTCGTTGTGTGAGAGCCCGGGTGGGGACGTTCGGGGCAGCATGCGGGCTGAAGCCCGCACGCCCGAGTTGGAGGCGGCGTTGTTGGGGTTTCAGTGGGGTTTGCTAGAAGACTTGGGGTATAAGCCGGAGCTGGAACAGGATGTGCGTCGGGGTGGCGAGCTTGACCGGGTGAAGACCTATACGTTCGACCCGAAAGCGGGTGGGTTGACGAGCGAGCAAGGGATCGCGGATTGGCGGGTCCGGGGAGAGACGGTCGCGGCGTTGCGGGCGGTGGCGGGCAACCAAGACCTCGGGGCGGAGGAGGTCCAGACGTTGGAAAGGGCGAATCGGTTGTTGTGTGTGTACGTGCGCACGATTCTGGATAAGGAGTTGCCGACGATGGGCGTGGTGTTGGGGAAGGGGTAAGTTGATTGAGGGAGAAACGCAGGACGCTACGCGTTACCCGCTAAACGAAATAGAAACCTGACTATTCAGTCATTCCGAGTTGTTCGTCAATCATTTGACCGATGACCGTCCCGCCGGACTCGACGGTGGCGAGGTGGTGGGCGTAGTGGGCGTGGAGACATTTGACGGTGTTGACGTTCGCGATGCCCGCGATGCCGCCGCGGAAGCTGCGCGAAAGCGATGCGGACTGCTCGATGACTTGGCGGTCGGCGTCGGTCAGCATCGCCCAGCGGGTGTCGCGGTATCGCTCGTGGTCGGTGTGATAGGCAGCGCGCAACGCGTCGTCGTCGGCGAGGCGTTGTTCGAACTTGCCGATGAAGTTTTGCCGTTCGAGTTCCGAGATCGCGCGAAGCAAGTCGGGATCGGTGAGGTAGTAGATCGTGGGGAACGGCTCGACGCGGTCGGGGAAGTGGCGGAGCGGGTAGACGAGGTCGTATTGTTCGAGGGAGACGTCGTCGGGCATGGGATATGAGGGGCGAGCGGGCTAAAGCCCGCTCGCCGAAATGGGCGGGATCGTTGGCGGGCGGGTCATTCGGGCTCGACGCGTTGGATGTAGAACATCGAGTCGGCGGCGCGGGGGCCGATCATGTGCCAGGACAGCGGGAACTTGGGATGCTTCTTGGTGTAGGTGTCGAAGATGGTCTGGCCCCAAGCGTATTGCTGTTCGATGTTTTTCTCGACGCGTCGGCTGTCGGTGTTGGGGATGAACTTTTTTTGGCTGTAGGACCAGTTGGGGTCGAGGCGGATGAGCAGGTGGCCTTCGTCCCACTCGATGGGGTAGCCGTGGACGTGGCCCTCGCCGGTGCCGGGGGTGTGGTACCAGTAGCAGACGAACTTGTCTTTGTCGGCGGTGGAGGTGTCCTGGGTGCCGCCCTTCAAGAGGCGGGCGTGGGAGACGCGGACCGGGACGGTGCCCCATTTTTTCTTGGCGATCCACGTCTGACGGTCGGTCACGTCATAGAGGCCGACGTGGGCGTAGTCCACGCGCACGGCGTTGGTGCAGTACGACTTGTTGATCGAGCGTTCGGCGGCCACGGGGCGGGTACTTCTCGGGCGTGGTCATCGCGGGGAGGAACACGCGGGTTCGGCCGGGCGTCCTGGGCGTACGGGGAATCGCCTCGTCCGTGGGCGAGTGGGAAGTCGACGCGGCGATTCGATCCGCCGTCCCACGCCAGCTATCTTAGAGATGTATCGACACGCTGCAGGGAAACCGTGCGGCGAGTTGATCGACGTACGTCAGCCTTCCCGTCCCAGACGACCGCCAACCCGCCCGGAGACCGCCCGATGACCGATAATTCAACCGCCACCCACGCGGTGCCCACCGTTTCGGGCAAACTGCTGGAACTCGCTGAGGGAGAGATGGTCCTGGGCATCCCCGAGACGGATTATCGGATGAAGCTCGTGCTTGAGATCGAGCCGCCGGTCGCCGTCGGCCAGAAGATCACCGGCACGATCCACGCGACGGCGCGCCGGGTCGACGTGATCCCCGCGGGCGGCCGTTACGTCGAGCCGGTGTTCGGGCGTCCCCGGCGGGTGCAGGGCCGCATCGTCGGCGGCCACGGCCCCAGCCGGACGCTCTACGTCAAGGCCGGCCCCGCCCTGATCTGCACCCTCAGCGACGAACGCCAAAGCCCCGAACAGTTTTCGATCGGGCAGATGGTCAGCTTCGACGTCGAGGCCGGCGCGGTGTTCAAACCCCAACTCGCCTAGCTTTTCATCGTTTTTCGCCGCATATTCACTGGCCCCGGCGGTCTGGCCGATTAGACTTGCGGACCTCAGACCTAGGTTATTGATCTTATGAGTACCAAACGCATCCTCGTCACCGGCGGCGCCGGCTTCCTCGGCAGCCACATCTGCGAACGCCTGGTGAAGTCTGGCCACGACGTCATCTGTCTGGACAACCTGTTCACCAGCCAGAAGAACAACATCACCCATCTGCTCGAAGCGCCCAATTTCGAGTTCATCCGCCACGACATCACGCTGCCGATCACCCTCGAGGTCGACCAGATCTACAACATGGCCTGCCCCGCCAGCCCGGTGCACTACCAGTACAACCCGATCAAGACCATGAAGGTCAGCGTCATGGGCGCGATCAATATGCTCGGCATGGCCAAACGCACCGGCGCCCGGATCCTCCAAGCCTCGACCTCCGAGGTCTACGGCGACCCCACCCCCGAGCACCACCCCCAGACCGAGGCCTACCGCGGCAACGTCAACCCCATCGGTATCCGCGGTAGGCTTCGGTCTGGGGGTGGTGCTCGGCGGTCGGGTCGCCGTAGACCTCGGAGGTCGAGGCTTGGAGGATCCGGGCGCCGGTGCGTTTGGCCATGCCGAGCATATTGATCGCGCCCATGACGCTGACCTTCATGGTCTTGATCGGGT
>JBCCST010000096.1:0-8500 GCA_039199695.1 Planctomycetota bacterium | reverse complement strand
CGACGACCTGTCGCGCTACGCCACCGCCAACCCCCCAGCCGGTACCGAAGTCATCCCCGGCGGCAACCACGTCTTCAACGCCCCCAACCCGCTGTCGATGGACGCCGAGCTTTCGCCGCAAACCGCGGCGCTGTTTGACTTCGTCATCGAGCAAGCCGGCCCGAGCTTCGGCGTGCTCTGGTCGTAAACCTCTAACGCCTTATTCCTCCGCCGGGCGATGGATGCAACCCAAGTCCAGCACCCGGCCGCCGGGGAACGCCAAGTCCACGTTCAGCCGATCGCGGTCGATAAACGTCAGCGTCAGCGTGTTCGCTTCCATCGCGTCGGTAAACGCCAGGTCGCCCCGCCCCGGGCCGGCGAATTCGGCGTTGCCGAAGGTCTGGGCGTGGAAGTGATAGTGCGCCAGGCCCGAATACATCGCGTCGACCAACGCTGGCGACGAGAAAAATTTTCGGTCACCCTCACGCTCCTGCGGCGGGTAAGCCCGGGCGACCGGTTTGCCGTGCGTGCCCCACGTCAACACGCCGCCGTATTCGGTGGTCTCGTCGGCGAGATCGGCATCGGCCTGCGCGAACCATGACGCCACCACCGCCCGGTTCCGCATCGCCCGAATGATCTCCTGGAGAATCAGACGGTCCGCCCGGTTCAACCCGCCGTCCTCGCCGGTCGTCCAATCGACAGATGTGCTGGCCGGTTGTTCACGGGAAAACCACGAAGCGTCCGGCAACCGCTGGGCCAAGACGTTTGCCGCCTCCGCCTCAACCCATCCTCCGCGCCTCGACAAAAGTTGACGCACGGTCGCGAGGTGTCGCAACGCCAGCGACGATCCCACACCGCGGTCAGCAAGCAGGACCGCCGCGAAACCCGACCACGCCTCGGGGTTCTGGTGCACCACCATCAGCCAGCGTACGCCCTCGAGCGTCACGGGCCATTCGCCCAACACCGGCTGTGAGGCCCGCAGCGCTTCGACCAGCGGGGTCGCGGGACCCGAAGTCTGCGCCAGCCGAATCCGCAGGCGGTCCGGGGTTTCCAACCGCGACAAGACCACCCACGCCGACCACGCCGGGGGAACGCCCCGTCCCGTTGGCCAGCCTTCACCGGGCTGGCTCACGACCGCCCACAACGCGTCTTCGACCGCTTCCGGCGAGACCGCTTGGGCGAACACCGCGTACTCGACCCGCTCCGACTCTACCGTTGCCTGACGCCCCGACCCGCGCCCATACGACCAGCGTTGCAATAGCGCGGGCCAAAAGTCTCGCCGCTTGTCGCGGACCGCCCGTTCGCCGATCTGCCGGGCCAGCGCGTCGTCGTCGACCGACGCGAACCAACGATCCGCGGCCGACCAGAAGTCGTCGGGGGCTTTCTCGATCAACCGGTCCATCGCCGCCACGCGCAGTTCCAAAGGGTGGCGGTCCGACCAGACCAAGACGTGCAAAGCCGCGATCGCCTCCGCGTTGACCTCGTGCCCCGCACCCGACAACGACATGCCCTGGACCGCGGCCAACCGCTGGTCAACCGGCCGTCCCCGGTCCAACAAGACTTCGCGGTCCGGCGGTAACGTCGCACAGGACGCCACCCCGACCATCAACAGCGCGAGCACCCCGCCGCGAAATAACCAGACGGCACCGCGGCACCACATCACGGCCGACAAAGCTTCGGAATCACGTTCCCGCAACGCTGCAAGCCGGACTGGATCACTTGTGTACCCGCCTCTGAGTTTTGGTTGACCCAGGTCTGCCCTTCGGGGGTGGAGACCCAAACGCTGTCGTAGTCGACTTCATAATCTTCGTATGAAATCGATTCGCCGGCGTCGATGCGGGCCTGCCGTTCGAGCATCTGGGGGGTGAAGCGTTCGAGGTAGGCGATGAAGCCCCCGGCCGCTTCGATCTCCGCGAGCGTCATACCCTCTTTGATTTCTTCCGGATCGCCGCAGGTGTAGATCATCGCCCGCACCGCCGAGCCCCGGGGGCCGTCGGCGAATTCGTAAGCACCGTTGCCCCGGTCGAACGGGACCACCCGGCTGAGGTCATCCACAAAAACCTCTTGCGTATTAAGGTCGTAGTAAAACACATCGAGCTGGCGCGGCTGCGGCCCCTGGTTTTGCCAAATAATGACGCCCAAAGCCATCACCAACAAAACCACGGCCACGATCGTCGCGACCGCCGAGTTGTTGTTCAGGAATTCACGGACGCTCATCTTGACCTCCCTCTGGTGTGACTCGGAAATGCGACTTGTTGTTCGCCGGACGCCCAACGCTACTTTCCGGCTCGCCAAAGAAATGCTCTAGAGATTAGGCGAACTCAGACAGACGCAAAGTATTCATACCATAGCCGAAAAACAGCGACACCCTTATGCCCGGGATCACTGATATTGCACGCGGTACGACAACCGCACCTCACCAAGGTCCTGCATCCAGGTGCGCACCGCATCCGGGTTGAGGTCCGTCAGGTCCAGGCCCGAACGGTCCGAGGTCGACGCGCCCAGCAGGCCCAGCAAGCCGCCGGCGTTGTTCCGCACGACCGTGACCCGCGTTTCGGGGTCGAGGCCGGCCATGTCGATGGCTTTGTCGATCGCGTCGTCGAGGTACCCGACTTCATCGATCAGCTTGACCTGTAGTGCTTCATTGGCGGTAAAGATGTCGCCGGACGCCAACTCGCGGACGGCATCGGTATCCAGATCGTTTCGGCCCTCGTCGACGACTTCCACAAATCGGCCCCACGCGCTGTTGAGCAGGTTCTTCAACACTTCACGGTTCATCTCGCCGGCCGAGGTCAGTTCGCCGTTTTCGTTGGTCCAATTCTCGAACAGGTTGTTCGCCACCGCCTTGCGGTCCGACCCGTCGGCGACCACGGTGTTCATCTCCACGCCCAGGTGGTTGATCATGGTCTCGAGCGCCGGGATCTGCGCGATCACGCCGATGCTCCCGGTGATCCCGGTCTGCTCGCAGAAGATGTACTCGGCGGGCGTGGCGATGTAATACCCGCCGCTGGCCGCGACGCCGCCGAAGCTGGCAACGATGGTGGTGTCGGAGTGTTTGTCTTTGAACTGGCTGATGGTGTGCCAGATCTGATCCGACGCGGTCACGCCCCCGCCGCCGGAGTTGATGCGTAGCACGATCGCCTCGGGGGGGGCTTTGTCGAGGGCCTTGAACGACCGCCAGACGTAGTCTTCCATCTCGTCGTCGATGCCGCCCTCGATCGGCACGATGACGACGCGCTCGTCGCCGTCGCCCGCGCGGTACTCGGCCTCCGACCCGCCGGCGGTTAACGAAACCACCAAGATCACGAGATACACGTTGGCCAGGATCGAGAGGATAAACACCGTCGCCACGATCGACGTCAGCACTTTGTTGGCCACGCCCTTGGACGCGGACGCCGGTGCCGGGTAGGCCGGGGGCAGGTAGCCCGGCGGCGGGGGCGGCGGGCTGCTCATCGCCTGGGTCGAGACCGGCGGTCGGCCCATGTCGTTCGGTGAAGGCGGGGTGTTGTGTTCATTCATCGAGTCGGACTCCGTGCGGGGATTCATCACATGATAGACCCGCGTCCCGGGGTATGAGTGATACGTCGAGACGCCGTCGGGGGTTTCAGGGCGTGCCCCAAGCGGGGTGGTGACGGCTTCCCGGGAGGGTTATCATCGGCCACGATGGCTCACCACCTGCATATCGACCCGTTCAGCGGCATCGCCGGCGACATGTTCCTCGGCGCGCTCGTCGACCTGGGCTTGGACCTGAACGACGTTTCGGCCGCGCTCGCCAAACTGCCCGTCGAACGCCCCTACCGCATCACCACCGACCGCGTCGATCGCCACGGCATCGGCGCGGTCGATCTCAAAGTCGTGCTCGAAGACGAACCCCAATCGCACCCGCACGAACATCAACACGATCACGGCCATACGCACCATCACCACCACACCGGCTACCGCGACATCATGGCGATGGTCGAACAACTCGACACCACCGATCGCGGCAAGCAGCGGGCCGGCGCGGTGACCACCGTACTCGCCGAGGCCGAGGCCCGCGTCCACGGCAGGACGCTCGACGACATCCACTTCCACGAAGTCGGCGCGGTCGACTCGATCGTCGATATGCTCGGCTCGGTCGTCGCGCTCGAGCTCCTGGAGATCGACACGCTGTCTTGCGGCGTGCTGCCGATGACCAGCGGCTTCGTGAAGTGTGCCCACGGCCTGATGCCCGTGCCCGCGCCCGCCACGGCGTACCTCCTGCAAGACCTGCCCACGCTCGGCGTGGACCGCCGGGGCGAACTCATCACCCCGACCGGCGCGGCGCTGGTCAAAGCGCTGTGCACCCGCTTCGGCCCGCCGCCGGCAATGACGATTCGGAGCGTTGGCTACGGCGCCGGCGACCGCACCGACCCGAAAGTGCCCAACCTCCTGCGGCTGTTCCTCGGCGAAGCGCAGGCCCCCGGCGACCTCGGGCCGCTTTCGCCCGCCGTTGAAACCACGACGGTCCCGCCCGTCCATTCCCACTAACTCGCTCAAGCCCATGCAACTGATCCTGCTCGGGCTTGCGCTCGCCATCTTCATGCACGACACGCCGGAGATCGCGGCGCTGGGCGTGATCCTGCCGGCTGGCTGGATGATGCTGTGCGTGTGGCTGCCGAAGCTGCTGCTGGCGGCCGGGTACGCCTGGGCTTGTCGCCGCACCACACGGAAGCTCGGCCAACCGTACGGGATACGCTCGCTCAACCGCCTGAACCGCATCGCGGCCGTGCTGCCGATCTTTGCGTTGATGAGTTTTGTGATCGACCTGTGGGCCGGGCTGTTGAGCGGGGTCCGCGGAGCGACAACGCCCGGCGGCACCGGTCCACGCGATTGGGTCTTGGTCGATGAGGTCGCGGTGATGCTGCCGACGTTGGCTTTGCTCACGTTTTCGTATTGGGTGTATTACCCGATCGATCGCCGGCTGCGCGAGGCGACGTTATTCAGCCGGGCCGACCAGGGGCTGCCGCTCTACCCCGTGTGGACCCGGCGGCAGTTTGTGGTCTCGCAACTGCGAAACCACTTCGCGATGGTGTTGGGTCCGCTGCTGGTGATCATGACGTGGATCGAAACGCTGGTGAAGCTGCGGGCAGCGGACTGGATCAACGACACCACGCAGCTCTGGCTGATGCCGGTGGGCGCGAGCGTGGCGTTTGTGTGTGCGCCGCTGCTGATGAAAAAGATGTGGGACACGGTGCCGTTGCCGCCCGGGCCGATCCGCGACAAGTTGTTGGCGATGTGCGATAGACACGGCGTCGCGGTGAACGATTTGCTGTTGTGGCGGACGTTCGGCGGGATGATTAACGCGGCGGTGATGGGCTTGTTCGGCCGGGTGCGATTCATCTTGTTGTCGGATGGTCTTTTGGATCAAGTCAGCGAACGCGAGGTCGAGGCGGTCATGGCCCACGAGTTGGCCCACGTCCGGCTGAAACACCTGTGGTGGCTGCTGATCGCGGCGGCGGCGGGCGTCTCGGTCGTCTCGGCGGCGGGCGACGCCCTTGTCGCCACCGGGATCGACTGGCCGACGTGGGCCCAGGCCGTGATGGCCGCGGCGGGTTTGGCGGCCTGGGCGTTGGGCTTCGGCTGGGTGTCGCGGCGGATCGAGCGGCAGGCCGACACGTTCGGCGCTCGGCATATGACCCTCGTCGATAGTGAACATCCCGCGACCCGCCCCGACGAACCGGAACCCGAACCGACGATGATCCCGACCACCCCCGCGACCCGCTTCGACGCGGCGGGCATCGACGCCATGGTCGGCGCCCTGCAACGCGTCGCCGACCTGAACCACATCGCCACCACCCGGCGGAGTTGGCGGCACGGCTCGATCGCCTGGCGGCAAGCGTACCTGCGCTCGCTCATCGGCCAACCGCTCCAGCATCCGCCGATCGATCGATTGATGCGGAAGATCAACGCAGTCTGCCTTGGGGTGTTGGTGATCTCGGTGGTGTGGGCGTTGGTGGGGTGATGGCGGGGTGATGGTGCAACGGAACCTGGCGGGCCGCGGCACCCCGGGTAATTGACCCGGGGCTAAATTCGGTGGCATCACCGCATGGGTGTTTGGGGCGATTGGTCTATAATTCGCCGCCTACTTCCCCGCGAGAATCCACGATGCGCTTCACCAAGATGCACGGCCTCGGCAACGACTACGTCTACGTCGACGCCTTCACCCACTCCATCGACGACCCCGAGGCTTTAGCCGCCCGCGTTGCCGACCGGCACTTCGGCATCGGTGGCGACGGCCTGATCCTCGCCGCGCCTCCGGAAGACGGCGTCCAGGCCCACGCCCGGATGCGGATGTTCAACGCCGACGGCAGCGAGTCGGAGATGTGCGGCAACGGCATCCGATGCGTCTGTAAACTCGTCCACGACCACCACCTCGGCGGCTACGACCCCACCGCCGCCGGGGCCAACCCGATGCTGATTCAAACCGGCAACGGTGTGCTTTCGCTGGAGTACACCACCGACGCCCGGGGCAAGGTCGAAACCGTTGCGGTCGATATGGGGCCGCCGATCCTCGATCTCCGCGAGGTCCCGGTCGATGAAGCCAAGCTCGACGCCCGGCTCGACGGCGCGGTCTTCGTCAGCATGGGGAACCCGCACGTCGTCATCTTCATGGAAAACGACGCTGAGTTGGTCCAACCCGCCCTCGGGGCCGAGCTCGAGCACCACCCCGCGTTTCCCAATCGCATCAACGTCCACTTCGTGAAGGTCAAAAGCCGCCGCGAAGTCGAGGTCTACCACTGGGAACGCGGCAGCGGCGCGACGCTGGCCTGCGGCACCGGCGCGTGCGCGGTCTGCGTCGCCGGCGTGTTATCGGGCCGGACCGACCGGACGCTGACCGCCCACCTGCCCGGCGGCCCGCTCAAGTTAAATTGGCAGGGGGCCGAAGGTTCCGAGGACGGCCACGTCATCATGACCGGCCCCGCCGTCGAAGTCTTCACCGGCGACTGGCCGATGGATTAATCAGACCTATGCGTCGAACCACCGTCCTCCTCTCTGTGTTACTGCTCACCGCCACCGCGCTCGTCGGCTGCGCTTCGCCCGAGGCGTGGGTCATCGTCTCGGTCCGCGACCGCCTCGACCGCTCGCCCGTCGCCGAACCGGTGATTACGGTCACGCCTCGGTCCGGCACGCTGGGCAGCCCCAGCGCCGAAGTCGTCGAACAAGCCAACGCCTTCGGCACCGCCCGCCTCAAGCTCGCCACCGGCCAAACCAAATACACGGTCACCGTCGACGCCCCCCAATACGACCTGTTCACCTTCGACCTGCCCACCCTCGACGCGTTCTTCCCCTCGGGCCAATGGCTCAAAGGCACCAACACCCGGAAGTATCAGCTCCGGCCGGACAACGAATTGGAGTTGATGCTGACGCTGGAGCCGGGCGGGGAATGAATAAAGCGTTATTTTACCTTGTCTAGATAAGGTTTAGCCTGAGCTAGAGCCCCATAGACACAAGATAATATGAAACATTTAGACCTACTTGGCGCGGAGCTTAAAAGCGATTTTCTATGCGATCTATTTGAGACTCACGATGTTCGAGTTATATATCAATACGATCGTAACCATGAGGGTGCGGCAGATGAATACTTAGCCGCGATCCCCGAACTCGGCTTAGAGTTTATTTTTGATGCACGCCAAACCTTGAGAACCATCTTCGTTACGCTGATCGAGATCAGGACCTTTAACCCACTTGATGCACTTGCAGATAGTTGCCACGTATTCGAATCGAAGAATAACGCGAAACAATTTGCTACAAGTAATGGCGTCAAACAAAAAGAAGGACACGCTGAATTTTTAGGTGAGTTGCGAGATTGGATCCGGTTCGATTATCCCGATTATTCGATCCACTACGAATTTCGCAATGAACAACTTGGCCAAATAATGCTGAGTGCAAAATAGACTTTAGGCACCTCGGACTCCGCCCCAACCACACACAAAATTCATCGCTAAGCCGCGAGCGGCTTATAGACCGAGCAGCCGCTCAACAAAATTGATATCCACGTCGCTCTTGCGGAAGTTGCCGTTTTTCAAGAGCCGGATGTGCAACGGAATGGTCGTCTTGGTCGGCGAGATGTGGAACTCGTTGAGCGCGGCGAGCAGCGTGTCCATGGCGGCTTCGCGGGTTTTGCGGTGGACGATGAGCTTGCCGATCATCGAGTCGTAGTTCGGCGGGATGCGGTAGCCGGCGTGGCAGTGGGTGTCCAGACGCACGCCCAGGCCGCCGGGCGGGTCGAACTCCTGCACGACGCCGGCCGAGGGGATGAAGCCCTTCTCGGGGTCTTCGGCATTAATCCGGACCTCGATGGCGTGGCCGTTGACCTTGATGTCTTTCTGCTTGAACGACAGCGGCTTGCCCGCGGCGACCTCGATGGTGGTCTTGACGATGTCGACGCCGGTGATCATCTCGGTGACGGGGTGTTCGACCTGGACGCGGGTGTTGACCTCCATCAGGTAGAACTGCTTCTTCGAGTCCATGAGGAACTCGACGGTGCCCGCGGTGTGGT
>JBCCST010000095.1:0-8523 GCA_039199695.1 Planctomycetota bacterium | reverse complement strand
TTCAAAATCATTTTGCGCAAGCATTACAAGCTTTGGTGAATCCAATCCAAACGGGAGCTACTTTGGCTACGCTCGAATTTTTGACTACCCCAGAACGCGAGTTGATTTTAGGCCAACGGTCTCCGATGCCGGCCGGGGCGCCGCCGACGATGCGTTCGAGGTGGGTCCACATCGCGCGGAGGCGGGGGTAGGTGTATTCGAGTTGGGCGAGCTCGACCTGCAGCCGGGCCTCGTGGGTCCGGGCACGGGCGGCGAAGATGTCGAGGATCAGTTCGGACCGGTCCAAAACTTTGCACTCGCAGACCTTTTCGATGTTGCCGATCTGCGACGGCGACAGGTCGTTTTCGAGGATCACGACCTGGGCGTTGTGGAGCTTCACGCGCTCGGCGAGCTCGGCGACTTTGCCCTTGCCCAGGAACGATTTGGCTGAGGGCTTCTGGCGTTTCTGCAGCATCTCGTCCACGACCACCGCGCCCGCGGTCGCGGCGAGCGAGCGCAGCTCGTCCAGCGGGTCGTGGGGGTTGACCTCCATGTCCGGGATCAGGCAGGCCACGAGGACCGCCCGTTCGGAGGCGACGGCAAGTTTTTCGCGTTGGCCGGTTTCCATTCCGGTCAGTGTAGCGGAGCAGGAAAAGGCGTCACAGCCGGAACCACAGATTTAATAGATTACGTAGATTTCTGAGTTCAATACCAACAAGCAGGCCGGGGCCCGGTTGATGTCATCACGTTGGTCGCTTCGGATTCATTTGGTTGGTCTTTCATCCGCGCCATCTGCGAAATCTGCGGTTCCGGTTATGGATGCTTATCCCGAAACCTCGACGGACTCACCCCGAATTGCTGCCGGAACCGGCGGGCGAAATAATTGGGGTCATCGAGGCCCACGCTCAGCCCGATCTCGCCCACGGGTTGGTCGCCGCTAAGTAATAACGCTGCGGCCCGCTCCAGCCGCAGCCGACCGAGGTACGCCATCGGCGGTCGGCCGGTGTGCAGAGAAAACAACCGCGTCAGATACGAAGGCTCGACGTGCACCGCCCGAGCCAACGCGGGCAGCGTCCAGTCCTCGGCGTAGCGCTCGAGCAGCAACGCCGTCGCCGCGACGACCGCGCGATGGGGAGTTGGCGCGTCGCGCTGATCCCGCGGCGCGTCCATCGCTTGGGTACACAGCTCCAGCAGCTCGAGCAGCGTCGCCACGGCCGCCACGTTCTGGGCCGGCCGCAACGATGCCACACGATCGGAAAGCGCAACCGCTCGCTGATGGGCGGAAGGCGAAAAGCGGCCGAGCGTCACCGGCGGGGCGTCGTCTCCCGTCGGACGCCGCCAGAGCAACGCCGCAAAACGCGGCTCATCCATCAGCCACGCCAACTCGCGGCGCACCACCTCCGCGCGGAACCCCCAGTTGCGGACCGTCAACCGGTCGGCCTCGGCGTAGGCGTGCCACGTGCCCGGCGGGATCAGCATGACATGCCGCGCCCGCAACACCGATTCGCCGTAGAGCGTGCGGTGCCGTGACCTGCCCCCGGTCACCACGGCGATCTCGAAATAGTCGTGGTCGTGTTGCGCGATACCGCCTTGGACCCGGGCCGCCGCCGACCAGACGCGCCGGATGTCCGACGCACGGAGCGTCTCCATGTTGGGATTCTTCTCGTTGATAGTCGATTTTGTGCTATCCAAATCGCAAGCGGGTCCTAACACCGGCGGGTATCGCCCAGATAAGTTTACCCACCGGAATCAATATCGATTCTTTTATTTTTCAATTCGCTCAGGAATCCATCACATGTCCAACCTAGCGGCCGCCGTTGAATCTCCGATTACCGAGGATATGGTTTCGTCCTACCGCCGCGACGGCTTCGTCCGGGTCCGGGGCATGGCGGGTCGGGAGCAAGCGTTGGCCTGGGGCAAGACGGCGCAGGCATTCGCGGCGAACCATCGGGACGACGACTGCTGCAACAACAATGTCTTCAACCAATACGTCAACGCCTGGCGGGACGACCCGGCGATGGCGGCGATCACCCGCGACCCGCGTATCGCGGCCACGGCCACGAGGCTGGCCGGCGTGCCGTTGCGGCTCTGGCACGACCAGATCCTGATCAAGACGCCGGGCAAGAGCGTGGCGACCGAGTTGCACCAAGATCAGCCGTACTGGCCGCACGACCATCGGCCGAACCCGATCTCGATGTGGATCGCTTTGTGCGACGTGCCGGTCGAACGCGGCTGCATGACGTTTATCCCCGGCTCACACCGCCACACCGACCTGGCGCCGCAGGACTTCAACGACGCGGGCAGCCTGCTGGCGATGTGCCCGGAGCTGAACTGGGACACGCGGGTCACCGTGCCGTTGCGGGCCGGCGACTGCACGTTCCACCACGGCCGCTGCGCCCATATGGCTACGCCCAACCTCACCGATGACCCGCGCGTGGCCCACGTGGTGATCTTTATCGATGCCGACACACCCTACGACGGCCAGCCGCACCCGGTGACCGAACCGCTGGGCCTGACCGTGGGGCAGACCCTGCCGGACGAGATGTTTCCGCCGGCGTGAAAGCCAAAACGGATGAGCGTTGAGTGGGCCATCGGCGATCGCTTTGGCGTCGTCGACGCCGGGGCATTCGCGTCACTTCTCCCACGCGGTTCGGCGAACCGCAGCTAAACGAAAGCCAGCAACTTGACGTTGGGTTCATCGCCCGGAGATCAGCGTTACACGCTTTGGTAGGGCGCGCTCGCGGCGGGGTCCCACTGCCAGACGACCGGGACGTATTCGAACGCATCGCCCGCGGCGCGGACGTGGCCGACGCCGGGGAACGGCAGGTGGGCCCCGGCCACGGGCTTGCGCTCTTTTGCGTAGTACTCAAGGATGCGCTTGCGGGTCCCGGCGGCCTCGACCGGGTCCGTGTCGAAGGCGATGTGCCAGTCGGGGTGGGCGAATTGCACCGGGGCGAAGTGGATGAGGTCGGCCAGGTAGCCGAACTGCCCCGCCTCGCCGTAGAGCCCGGCAACGAGGTGTCCGGGCGTGTGGCCGGGGGTGTGGTACACCGCCAGGGCGTCGTCGAGTTGCGTTCGTTTGTCGGTGACTAGTTCGAGCCGATCGGCCGGGATGTTGTTGATCGCGGCTTGGGCGACGTCGACGAAGAAGCCCCACATCTCTTCGGGCACGCCGGTCTTGGACAGGTCGGGCGACTCGGCGGCCCAGAAGTCGCGTTCGGCCTGGTGCATGACGAACTTGGCATTGGGCAGCCAGTCGATGCCCGCGTCGGTGATCAGCCCGCCGATATGGTCGACGTGGAGGTGCGACAAAACCACCAGGTCGATGTCGCCGGGGTCGGCCCCGAGGCGGGTGAGATGTTCGCGCAGCTTGCCGGTCGTGGGGCCGAAGCTGTTCCCGCAGCCGGCGTCGATCAGGATGAGGCGCTGCCCGGTGTTGATCAGCAGGGTGTTCACCTGGCCCAGAATGTGATCGCGGGGCACGAAGGCGTGATGCAGGGCGGCGTTGACCTGCTCGGGGTCCGCGTTGGTGCCGATGGCGGCGGGGTCGAAGGGGAACGAGCCGTCGCTGAGCAGGGTGACTTCGACGCCGCCGAGGTTGAGGCGGTAGTAGCCGGCCCCTTGGCTGAGTTGAGGTTCGGCGTTGACGGGCGCGGCGTGGTCGTCGGCTCGAACACGAGTCGCCGGGGCGAGAGCCGCGGCCGCGGCGGCGGTGCCGAGGCCCAGGGCTTGGCGGCGGGTCAGGCCGGCGGCGGTGTTGGATTGGGTAGGGTGGGCGTTGTCCATGTCGAGTTCCGGGTTGGTGGTGCGTTCAGATTCAGCGGCGATGGTCAGATGTTAGCGCTTCGGCGACCGGGTGGTCACCCTCCGATCGGTAGGTTGTTTAGCGGCCCACCGCGCGAACTTCGCCACCTCCGGATGCGCCCGCAGCGCGTCGAGGCTGTGGTACGCCTCGGCCAGTTCCTGCTCGGAGAGGTGGTGGTGGACCGTGGCGTGGCACGGCCGACAGAGCATCGCGACGTGGGTGTCGAGATTGAGGTCGGGGTGCAGCCGGCGGGTCCGCGGCTTGTTGTGCCGGGCCTTGGGGACCAGGTGGTGCCGGGTGAGTTCGAGGCCCGATCGGCCGCAGAGTTGGCAGGATTCAGGGGACATCAGAACAGCCTTTTACACAGATGACGCAGATTTCGCAGATTGAAAAACTGAAGAGCGGACCGTTTAAATTGGCCAAAACTTTGTTTTGTATTGACTTACGGCTTTAAGACCGACTGCCTCGGCATGCCTCAAAACACATCTGCGAAATCTGCGTCATCTGTGTAAAAGGCTGTTTTCCAGCTTGCAGCCAGCCCCGATCTCCGCTACTTTATGCGGCTCGGCTCAACACGGCCGGGCTTCCAACCACGCTTTTCCCCTGCTTTTGCAAGGTTATCGTCATGCCACGAGTTTGTGAATTCACCGGACGTCGGACCGGAACCGGCTACACCTACACCCTCCGCGGTAAGAAAAAATACCTCGGCGGCGTCGGTACCAAGATCACCGGCAAGACCAAGCGGAAGTTCAAGCCCAACATCCAGACCGTCCGCACGGTCGACGAAAACGGCCAGGTCCGCCGCGTTAAGGCTTCGACCAAAGCCATCAAGATGGGACTGATCGTCAAGCCGCTGAAGCGTAAATACGCCTACAAGCCCGAAGCCGCCCGGGGCTGAATCTTCGGCCCCCAACCGCCCCGGGCGGATTCAGCGGATCAGCGCAGGGATGCGGCTTTTCCAGCCTGAATCGGCCGATTTTTATGGGGCTTTGCCTGATCCCGGTTGACTTTCGGGGTTGGGGAGCAAACACTTTAAACGTCACGATTGTGGGCGATGATTGGGTCACGGCCGACCTCGATTTGCCCCGTTTTGCAGGCATCCCTCGCGGATTTCGAGCCACGGATGACGCCGCCGACCGCACCCGGCAGGCCCCGCACGAGCATCGACCCGCACCCCTTGGTTTGAGTTCATCGCGGTTCACTAAACCAAACCGTTTCGAACGCCCCCGGCATTTGGGCTTGGAAATCTTGCGGGATTTCTGTCGCCCGGATCACGGTGGTCATTTCCTCGAGTAACTCCGAGGGTGGTGCAGCATGAGCTTCCGTGACAACGGCGACCGAGAGAAAGTTCTAGAGGCCACGGACCTTGTCCGGCTGGTGGGTGAGCATGTCACCCTACGCCCCAAGGGTAAGGAGTTTATCTGCCTGTGCCCGTTCCACGACGACAAGACGCCGTCGATGTACGTCAGCCCGCAAAAGCAGATTTACAAGTGTTTCTCCTGTGGCGCGGGTGGGACGGCTTTTGATTTTGTGATGAACTACCACAAAATGGACTTCGTCGAGTCGCTGAAGTTTCTCGCCGAGAAGGCCGGCATCGAACTCACGCCCTGGAAACCCGACGGCCAGGGCGGCAGCGGCGACACCCAGGGCCCGACCGAACGCAAACGCATCGCCGCGGCGAACGAGCAGGCGGTCGCATTCTTTAAGTTATTACTTAAACATCCCACGCACGGCCGCGAGGCGCGGGACTACCTCGAACGCCGCGGCGTCACCGCCGAGATGATCGAGGCCTTCGGCCTGGGTTACGCCCCCGACCGCTGGGACGGCTTGGTCACCATGGTCCGCGAGCAGGGCTGGGACCGCGACGGCTTCGAACTCGCCCAGCTCATCCGCCCCCGCAAAACCGGCGATGGTGATTTCGATTTCTTGCGGCATCGGCTGGTGTTCCCGATTTTCGACGGCATCGGCCGGCCGATCGCCTTCGGCGGCCGGAAGTTGCGTGAAGAAGACGAGCCGAAGTACCTCAACTCGCCCGAAACCCCGCTGTTCAACAAATCCGCGACGCTCTACGGCCTGCACGCGGCCAAAAAGCCGATCATCGATTGCAAAACCGCGGTGATCGTCGAGGGCTACACCGACGTGATCGCCTGCCATCAGGCCGGCGCGAACAACGTGGTCGCGGCGCTCGGCACCGCGCTGACCCCGCAGCACGTGCGCGAGCTCCGGCGGTACTGCGAGCAGGTCATTTTGGTGATGGACGGCGACGCCGCCGGGCAAAAAGCCGCCGACCGCGCGATTGAGGTGTTTTTGACCGGTGATCTGGACGTGTCGATCGCCGTGCTCCCCGCCGGGCAGGACCCCGACGAGATGCTCAAAGCGGGGGGGCTTGATGCTTGGAACGCCGTCTTGGCCGAGGCCGAGGACGCGTTGGGTTTTGCGTTCAGCCGGCTGAGCCTGAAGATGGAAGACAGCCAGACCATCACCGGCCGGCAGAAGCTGGCCGAGGGGTTCATGAACCAACTCGTCGAACTGGGCGTGGCCCGGATGGGCGGCGTCCGGCGGGCGTTTGTGGTCGAACGGCTCGCGGCGATGTTGCACATGAGCGAAAGCGACGTGGATGCATCGCTGAAGGCGAGATCGCCGCGATCTTCTCGGTCGGTGGAGCCGGAGTGGCAACCGGCCGATAGTGACGGGCCGGACAGTGCTGAAATGGCCGAAACCCTGTCCGAGAATGATGCGCAGAATGGACTTGCGTCGGGCGTTTCTGGGCATAGACTTCAAGCTGTAGGAATCGCGGAAAGGCGGCTGATTGCAGCCCTGGTGAGACACAACAACCTGTTTAGCGCCACCCTCAGCGACGGCTCGGCCATCGACGAGGCGATCTCACCGGCCGAACTCGCTCACGCCGACCACCGCCGGCTGTACCAGCGGGTGTACGACGCCCTCGCCCAGGGCCGGGAAGTCACCCTCCACAGCCTCTGCGGCGACCTCGCCATTGAGGGTGAACACGACCTGACCCAGCTCGCCACCACCGCCGACGCCGAACTCGACCAAGCTCTGCCCGAACCCGACCCGGACCAAGACGATTTCAGTGACCTCGAACCCACGAAAGAACGACTGCTCGACGCGGCCCAAGCGGTGATCCGCCACCGCAACGAAACGCACGCCCAGCAACTCAAATCCGAAATCACCAACACGTCGTCCGACGCCGAAGTCGACGCCGAAAAAATCCGCCGTCTCATGGAGCTACGCAAGGCCAACCCGAGCCCCGGCCGCATCGCCCGGCTGTAACCCCCCGGAGTACCGGCACCCGAAGGCTCAGCCCATTCAGTGACCATCAACCCACCTGCTTCCAGCAAGACTTCAGACCGCGAACAGACCGTAACCAAGAGTATTGACCGCCACCCACCCGCTTACCGCTAGACCAGACCACCGCAACCAGACCACCAACCGCTTTCCGCTCATTTTTGTATCCCACGATTGAGAGACCCCGCCCTTGATGCTCGACCCCCTCAACCCCGCCGTTCTTGAACTCATCGCCGCCGGCCAGGAGCACGGCGTGATCAGCTTCGACCAGCTCAACGCGCTGCTGCCGGACAACTACGTCGACCCCGACAAGCTCGACGAGTTGCTCGTGCTGTTTAGCCGTTTGGGGATCACACTCGTCGATCCCAAGCACATCCCCGCCGCCGCGATGCCGAAGAACCGCACCGCCGCCGCGACCGCGATCGGCGAAACGCCCGAGCCGCCCAAGACCAAAGCCGCGCTCGAAGCCGAAGAAGCCAAGGCCGCCGCCGAGGCTGAGGCCGAGGAAGAAGCCAAGGCCGCGACCGCCGACCCCGAGGCCGACGAGGAAGAAGACCAACGCGACGAGGGCGACGACGAAGAAGCCGAAGGCGAAGAACTGCTGACTCAAGAGCAGGCCAAGGCCGAGATCGCCAAAGCCCTGTCCGAGTCTGGCCACAAGCGCATCGACGACCCCGTCCGCATGTACCTCACCCAGATGGGCGAGATCAGCCTGCTGACGCGGGACGAAGAAATCCGCTTGGCCAAGAAGATCGAGACCTGCCGGTACTTGTTCCGCCGGCTCGTGCTGCAGAACGACTACTCGGTCAAGACCTGCGTCGAGACGTTGGAGATGGTCCACGAAGGCGACCTGCCGTTCGACCGGACCATGAAGATCAGCACCGCCGAGGAAGACGCCAAGGGCAAGATCGCCGCGCGGATTCCGAACAACCTTAAAACGATCAAGCGGATGCTCGACCTCAACCGCATGGACTGGGACACGCTCGAGTCCACCGGGCGGATGAGCAAAACCGAGTCCGAGGAGTTGCACGGCCGGATCGCCACCCGCCGTCGGAAGATGACCACGCTGATCGAGGAGCTGAGCCTGCGCACCAGCAAGGTGCAGCCGATGCTCAAGAAGCTGCGGTCGATCGTCAAGAAGATGAACGATCTGCAGAAGACCCTGGCCAAGGCCGAGGAGTACCCCGACCGCTACGACCCCGAAGACGTGATGGTCATGCGGGAAGAGCTCTCGGGCCTGCGTAGCCTCGTGCTCGCCGAGCCCGAAGCGCTCAAGCAGATGGTGCAGGACGTCACCACCGTCTTCGACGAGTACGAAGAAGCGAAGCGTGACCTGTCGGGCGGCAACCTCCGGCTGGTCGTCTCGATCGCCAAGAAGTACCGCAACCGCGGTTTGTCGTTCCTCGACATCATCCAGGAGGGCAACACCGGCC
>JBCCST010000094.1:0-8597 GCA_039199695.1 Planctomycetota bacterium | reverse complement strand
TCGACACCTCCGCCTACTCGCTCCTCGCGATGGCCCAACGGGCGATGCCGCTGATGACCGACGGCGGGGCGATCATCAACATGTCCTACTACGGCGGCGAAAAAGTCACCCCCGGCTACAACGTCATGGGCATCGCCAAGGCCTGCCTCGAACACACCACCCGCTATCTCGCCTACGAGCTCGGCAAGCCCGAACGCAACATCCGCGTCAACTGCATCTCGGCCGGCCCGTTCAAAACCTTGGCGGGCTCGGGTGTCGGCGGCATGGACCAGATGATCGCCTACCAGGAACACACCAGCAGCATGAAACGCGCGAACACCGGCGAAGAAGTCGGCGACACCGCGGTCTACCTGCTCAGCGACCTGTCCACCGGCGTCACCGGCGAAACCATCCACGTCGACTGCGGCTTCAGCATCGTCGGCGTCCCCGAAGGCCACGGTGCCTAACCCGTTTAGCGGGCGATCGCAGATCGTCGTTCCACCAATAACACCTGTTCAAAGCCCTGCCGATCGAGGCCGGGTTTTTTGCGCGATAAATATCGGACACTGGGCGGGATTTTGCATGATCCGAGATCACCCCGACCGATGTTTTTAATCGGTGAGAAAGGCCATGTTCGCCTATTACCAGGCGATGATCCCCGGAAAGCCCAAGGATGGAGCCGGTCATGTCCACCCCCGGAAGCACTGCAACCCTGTCGAAGAAAGAACGCAAAGCGCTCCGCAAGCAGATGATGGAGCGTAAGGAACAGCTCTTGGCCAAGCACGGCCGAGCGAACGGCGGCCGGGGCGGCGACTCGCGCCTCGGCTCGTCCAAGATGTTCTCCGACATCAAGCCCAAGCTGCCGGCCGACCCGCCGAAGCCGAAGCTGCCGACTTGGAATCCGCCCGAGCCCAAGCGCACCCTGGCGGCCACCACGCCCAAACCCGCCTCAACCCCCGCCGCCTACCCCGGCCGACGCAGCCTTCGGCCACGTGTCCGCGACACCGTATATCAACCGCAGCCGCGGCGGGCCATCGTCCGCGACCTCGACGACGCCGGCCCGGGCCCGCTGACGCGCTTCGCTGCCGCGCTGGAAAACACCGGCCGCCGAATCGTTCGCCTCTGGCAACAACGTCCCTGGAAAGACACCGGCGATCAAACCCGCGGCGAAACCCACCGCAGCCTGTCGCTCATGATCAAGCCCCTGCGGACGCTCGGCCTGATCGCGGTTGTCGGCGCCTTGGTACTCGGCCGTGAGTCGCGCAGCATGGGCGCTTCCGATACGGGCAGCCTCGTCGTCCTGGGCATGGGGCTGGGTTTGGCGATCGGCTTGCTGGCCCTGGCCGAGATCGCTAGCGCGTTGCGCACGATCGTTCGCCGACTCTGACCGGAATTCCGCACCGAATCCTCCAGGCCCTTTCATGATCCTCCGGGAACGTGAGAGGGCTTTTTCTTTTTACCACCCTTTTGTTTCGTTACGCCGAAGCATCCGCGAGGCGGTCCCACACCTGCCGGGCGGTCGCCGCCACGAGTGCGCTGTCGTCTTCCAGGCACCGTTCCACGGCGTCTCGCCACGCGGGGCGGTCTTCCTCGGCCAAGGCGTTGCCGAGCGCGATCAACGCGTTGCGGCGGATCATGTCGAGCTTGATCCGTTTGAGCGCCGACCCGCGAAACACCCGCGCCCGGTCGTCCGCGGTCCACGAAAGCACGTCGAGCAGGTCAAGGCCTATGTCTAACTTTCGGGGGCCAGGGTCGTACCGCTCGTGGATCGGCAGCGGGTGGCGTTCGCCGATGGTGTTGTACGGGCAGACCTCCTGACAGATATCGCAACCCGCGACCCAACTCCCGAAGCCCGCGTGGAACTCCTCGGCCACCACGTCGCGGTGCTCGATCGTCAAGTAACTCACGCACCGCGTGGCGTCGATCGCGTAACCCTCGGCTGCGATCGCGTCCGTCGGGCAGGCCTCGATACACCGCGTGCAGTTCGCGCAGTGGTCCGTTGCCGGCAAGTCCCAGGCTGAGTTTGGCGGTTCGATTTGCTCTTCGTGGAGTTGTTCGGACGTGGGCAGTTCCAGGGTGGTCACGATCAGGCCTAGCAGCGTGTACGAGCCGTGCCGGGGGTGGATCAGCATCGTATTCTTGCCCTGCCAGCCCAGCCCCGCCCGCGCGGCGAGTTCGCGTTCGAGCGCGGGCGCGGTGTCCACCGCCGTCCGGAACGACGCCTCCGGATGATCCTCAGCGAGCGTATCCGCCAAGCGGTGCAGCCGCTTCTTGAGCACTTTGTGGTAATCATCGCCCCAGGCGTACCGGGCGACCTTGCCGCGCGGCTCGGGCGACGTTGGCGTTTCGCTTGATGACGATTCCGCGTTCGCGGCGTACGCATCGCACACCGCGATCACGTTCTTCGCCCCCGGCAGCAGCTTGTCCAGATCCAGCCGGACGTCGAGATGGTTCTCGATCCACTGCATCGTGCCGTGCTTGCCCTCGGCGACCCATCGACGCACCGCCTCGGCATGTCGGCTGGGCTCGGCCGAAGCGAATCCCGCCAACGCAAAGCCCTGCCCCGCGGCCCGCTCGAGAATCTGCTTCGCCACTTCACGCATCAGAATCAGTTTATCTGCTGCCCACAGTTGGCGGGCCTCGGGGTGCCGCCTTACAATCCATGGTGAGTTGAGTCGCAGCCCTCCACGGGTCCGCAATCAAAAATCCTCAATCCAAAATCAAAAATCCCTCCCTATGCCCTACGACCTCAAGCCCATCGACCTCGACGTCGAAACCACGCCCTACCTCGACGACCCGCTGCGCCCCGGGGGGTTGGGTAACGGCGAGGGACCGAACGGCGACAACCGCTGGACCCTGAACTTCGGCCCGCAACACCCCGCGACCCACACGACGCTCCGCATGGTCATGGAACTCGACGGCGAGCGTGTCGCCCGGGTCACGCCGCACATCGGCTACCTCCACTCGGGTTTCGAAAAGCTCGCCGAAGCGATCGACTACAACCAATACGTCACGATCGTCAGCCGGATGGACTACTCCGGACCGATCTACAACGACATCAGTTGGCACCACGCGGTCGAAAAACTTTTCGACATCGACATCACCCCGCGGTGTAAGGCCGTGCGCACGATCCTCGCCGAGCTGGGCCGGATCCAGTCGCACCTGCTGACCGTCGGTGCCTCGGCCCTCGACCTCGGTGCGTTCACGGGCTTCCTCTACGGCTTCAACGAACGCGAGGCCATCCTCGACATCATGGACTACGTCTCGGGCCAACGCTTCCACCCCGACTACACCCGTGTCGGCGGGGCGATGGCGGACCTGCCGGACGAGGCGGTGTTCAAGACGATGGTCAAGAAGTTCATCCGCGAACAGCTGCCCCCGGCCCTCGACGATCTGGCGGGCATGCTCAACAAAAACCGCATCTTCCGCGACCGCACCGAAGGCATCGGCGTCCTGACCAAAGAAGAAGCGATCAACTTCTCCTGCTCCGGCCCCGTCGCCCGGGCATCCGGCGTGATGCGCGACGTGCGGAAAGACCAGCCTTACCTCTGCTACGCCGACAACTGGGACGGCCAGGGCGCCCCCGGCGTCAAGTTCAAAGTCCCCGTCGCCACCACCGGCGACGTGCTCGCCCGCTACCTCATCCGCCTCGAAGAGATGCGGCAGAGCATGCACATCATCGAACAGTTGATTGATCACATCCCGGGCGGCCCGATGAACACGTTTGCGGATGGCAAGATGATCAAGCCGCCCAAGGCCGAGGTCTACGGCAGCATCGAGGGCCTGATCGAACACTTCCAACTCGTGATGACCAACCGCAAGTGGAAGGCCCCGATCAACGAGGTCTACGCCTGCACCGAAACCGCCAACGGCGAGCACGGCTTCCACATCGTCAGCGACGGCGGCCCCCACGCCTGGCGGGCCAAACACCGGGCGAGCAGCTTCATCCACTTCAGCACGTTTGCGAAGATGCTGGAAGGGCACCTGCTGTCGGACGCGGTGGCGGTATTGGGAAGTTTGAACATCATCGCGGCGGAGTTGGATCGATGAGTAGCCCACCTCGTTGGTTAGATACGTTTGCGGCCTTCATCGTGGGTGGAGGTGTTGCTTTGGTGGTAGCTTCGGCATTTGGTTTGATTGTTTATGGCCTGATGTTTAGTCTTGCGGCCATCACATTCGGGGTATGCTCAATCGTCCATGTCCGCAAAGCTAGTCAGTCATCTTCAGCAATAACGGAACATTAAACATGGCTTGGATCACCAAACCCTCCGGCACGATGCAGATCGATCGCCGCGACACCCCGTATCTCACCGACGAGATCAAGGACGCGTTCGAGAAGCGTTACGCCCACCGCTATCCGAATCGTCAGGCGATGGCGTTACCGATCCTGCACGAGATCCAGCACCACTACAACTGGCTGCCGTACCAGGCGATCGAAGAGGCCGCCGCCTTCCTCGACATGGAAGCGTCCAAGCTCCTCGACACCGCGACGTTCTACGAAGAGTTCTTTCTCCAGCCTCGCGGTAAGCATACGATCTGGGTTTGCCAGTCGGTGAGCTGCGAAGTGATGAACGAAGCCAAGATCACCGAAGCCATCAGCGACAAGCTCGGCATCCTGCCGGGCGAAACCACCGATGACGATAAGTTCACCTTCATGAAGGTCGAATGCATCGGCGCTTGCGGCGGGGCCCCCTGCATGCTCGTCGACGAAACGCTGCACGAAAACCTGACGCCGGACAATGTTGGAGATGTGCTCGACCAGTTGGGTTGATCCGAAATTCCAAACTCACCACGGAGCACACGGAGTACACCGAGAGCCAACCCGTCACATCAATCAACGGTTTCCTCCGTGCTCTCCGTGCCCTCCGTGGTTCAAACCATGCCCTGGTTCCAAAAAGCCTGCTACAACCTCGGCCTCACCGTCCACAACGTGATCCGGCCCGTCAAGGAGCACCAACAAGCCAAGGCCGTGGTCAACCACACCGTGGAAGAAAAACGGCTCAACGCCACTACGACGCTCCGTCGGACCACGATCGACGAGATCGAAATCACGCCCGCCTCCACCTCACCCGAAAATCCCCCGCCCGAACCCCCCGGCGACGCAACCCGCTAAACTTTAAAGATCACTACCCGCGGCGCCTGGCCGGTGAGCCGCATCCACGGGAGCCCGTGTCATGACCTGTTGTCCGAACCCCGCTGTGCGTTGGTGCCTGCTGTCGGCTGTCGCGTGGAGCACGCTCAGTCTGATCGGGCCGGGCGGAACGTATGCGTCCGCCGAGGAAGCCGTCACTCCTGAGCCCGCCGCCGTTGATTCAGGCGTATCTGCCGACGCGACTGTCCCTGCTGAAGAAACCGCCGCGGAACCCACGCCTGCCCCCACCGTCACCGGCCTACCCGAAGACCTCGACTCCCTTTCTCGCGAAGAGTTGATCGACCTGGTCCGGGACCTGACCCTGCAGAACCAGATCCTCGCGGTCAAACTCGCCGAGCAGCGCCAAGCTCTCGCCGACGCGGCACCGGACCTCCAGGACCGGATCGATTGGCAGTCCCGCACCATCGAACGCCTGCAAGCCAAGCTCGACCGGGCCGAACGCGCCGCGGAGCAGGCCGTCGCGGACGCCGCCCAAGCAGCCGAGGCCGCCGCGACGAAGGACGCCGAAGCCGACGCCACCTCCACCACCACCGCCGACGGCGAGAAGTGGGAATACCGCTTCGCCTACGAGTACGGCCTCATCCGCACCTCCCGCGATGGCTACGTCGTCGTCCGCGACAAGAACGGAAAACGCCAACGCCACGAGTTCGACTACACCGAATACCGCCGCGACGCCGTGTGGGTCAACCTGCTCATCCGCAACGACTCCGAACAACCCATGCGCTTCACCGGCGTCATCGAACTGCTGGGCGAGAAGCCCTTCCTTTCGGATAAGCGTGAACGCCTCGCCACCCACGCCTTCCGCACCCCGCTCCTCCAGCCCGGCGAGGTCTTCCAGATGAACCAGGACGAACTGTCTGTCGACCGCCCCTGGAAACTCGACATCATCGAACTCACCAACGTCAAGGCGTTTTCCACCCCCGCCGACCCTGACCCCGACCCCGGAAAGAGCTAAACTCCTTCATCGACACACTCGTTTAGCGGGCGATCGCCGATCGCCTTCCCCCGATTTTCAGGTAAGCCCATGCCCCTCGACCAACCGCTCTTGTTCAAACGCGTCCCCACCCCGCCTTGGGGCGACTTCGCCGACCGGAAATACGTCGGCTACGACGACTACGTCCAGCAAGACGGCTACAAGGCACTCGACCAAGCGATCGAGATGGAAGCCAAGGACATTGTCGAGACCGTCAAGGCTGCCGAGCTCCGCGGCCGCGGCGGGGCGGGCTTTCCCGCCGGGATGAAGTGGTCGTTCCTGCCCCCGCTCGACGACGGCCCGCGGTACCTCTGCATCAACGCGGATGAGTCCGAGCCCGCGACCTTCAAAGACCAGATCCTCATCCAGTACGACCCGCACAGCGTCATCGAGGGCATCGCCCTCTGCATGCTCGCCTGCCAGCTCGACACCGCCTACTTCTACATCCGCGGCGAGTACCACCACCACCGCGACGCCTTCGAAAAAGCCATCCAGGAAGCCTACGACAACAAAATATTCGGCCCCGGCTCCCGCATGGGCAAGGTCAACGGCCGCGACCCGAACCTCTACCTCCACCGCGGCGCGGGCGCTTACATCTGCGGCGAAGAGACCGGCCTGATCGAATCCCTCGAAGGCAAACGCGGCTGGCCCCGCATCAAGCCCCCGTTCCCCGCGGTCGCCGGCGCGTTCGCCCGGCCGACGATCATCAACAACGTCGAAACCCTCGCCAACGTCCCCTACATCATCCTCAACGGCCCCGACTGGTGGAAGGGCTTCGGCAAGGGCCGACCCGAAGGCGCTCCGCCCCAGGTCCCCGCGTCCTTCGGCACCAAGCTCATCGGCATCTCCGGCAGCGTCAACCGCCCCGGCGTCTACGAGGACCACCTCGGCGTCAAACTCACCGACGTCATCGAGCAATACGGCATGGGCGCGATCGACGGCCGACCCATCAAGGCCTACTTCCACGGCGGCATCTCCATGGGCGTCGTCTCCCAGGAAGAAGCCGAGCAGGGCGTCGAGCTCGACTTCGACATCGGCAAGAAATGGAACAACCTCGGCCTGGGCACCGCCTGCATCACCGTCATCCCCGAAGACGTCAGCATGGTCGCCATGGCCCGCAACTGCGCCCACTTCTACAGCCACGAATCCTGCGGCCAATGCACCCACTGCCGCGAGGGCAGCAAGTGGCTCTACAAACTCCTGTCAAGAATCGAGGCCGGCGAAGGCGAGATGAAAGACCTCGACCTATTGCTCGAACTCGCCGCCAGCATGGGCTCCATGCCCGGCAACAACATCTGCGGCCTCAGCGACGGCGCCAACTGGGCCATCCGCACCATCGTCAACAAGTTCTGGGGTGAGTTTGAGGCGAAGGTGAGCAATTCGCGGCAGGTAAGTTTGGCTGTTGTTGGCTAAATATTCTCGGAGACATTTATGCCTGCCGTACGCCGCACCCCAAGTGAATTACCCACACGCAAGACAAAAGCATCGTCGGTAATACTGAATAAGTTCAATAAAAAATTTAGCCCAAGACAATATGGAAACGGTCTATTTGAAATAAAATTGAGTTCTTGGAAGCAATTTACTGACGTTATACAAGTCAGGGGCTTAAGAAAGAATAATCTTTTGTATCGCGGGCAGACTGTTGCGCACTGGGAATTGAAGCCATCTTTATTTCGTGGAATAGACGATGTAGACGAAGAAGAAAATTTATCTCGTGATCAACTTCAACAGTTCAAGATGGCTTCTCGTGGACGATGTTCTGCTGGCATGAATGATTTTGGCGACACTTGGTGGGCTTTGGGGCAACATATGGGGCTTCGAACGCCGTTATTGGATTGGACCACCTCTCCTTACGTTGCTTTATTTTTTGCTTTTGCTGAGATATATGATTTTGAAGATACAGATATGCGTGTCGTATATGTATTGGATCGATCAGAAATTGAGGCTAAGAGTCAAACCAATCGTCATGAATACGGAAGCAACGAATGGTCAATTAGTTTTATTGAACCTTTCTCGCACGAGAATGGACGAATAGTGGGACAATCAGGTTTATTTTCGATGTCGCCACCGGGCTGGTCTATTGAAGAATGGGTAAACGATGAATTTGATGAACAAGCAAATAAATTAGCATGTATCAAAATATTGATACCTGAAATTGATAGAGCGAATTGTTTACGCCATCTAAACCGGATGAATATCAACTACCTATCACTTTTCCCTGATCTCGAAGGCGCGGCCAAGCACTGCAATTTAAGTCGTGATATTCGTGGATACTAGAGAAATAGAAGCAGACTATATCTGTTACAGAAGGAAAGAAAAAGGGACAAGGAAAGAAAAAGGGACAGGAAAGAAAAAGGGACAGTCCCCTAAATGATGATCTGATGAAGCCATAAAGGAGCGTAATAGCCGGATAGTGCTACCAATGGCGGAATAACTGGCAGTTAGCATGAATAGTAAATTTGCATTCTATTCTTGGAGGGCAGCATTGCTGTT
>JBCCST010000093.1:0-8827 GCA_039199695.1 Planctomycetota bacterium | reverse complement strand
CCCTCGACCAACGGCGGCGGGTTCGAGGACGGGCCTACCGGCAAGGTGGGGGTTCCCGTCGCTCGCCACGACCACAGCCGCGTGCGTCAGCCCGGAGTCCGCGGATATGAGGGTGCTTGACGCCTTGCCTGTGCGATCGTCACCCTTGGAATGCCACCGCGGTCCGATACCAGGGGACGCGACGACAGACTGATGCGCACGGGCGTGTCGTTCGACGGGGTAGAGGCGACGAAAAGCGTTGGTACGCTAGGTGAAAATTATTATCGAACAGGCCGAAATTATGTCTGGCGAGCGGGTCGTCGTGTGCGCACGAAGGTGTCGTACTCGGTTTCGGGCGGAGTTGACGTTGAACGAGATGGTTCGCCGCGGCGGCCCCGGGTCATTGACCCGGGGCTAAATTGGGATGATCTACAATAATTCTGGAACTGTGACTAAACCTTTGGGGGCTTGGATGCACTTATGGGTGTGACACCGCCGGACGAGTTTGATGTTCGGGTGATCCGCCGGGCCCAGCGGGGGCATCGGGGGTCGCGGGCGGTGCTGCTACGGGATTTGCAAGACGTGTGGTACCGGTTTTCCTACAAAATGCTCAACGACGCGGAATCGGCCCGCGAGGCGACGCAAGAGACGGGCCTGCGTTTTCTGCAACACCTGCCCCAATTCCGCGGCGACAGCCAGCTCAAAACCTGGTCGCTGGGGATCGCGCTCAACGTCTGCCGTGAGGCACGGCGGGGCCGCACTCACCTGGCCTTGGCCGACGCGGGAAGGGTGACGGATGCCCTCGATCACCACGATCGCTTGGAACAAGCGGAAGACCTGAACCAACTCGACGAATGGCTGACGCGACTGCCCGACCGGCAACGCGAAGCGCTCACGCTGCGTTACCTCGAACAACTCTCGCTGCGGGAGACCGCGGCGGCGATGGGCTGTGCGTTGGGTACCGCGAAGGCCACGATCGCCCAGGCGTTGGGGCGCCTGCGGACCCTGGCTGTGGAGAACGAACGATGAAGACCTGGCGAACCCCACGCGAATCGGCGCAGCGGCGCTACCGCGATACTCAGTACCCCAGCGACCTCGCGGCCGACCTCGGGCTGGAACGATCGATCGCGGGGCGGATCGGCCCGTGGCGACGCGGCGCGGCCGTGGCGGCAGCGCTCCTGCTGGCGGTGTCCGCCTGGTGGATCGCCTCACGCCCGGCCCCGGGCCCGCTCGAGACGCCCGGTCCGATCGCGATCGAATCCACCCCACCCGAACAAACGGAGCCCGCTCCCGTCACGGTTCCAACGGTCGATGCCACGATGACCGCCACCGCGGTCGCGGTGGCCGAACCGCTCGACCCGAACACGGTCGGCGTCCGGCTGTCCGAAGCCCCGCGGATCCGCGGCCTGAACCGCCCCGGCCCGGTCGACCGGGTCACCCCGCCGTCCCGTCCCCGAAACCTGAGCCTCGGCACGACGCCGCGGCGTTTCCCCGGCGTGAACACGCAAATCGCCGACACACCCCCACCCTCGTCAAGGAGACCCCAAGATGAACACCCCGACCACGAACTCACCTGACCGCTCCAGTTCCAGTATCTGGCTCTCCCGCTGGGCGTTGCTGCTGGCCCTCTTGCTGGCGGGCGGCATCCTGACCGCGTCGGTCGCCCCCACCGTGTGGGCCGACGACGAGCGCGAACAACGCGACGAAGACTTCGATGATGAAGACGACGAGGATGAATACTGGGAAGAAGAAGAGGAAGAGCTCGAATGGTTCATGATCGAAGTCGGGCTGTACTCCGAGTTGCTGGAACTGGTCCTGACCTACGAAGAAATCGCTAACGACCCGGGTAAAGCCGGCGTGGCCGCGGTGATGGCCGTGGAAGAACACGTCCAAGAAGCCTCCGAAGCTGCGGCGTTGTTCGAAGAGATGCTGCCGCAGGTCACCAACCCCACGGTCGAGCGGGCGATCCGCCTGAAGCTCGTGGACGTGTACGGCGAGATGGATCAGCCCGAGAAATCGATCGAACAGCTGAAGCTGTTGATCAAGGGTTCGGGCCAGTAAGACCGTCACCAAGGTTTACTAAGACCGCCACTGCAAGAAGAGGGCCCAGGGATGAATTTCCCTGGGCCTTCTTTATTTTTTAGTTTTTCGAGGCTTAAGGCTTACGCGCTCAGCGTCTTGCCCACCGCGTGGAGGTCCTCGCAGGCTTCCTTGACGCGCTCGGCCATCGCCTCTTCGCCCTTCTTCAGGTACGCGCGGGGGTCGTAGGTCTTCTTGGCCCCGACTTCGCCGTCGATCTTGAGGACGCCGTCGTAGTTCTGGAACATGTGGGCGGCGATCGGGCGGGTGAAGGCGTACTGGCAGTCGGTGTCGACGTTCATCTTCACGACGCCGTAGCCCAGGGTTTCTTCGATCTCGTGTTTTTCCGAACCCGAGCCGCCGTGGAAGACCAGCCAGAAGTAGGCGTCTTCGCCGAACTTGGCCTTGATGGCGTCCTGGCCCTGCTTGAGGATCTCGGGCTTGAGCTTCACGGCCCCGGGCTTGTAGGCCCCGTGCACGTTGCCGAAGGTCGCGGCGAACATGTACCGGCCGCCCTCGACGGCGCTCAGCCGTTCGTAGACGTAAACCATATCTTCGGGGGTGGTGTAGAGGTCAGCATCGGGGGTGTCTTCGCTGCCCGCCGCGCCGTCTTCCTCGCCGCCGACGACGCCCGCTTCGACTTCGAGGATCTGGCCACACTTGGTCATCCGCTCGAGCAGGGGCACGGCCAGGTCCATGTTTTCCTTCACCGGCAGAATCGAGGCGTCGAGCATGTGCGAGCTGTACAACGGCAGCTTGCCCTCGGCGACGCGACGCTCAGACTCTTCGATCAGCGGGATCAGGAAGTCGTCGACGTTGCCGGGCTGGCAGTGGTCGGTGTGGATGGCGACGTTGATGTCGAGCTTGGCCGCGACGCGGTGGATGTGCTCGGCGAGGCTGATCGCGCCCATGACCATGTCGCCGTTCACGAGGCCCGAGGCGAACTTGCCGCCGCCGGTGGAGACCTGGATGATGCCGTCGGACTTGAGGTCGGCGAACGCCTTGAGGGCGGCGTTGGCGGTGACCATCGAGCTGACGTTGATGGCGGGGTAGGCGAAGTTGTTCTGGTACGCGTTGTCAAGCATCTTGACGTAGGTGGCGTAGTCGGCGACGGGCATGGGGCGGCAACCTTCCTGAAGGGTGTGGGGTGGGGGCGAACGATCGGCCGAGGCGGTCCCGGGTGTCCCGGGCGAATCCCGTGGACGTACCGGAAAACGTCCGGCGGACTTCCGGGGGTGGCCAACAGGCCGAGACTATAGCAGACCCCGAAAACCGTACAATCCGCACCATTATGAGACGCCATTCCCCCACCAGCATCACCGTGCCCCGCGGCTTCCGCGCCGCGGGCGGTACTTGCGGCATCAAGCCCAGCGGCAAGCCGGACCTGGCCCTGATCGTCTCGGAAGTGCCGTGCGCGACCGCCGCCGTGTTCACCACCAACAAGGTCAAGGGCGCCCCGGTCCTGGTGTCCCGTAAGCACGTCCGCAACGGCCAGGCCCGGGCCATCGTGTGCAACTCCGGCACGTCCAACGTCGCCACCGGCGAGCAGGGCATCCGCGACGCCGAAGCGATGTGCGCGACCGCCGCGAAGGCGCTGACCGAGGGCAACACCCCGATCAAACCCCGCGACGTGCTCGTCGCGTCCACCGGCGTGATTGGCCACCGGCTCCCCATGGACAAAGTGCTGCCGGGCATCACGCAACTCGCCCCCCAACTCAAAGCGGGCAAAAAAGCCGACACCGCCGCGGCCGACGCGATCCTGACCACCGACCTGGTCCGCAAGTCGGCCCTTCGCCAGATCAACCTCGGCAAAAAACAAGTCACCCTCGGCGGCATCTGCAAGGGCAGCGGCATGATCGCCCCCAACATGGCCACCATGCTCGCCTTCATCACCACCGACGCCGCGATTGCCCCCGGCATGTTGAAAACGGCGCTGCGGTATGCCGTGAGCGAAACCTTCAACCGCGTCTCGGTCGACTCCGACAAGAGCACCAGCGACAGCGTCATGGTGTTGGCCAACGGCCTCGCCGGGAACCGCGCCATCGCCACCCCCGGTAAACACTTCAACACGTTCACCGAAGCGCTCACCGACCTCTGCCGTGACCTCTGCGAACAACTCATCTGGGACGGCGAGGGCGTGACCCGCATCATGCGGGTGCGCGTGAACGGCGCGGCGAGCGTGAAAGACGCCGACCGCGTCGGGCGTTCGGTGGTGGACAGCCCGCTGGTCAAGACCGCGCTGCACGGGGCCGACCCCAACTGGGGCCGGATCGCCATGGCCGCCGGCAAGAGCGACGCCAGGCTGCACAAAAACAAGCTGTCCATCGCCATCGCCAGCCACGACATCTACACCCAGGGCCAACCCACCAAGCTCGGCCTCAACCCGCCGGCGAAACTCGCCAAAGCCATGGCCGCCAAAGAAGTCGTCATCGACGTGGACCTCGGCCTCGGCGACGTGTCGGCCGAGTGGCTGGGTTGCGACCTCTCCCGCGAATACATCCACATCAACGCCGACTACACGACATGACCAATAGGTAAGCTAAAAGCTCGCTTCATTTGCGGTCGTGGTTGCGTCTTCCGATTCCCCTCCCTTGAGGGAGGGGCCAGGGGAGGGTGCCGAGCGCTTCTATGCCGACGAGGCTTCGCCTCCCCGGCTTGATCCCCGACGCTCAACCCGCCAACCCAAAATAACGCTTGCCCACCCCCCACCCCGGGGGTATGTTTTATTTGTTGGGTTGGCCGTCTCATTTCTCTTCTTGTCTTTGCTCCAACGCCGACCCGTTTACACGCCGTCCAACGGCGTAAGGGGTGTGCCATGAGCGAGATGACGCTGGACTGTCCGAACTGCGGCAAGGGCCTGATCGTGCCCGAGGCGGCCGCCGGCCGCAAAGCCCGTTGCACCGAATGCAACACCCGTTTCGTCATCCCCTCCCGCGAAGAACTCCTCGAGCAGACCATCACCCATATGGCGCTCGAAGAACTCGACCACCGCTACCACGAAGACGACGCCCTGCTCGACGAGATTCAGTCGTCGCCCGGCAAAACGCCCCGCCCCGAGTTCCCCGTCTCGAACACCGGCACCGTGCTCGGCATGCCTGCCGTCGCCCACGAACCCGCCCCCAACGACGCGTCGGGCGTGCTCAGCGTCGACGACTTGGGCGCCATCGAACGCGCCTCGACTCCCCCGTCATCCACCACCGCCGCACCACCCCCGGCCGAGCCTTCGCTCGCCGATCCGCCCGACACCCCCGCCGACGATCCCGACGAATCGGCCGGCCCCCAAACCCAAGCCCACCCCGCCTACCCCACCGAACTCCGGCCCACCGAGCCCCGCCCCTACCTCGTGGTCAACGAAGTCTCGATGCGGGGCGTGTCCCTCTCGTTCGCCTCCGAATGGCTCCGCCACGAGGTCTTCCGCACCTCGATGCCCATCCGCTGCGCCTTCACCGGCAAGGGCCCCGAGACCCACCTCGTCAGCCGGCCCATGATCTTCATCAACCGCAGCGAAGACCGCAGCGCCCAGCCCCGCTCCTACGAGATGCGCTTCGAGCAAACCGTCGGCCCCAAACACTCGCCCCGCGAACACGTCCGCGGCATCGGCCGGATGGACGACTTCTACGAACCCTTCGACCGCCCGATCCTCTACTACGCCTGCGACGGCCACGCCGGCGAGTCCATCCCCTGCCGCGCCCACACCGACGCCCAGGGCCAAGACCACTGCACCATCCTCATCCCCTTCGGCGACGTCGCCGTGGAATGGGTCAGCCGGGTCAACGGCCGCTGCGGCCCCGAATACGCCCTACTCAAAACCACCGTCGCCCACCTCAAAAACGACGGCTGGGCCAACCTCACCGAAAAGACCCGGCGACGCCTCGAGACCTGGTGCAAGTTCGAGCGCGGCGAACGCTTCAAGCTCTACCTCAACGACGCCGACCTCACCGTCGCCGACGCAGGCCTCGGCGGTGTGGTCGTCACCGACCGCCGGTTGCTGTACCACAAGTTCCGCCGCAGCCGCAGCCTCTCGCTCAACCAAGACGCCGTCTTGCACCTGCGCACCGACGGCCTCTACGTCCGCATCACCCTCGAGTCCGGCGGCCGCCTCGCCCGTGCCGGCAAAATCCACCGCACCGACATGGACAAACTCACCCAAGCCCTCGAAGACGCCCCGCGGTTGAAGGTGATGGTGGGCAAAGCCGAAAGTTAATTAGACATCTGAATATAACTATGTTCTTGTGCGGCGTATTTAAGATACACATTAATTTGAAGTTAACTAGTTTATAAAATTTTCAAAAAAAATCAAAACCCCCGCGCTTAAACGGGGGTTTTGAATTAATAGAACACCGTAAAAAATCATAAACACTACACCGATAATAATTAAGGTGCGGTATTACCCCAATTATCATTGAGTATTGTTATATCTGCAGCATTCACCATACCATCGCCATTCAAATCGCCATCGTTGTAGTAAGCAACACCACCTTTACTGGGCGTACCAAGACCAAAATTATCAAAGAGAACCGTTTGATCAGCAGGCCCAACAACACCATCCGGAACGATCTGCCCCCCAGATGACGCACCTGCAATGTCGGCAAGAAGTGTAGGTGTAAAAACATACTCAACACCGCCCTGCGCGAACCAGCCCCCGGTCATCCGCGTTGTCGTATCGGGTCCTGCGGTAAGGCTATATGTGCTCGTCGCTGTAAATTGTATAAAACCACCGCTACTAACGTCCGCAATATTCAAGGTACCGCCCCCGTTTGGATAATAATCATTACTGGAAAGCTGAACGTCAAATGGCAGGCTGGCTGCGTTGTTAACGGAGGCCTCGTCACCACATACGTCAATAGCAGGATCATCAATGGCAATGCAAGCTTCAAAAACTGCACTTTCAGATCCAGTACCAGCATCCAGTTCATCTACAGACAAACCAACAAAACCCGTGCAATCTATTTCGTATGACGCCGAAGTAAGAACACCCCAACTATTGTCAAATTCGGGAACTGTAAAAACATTTGTTATAACTTGCTCGCCAGTAGTGCCATCCGTGACTTCATCTTCAGTAGTCACACTGGCCCCACTGGCAAAGAAAATCGTGGCCGCATCAATATTTGTAACCAAAAACACAGGAGAAAAACCAGCAACGACTAGCAGTTCCCGACGAAAACTAAACATGATGAGCTCCCAGAAAAAAGGTTGTAAACCGACACAATGCACTTAACAAAATATCAAGTGGCAGGTCGTAATCAAGGACAATTATTGAAAAGCGAAAATTATTTATCAAGGAACATGATTCAACCATCTATTGGGTTGATAATAAAATTGTAACTTGACTGACTTGGGAGAAGGTGTGGAAGGCTTGGCCGAAGCTATCGGCCGAGATACATAACTACTTACATTGTGTACAGGCTGTCATGATGAAGATTCGGGGTTGGAGTGTGACGACGGGACGGATTTCTTCTCGCCTCTTCAGGGCACCAAGTTGGCCGGCCGCGAGGTGACTGTCTGCGGCTTCGAGTTTCGGCCAGCGTACGTGGTATCGCGGACGTCGATTGAAAGATAGAAGAGCCGTTTTTAGCTAGCGTTTCTGGCCAAGGTACAAGCGACGGGGGCGCGCATGCTGTTTGCTATGGCACTCATCAATCCGGAAGCACCGCGATCTTGATGCCGTCCATCGCAATATTCGTCTCGAACGCCTCGCCGATCTTTGACAGCGGGAAGGTGTGCGTGACCAAGTCTTCAGCGGGAATCGCGATGCTATCGAGTTGATGCAGCAGGCTGATCGCCAGCGGGTATTCATTGGCGGTGTAGACCCAGCTGCCGACGAGGGTGATCTCTTTCTTGCAGAAGTCTTCGTGCGGGTTGACGCTGCAGGTGCCGTTGTCCATGAAGAAGCCCACTTCGCAAAGGCCACCGCCGCGTCGGACATACGTCAGGGCCTGCGCCGCTGCGGCCGGCACGCCGGTGCACTGAAAGACAAAGTCCACGCCGCGCCCGCGGCTGGTTTCGCGGATAGTCTGCGTGGCGTCTGCGGGGGAGACGCCGGTGATGTTGAGCGTGTCGGCGGCCCCCATCTTCTTCGCCATCTCCAGGCGCTGGTCGACGGAGTCGGCGGCGATGATCTTGCCGTGGCCCGCCGCGTACAGCGTGGCGACCATCATCAGGCCGATGGGGCCGCAACCCTGAACCAGAATGGTGGAATCGAAATCGAGCAGACCGGTGGTCTTGGCCCGCTGCAACGCGTGGACGGTGACCGCGAACGGCTCGATCAGCATGCGCTGCTTGACCGTCATGCCGTCCACCTTGAACACGGTCGAGCCGGCGCGGACCACCATGTGCGTGGCGAAGAAACCGTTGAGGTGATGAGAGTCGGAATCGGGGAACAGGCCGTAGACCCCCAGGCCATCGGAGAGGTTGCTGCGGTCGGGAAAGTCGTGGGTGAACGGACAGTCGTCGGGGACGAGAACGCTGGTCACGACCGGGTCGCCCACCGTCAACGGCTGACCGGTGAAATCCACCGCGGTCTCGTCGGCCATGGCCACGATGGTCCCGGTGCCCTCGTGGCCCAGTACCACCGGCATCAGACCGAAAGGATCGCGTTTGTATTCGTGGACGTCGGTCCCGCAGATGCCGCAGCCCTCGACCTTGAGCAACAGCTCGCCGGGGCCCAGTTCGGGGATCGGATAGTCGCGCGGCTCGAACGTCTGGGCTTGGGTGAGCATCGCGACACGTGCGGTGGAGGGGGATGAAGACACAGCAGGCTCTTTAAAAT
>JBCCST010000092.1:0-8962 GCA_039199695.1 Planctomycetota bacterium | reverse complement strand
CCCCGGAAGATCGACCTTCGGCTTTCAACGGTACCGACGAGTCACGGCGAACGCGTCGTGTTCCGCCTTCTGGACAAGAGCGCAAGGCTTTATGCCTTGGACGAACTGGGGATGCCCCCGGAAGTGTTAGGCGAATACTCCGAGACCATTCAGGCCGAGCACGGGCTGGTGTTGGTCACCGGGCCGACGGGGTCGGGTAAGTCCACGACGCTGTACGGCTCGCTGCAGCGGATCAACTGCACCGAACTGAACGTGCTGACGCTCGAAGACCCAATCGAATATCAACTTCCGGGTGTGAGCCAGATGCAGGTCAGTGAGAAGAAGGGGATGAGTTTCGCTAAAGGGTTGCGGTCGGTGTTGCGTCAGGACCCTGACATCATCATGGTGGGCGAGATCCGCGACCGCGAGACCGCGGAGTTGGCGATCCAGGCCGCACTGACCGGGCACCTGGTGTTCTCGACGCTGCACACGAACGATGCGCCGAGTGCAGTGACCCGGTTGTTGGATCTGGGCATCGAGCCGTATCTGGTATCGAGTTCGTTGCTGGCCGTGATGGCCCAACGATTGGTCCGGCGAGTCTGCGGGGAATGTGCCGAGCCACTCGATCCGCTGGACGCGGAGCGAGAACTCGAACGACTCAGGTTTGACATGGCCGACACATGGACCCTGAAGGGCTCATCGGACGATCACGACCACGGACAGATTACGGGGCTGTACCGAGGGCTTGGCTGCCCGGCCTGCCGGGACACGGGCTATCGCGGGCGGGTCGGTTTATACGAGTACCTGGCCATCGACGAACGCCTGCGGGACGCAATCCAAGAGCGTTCCCCCGCTTCACGCCTGAAACAGATCGCCCGCCGTAACGGGATGCGGTCGCTGCGTGACGATGGTATACAAAAAATCCTGCGCGGCATGACCACGACGGATGAGGTGTTGCGGGTGACCGCACGCACAGCCGCCAACGAAGCGAGTCCCGCAGAACGAACTGACATCCCCGCGCTGGGGGAGGCGTAAGCCATGGGCGTGTATTCCTATCTCGCCTCCGACGGCGCGGCGGACGTGCTGCGGGGCACCCTCATTGCCGACACCCCCCGCGAAGCGAGAAACCGCCTGCGCGACCAGGGACTAAGCGTCCTCGAAGTCGAAGAACACACAGCCTCGGCAAAGTCCAACGATTCGACGCTGTTGAATCTCTTGGCGTTAGTTTCCCGCCGGAAGCCCGACACTTCCGGATTCCTGCGTGAGTTGGCCACCCTGCTGGAAGTCGGCGCGCCGATGCTCGAAGCGCTCGACACCGCGCTCCAACCCCGTCGCGACAACCTCCGAAAACTGCTGCTCTCGATCAGGGAGCGTGTCGCGTCCGGCGCATCGCTGGCCGAAGCGATGGGGGACGCCCGGCTGTACGGCCGACCGGTGTTCGATGAAGTCACCGTCGCGATGACCCAGGTTGGCGAAGACGCGGGCAACCTCGGCAGTGTCTTAGACGAAGTCGCGCTGTACGCCGAACGAGGAAGGCAGTTCAAGAATCGGCTCGCCTCGGCACTGGCGTATCCGGTGGTCGTGCTGCTGACCGGCTTGGGGGTGAGCGTATTCTTGATGACTTACGTGGTGCCGGGGCTGTTGGAGTCGTTGATCGAATCCGGCCGACCGCTGCCGTGGATCACCCAAATGGTCAAAGGCGGGAGCGATCTGTTGGTGAACTACGGCTGGCTGTTTGCGATCCTCGCGGGGTTGATTGCGGCGGCGGGCGTGTTGGTATACCGCTCGACCGCGGGTCGCTTCAAGCTTCACGCCTTGCTGCTGGAGTTTCCGGGCGTTGGCGACGTCGTGAGGAAGCAGGCGGTGGTCCGGTTGTCTTTTGTGCTGTCGACGCTAATGCGCAGCGGAGTGGGGTTTGAACAAGCGATTGGGATTGCTCAACGTTCAATGAAGAATCTGGTGTTGCGCGGGGCTTTAGAGCAATGTGAACGTGCGGTACACGAGGGTCGGGATTTGGGGCCGGCGTTGCAGGCTTCCGGGGGCGGAGCGTTTCCTGATACGGTGGTCCAGGTCTTTACGTTGGGGCAGGCCAGCGGTCGCTTGGAAGACATGCTCGATCGCCTCGCGGATAGCTATGACCGCCAAGTCAATACCCTCACGGACCGCCTCACCGCCCTGCTCGAACCGGTACTCATCCTGCTCTTAGCGGTGGTCGTCGGCGCAATCGCGTTCGCCACCATCCTTCCTATTCTGGAGATCGGAAATGTACTCTGAATCAGCCCCTAGAAGCTTAAAAGCGCCGATGAACGCGGATGAACGCCGACCCTCGGCTTCGGGGGCATTACGGCCTCGGTCGTCCGCCTTCAGCCTGGTCGAGATCATGGTGGTGCTCGTGATCATCGGTTTGCTCGCGGGGTTGGTCGGCGTCAACGTCCGCGGCTACCTGATCAAGGCTAAGAAGAACGCCGCGACGGCCGAAATCGCGACGATCTGCGATGCGCTCGAAGCTTTCTACACCGAATACGACCGCTACCCCAGCAACGACGAAGGGCTTTCGATTCTGACCGAGCCCAGCGAACGGCTGCCCGAAGCGTTGCTGGACCGCGAGCCCGTAGACCCCTGGGGCCGAGCTTACGTCTACAACCAGCCCGGCCGCAACGGCCCATACGAAGTCATGAGCCTCGGCGCCGACGGCCGCGAAGGCGGCGAACCGGATAGTGCCGACGCCGATCTGGGCAACTGGAGTTTTGATTCGCGCGAAACGGAAACGGACCTGTGAAGACGAGTAAGCCCGCCAGTCTCGATGATCATGCGCAGGATCCAAACCATGGATCCGTTGGCATAGGTTTAAGGCGCCTCCGGGGGCGGGGGTTTACGTTGATCGAGTTGGCGGTGTGTCTGATCATCTTAGGCTTGTTGACGGGCACCGCAGCGTTATCCCTACGCGGACTCCAACACAACATGGACCTCGAAACCTGGGACGAGCAGATCGCCCAACTGGACCACCTCACCCGGCAACGGGCCGAGCAACAGGGTAAGCCTTGGCGCATGGTTTTTGATTTGGAGCGACAACGGGTTTGGGCCGAACCTCAGTTATCGCTCGAAACCCCAAGCAAAAATCTCAAGGTGCCGCGCGGCTGGGCCTTGGACGAAGTGTTGACCAGCGATGAACAAGCAAACTACGCCTACCCACGGACCACCCGGCAAGTCACGGTGACGTGCTCGACACAAGGCGTGACCTCAACCTATGCACTCCGACTTTCCAACTCTAAAACCGGTCATAAACACCAAGTCCTCGTTGTCGGCAGCAGTGGACAACGGATCGAACTCAACGATGAACACTCCATCGAAGACATCTTCACGGCGTTGCGCTAGGCGTCGAGCCATGACCTTGATCGAGGTCGTGGCGAGTCTCGCGCTGCTCGGCACGTTGCTCGGGGCAACGGTCGTGGCCAAGAGCCAGTTTACCCATCAATGGCAAACCGCGCAGGATCGGGGCGAGGCAGTCGCGTTGCTCGAGACCCAAGTCCTAGCCTGGCATGTTGAGCGTGGAGCAAGCGAGGCGGATGGTCCCGATGAGAATCAATCTGCGGGACGGGCCAGCATGGAAGATGAACCATTCGCGGGAGAGCTCGGAAAGGATGGGTGGACGTGGCGGGCCGCGCCCGTTGAGGTCCCTGACCACGCGGAACTATACATCTTGCGTTTCACCGCGCACCGCCCGGACGGTCACACCCTCGCGACGATTGACGTCTTCGCCGGGTATGAAACCGCACCCAATTCCTCCGAATCAGTATTGACGCTGCCCACGGGTACAAACGATCAGGGGGGGCGGCGATGAAGCCCAGCCATCCCTACGGTCTGACCTTAATTGAGTTGCTGGCTACGACGGCGCTGGCAGGTTTACTCATGGTCACGCTGCTTCAAGTGATCGAAACCACCGGCCGATCCCGCGTCACGATGGACGCCTCGCCGCTGTACGACGAGGCTTGGCAGTTCCAGCTGGCCAACTTGATCCGCAAGGATATAGCTCAAGCTCGAAGCGTCCGGTGGCAAGACGACCAACTGATCATCGAAGGCTGGAACGGCTGGGACCGTAAGACCCGTGAACCCGCTCATGAACCCGCCCTCACGGTCTACCGCTTGGTCGCAGCCCCGAACGCCTCCACGCCCGGCCGACTACTGGTCCGTGAGCAGCGCGATCTGCTCGACCTCGGCCAGCAACAACCCACCCGAGAACTCATGGCATTCGGTATCACCGATTGGGCAATCATTTCTAATCGCGGTGCCGGTATTGAAGCCGGAGGTATTGCAAGGAATCAACCCCTTGAGGATGAACCAGATCAATCCATCTTGACACTAACTTTCGGACAATCAGACCCGCTTCGCGTCCGGATACCTTCGGCCCATGATTCCATGATTCGGGGGCTTCCATGAAAACAAGCTACAAGCAATCGAGGCGGGCCGGCTATGTGCTACTCCTAACGTTGATCCTGTTGGCGATGGTCGCCGCGGGCTTGGCCGGCGTTGCGCGACGGAGTCACGCCGCGTCGCTCGAGGCCAACCGGGTCGAGCGGGAAACCCAACGGCGCTGGCTTGCGGTAACGGCCGAGACTCTGTTGCGCGATAGCGATCAGATTCTGACCGACCAGGGGTTGCCGGGTGACCGTTCGATGGCCGCCGCCCGATTCGAGTTCGATCTCGGCCACCACCATCTCACGCTTACGCTCGCCGACGAACAAGCCAAGGCCAACCTCAACACACTCGCGGCCCGCCACGATCACGCGGTGGTCAGCGCCAAAGCGAACGCTCTCGCGTCGGGGACGGCGTCAAATCTCCGACCAAGACTGAGGCCGATCGGTGAATTCGAGGCGACGGCGGCGGGCGTCGATATTGATTGGCCGGCGTTTGGCTCGTGGGAACAGGTCGTATCGGCCGACGATTTAGGCCGGCTGCTCAATGGCCCGCCGCTCGAAAACACGTTGCTGGATCACATCACGCTCTGGGGTAACGGCCGGCTGCGTGTCGATCGCGCCTCTCGTCCTGCCCTGGAAGCGATGCTCACACCGTTACTCTCGACAGGCCAAATCGAACAGATGTTGGCTGAGCGCATGGAATATGCTGTTGAATCGAGCGCGGTTGGTATTTCCGGACTTGAGTTGACCGACCGCCAACGCGAACAACTCGCCGAGCGTCTGACCGATGAATCGCAAACGTTCAGCATCAGGCTCCGCTTCGACGACCAGCGCCGGGCCCGGTACCACATGGTGGTTCAACAAACGGCCGCCGCGTCTTCTAATATCCAAACCTTCCGCTTCGACTGGTAAGCCGTCATGATCCTCTCGATCCGCTCCCAACGCCGACTCTACACCGCCCTCGCTTTCGGGCTCAGCATCGGCGTGCTCGGCTTGTGGGGCTCGGCGTGGTCTTCTTGGCATCAACCTGATCGCAACCTGGGTCTGATTGACTTGAGCCACAACGATGACGTTGAGCCGCAGACGATTAAGTCAGCCGCCTCGATTCAGGCCAACGGCGCAACGCCGCTTACCCTGGACGCCTTCCGTGACCCCGCGGTCGCTTGGGCTCGCCCCCTCCGCGGACCGCTGTACGACCCACCGCCCCCCCCACCGCCGGTCGCCACCCCGCCACCACCGCTTCAACTCAAACTCCTCGGCACCATCATCGAACCCGCCCCCGGAAGTGATCAAATCAACAAGGCAGCCGCCTCACAAGCCATCCTGCTGACCGCCACCGGCCAGGTCGAGATGCACCGCATCGGGTCGATGATCGACGAAGCCAGGCTGATCGCCATCGAAGCCGACACCATCAAAGTGGAGTACCACGGCGAAACGCGAACCCTCAACGCCACGCCTCAATAATCACATGAAGACCGCTTGGACCACATTACTGCTGGGTGAAGACACTTGGAATCTCGGCCTCGCCGACGCCAACGGCGTGCGTGTGGTTGAGCTTTCCGCGTTCCCAAAACAAGCCTCGATCCAGACCAAAGTGGACGCCGCGATCGCTAAAGCCCGACAAGCGGCCGCACGGCTCGGCCCGCTTGTACTCGGTTTGCCTTCCACCTGGTGTATGTCGGCCACCGTCTCAACCGACGGCCTGCAGCGTCGTCAGCGACGCCAGGGCCTGATCTACCGCCTCGAAGAACGCCTGCCCATCAACGCCGAAGACTTCACCGCCGACTTCCTCCCCCCCGCCCCCGGAAGTGACCCCGGAAGTTACGCTACGGAGGCAACGACTGCCGTGAATGTAATGGGGATCGCGATTCTTCACGAATGGGTCAACTCGATCATTGATGCCCTTGGATCGGCCGGACTCACCGTGGCGCATGTGATCCCGACGGCTTGTTTAGCGCACACCAAGCATAAAGAACAAGAGCTATCGGATCGGCCGTATCAACTCACCGCCTTAGGCACGAGCTCAAGCTGCTGCGACTTCATTCTCGCGATCAAAGGTACACCTATTCGATGGCACGTCACCCCAAGTGATCCGCAAGCGCTCGCCGCAGCGCGACATACGCTTGCGGGTCATCTCAAGCCGGAGGACCTCACGGTCAGCGTGGTGGGTATGGGCCCGGCCGGACGTTCCGCCCTCACCGTAAACGGATTGCCGAATAGCCTCTCGCACGACAAGCTAGATATCCGGCATCTCGCGGTCGCTCAGGCCACCGATCTCGTCAAACATGGTCAAACACCCGAAATCGACTTGCGTCGAGACGCGTTGGCGGGACATGGCACTTGGACTCGCGTCGCAAAACCCGCCGTCGCGGCGATGGCGGCCGCGGCACTCCTACTGGTATCGTTCGGCGTATTAAACGTTTGGCAAGCCAACCGGATCCAGACTTTAGCGGCGCAACACGAACAGGCACGGACGGCACTATTCCGCGACACGTTCCCCGGCCAGCGTGTGCCGGTCGCGGTCGTATCGCGCTTCCGCAGCGAAGCCGCGAAAGCCCGGGGTTTAACCGGCGAAGACGAAGCGTTGCCCGCAACCGCCACCACCCTCGCCGATCTGCGCGATCTCTTGGCCGGGCTCCCGAAATTCGTACCCACTCCAAGAAGTGATACAGATGCTTCCGAGGCTGGGGGTACTTCCGGCGGTATGCGATTTCAGATTGATGAGTTGCGGCTAGAATTCGAACGGTTCTATCTGGACGGCCGGGTACGTTCACACGCCGATGCCGACCGACTCGTCGCCGGGCTTCGATCCACTCTCGACTACACCCTCGACGCACCACGCACCCAAAACCTCAACAGCTCCGCTCTTGGCAGTAGTCACCGTTCTGCAACCAACCGCAACACAGCGGGTGTCGCGGGGGATCCCGTGGTCTCGGTGACCATCACGGGCCAGCGCACGGAGGCCAAGCCATGAGTCGTCGTTCTCGCATGGGTTGGTGGAGCCTGGTCGTCTTACTCGCTGCCGCGGCGTTCGCGGGATGGTCTGTCTTCTACGTGGACCAATCGCGCACCCAACAGCAAACGGCGGTCGGACAACTCAAGACCGTCCAAGACTACGCTCAGACTATTCAAACGTTCCGCGTTCAGCCAAACCGTGTCGCCGACCGCGAGATGCAACTGACGCTGTTGGCCCGCCTGGTCGAACACGCCGCCGACGAAGCCGGCATCGACCGCCAAGCCCTCGACCGAATCTGGCCCCAGCCCGCCCGACGGATTCGCGACACGCCCTATCTGCGCAAGTCCACCCAACTTGTGATCCGCGGCGTTACTCTTCCGCAGGCGGTGACCTTCTTGCATCAACTCACCCACGCCGGCGATCAATCGCTCAGCCTCGATAGCCTCCGCCTCAGTGCCGCCCGAGGCAGCGAGTGGTCCAGCCAGACACCCGAAACCTGGACCGTCGAAGCCACCGTCAGCGAATTGCTCTACCAACCTCTCGCGACCGACACCCAAGTCGCCCAACAGAATTGATTCACTATGGACCGAAAGCTAACCACCCGCGTCGCGATTGCATTCATCTCCCTCGGGCTGCTCACGGGAACGGGCTGCGCTTCCAGGGGCGGGGATCGATACCACGTCGTACAGGCCCACCGGCAGGCCAACCACGAAGCTGCCCGCGCCAAGAGCGACGCGGCGCTCGAAGCGATTGAAGTCCGCGACTTCGATGCCGCCGAGCAACTACTCCTCGACGCGATCGCGGCCAACGTCGGCTTCGGCCCCGCCCACAACAACCTCGGCAAGGTCTACTACGAACAAGGCAAGCTCTACCTCGCTGCCTGGGAGTTCGAGTACGCCATCAAGCTCATGCCCCACCACCCCGAGCCCCGCAACAACCTGGCCCTCGTCCTCGAAACCGTCCGCCGCTTCGACGAATCCATTACCCACTACGAAGCCGCCCTCGACCTCGAACCCGACAACCCCGAGCTCTTGGGCAACCTCGCCCGCGCCAAACTGCGCCGCGGCGACCCGCCGGACGAGATCAAACAACTCCTCATGGACCTCGTGCTTAAAGACTCACGGCCCGAATGGATCGATTGGGCAAACAACGAACTCGCCCACATGCGATAGACATCCAAAAAGCCTCGCCTAAGACTAATGGGCTTATAACAAGCAACTCGGAGCCAAGACTTTGGCGTCGAAGACGCCGTTCGACGCCAACAAGCCTCAGATCTCGACGAACTCTAACGTGGTACAGCGGCAATTAATTGAGTAAGCGTCAAGCCGCTCGCGGAAGAATGGAAAATCGTGGGATGGTCTCCCCGTGAATCAACTTGGATTAACGGGAAAAATGTCGAAGCCCGATGCAGCAAAGAGAGCCATAGGGGAATGTCCCTTTTTCTTCTCCCGTCCCAGTGGTACGTCACGCTCCGGAGACCGCTGCCCGCGGGGTAGTCCCGACGGAGCAGGTTGCCCTGGTCGTCGTAGATGGAGGTGTGGGTGGTCTGGTTGCGGTGGTCTGGTCTGCCCCCGGAAGTCGGACACCAAAACCCACCACTTCCCGGCCACTT
>JBCCST010000091.1:0-11377 GCA_039199695.1 Planctomycetota bacterium | reverse complement strand
GTGATTTGAATCGAGCGTGTGTACGACCGCCCTTCGCAGCAGGTGCATCTGGTCGTGGGCGAGTTTTTGGCCCACGAGCGAACACCACCACAGCCCCCCACAGCCCAGCGCGCACGCCAGCGTCGCCCACAGCAGCGTCGGCCGTGAGCCCATGGTCCACTGAGCGGCGGCCCACATCAACGCCAGAAACCCCGCGGTGGCGAGCGTGAAGTAAACCGCCATGAAGCCGGTCCAGAGGCTGGGGGCCGGCGAAAAGCGGGCGTGGAGCGAGGTCCGGTTCGCAGCTTCCGGGGTTGGATCAGCCCCCCGCTCGGCGGCGGTCTCGGCCGGCTCAAACTCCAGGTTCAACCACGGCGACCAGAAATGCCGAACCGCGGGCGTGACCGTCAGCGTCATGTGGTGGCCCGCCCGCTGGCTGAGAATCGGCGCGTCGCTCTCGGCCAGCCCCCTTTCGAGCGCCGCCATCGCTTCGTCAGGCGGGAGCCGGAGCGGCAGGCGGAACGACGGGCGGAGGGCGGGCGTGGACATGGATGCGTCTCGGTCAAACGAGGGTTACCGACATTTAGAACCCAAAATCTGAACGGGGGCAAGCCGCCCTTCTGGATCGCTTGTCATTCATCGAGACCCAAGCGAAAGGCCCGCCGAATTGGATTCGGCGGGCCTTGGGTTGAGTGAAGTTTTGGACGACATATCTCAGGCAGCGTCTTTGGCCTCGGGGTCACTACCGACCGGCGACCAGGTGCCGGGCTTGTCGAGCGTCGACAGCGCGGGGATGTCGTCGGCCTCGTCCATGATCTTCTTGGACCGGCCCAGGGCGACGCGGATCAGCAGGCCCAGGATCAGCGCGACGCCGGCGATGGCAGCGAGGCTGATGCCGGCGTAGAGCAGGGTGTCGTCGCGGGCGGCGGTGGTGTTGCGTTCGGCCGACTGGAGCATGGTGACGCTGTTGTCGTCGCGGCCCGCGGCGCGGTCGAGGGTCATCTGGCGGGAGACGATGGCCTTGCCCAGCGCGTCGAGGACGCCGACGACGTACTCGGGTTGTTCGCTGGTGTAGGTGAACTCGATGCGGCTGGGGTTGCCGGCGAGGGTGAGCGATTCGTTGAAGTGGTTCGCGAGTTGGCCGGGGCTGGTGAACAGGCGGATGCCGCGCTGGTCGAGCTGATTGAGCGTCGCGACCATGACGGGGTCGGCGGTGATCGCGGCGCGGAAGTCGGCGAGCCAATCGTTGGCGGGCGACGCGGCTTCGCTGCCGGCGACGGTTTCGGCGGCGGAAGCGCCGGTGGGTTCGGCTTCGGCGGTGGTGGCGGCCACGGCTTCGCTGCCCGGTTCGCTACCTGGGGCGGGGAGCGGCGTACCGTTGTTGATCGCGTCGTTGAGCGCAGCGACGGCGGCCTCGGCGGCGACACCCGGACGACGCAGGGCGTCGACGTTGGTCACGGCCGGGGCTTGGGCTTCGGCGGGCGCGACGGTGGCTAAAGATTCGGGATCGATAGACATCGCCATCGACGACTGCCAGACGGGCACGGCCAATTTCTTGCCGACGAAGTAGCTGAACGTCGCGGCGCCGAGCAGCGCGATCAACACCAGCGCGACGAGGCTGGCGGTGGACCGGGTGGCCCACTTCTGCACCATCGCTTTTTCGCTGGACTCGAGGAACTTTTTGACTTCGATCAGGTTGCGGCGTTCCTTGTCGAGGCCGGCGTACTGGGCGCTGCTGGATTCGACCTTGGACTCGGCCGCCTGGATCTTGCTGGACTGTTCGCGCAGCTGGGCGAGGTACTTGCGGACCTTGTCGCGGCGTTTCTTGATGACTTCGTCGGCCTTGACCATCTGGGCCTTGCGCTTTTCGTACTTGTCCTTGGCCGCGGCGAGTTCTTGGCGCAGCCGGGCGATGGTCTGGTCTTTCTCGTCGTCGCTGAGCGAGGCGTCGCCCACGGCGTCGATGCGAGCCAACAGGTCCGCTTCCTGCTCGGCGAGGTCGGCTTCGCGTTGGTTTAGTTCCGCTTCGCGGCGGTCGAGCTCGGCAATACGTTCGGCAAGGTCACCCCCGGAAGCATCGCCCCCGGAAGTGTCGGCCGCGGCTTGCTCGGCGGGTTCACCCGCGTCTGCGTCGGCGAGCTCGGCCCGCAGGTCGAGTTCTTTGGCTTGGTCTTCGAGACGCTCGGCCCACGCGGTCAATTCGCCCTCGCGGGCTTCGACGGCGGACTGGCGTTCTTCGAGCGTGGCGGCGAGTTCATCGATCTCCTGGGCCCGGACCGACAACTCGGAACGCTCGGCGTCGAGGTCGCGTTTGTCCTGCTCCAGCTTCTCGCGGAACTCGTGTTTCTTGGCGCGGAACTCTTCTTCGCGTCGGGCCAGTTCGTCGTCGCGGTCGGAGTTTTCGGCAGCAGCGTCTTCGGCGGCCGGGTCGTCGGTGGGCGCGACCAAACCCATCACGGTGTCGGCCGAGTCGGTCTTGAAGTCGAAGTCCTGCTTGAGTTGATCCAGTTCCGCGGCCCGGGCGTCGAGCTCGGCCTGGCGCTCGTCGAAGGCGGCCTCCTGCTCGGCGATCTCGGCCCGCTGGGCTTCGACCTCGGCTTGGAGTTCGGCGACGGCCTGCTCGTCGGCTTTGACCTTTTCGCGTTCGCTGAGCACCTTGGCTTTGCTCTGCTCGAGCGTTTGGCGGAAGAGGTTTTCTTTCTGGGTCAACTCGGCGTCACGGTCGTTGAGGCTGCGCTCGAGCTCTTGGAGGTCGGCGGGCAGCTCGGTCGGTGTCGCGGCTTGTTGCTCGGCCAGTTCCTGGCGCTCGCGGTCGAGTTGGGCCTGCTGGGCGTCGAGGTCGCGGGCGCGGGTGTCGAGTTGGGCACGCAATTTGGACAGTTCAGCCTGGGGGTCCGACGCGTCGGCTTTGCGGTCCAGCTCGTCGAGGTCGGGGATGAAGCCCGGCATCAGCGTGTCGTTGTTGAGGTCGCCGGCCTGCTCGGTGAGTTCAGCGCGGGCTCGGTCGAGGCTCTGCTGTTGGGCTTCGAGGGCGTCCTGGCGGAACTTAAGGTCCATGTGGGCCTTGGCGAGTTCCTTCTTGCGGTCTTTGAGTTGTTGGCGTTGCTCGGAAAACTCGGCGCGTTCGCCGTCGAGGGTCGCGCGGTCGCCTTCGATCTCTGAACGCTGGGCGTCGAGGTTCTGCTTGGCGTCTTCGAGCTGCTGCTGGGCCTGGTCGAGTTCTTCGCGGGCGGCGTTGACCTCGTCCCACTTGGCTTGGATCTGGTCGAGCTCGGCTTGCAGTTTTTCCTGCTGGGCCTGCAGATCGGCCTGCTGCTGATCGAGCTGGGCCTGGCGTTCGTCGCACTCGGCGAAGCGTTGGTCGAGTTGGTTCGAACGTTCTTCCAGTGACGATTCCTGCGTACGGAATTCGTTCCACTTGGCTTCGAGCTCGGCGGCTTGGGTCTGGGCCTGTTCGTTTTGCGCGTCGAGCTCGTCGCGCTGCGATTGGAGTTGATCGCGGTCCGATTGCAGGGCGTGGCGTTGCTCTTCGAGCTGTTGCCGGTCGGAATCGAGGGCGGCGCGTCCGTCGGTCAACTCGCCGCGTTCGGCTTCGAGTTGGGCTTGCCGATCGGCGAGCTGCTGTTCCTGCTCGGCGATTTTTTGGGCCTGCGCGTTGACTTCTTCGACGTGTTTGTCGTTTTCGGCTTGCCAGGATTTGAGGGCACCCAGGCGCGCTTCGAGATCGCCCAGGAGGTCGAGCGCCTCGTTGGGGTTGATCGAGGCCGGGGGAGCGGGGGGAATGGATGCAGGTGATTCTGAATCGTGCGTGTGGGGTTGGTCAGCCATGGCAAGCCTCTCACCAAAACGGGCGGGAAAAATCGTCGACATCGGTTCATCGGCGACCCGCGCGGGTGACCTGAGCGGCATAACCGTAAAATCCTGACGCCAAAGTCCGGATAGTTTCACCCGCCTAAGCGATAACCCCCATGCAGGACGCAAAGCCATCCCCGATAACCCCGGCCACGCCCGCGGGCTCGGCCGACGACGCGGCGTTGACCGTCCGCGGGGTGACGTTTGGCTACGGCCCTCCCCGGAACCACCCCCGGAAAAAAAGCAATGGGCCTTCGGACGCTAAAGCGTTGGACGACGTCTCGGCGGCGCTGCGGCCCGGCCGGGTCACGGTGGTCCTGGGCCCCAACGCCAGCGGGAAGTCCACGCTGTTGCGGGTGATGCTGGGGCAGTTGGAGCCTTGGGCGGGCACGGTGACGTTGGGCGGCGCGGGCGGGCCGGCCGTGGCGTCACTGGCGGGCAAGCCGCTGGCCCGCCGGGTGAGCTACGTGCCGCAGCGGGGCGGGGTGAGCTTTGCGTTCAGCGTCCGGCAGATCGTGGCGATGGGGCGGTTCGCGTTCGGCGACGAACGGTTCGTTGACGACGCGCTGGAGAAGTGCGGGATAACCGATCTCGCCGGCCGGGCGTTCAATGAGCTGTCGGGCGGGCAGCAGCAGCGGGTACTGATCGCCCGGGCCTGGGCGCAGAGCCGGGGCGTAGGCGACACCCCTGAGAAGAATGTGGAACCCGCGATGCGAACACTTCCGGGGGTCGTCCTTGCCGACGAGCCCGCGTCGAGTCTGGACCTGCGGCACGCCCACGCGGCGATGGCGTTGTTCCGCGAGATGGCGGACGAGGGGTTGGCGGTGCTGGTGGTGTTGCACGGGTTGGAGTTGGCGACGCGCTGGGCGGACGAGGTGTGGTTGATGGACCGCGGACGGATCGTCGCGGCGGGCGGGGCGGACGCGGTGCTTCGGCCCGAGGTGCTTTCGCCGGTGTACGGCCTCGGGCTCGATCGGCTGGAGCACGACGGGCAAACGGTTTTGGTCGCGAAAAACCCGCCAACCCGCCCGGGCGGCGATACACTGAGTTAACGCGAAGGTGGTCGGCTGACCGTTCGCCCCGTCTTAGGAAAGGTGTTGATGATGAGTTTCCTCGAACCCACGCTCGCCCAAACCGGCCAAGGCACGGGCGTCTCGCTCGTGCAGGTCCTGATCTACGGCGTCATCGGCGTGATCTTCGTGAGCACGATGATCAAGAACGTCATCAATGAAAGCAAGAAGAAGGCTCGGCGAAATCAATCTCCCAACGCGGCCTCGAACGAAGGGGTTTCGCTGGACGACATCGCGGCCCGTCGGCGGGCGCAGCTTCAGGAGATGGCCCGGCAACGCAACGCCGGCCGCGGCCCGGCCGGTCAAGCTCCGACGGGCCGTCCCGGGGCAGCTTCCGGGGGCGCTTCCGGGGCCGGGGGCGGGGGTGAGGCGAATCTGAGCATGGCCGAGCGGATCGCGCGGGCCCGCGCGGCGCAGCAACAACAACGCGGCCAGGCCAGGGCCGGCACCCCGCTGCCCAGCGAACGCTCGGCCACTCGGCAGCCCCCGCGCAGCGCGACGCCCGCCCCGACCGGTGCCTCGGCCCGGCAGCAGCGCGCCCAGGCGTTGCGGCAAAAGATGCAGCAGCGTCAGCAACAGCAGCGTGACGCCCTCGCCGCCCGGCAACGCCAGATTCAACAAGCCCGAGCCCAGCGCTCGGCCCCGACCGGTCAGCCGCAAGCCGCGCCGACGCGTCGCCCGCTCCCGCCGGTGCAGACGCCGCACCCGGCCAAGGTCGAGCCGCACCAGGAAGTGCACCGCATGGTCGAAGACGTCGCGGTGCAGGAGGTCGGTTCAAGTCGGCGAAAGAAAGAGTTAGCGGCGAAGAACGCCAAGCCGCAGCTGATCGATTTTGCCCGGCTGAGCCGGAAGGACCTGCAGCGAGCGTTCGTGCTCAAGGAAGTGCTCGACCGCCCGGTCGCGGAGCGCGACCCGTTGGTGGACTCGAGCCTTTGAAGAACATATCGGCGGGTTTTGTTCGAGGGGGTGATACGACTCACGCCAAGGGTTAATCATCGCCGTTAGTCGTTAGTCGTTAGTCGTTAGTCGTTAGTCGTTAGTCGGGAGTTCGGAGTCGGTTGGGCTCCATTTTGTTTCATCACGTTTTACTTCGCCGCCTGCTTAGAGTTTTTGGATGCCTGACGCTTCCGACGATTTCAACCTTTCGCTGCCCCAGGCCGACGGCGTCGAGCGGGCGCTCAACGATCCGATGGCCCGGATCGATCTGGTTGTGGGCGACCTCACCGATCCCGACCCGGCGTGGGGCGTGGACGCGATCGTGAACGCGGCCAACGAATCGCTGCTCGGTGGCGGCGGGGTCGACGGCGCGATCCATCGCGCGGCCGGGCCACGCCTGCTCGAACACAACCGCACCCTCGGCGGCTGCGCCACGGGCCTGGCCAAAGCCACCCCCGCCTTCGACCTCGAAGCCCGCGGCATCCACCACGTCTTCCACACGGTGGGCCCGGTGTGGAACGACGCGGGGCAAGACGAAGCGGCCGCCTACGCCATGCCCGGTGCCCCGCTCGGCGAGGCCGCCAAGCTGGGTTACCTCTACGAAGACACTTTGCTGGCAAGTTGTTATTTGAATTGCCTGCGTTTGGCCGAGCAACATCAAGCGAAAGTCGTCGCCTTCCCCGCGATCAGCACCGGGGCTTACGGCTTCCCCAAAGAACGCGCCGCCAAGATCGCCTTCGGCCACGTCTTCGGCCACTTCGCCGCGCGCCCCGCACCCACCTTTCCCCACAAAGCGTTGTTCGTCTGCTTCAACGACGAAGACGCCGCGGTGGTGCGCGACGTGATCCAGAACCGGGCCGAGTGGATGACGAATCGTTCGCGGGTTTAAAACCGGAACCGCAGATTGCGCAGATTTCGCAGATCGGCAATCGCATAGCAATCCAACTCGCCGACGAGCAGCTCTACCGAACCATGGTGCGTTACTTACGAGTTGCTGAAGCAGCGATGAAATCTGCGTGATCTGCGAAATCTGTGTTCAAGGCTGCGCGATTTTCAGATTCGCGTGGGCCATCACGATCGCCGCGGCGTTGCCGAGGTTGTAGCTGCGGATGTTGGGGCCGCCGTTGAGCGGGCCGGGCATGGGGATGGTGACGGTGCGGTCGGGCCAGCGGTCGTGCCAGGCTTGGGGCAGGCCGGTGTTTTCGTTGCCGAGGATGATCACGTCGCCGTCGGCGTAGGCGGGTTGATCGAAGGTGTGCTTGCCGAATTTGGTGATCAGCCACGGGTCGCGGCCGCCCCCCCCGCCCCCGGAAGTCGGCGAAGACAGCCAGTCGAGAAACGCGTCGTCGCTCTCGTGTTCGGTGAGCGTGACCGACGGCCAATAGTCCAGCCCGGCCCGCTTCACGGCGTGGTCGGTGATCTCGAATTTCATGGGGTGGATCAGGTGCAGGTGGGCGCCCATGCCCACGGTGGTGCGGGCGATGTTGCCGGTGTTCTGCGGGATCGCGGGGTGGTAGAGGACCAGGTGGAGCATGGCGACAAGGTAGCGGCAACGCCGGGGGACCGCCGATTGAGGTGAACGCGGAGCGAGAGCGATGGCTGGTTTGGTCAAGTCGATTGGCCGGACCGGGCATGGGTAAGCGGGTGGCGTGGGGTAACATAAAACGAAAGCGTCAAATGCCATCATGTTGAACGCTTCGCGTTATGTCGGGATGGCCTTCTGCCCCGCCTGTCCCCGCCCGCACGGGCGGACCGAGTTGATTCATGAACACCCTGATCCTGCAAGAGCCCGGCCGCCTCGAATTCACCCAGACCCCGCCGCCCGCCACACCCGGCCCCGGCGAAGCGCTGGTCCGCGTGCGGCACGTCGGCCTCTGCGGGACCGACCTGCACGCCTACGCCGGTAACCAGCCGTTCTTCACCTACCCGCGGATTCTGGGCCACGAGTTGGGGGTTGAGGTGGTGGCCGTGGGTGAAGGCGTCACCGAAGTTGCGGTCGGCGATCGCTGTGCGGTGGAGCCTTACATCAACTGCGGCACCTGCGCCGCGTGTGTCCGCGGCCGAACCAACTGCTGCGCAACGCTGACCTGCCTCGGTGTCCACGGCGACGGCGGGATGCGCGAAACCATCCTGCTGCCCGCCCACAAACTCCACCGCTCCGAAACGCTGCCGCTCGAACACCTCGCGCTGGTCGAGACGCTGGGCATTGGCAAACACGCCGTGGACCGCGCGTGCTTGATCGAAGACAACGTGCGCGACAGCACCGTCGCGGTCATCGGCCTGGGCCCGATCGGGTTGACCGTGATCCAGTTCGCATTGCTTGCCGGGGCGAACGTCGTCGGGATCGACCTCAGCGAGACCCGCCGTACCACGGCCGAGTCGCTGTACCCCGCGATCCAGACGCTGGCGTTGCAAACCGACCAACCGCTCGAAGACCAGTGGCAAGCCCAACACGGCGAAGCGCCGCGCACCGTCTTCGACGCCACGGGTAACCGCCACTCGATGCAAAATGCTTTCGCGTTGCCCGGCTCCGGCGGCACGCTCGTTTTTGTCGGCCTCGTGCTCGGCGACCTCTCCTTCGACGACCCCGCGCTGCACCGCAAGGAACTCACCTTGCTTTCGAGCCGCAACTCGACCGCCAAGGACTTCTGCGAGATCATCGAACACATGGAGGCCGGCCGGATCGACGTCGCCCCGTGGATCACCCACCGCACCTCGGCCGAGCTGCTGCCCGGTAAGTTTGAAAACTGGCTCAAGCCCGAAGCGCAGATGCTCAAAGGCGTCGTTACGTTCTGATTCCCCGTCAATCTGTCTATACCTTCCGAAAAGTAAACTATGCCCGATGCTCCGCCACCCACCGGCCCCGCGCTGTTCGACCTCACCGGCCAACGCGCCCTCGTCACCGGCTCAACCCAAGGGCTGGGCCTCGCGCTCGCTCGTGGCCTGGCCGAGGCTGGTGCGTCCGTCGTGATCAACGGCCGGACCGCCGCAAAGATCGAGCCCGTGGTCGCAGAACTGAAAGCCGCCGGCCTCGACGCGACGCCGTTGGTGATGGACGTGACCGACGACGCGGACGTCGTCGCGTCGCTCGGTCGACTCGCCGAGGACGGGATCCACTTGGACATCCTGGTCAACAACGTCGGCATCCAGGACCGCGTCCCCTTGGCGGAGATGAGCAGCGAAGCGTTCCGCAAGGTGATCGACGTCAACCTGACCAGCGCGTTCGTGGTCACCCGCCAGCTCGCGCCGGGCATGATCGCGCGTGGCCACGGCAAGGTGATCAACGTGTGTTCGCTGATGAGCGACCTCGGCCGACCGACCACCGGCAACTACGCCGCGGCCAAGGGCGGGTTGCGGATGTTGACGCGGGCGATGGCCGTGGAGTGGGCCGAGCACAACCTGCAGGTCAACGCCATCGGCCCCGGCTACTTCGCCACCGAATTAACTCGCCCTTTGGTCGAAGACGAAAAGTTCAACCGCTGGATCTGCGGCCGCACCCCCGCGAACCGCTGGGGCCGACCCGAAGAGTTGATCGGCGCCGCCGTCTACTTCGCCAGCCCCGCGTCGTCGTTCGTTAACGGCCAAATCCTCTACGTCGACGGCGGGTTGACCGCTGCGATTTGAGTCGACAATGAACCGCAACCCGACGGTCATACATACACCACCTGCTTGCCGATTTGGGCCGCAATTTTTCTAGCAAGCTTACGGGGCTTGATGCCGAAACTTGGTTGCAAGACGTATTCATGGTTTGCGCCGTGACAAAGCACATAGTCCGGTTCGGAATCGGAAAACCCGTTATCTCGGCATTCGACCGATGTGATTGATCCTAGAGGTAATTCAATCGTTGACATCCCATCGCTCGCCGGCGATTCGACTTTAAGGTGCGTTGGGGTTAATTCGAGCGAAAACTCTCCGCCTTTGCGTACAAGGTAGAGAGCATAGCCAAGCACATACAAATTAACCAAGCCTAAAAACGAGATCACCCCAATCCGGACGACGGTGTTTTCTTCGGGGACGAAGAACTCAGCGCTGACGTACATCATCACACTGGCCAGAGGTATACCTGTCGCGATTAAACGTGCTTCACGCTTGGAGCTGCGATGGTGCTGATAGATGGGTTTTTGATCAGCTTGATTCATCGGTTCGCTCTTCGCGTGAATGGGTTGGACTCAATCGATCAGCGTAACGGCCGGACGATCAGTTTTCGCAGCACCGCCATCAGCGTGTCGGGGTTGTCTAAATAGTTGGCGGGGGGGCGGTAGTAGATCTGATCGTTGTCGAGCACGGTCGCCCGGCCGGGGGCGCCTTCGAAGAGTTTCGAGACTTGGCCGGCCTTGGTGGTGGTGAAGATCAGGTCGGGTTGTTCGAGTTGGATCTTGTCGATGCGTTGCGTACTTGCGGCGACGCGGAGTTCCATGAGGTCGATGAAGTTTTGCGCGGCGATCGGCGGCTTGCCGTAGGCGTCGGCGAGGTCTTGGGTGACCTGGTCGAGTTCGTCGAGCGTGTCGACGCGGGTCAGCCGGCGGTAGGCCTCCATGCGGTGCTTGTCGGACTTGATGTACCGCTTGGGGATGGTGTTGCCCTTCTCGGGCGGGGGTAGTTCGAGGTGGCATTTGCTGGCCTCGATGATCGGCTCGTGGCGGAGCTTCTTGGTTTCTTGTTCCAGGAGCAGGCAATACATCTCGTAGCCCACCGCGGCGATGTGGCCAGATTGTTCCGCGCCGAGCAGGTTGCCCGCCCCACGGATCTCGAGGTCGCGCATCGCGATCTTGAAACCGGCCCCGAGCATGGAGTAGTTCTCGATCGCCTTGAGCCGCTTGGCCGCGACCTCGTTCACTGTCCGGTCCGGAGGGAGCAGCATGTAGCAGTAGGCCCGGTGTTTGTACCGGCCGACGCGGCCGCGGAGCTGGTGCAGCTCGGCCAACCCGAAGTGGTCGGCCTGGTTGATGAACATCGTGTTGGCGGTGGGGATGTCGATGCCCGACTCGATGATCGTGGTCGAGACGAGGATGTCGGCCTCGCGTCGCATGAAGGTGAGCATGACCTTTTCGAGTTCGCGGGGCGGCATCTGGCCGTGGCCGACGACGATGCGGGCGTCGGGGGCGAGGCGCTGCAAATCATCCGCCACGGTCTGCAGGTTGTGCACGCGGTTGTGGACGAAATAAATCTGCCCCTCGCGGGCCAGCTCGCGGATCAACGCTTGCTTGATGCGGTGCTCGTTGTACGGGATCACCTCGGTGACGATCGATCGGCGGTCCACCGGCGGCGTGGTCAGCGACGAGATGTCGCGCAGCCCGACCATAGACATGTGCAGCGTCCGCGGGATCGGCGTCGCGGTCAGCGTCAGGATCTCGGCGGTCATGCGCAGCCCGAGCAGCTTGTTTTTGTGTTCGACGCCGAAGCGTTGCTCTTCGTCGATGATGACGAGCCCCAAGTCGGCGAACACAAAAACAAGCTGCTCGGGCTGCGCATGACCGCCGAGATCCTGACGCTGACCGCGACGCCGATCCCGCGGACGCTGCACATGTCTATGGTCGGGC
>JBCCST010000090.1:0-12018 GCA_039199695.1 Planctomycetota bacterium | reverse complement strand
GTCGGGGGCACCCCGGGTCAGTGACCCGGGGCTAAATTTGCCCGAATCGGTCGGCGTCCACCCGCCCCCCGGCGCTGCTTTACCTTGCAAGAAAACAGCGATCCGCTACCATACGCGGTTCCCCGTTAGGCGGGATCGGCAACCACCCAACACCCCCCGGCCCGCCCCGAGCGGGCCCCGCACCGAAAGGCACCCCATGGCAATCCGTATCAAAGCCCGCAGCGGCGAGTCGGCCGAGCAACTGATGCGTCGTTTCAAGAAGCTCTGCGAAAAAGAAGGGCTGACCAAAGACATCAAGAAGCGCGCCTACTACGAGAAGCCCTCCGAGCGTAAGCAACGCGCCGCCCGCAAGACCGTCAACCGCGTGGTCGGCGGCAACAAGTCGCGTAAGGGTTGATCCGCGTCGGGCAAAAGCGGACATCCGCTTTGCGCTCGACATCCTGAATAAATTTGTTACTAATGGACGTCGACACGGACCGCCGTGTCGGCGTTTCTTTTCTATGGGGTCTTCTGACCGCTGCATTTTGGATTCCCTTTCACCCCGATCATGTCCCGACCTGTCGCCCTTGCTTGAAGGGTTTCCGGAGGCGGTGGAGTCGGGCGGAGAACAACTTTGATGATGCCAACCTTTTCGCTCCTCGCCGTGGCGCTGCCGCCCGCTTATTTCCTGGCCCCGGTCGGCGCGGTGCTCGCGCTGGGCTTTGCGTTGTTTTTCTACAAGGGATTCATGAAGCAGAGCGAAGGTTCGCCGGAGATGGTGCGGATCGCCCAGGCGGTACGCGACGGGGCGTACGCCTACCTCGGCAAACAGCGGAACGTCGTCGCGGTGGTGTTCGTGCTGCTGCTGGCGTTGCTGGTGGTGTTGGCGTTTGTGTTGGGGCTGCAAGAAAAACTGACGCCGCTGGGCGTGGCGATCGCGGGGGTGTTCTCGGGGCTGTGCGGCTACCTGGGCATGAAGACCGCGACCAACGCCTCGGCCCGGACCACGGAAGCCGCCAAGGCTTCGCTCAACGACGGCCTCCGCGTCGCCTTCCGCGCCGGGGCGGTCATGGGCCTCTGCGTCACGGGCTTCGCGCTGCTCGACGTCTCGGTCTGGTTCTTCGTGCTCACGCAGTTCTTTGAAGGCACGTTCAGCCTCGTCGACATCACGACCATCACGCTCAGCTTCGCGATGGGGGCGTCGTTGCAGGCGCTCTTCGCCCGGGTCGGCGGGGGCATCTACACCAAGGCCGCCGACGTCGGGGCCGACCTGGTGGGTAAAGTCGAGGCGGGCATCCCCGAAGACGACGCCCGCAACCCCGCGACCATCGCCGACAACGTGGGCGACAACGTCGGCGACGTCGCGGGCATGGGGGCCGACCTTTACGAGTCGTACTACGGCTCGATCCTCGCGGCCATGGCCCTCGCCGCCGCCTCGGCCATGCGCCTCGGCCTCGACGCGACCGAGTCGATCGCGTTGGTCTGCGCCCCGCCGGCGCTCGCGGGCCTGGGCATCGTCTGTTCGATCCTGTCGATCTTCTCGGTCAAGGCCAAGGAAAACGCCAGCTTCGCCCAGCTGCTCAAGTCGCTGCACGCCGGCGTCTGGCTGAGCTCGGCCCTGATCATCGCCGGCGCTGCGGGCCTGCTGTACTGGTTGCTCGGCGGCATCGAATCGATCAACTGGTTGGGGCTGTGGGGCGCGATCGTCGTCGGCCTCTTGTCGGGCCTCGTCATCGCCTTCGGCACCGAACGTTACACCTCCTACGAACACGGGCCCACCCAACGCATCGCCCAGCAATCCGAGACCGGCAGCGCCACCGTCATCATCGCCGGCATCGCCGAGGGCATGATCTCGACCTGGGTGCCGCTGCTCACCGTCGTCATCGCCATCATCGCCAGCTTCACCCTCGCCGGCGGCAACGAAACGTTCCTCATGGGCGTGTTCGGCGTCGGCATCGCCGCCGTCGGCATGCTCAGCACGCTGGGCATCACCCTCGCCACCGACGCCTACGGCCCCATCGCCGACAACGCCGGCGGCAACGCCGAGATGACCCAGCAAGAACCGCAGGTCCGCGAACGTACCGACATGCTCGACTCGCTGGGCAACACCACCGCCGCCACCGGCAAAGGCTTCGCCATCGGCTCGGCCGCGCTCACCGCGCTCGCCCTGCTCGCCGCCTACGTCATCACGGTCCAGGCCGCGCTCGACAAGCAGGTCACCAACCCGTTTGGTCCGGGTGGCGACCTCGCCGAGATCGAGTTCACCGATGGCGCCACGCCCACCGTCTGGTACCACGCCGACGGCTTGTTCACGATCAACCAATCCAACGAAGATTTCGGCGCGGGCGTCATCGTCGCCGACGAAGACTTGCGGGCGCGGACCGAAGCGTTCTTCGCCGATCGGCCGACCGCGTCGGACCGGCTGGTCGCCACCGACTGGGCCCCCCGCGAAGCGTTTGTCGTGGCCAAGATGACCGACGAGGCCGGGGCGTTCGAGGTCAAGGTCGTCCCCGCGTCGCTGGTCACGCTGCCCAAGCTGATGGCCTACTACAACGTGACCATCATGAACCCCAAGGTGCTCTGCGGCTTGTTCCTCGGCGTCATGCTCGTCTTCGTGTTCTGCGCGATGACGATGAACGCGGTGGGGCGGGCGGCGTACGCCATGATGAACGAGTGCCGACGGCAGTTTGTCATCATGAAGAAGGGCTTCCTCGCCGACGGCAAGTCCGAGGCCGAGCTCGAAGACCCGATGAACTGGCCGTTCGAAACCACGGTCGACGGCCACCAATACCCCGACTACGCGAACTGCGTGGCGATCTCCACGTCTGGCGCGCTCAAGGAAATGGTCGTGCCTTCGGTCATGGCGGTGGTCGTTCCGCTGGTCGTGGGTTTGGTGTTGGGCGTCCCCGCGGTCATGGGTTTGTTGGCCGGCACGCTGGTCTGCGGTTTCGCCGTGGCGATCTTCATGGCCAACGCCGGCGGGGCCTGGGACAACGCCAAGAAATACGTCGAGACCGGCGAGCACGGCGGCAAGGGCAGCGACAACCACAAGGCCACCGTCGTCGGCGACACCGTCGGCGACCCGTTCAAAGACACCTCCGGCCCGTCGCTGAACATCCTGATCAAACTTGTCTCGATCGTCTCGGTTGTCTTCGCCGGCGTCGTCGTCAAACTCTCCCCCGTCGTCGCCAGCTACCTCGGCCTCGGCTAAAACTTTAGCCCCGGGTCACCGACCCGGGGCCGCCGCGGCGCCCCATCTTGTTTCACATCGACTTCGCCCGAAGCCCGATTGCGACAACGTGGTGCGCACAGTTCGATCCATCCACGCGACAAAAATCCCCGATCCGCGAAAATTATTTTCCGCTTCTGAATCAACATGTTTCGTCGCCTAACCCCGTCGAACGACACGGTCGTGCGCACCCCGCTTGCGTCGCGTCCCTGAGTGTCGGACCGCGGTGGCACTCCAAGCGTGAAGGTCGCACAGGCAAGGCGCCAGGCACGTTCATATCCGCGGAACCGGGCTGATGCACAAAACGGGTGCGTGGCGATATCGGAGAACCCCCACCTTGCCGGTAGGCTCCGAGTCGAAATCCGTTTTCGTTGGTCGAGGGCTCGTGATTCGGAAGAAGGTTTACCACTGAGGCACGGAGGACACAGAGCAAGACAAGAAAGACAAACAGGAAGCGTCAGATCATGGTGGTCCCGACTTTCTGATTTTCCGTTTTGTCTTCCTCAGTGCTCTCCGTGGCTCCGTGGTGAAATCTGTCTTCCACCGCTACACCTAAACCGGCCGCGGCATGGGCAAAGCGGGAATCACCGACTCGCTCTTTGAAATCTCACGTCACGCCGATTCCGCGGGGCGGATGTCCACGAGGTGCAGTTCCGGGCTGGTGACGCCGCGCCAGGTGTTGGTCTTGGGTTGGAAGACCACATCGACCGCGATCCCGCCGGGCAGGTCGTCGGCCAGGTCGCCCAGGCCGAAGCCCACGGCCCGCAGCCCGGTGCCGTGGTCGTCGCGCAGCGAAACGCTGAGGTGTTTGCCCTCGCCGCCCATGCGCTGGGCCGGCCGGGCGGTGATCGCGCCGCGGACCAGGAGCCGCGGCTTGGGATTCGATCGCCCGAACGGCGCGAGGCTTTCGAGCCGGTGGAACAAACCGAGTTCGCAGTCGCGCAGTTCCAACTCCGCGTCGATCTTCACCGTCGGCACCAAGCCCTCGGCCGGCAGCACCGCGTTGACCGATTCGACCAACGCCTCACGGAACGCGTCGAGCTTTTCCGGGGGCAGCGACAGACCGGCCGCCATCGCGTGGCCGCCGAAGCGGGTGCAGTGTTGCGCCGCGGCCTCGGTGATGCAGGCGTGCAGGTCGACCGCGTCGATGCTGCGGGCCGAGCCCTTGGCTTCGTTCTTCTCGGGGTCGATGCCCAGCAGCACGGCCGGGCGGTGGTAGGTCTCGACCAAGCGCGACGCGACGATGCCGATGACGCCGGGGTGCCAGTCTTCGTGGGCCAACACGATCGCCCGGCGGTCGTCGGCCGCATGGTCCCCGTCTTCGACCATGGCTTTAGCCTGCTTCACGATGCGGCGCTCGGTGCTCCGCCGGCGGTCGTTTTCCTGAGTCAGGAAGTTCGCAAGCTCGCGAGCCCGGCCGGGCGAGGCGTCGGTCATCAGCGACACGGCCTGACGCGCGTGGCCCATCCGGCCGCAGGCGTTGAGCCGAGGGCCGAGCACGAAACCGACGTGGTACGCGTCGACCTTCTCGGCCCGCAACTCGGCCGCGTCGATCAACGCGTTGAGTCCGAGGAAGTTCGTGTGCTTGATCCGCCGCAGCCCCTGCACGGTGATGACGCGGTTCTCGCCGACCAACGGGACGACGTCGGCGATCGTGCCGAGCGCCGCGAACGCGAGCAGGTCGCACATCAACACCTGCAGGTCTTTGGGCAACCGATCGGTGTCGTGAAACGTGCGGGCCGTTTGCCAGGCGAGCTTGAAGGCGACGCCTGCGCCGCACAACGGCGACGGATCGACCGCGTCTTCGAGTTCCGGATGCACCAACGCCACCGCGTCGGGCAGGTGGTCCGCCTCGAAGTGGTGGTGATCGGTGATGATCAGTTCAAGTCCCAGCGACTTGGCGTGGGCCGCGACGTCCACGGCGGTGATGCCGCAGTCGACCGAAACGATCAGTGGTTTATCGTCGGCCTCGGCGAACTTGGTGAAGGCCTCGGCGTTGAGGCCGTAGCCCTCGTCGAGGCGGTGGGGGACGTAGGTGGTGACGTGTTCGTGGCCCATCGCCCGCAGCGTGTGCCAGAGGATGGCCGACGCGGTGATGCCGTCGACGTCGTAGTCGCCGTAGATGACGACGGGTTGTTGGTCGCGGACGGCTTGGGCCAGACGCTCGGCGGCGACGCGGCAGCCGGGCAACGCGGCCGGGTCGTCGAGGTCGGTGAGTTTGGGCGCAAGGAAACGCTCAGCGGCCTCCGCGGTGGTCAACCCCCGCAACGCCAGCAGCCGCGCGACCAGCGGGTGTTGGCCGGGCAGCGTCTCAAGGGTTTCGTCGAGTTCCCGGAACACCCATCGTTTTCGCGTCCCTGCGGTGAGCATCGAGACATGATACCCGTGGCGGATCGATTGAGGGTTGAAGCTCGCAGATGGCGGGTGGGGGTGGGCTCAGCCGTTGGCGATCCCCGGCCAGAGCCCGGCCGCGAGCATGTAAGCCGACATCGCGATCCACGTCACGACGATGATCCAGTAGAGCGCCGGGTGCTCGCGGCGGGGGACCGGTTCGATGAAATACGTGGTGCCGGTCTTGAGATCGGGCAGGACCCAGATCAGAAACAGCACGCCCCAGACCCACGAGGCTTCGCTGAGCACGGCGACGTAGACGAGGATCAGGCCCAGGATGGTGCGCCACTTCGCCAAGACCGAACGTCCGCCCACGGAAGCTTTGCGTTGACCAACGGAACTTTGGTTGTTCTCCAGAACGCGATCTGCACTTCCGGGGGCGGTGAGGTAGCACGCGGCGCCTTGCGGGTCTTGGATGAGGTGGTGGGTGCCGTCGATGTTGGTGTGGGTGTTGAGGATTTGCCCGCCGAGGGCTTGGGTTTGTCGGGCGGCTTGGTCCAGGTTCGCGACGGCGAAGAACGGCACCCAGTATTCCTTGTCGCCTTTCACGTCGTTGGCGGCGACTTGCAGCGCGCCGATGCGTTTGCCCGCACGGTTGTGGATGGCGTAGCGGCCGGGGTCGTCCGTCTCGGCGTGGAACGACCAGCCGAAGAGGGTCTCGTAAAAAGTCTGGACGGCGGCGAGGTCGGAAACGAACAACTCGCTCCACGCCCAGCGGCCAGGTTGGCGGTCGGGCGAGACCGCGGAAGGCGCATCGCCTTGGTAACATGTGAAGCCCGCGCCCGCGGGGTCGCGGATCAGCGCGATCCGGCCGAGCGGGTTGGTGTCCTCCAACTCCACCTTCGCGCCGAGTTCCTTGGCTTGGGCGACGACCGCGTCCACGTCGTCCACCGCGATGTACGTCATCCAGAACGACGGCATCTTGATCTGGCGGAAAAACGCAGGCATCGAAAACAACCCCGCACACGCCTCGCCCCCCACGACACAGGTGCGGTAGCCGGCCCCGGAATCGCCTTCGGCGTCATCGACCACTTGCCAGTTCAGCACCTGGCCGTAGAACGCCGTGGCTTGTTTGAGGTCGAGGGCGGAGAGGTCGGTCCAGGTGAAGTCGCCGTGCATAGTTTTGAGTTATTCCGAATCGTTAGCTTCGGATACATGCCGCAGGGCAGTGACAATATCTTGGGTGGCTGCAAATAGCGGAGTCGTTGGGTGGGACTGGTTATAAATCTCAGACTCGAGAACTTTGATGACACGTAAGCCTTCGAAAGTCTTCAAGTAAAAATAGATTTCGCCTTCTACCGGATATGACCATTCTTCTGTGGGTTCGCTTAGATTGAAAAACTGGTCTGCGATCTTTACGCAACGAATTGCGGCCGTACGAACTTCGTCATGCTCTTCGCCGCCGATAACCCCGAACCTCGCGGTGGTGTACAAACTGGCCCATCCATTATTGGCGGACCCAACTGTTGCGATGTGTCCGTTCCGGATTCGCCAGTCGGTGATGACAGCATAGATGCGAGGAAACTCCTCGCTTGGTTCTGCACCCAACTGGTCAGATGTTGCATTGAGGATCATGTGCCGGAGTTCTTTTCCGACATCCTCCGGGTTATCGTCCTCCCATTCCTCCGCAAAAACCACATTCGAAATAGCCAAGACGACTGACAGCATCAATAATCGCTTCATCGCTAATTCCCTCGTTGTAGTCGGCCAGTGTCCATTGCGGAGAAGCGACGAAGACTATTTGACAACAGCCGCAGGCAACACGCTATCCAACAGCGCCTGCAACTTCTTCCGCGGCTCGTCTTCGAGTTCGGTCAGCGGTAAGCGTACTTCCCCCGTATCCATCCCCGCGATCTGCATCGCGGCTTTGATGGGGATGGGGTTGGTGGCGAGGGTGAGGCAGCCTTTGCAGAGGCCGAAGAGTTCGAGGTGTTTTTGTTTGGCCGTGGCGAAGTCGCCCGTGGCGGCGGCATCGACGACGGCTTTGACTTTGTCGGGCAGGAGGTTGGACAGCACGCTAATCACGCCCACGCCGCCGACGGACATGAGCGGGAGGGTCATGCTGTCGTCGCCGGAGATGATGGCGATGGGGTGGTCGGCGGTGGCGTGGGCGATCTCGCTGGCGATGTCGAGGCTGCCGGTGGCTTCCTTGATCGCGACGATGTTGGGGTGGGCGTTGAGGCGGACGACGGTGTCGGCGGACATGGTCACGTTGGTGCGGCCGGGGATGTTATAGAGGCAGATCGGGATGTCGACCGCGTCGGCGACGGTCATGAAGTGGCGGTACAGGCCTTCCTGGGTCGGCTTGTTGTAGTAGGGGTTGACCATCAGGGCCATGTCGGCGCCCTGGCGGGCGGCGTGTTGGGTGAGCGAGAGGGCTTCGGTGGTCGAGTTGGACCCGGTGCCGGCGATGACCTGGCAGCGGCCCGCGGCGGCCTCGATGGTTTTGGCGATGACGTCCTGGTGCTCGGCGTGGGACAGCGTGGGCGATTCGCCGGTCGTGCCGACGGGCACGACGCCGTCGAGGCCGTGTTCGATCTGGAACTCGACGTTCTTGGCGAGGCGGTCGAAGTCGACCTGGCCGTCTTTGAACGGGGTGACGAGGGCGGTGTAGGTGCCTTTAAGCATAAAAAATAACTTTCTAATTGATGAGTCGGGTGAGTTTTATTTTAAGGCAAGCGCCTGCGCGGCGGGCGGTCAGAGCTTTGCCCCGACACCCCTAAGGCAGAAAATTTGGGCGTCATTCAAGGCGATCGCGTGGATATCCGGGGGTCAGGATTTTCGCAGCGCCAGGATCAGCTCGATCTTGCCGACGTGTTCGTCGAGTTGTTTGGCGATGTCCTCAGCGGACTTGCCTTCGTCGGCGAGTCGGCCGACCTCGGCAGTGAGCTGTTCGGTCTGGGCTTCGCTGGTCAGCGGGCTTTCGACCACGGCACTCAGCTGCTTGGCGATCGCTTCGGGCGAGGCGGGCTTGGGGCTGTCGCTGGCGGGATGACTGCCAGCGGGTGAGGCGGTGGGCGGAGCGGCGTGTTCGTCGCGCATGGTTTGTTGGAGCTGGGCGATGCGCAGATCGGCCTCGTCGATGAGTTTTTCGATCCGCATCGCCTTGACGTCGAGCTGGTTGCCCAGGCGTTTGGCGAGTTGTTCGATCTCGACCATCAAGCCTTCGAGGTCGTTGCGGACGCCGTCTTGTTGCTTGTAGCGTTCGAGGTGTTCGCGGGCGGTGGGGTGGTCGGGGCCATGGACACTGCGTTTGCGGATGCGCATGAGCAGCCAGGCGGAGATGAAAACGATCCCCACGATGAGCAGGCCGACGGAGACCGCCTGGTTTTCGTCGAGGGCGGCGAGGGTCATGGCGTCGCCCCTTTCTCCCCGGCCAACACCGCGTCGGCCGCGGCGCGGGCGGCGTCCATCGCCTCGCGCACCGAAACCCCGGCCGCCTCGGCCAACGCGCGGGCAGATTCAAACTCGGGCTGGGCGGTGACGAGTCGGCCGTCGCGTCGGCCGAGCTTGAGTTGGACTTCCCCGAGGCGGGTGTCGGCGGTGACGTGTTCGCGGTCGAGCACGAGGCGGTCCCATTCCCGGAAGCGGACGCCGAAGCTGCCGGTCAGTTCGAGGATGCGTTGCGCCAGCGCTGGCGAATCTTCCGGGGCGGCTAAGACCGACAGCATCACGCCCGGCCGCTGCTTCTTCATCTGGATCGGCGTGGTCCACACGTCCAACGCCCCCTCGGCCAGCAACGTCCGCGTCGCGTCGCCCACGACTTCGCCCGTGGCGTCGTCGAGGTTGACGACCAGTTCGACCACGCGGGTCGCGGGCGTCTCACTTCCGGGGGCGGGTTGGGGGTCGGCGGTCGCCATCTAACCTTAGTCTAACGCATCGCCTCCGCAGTAGAATCAGCGGATGGCCGTTCACCCTCACGCTCCGAGCTACTGGCCGTTGGTCCGCGCGGTGGCCCACGGGCTGCGCCACCGCGGCGGCGTGCAAGAGGGCGACGCGGTATTGGTCGCCTCCTCGGGCGGAGCCGACTCGGTGGCGCTCTTGCGGGCGATGCATCTGCTGCGCGGCCGACGCAAGTGGACCCTGAAGTTGACCGTTGCTCACGTCCAGCACCACCTGCGTCCCGACGACGAAGCGGAGGGCGACGCGGCGTTCGTCGCGGCCCTGGCCGATCAACTCGGGCTGGCTTACGTCCGCCGTGACATCAGCCCCGGAAGCATGCCGGGCAACGTGGAGGCCAATGCGCGGGAACAGCGTTACGCCGCGCTCGCCGCGATGGCCGAGGAAGTCGGTGCAGGATTTGTGGCCACCGCTCACCACGCCGACGATCAACTCGAAACCCTGCTCATGGCGATTCTGCGCGGTACGACCGCGAAGGGTTTACGCGGCATCGCTTGGCAGCGCCTGCTCAATGATGAGGTTTCGGGCGGCGTCACGCTGATCCGCCCGATGCTCGGCGCGACCCACGCCGAGGCGATCGATTTTCTACATCGTCTGGAACAGCCGTGGCGCGAAGACGACACCAACCTCGATCGCTCGCGGACCCGGGCGCGGCTGCGTCAGGAAGTCTTACCTGTGTTGCGCGAGCTACGGCCGAGCGTGGCGCGGAAAGCGGTTGAATTGGGCGATGCGATCCGGGAAGAGATTTGAATCGCCAAGGAGCCAAGGAGCCAAGTGGCCAAGTGGCCAAGTGGCCAAGAAAGGTGAGGAGAGAGGCAAAGTTTGAAATCGCGCCGCCTTGTGTTGATCCCTTTCTTGGCTTCTTGGCAACTTGGCGATTCAACACAATTTCATATCAAACTGTGGTGACGCTGAGCCGCAAGCGGCGGGATTAAACGCGTCGCCACTTCACCTGTGGGGCATCGCCCCACATCATTTCGAGGTCGTAGTGGCCGCGGGTGGCGGGTTCGAAGAGGTGGACCATGACTTCGACCAGGTCGACGATGCACCACGTGGAAGCGCCGTCGCGGTCGGTGCCGTAGCGTTCGAAGCCGTGCTCTTGGCCGAGGTCGGCGACGTCGCCGCCGACGGATTTGATTTGGCGGTCGCTGGTGCCGGTGGCGATGACGATGAAATTTGTCACTTGGCTCATGCCGGTGACGTCGAAGACGAGGATGTCTTCGCAGCGCAGGTCGCTGACCAGGCGGGCGGCTTCGACGGCGAAGGCGCGGGCGGCTTCGAGGTCTTTCGACGGTCGGCCGGGCGCAACCGCGGGGTCGCTGTCGTCGTCGGTCTCGGCGGGCACCGAGCGGGTCGTGAATTCGTCGGGGGTCGTGGTCATGGGAAGGGATTGTAGGGGAGTAAGAAAGCCCGCGGACAGCCATCCGCGGGCTTTAGGTTTTTGAGGGACATTCAAACACCAGCGGGTTCAGCGGGGTTGTTTCACCTCGCAGCCGCCGCCTTCGCCCTGGGCGGGACCGAGGACCATCTCGTCGACGGACTTGCCGGCGGGGACCATGGGGTAGACGTGTTCGTGTTTTTCCACGAGCGCGTCGAGCACGGCCGGGCCGTCGTAGGCCAGGAACTCGTCCATCACCTTCGGCAGGTCTTCGAGCTTGGTCACACGGAACGCGCCGCAGTGCATCGCCTCGATCAGCTTGCAGAAGTCGGGGTTGTGCATCTCGGTGTGGCTGTACCGCTCTTCGTAGAACAGGTCCTGCCACTGCTTGACCATGCCCTGGAAGTCGTTGTTGAGGATGATGGTCTTGGCGGGGATCTTGTACTGGGCGGCGGTGGTCATCTCCATGGCGGTCATGGAGAACGATCCGTCGCCGTCGATGTTGACGACCTGGCGAGGCTCACGGCCTTCGCGTTTGGCGTCGACCATCTCGCCGAGTTGAGCGCCGACGGACGACGGTACGCCGAAGCCCATGGTGCCGAGGCCGCCGGAGGTCAGCCACTGGCGGGGGGTTTTGTACTTGTAGAACTGGGCGGCCCACATCTGGTGTTGGCCGACGCCGGTGGTGATGATCGCGTCGCCTCCGGAAGATTTATACAACTGCTCGATCACCGCTTGGGGTTTCAAGTGGTACTCGCGCTCGTCGTGGTCGTACTTGTACGGCTCTTGCTTCTTCCACGCGGCCAACTGGTCGAACCACGCCTGACGGGCCGACGGCTTGAGCAGCGGCAGCAGGAGTTCGAGGTTCTTGCGGGCGTCGCCCTCGACGCCGATGGTGACGGGTACGGCCTTGTTGATGTTCTCCGGGGCGATGTCGAAGTGGATGATGCCGCCGCGTCCCTCGGCCTCGGCGGCGCGGGCGGCGGGGGCGAACTTCGCCACGTTGCCGGTGACGCGGTCGTCGAAGCGGGCGCCGACCGAGACCACAACGTCGGCGTCACGCATGGCCCAGTTGGCGTAGGCCGCGCCGTGCATGCCGAGCATATCGAGGTTGAACTTATCGTTCGTCTGGTCGAACGAT
>JBCCST010000089.1:0-12355 GCA_039199695.1 Planctomycetota bacterium | reverse complement strand
TCGGTTCGGCTTCTGGTCGGTGTGCGCGCTTATGGTGGTCTTTCTTCTGTGGGCGACCCTTTTCCCGCTCGCTTCTGCTGTCATTACGCCGGGAACCTTCGTCTCTTCTTCTTCGTGGCTTTCTTCTTTGCCATGGCGGTTGATCCTTTCAAGACGCCTAGCGGAGCTTATGAGTTACTTTAACCGTCGATACGAAATCAAGTCAACATTAAAACACAACGACGCGCGATAAATATCGGCGCGTCGTCATCGTTGGCTTGAATCAAAACATCGGTCAGCGTGACGAGATGCCTTTAAACAAAAAGATCAGCACCACATAGATCATGATAAACGCCACCAACAATGCGATCGCGCCGAGCGCGTAGCGGAACATGCCGATGGCGGCGAAGACGCAGATGCCGGGGATGAACACGCACACGCGCTGCGCAAAATTGGGCGTGATCTTCTCCGCCTCGGCGGCGCTGAGCGCGAGCATGCGGTCGGCGGTATACCGCGCTCGCGGGATCATCGCCATGCCGCCGAGGATCAACAGGAAGTAGAAGTATTGGTTGGTCAGAAACGAGGTGGTCCAGTTCATCGCGGCATCATAACCGCGTTGCGGGCCAACGGCTGGTTAAAGCGAATCACTCGGCGAGACAAGGAAAAACAAAAACACCCGCCACCCGATACGTCGGGTGGCGGGGGTGATCTTCAGTATGCGACTTCGCGCTACAAGAACCGGCTCAATCGTCGTGCAAGTCGGGCTGATAGCCGTTGCACAGCTGCTCACGCAAGTGCCCCGGCACGGGTTCGTGGCCCGCAGATTGGAGCGTGTAGCTGCCCAACCCACCGGTCATCGATTTGAGCTGCGACGGGTATAAACCGACCTCGGCCAACGGCACGACCGCCACGATCAAGGCCTGGTCGCCCGCCAGGAAATCGGTCGACACCACCCGGCCGCGCTTGCCCGACAGGTCGCTGGTAATATCCCCAAGGTGCGAACTCGGGGCGGTGATCTCCAACTCGACCATCGGCTCGAGCAGCGTCGGCTTGGCGTCGAGCACCGCAGATAAAAACGCGCGCTTGCCGGCCGTGACGAACGCGATCTCTTTGGAATCGACCGCGTGGTACTTGCCGTCGGTCACGCGGACCGCGATGTCCTGCAGGGGATAACCCGCCAACGCGCCCTGGTCCATAGCCTGCCGTACGCCCTTCTCGATCGCGGGGATGAGCGGCTTGGGGATCGATCCGCCGAAGGTCTTGTCTTCAAAGACAAAGCCTTCGCCGCGCGGCAGCGGTTCGATTTCGAGATGCACTTCGCCGAACTGCCCCGCCCCGCCGGTCTGTTTCTTGTGGCGATGCTGAGCCTTGGCCGAGCCCTGAATCGTTTCGCGGTAAGCCACTTTGGGCTGCTGGGTATCGACCTTGACGTGGTGTTGGTGGTCGAGTTTTTCGAGGATGATGCGTAGGTGTAGGTCGCCCAGCCCGTGGATCACGGTTTCGTGGGTGACCGGGTCGCGGGTGACGCGGAAGGTGGGGTCTTCTTCCTGAAGTTTGGTGAGCGCGTCGGCGATTTTCTGCTCATCGCCGCGCTTCTGGGGCAGGATGGCCAGGCCCGACATCGGCTCGGGCAGGTCCAGCGGCCGAAGGTGCAGGTTGTCCTCATCATGCGAGTCGTGGAGCACCGCGTCGAAGTGCAGTTCGTCGACTTTCGCCAGCGCGACGATGTCGCCGGGTACGGCCCGGTCGCACTCGATCTGCTTGTTGCCCTGCAACTTCAGCAGGTGGCCGGCCTTGATCGGCTTCTTGGATTCGCCGGCCACGGGGTCGTCAATGAACAACTGCGTCTGCGGCGTGAGCGTGCCCTGGTGGACACGGACCGCGGCGAGCTTGCCGACGAACGGGTCGATGCGGACGTTGAAGACGTGGGCCAGGACGTGTTGGTCGGGATCGGGGGCGGGGTGGATCTCGTGAGCGGGATCGAGATCGACTTCGCCGACCCGGCCGCGCACGAACGGCCGGGGGTTGCCCTCGGTCGGGTTCGGGGCCAACGAGACGATGACATCCAACAGTTCCTCGACGCCGACGCCGGTGGTCGCCGAGGTAAAACAGATCGGCACGAGGTGGCCCTCGCGCAGCGCCTTCTCGAACGGCGCGTGGAGTTGTTGCGGGCTGACGACGTCGCCCTGTTCGAGGTAGGTGGTCATCAGGTCTTCGTCGACCTCGACGACTTGTTCGATGATCGCGGTGTGGAAGTCGGGCACGGGGCCGAGGTCCGAATCGCCCTCGGCGTTCTGGAAGCAGTCGATGACGGCGGTGCCGCCCTCGGCCGGGAGGTTGAGCGGCAGGCAGGCCTTGCCGAAGGTTTGCTGAAGATCAGCCAGCAGCGCCTGAAGATCGACTCCCTGGGCCTCGGCGTCGATCTTGTTGATGATGATCATGCGGCACTGGTTGCGCTCGGCGGCGCGGCGCATGAGTTGGCGGGTCACCGGTTGGATGCCGGCCTGGGCGTTGACCACGACGGCGACGGTTTCGACCGCGGGGAGGATGCCGATCGTTTGCCCGAGGAAGTCGGGCGAGCCGGGCGCGTCGAGGAGGTTGAGGTGACAGCCGCGGTGGTCGGCGTGGAGGACGGAGGCGAAGAGCGAGTGGCCGTGGTGGTGTTCTTCGTCGGCGAAGTCGCTGAGGGTGTCTTGGCCGTCGATGGTGCCGGGCTGGTGGACGGCCCCGGCGTGGTGAAGGAGTTGCTCGACGAGGGTCGTCTTGCCCGCCCCGCCGTGGCCGACGAAGGCGAGGTTACGCAGATCGGGTGTCGAATGGGTGGCAGCAGGCATACCAAACGCTCCTTTCGGGATGTCGCCGTGAGGACCACGGCCAAAAGAGATAGAGAAATCGAAACCACGGCTATTGTAGTTTTGGCCGTGCGATTCCCGAAGCGGATTCCGCTTCACGCCGTGTGATAAATGGAATCGCGGGACGCTTCAAGCCGCACGGGAAGTGTGCGGAATGGGGGAAGAAAAATAGCGACGCACAAACTCTGGTTTAGCCGCGACGCGATGCGTCGCAGGCCGGCGTCGCGTCGCAACGCGGCTATTCAAAGACCCCCATTGGTATCAGTTTCCAACCAGTTCGTCGATCGACTTCCGCGGGCCGCTCGCCCAGGTGTTGTACTTCACGATGCACCACAGGGCGCGGAAGCCGTCGCGCATGCCGATCTTCTTGCCTTCTTCGTACGTTCGGCCGGAGTAGCTGATGCCGACTTCGTAGACGCGGATGCCCTTGATGTTGGCGAGCTTGGCGGTGATCTCGGGCTCGAAGCCGAAGCGGTCTTCCTTGATCGCCATGCTCTGGATGATCGGGAGTCTGAAGACCTTGTAGCAGGTCTCCATGTCGGTGAGGTTGAGGTTGGTGAACATGTTGGACAACACGGTGAGGAAGGCGTTGCCCATGCGGTGCCAGTAGTAGAGGACGCGGTTGGCGTCGCCGCCGGCGAAGCGCGAACCGTAGACCACGTCGGCCTTGCCGTCTTCGATCGGCTTGAGCAGGCGGGGGTATTCCTGCGGGTCGTACTCGAGGTCGGCGTCTTGGATCACCACCACGTCGTTGGTCGCGGCCTGGAAGCCGGTGCGGAGGGCGGCGCCCTTGCCCTGGTTCTTTTCGTGGTAGAGCACGGTGCAGTCGTCGTCGTTTTCGTAGCCCTTGAGGATCTCACGCGAGCGGTCGGCCGAGCAGTCGTCGACGAGGACAAGCTGCTTGTCGATCGGCACCGCGCGGACCTGACGGATGATCTCGTCGAGGGTGTCCTGTTCGTTGTAGATCGGGATGACGACGCTGATGTTCATCGCGGGCTTTCGGGCTCGGGGGTGGGTGCAGGGGCGGGGGTGGTCTCGGAATCCGTTTCGGTTTCGGTTTCAAGAGAGTCGACTGAAGGCGATGCCTCGTCGCTCGGCGGCTCGGTCGGCGCGAGGTCGGCCGGGTGTTCGTCGAGGTCGGATTGGGAGCCAGCAGGCGGGGGCACATCGTGCGGATCGGCGGTGAAGTCGAACAACGCTGCGACCGTGTCGCCCGAGACGATCATGTCGAGCTTTTGCCCCTGCTGCTTGGCGAGCAGTTGCACATAGACCAATTCATCCACGCCCTGCCGACCCATCGCATGCGACATCAGCAGCCAAACGCGAGATTGATCGTCGAGGCCGCGGAGTTCGTCGAGCACCCAGTGGCGTTGGCCGCTGGCGAGTTCGGTGAACTGCACCGTCGCGGGGGCGAGGTCGTAGTCATCGGACCGGGCTTGGAGGAACTGGGTCATGTACGCCGCGCCGCGGTCGACCCAGACGATGTCGCCGGGCTGGACCCGTTCGCCCAGTTCAAGCAATACCGGCTCGAGTTCGTCGTCCGCCTTCACGTTGCCCGCGGTGAACACCGGCGACGCCGCCACCGCACACGCCAACACCACCGCGATCACATGCCCCGGCCGACCCGATTCATTGAGCCAACCCAAACCCATCGCCATCAGCCCGACCAGGATCGGCAGCGCAAAGATCACCTGCCGATCGCCGTAGGGGTAATGACCCAGAAACGACAGCCCCGCCAACGTCGCCCACGCCACCACCAGCGCCCAAGGCAACGCCCGCTTCGACCGCACCGCCACGCAAAGCCCGATGGCCCACAACGCAAACCCCAGTTGGTGCATTTGCAAATCCACCGGCCGAATGAACACGCCCGACAACTGCCCAAAGATCCGATGCGGCAGCCGCGGAATCACCCGCAAATAAAACGGCCGCCAATACTCCACCAGGTAATCGCTGCCGCGGTACTCGCTGAGCACCAGGGCGTACTGCAACAGGAAGCCGCACACCCACACCACGCCGACGCCCAACACCGCCGCGACCAGCGCCGGGCGTTTGCCGCGGACCGCCAACACCAACAGCACGACCCCGCATCCCGCCAGCACCATCACCGCCGTCACCGAGAACCACGTCGCCAACGCCCCCACCACCGCGAACACCGCCAGCCGCCAAATGCACAGCCCCCGCCGAGCGATCCAGCCCATCAGCAGAAACAACAGCAACGCGACCGCGAGTTCAACCGTGTACTGCTTGGTCTGCTGGGCGTAATACGTCGTCCACGACCCCGCCGCGAACACGGCCATCCCGAACCACGCCGGCCAACCCCGCACCAGCTGACGAATAAACAAACAAAACAAAAACATCGACGTCACCGCCGCCGCCATCGGCACCGCCCGGAAGCCCAACTTGTCGTCCCCCAACCACGCGATGCTCAGCTTGAGCAAGTACACAAAACCCACCGGCGCCGCCTGCTCCTTGGCCAACGGCTGGGCCAACTCGCCCCAACCCCGCGACAACACGTTCTCCAACAGCAGGGCCTCGTCGATAAACAAGCTGTGCTGCTGGAGATAAGCCTGCACGCACAACGCGGCGCCGCCCAGCGCGATCAGCAGGCCGACGAGGTCGCGCCACCACGGATCGGTCGGCGTCTGCGCCAACTCGACCGGCTCGCCCCCGCGTCGCTGCGTGTCGTCCCCTGCTTTCATCTAAAATCCCGTGTCCTTGGGGTCTGGCCGGCCGACTCCGCTCGCCGACCCGCCGCGTCTCCGACGCACCGCCACACTATAACCCACCCGACCGCCATGCCCGAACCCTCGCTCGCCCAACTCGACCACGCCCACGTCTGGCACCCGTTCACGCCCATGCGCCAGTGGTGCGAGAAACCGCCTTTGGTCATCGAACGCGGCGAAGGCCCGTACCTCTTCGACACCGACGGCCAGCGCTACCTCGACGGCGTCTCCAGCCTCTGGTGCAACGTCCACGGCCACCGCGTCCCCGAGCTCGATCAGGCCGTCCGCGACCAACTCGACAAGGTCGCCCACACGACGCTGCTGGGCCTGGCGTCTCCGCCGAGCATCGAACTCGCGGCGCGGTTGGTAGCTTTGGTGGGCAGTGGGGAGCGGGGTGGGGGCAGTGGGGGAAAGGCAACTTCATCCACCGAAACCGCTTCGCCGCCGCTTACGTCTTCCCCACTGCCCCAGCCCCACTGCCCACTCACCAAGGTCTTCTACTCCGACGCGGGCGCGACCGCCCTCGAGGTCGCGTTCAAGATGGCGGTGGGCCATTGGCACCACCGCGGCCAACCGCAGAAGACGCGCTTTATCGGCCTCCAGGGCGCTTACCACGGCGACACCGTCGGCACGATGTCCGTGGGCTACTCCGACCTCTTCCACCGCGCTTTCCAAAGCATGGTCTTCCCCGTCGACTGGTTCCCCGCCCCCGACGCCCTCCGCCCGCCCCCCGGAATCTCCAACTCCACGCGTCGAGCTTGCGATACCGTCGAGAAGGCTTGGCCCTCGGAGGACCCCGCCTTGGCCGAGGCGTTGGCCGACCACTGCCTCGGCGAACTCGAACGCATGCTCGAAACCCAAGCGGACCAGACCGCGGCGATCGTGATCGAGCCGGTGATGCAGGGCGCCGCGGGGATGATCTGTCAGCCGCCGGGCTTCGTTGGCCGGGTGGCGGCGTTGGCCAAGCGTTTCGACGTGCTGCTGATCGCCGACGAGGTCGCGGTCGGCTTCGGGCGGACGGGCAAGCTGTTCGCCTGCGAACACGACCGCGTGTCGCCGGACATCTTGTGCCTGGCCAAAGGACTGACCGCGGGGTACCTGCCGTTGGCCGTGACGATGACGACCGACGCGATCTACGACGCGTTCACCGGCGAACCCGACGAGAAGAAAACCCTCTACCACGGCCACACCTACACCGGCAACCCGCTCGCCTGTGCCGTGGCGATCGCCAGCCTCGACCTGTTCGATCAGCCGCCCGCAAACTCAGACCACCCCAGTCTTCTGTCGCATATCAACGCCTCGGCCGCGCTCCTCCGCGAACGCCTCGAACCGCTGCGCGACTGCCCCCACGTCCGCGACATCCGCCAACGCGGCATCATGGTCGGCGTCGAGCTCGGCCCCAACCCCAATCTCCCATCCCCCGATGACTCGCCCCAGCTTCCGGGGGCCTTCGACTTCTCCAAACCCCAAGGCCACCGCTTCTGCGATGCGCTCCGCGACCGGGGCATCATCATCCGGCCGCTGGGCAACGTGCTGGTGCTCATGCCGATCCCCGCCACCCCACACGATGCGCTCGCCGAGCTGGTCGACGCCGTGGTCGAAGCGCTGCAGCAAAGCTCCCCACTCGCGTCGGTCTGAAACCGGGCCGTCGCACGGTCGAAGCTATATCAATGGATTCCGCTGAACGATCTTCATCGCAGCCCTTGTCCGAAACGCGATAAGTCTTATCCTTTGATATAATCAAGGTTTATTGCACTGATTTGCCTAAAAAACGCGCAATCACAAGCCTAATCGTTGGGCTTGCATAATTTTTCAACGCCGCCGAAGGCGATCATGGACCTCACCGGCTACTCCACGACGGGTTTTTACGACGAACTGATCGACGACGCGGGTGCGCCGCGGGCGTCGGCCGTGCCGTTGATGAACCGGTTGGGCGAGCTGGAAGAAGGCGAGATCCAGAAACGTCAACGCGCCGCCGAGCGGGCCCTGTTCGAGTCCGGCACCACGTTCAACGTCTACCACGAAGACCAAGCCACCGAGCGGATCATCCCTTTCGACGTCGTGCCCCGCATCATCGAGGCCCACGTCTGGGACCGCGTCGAGCGCGGGCTCAAGCAACGCATCGAAGCGCTCAACCTCTTCCTCACCGACATCTACGGCCCGCAGAAAATCCTGGCTGACCGGATCATCCCCGACGAGTTCATCGAGCTCGACGACCCGGTCTTCCGCAAATGCCAAGGCCTGACCCCGCCCAAGGGCGTGTGGTGCCACATCTCGGGCATCGACCTGGTCCGCACCGACAACGACGAGTTCTACGTCCTCGAAGACAACCTGCGCTGCCCGTCGGGCGTGTCGTACGTGCTCGAGAACCGGCGGGTGTTGAAACAAACCTTCCCGCGGGTGTTCGGCAGCCTGCCGATCCGGGCGGTGGACGATTACGCCGAGCGTTTGCTGGCGACGCTGGCCCACCTCGCGCCCTCGGCCGACCGGCCGCGCATCGTGGTGATGACCCCCGGAATTTACAACTCCGCTTATTTTGAACACTCCTACTTGGCCCAGCAGATGGGCGTCCCGCTGGTCGAAGGAACCGACCTGGTCGTGCACGACGGGTTTGTGATGATGAAGACGACGCGGGGCCTGCAACGCGTCGACGTGATCTACCGCCGGATCGACGACGACTTCATGGACCCGCTCTGCTTTCGGCCGGACTCGGCGCTCGGCGTGCCGGGCATCATGGACGTGTACCGCGCGGGCCGGGTGGCGCTCGCCAACGCGCCGGGCGCGGGGATCGCCGACAGCAAGGTGATGTACACCTTCGTGCCGAAGATGATCGAGTACTACCTGCACGAAGAGCCGATCCTCCACAACGTCGAAACGTTTTTGTGCGCTTTGGAGAAAGATCGGCAGCACGTGCTGGCCAACCTCGACCAACTTGTGGTGAAACCCGCCAACGAAGCCGGCGGCAAGGGCATCCTGGTCGGACCGCACGCCTCGCAGCAAGAACGCGACGCGATGGCCGAGGAGATCGCCAAAGACCCGAGCAACTTCATCGCCCAGCCGACGCTGTCGCTGTCACGTTGCCCGACCGTCATCGGCGAGCAGATCGAGGGCCGACACGTCGATCTTCGGCCGTACATCTTGTGCGGCAAAGAAACCTACGTCCTGCCCGGCGGGTTGACCCGCGTCGCGTTGAAAAAAGGATCGCTGGTCGTGAACTCGTCGCAGGGCGGCGGAACGAAAGACACCTGGGTGTTGGCCAAGAACGGCCACGACGAATGACAAAAATTTAGCCCCGGGTCAAGGACCCGGGGCCGCCGCGGGAAACGAAATACCCGCAAAAACAAGATATTTTCAATTCCGCCGACCATTCCACGATCGTAAGCCGCCCCACCCGGGGTCATTGACCCCGGGCTAAATTAAACCACACGACCTCCACACCCCACCCGATCTCACCGTGCCCATTCTCCTGTCCCGCGTTGCCAACTCGATCTACTGGATGAGCCGCTACATGGAGCGGGCCGAGAACATCGCGCGCTCGATCGACGTGAACCTGCAACTCTCGCTCGAGCAGAGCGTCGAGCCCGACGCTTTGTGGGAGGCGTTGGTCGCGGTGACCGGGAGCGCCGAGAATTTTAAATCGCGCTACGACCGCGCGAGCCGGACAAACGTCATGCGTTGGCTGACACTTGACCGGCAGTACCCCAGCTCGATCGCGCGCTGCGTCGCCGCGGCGCGGGACAACGCCCGCACTGTCCGCGACGTGATCCCTTACGAGATGTGGCAACAGATCAACGCCATGAACATCATGGTCAACCAGGCGGCCGACGACGCGATCCGCGAAGACCAGCCGGTCGGGTTTTACCGCGCGGTGAAAGAGGCCAGTCTGCTGTTCGCCGCGATCACCGACGCGACGATGAGCCACAACCCCGCGTTCGAGTTTTCCAAGCTCGGCCGACTGCTGGAGCGGGCCGACCAAACCTCGCGCGTGCTCGACGTGAAGTATTACATCCTGCTGCCCAAGCCCGACGACGTCGGCGGGGCGATGGACGTGGTGCAGTGGGCCGCGATGCTGCGCTCGGTCGGGGCTTTGGAGATGTACCGGCAGGTGCACGGCACGATCACGCCACGCGACGTCGCCGGCTTCCTCATGCTCGACGCCCAGTTCCCCCGCTCGGTCACCCACTGCCTGCTCGCCACCGAGGGCTGCCTCGCCAACATCGTCGGCCCCGGCACCCGGCACACCGTCGAGGTCCAACGCCGGCTCGGCCGACTCCGCAGCCAACTCCAGTTCGGCGAGATCGACGAGATCATCGAACGCGGCATGCACCAGTACATCGACGACCTCCAGACCCAGCTCAACGGCGTCGACGCGGCGATCAACACCGCGTTCTTCGAATACATCCCCCCCGCCGAGACCTTCGCCGGCCGGTAAACCCAGGCGCCTCGGTCGACCGGCCGAAGCCGATCAACCGCCGCTTTCCGCTAATGTGATCGCCCGTCCTGGGCGGTTGATCCGCCGTCCGCCGGGTGGTTTGGCTATGCCATTTCGACACCCCCGCTTGCGCCCCGCCGTGCTCGCGGCAGCCCGCGACTTACTGCACCCCGCCGCCAATCACCGCAATCGCACATAAACCCTTAAAAATCATTTGTTTTGACCTCGTTCGCCCGGCTGCCATCCGGCACACGGCTTGCCCTGTTTTTCCGTGGACATGGTTAATGCGCGCCCGCCCATCCCGCCCGCCGACCCCGACGCCGGCCTCAAGCCCCAACCCGGGGGGCGGTTCAACGTGCTGCTCACCGAAGACCGCGCCCGCCCCGTCGAGCACTGGACCCGGCAATTCCCCCGCCTGATGCGGCCGTTGGGCGTCGAGGCCCACCTCGCCGCGTCCGCCACCCAGGCCCTCGAACTCACCGAACGCATCACGTTCCATGCCGCGTTCATCGACCTGGCCACGCCCAAAGATGCCACCCCCGCTCGCTCCGCATCCACCAACGCCACTTTCAGCGGTTCTGCTTCCGGGGGTTCCACTTCCGGGGGCGCCAGCGGGTTGTGGTTGCTCGAAGTCTTGCAACGCCGCGAGCCGCGTCCGCCGGTGGTCGTGGTCAACAGCCGGGCGACCCAGCAACAGGCGGTGCGCCTGCTCAACGAAGCGCTCCGCCTCGGCGCGTTCTCCGTGGTCAACCGCCCCGACAACCTCACCCCCCTGCTCCGCGTCATCCAACGCCTGCTCAACCGCCACCACCACGGCCAATGGCCCACCCCCGCCCCCAGAAGCCAAGACAACCCCCACACAAACCCGCCCTCAAATTAATCCACCCAAAATTCCCGGGCGTGCGGACTTCAGTCCGCATGCCTTAACCCCGTTTTCCCTAAAACCTTTTCACCCCTTTTTTTACGGAGTCTGTAGAACATGAAAATCAAACCCCTCGGCGACAAGATCATCGTCCAACGCCTCGAAGCCGAAGAAAAAACCGCCTCGGGCATCTACCTCCCCGAAGGCGCCAAGGAAAAACCGCAGCAAGCCAAGGTCGTCCGCGTCGGCACCGGCAAGGTCACCGACGATGGCAAGACCGTCGACTTCCAGGTCAAAGAAGGCGACACCATCATCCTCGGCAAATGGGGCGGCACCGAAATCAAAGTCGACGGCCAAGACTACATCGTCATGGGCGAAGACGAAGTCCTCGCCATCGTCGAATAAATCTTCCACCGTACAAAGCCGCCGATGGCATCGGCGGTCATCAACCGCAAACCAATACCGCGGATACCATCCGCGGCTTTATAAACAAGGAACGATAAAACCATGCCCGCCAAAGACATCAAATTCGACAACGAAGCCCGCGCCGCCATCCTCCGCGGCGTCCAGAAACTCTCCAAAGCCGTCAAGACCACCCTCGGCCCCTCCGGCCGCGTCGTCATCCTCGAGAAATCCTTCGGTAGCCCCACCGTCACCAAAGACGGCGTCACCGTCGCCAAGGAAATCGAAGTCGAAGACGCCATCGAAAACATCGGCGCCCAAATGGTCAAAGAAGTCTCTTCGAAATCCTCGAAGGACGCCGGCGACGGCACCACCACCGCCACCGTCTACGCCGAAGCCATCTTCGCCGAAGGCCTCAAGAACATCACCGCCGGCGCCAACGCCAACCAGGTGAAGCGCGGCATCGACAAAGCCGTCGAAGCCATCGTCGCCCAGCTGCAAAAAGACTCCAAGAAAATCAGCAGCAGCGAACAAGTCGCCCAAGTCGGCACCTGCGCCGCCAACCACGACGCCACCGTCGGCGACATCATCGCCCAGGCCATGGACAAGGTCGGCAAGGACGGCGTCATCACCGTCGAAGAAGGCAAGTCCCTCGACACCAACGTCGAACTCGTCGAAGGCATGCAGTTCGACAAGGGCTACCTCAGCCCCCACTTCGTCACCGACCCCACCCGCATGGAAGCCGTGCTCGAAGACGCCTACGTCCTCATCCACGAAAAGAAGATCAGCTCCGCCAAAGACCTGATCCCGATCCTCGGCAAGATCGCTGAGTCCGGCAAGCCCGTCCTCCTCATCGCCGAGGACATCGACGGCGAAGCCCTCTCCACCCTCGTGGTCAACAAGCTCCGCGGCGTCCTCAACATCGCCGCCGTCAAAGCCCCCGGCTTCGGCGACCGCCGCAAGTCCATGCTCGAAGACATCGCCGTCCTCACCGGCGGCCGGGCCATCATGGAAGAGCTCGGCATCGAACTCGAAAAACTCGAACTCGCCGACCTGGGCCGGGTCAAGAAGGCCGTCCTCGACAAGGACAACACGACCCTGATCG
>JBCCST010000088.1:0-12930 GCA_039199695.1 Planctomycetota bacterium | reverse complement strand
GTCGAGCAGCACCACCACGTCTTTGCCCATCTCGGCGTGACGCTTGCAGCGCTCGAGCGCGAGCATCGACAGCCCGACGTGGCGTTCGATCGGGTGGTCGTTGGACGAGGCCCAGACGGTGCAGGGCACGTTGCGGCGGAAGTCGGTGACTTCTTCGGGCCGTTCGTCGACCAAGAGCGCGTACACCTCGGCGTCGGGGTGGTTGCGGCTGATGGCGGTGGCGATCTGTTGGAGCAGCGTGGTTTTGCCGGCCTTGGGCGGGGAGACGACCATGCCGCGGGTGCCGTAGCCGATGGGGCAGAACAGGTCGATCAGTCGGCAAGACGGCGGGCAGCCGGGGTATTCAAGCGTCAGCCGGGGGGCGGGCATGACGGTGGTCAGGTCTTCGTAGGACTTGTATTCGCCCAGTTCGTCGACGGGCGTGCCGTCCACGGTGAGCACGTCTTTGGCCCGGCGGGCTTTGGGGTCGATGGCGTTGGCTTTGGGGCGTTTTTTCTTTTTGCCCTTGCCGCCGCCGCCCTGGTGGCCGTTGTTTTTGGGGTTGGCCCCGCCGACGGGCTTGCCGAGGGTGACCTCGAGTTCGAGGCCGGGGCGGAGGTTGTACTTCTGGATGAGGTGCGACGCGACGACGGGGTCGGTCGGCTCGGCGACGTAGGTGTCGGTGAGTTGGCGGAGTCGGCCGTCGGACTTGTTGGCCATCTCGAGGATGCCACGCGCGGTCTCAGGTTGATTACTCATCGGATTCTCGTGCCCCGAGTCTGGGAAAGGCGGGAGGCGGGCGGTACGGGGCGCAACGCGGGCCTAGTGTTGGTCTTGCCGACGCCGAGGGTGACTCGGTCGCGGGGCCGACCCGGTTTCGCCGGTGGAAATCCGGCGGCGCGTCCGGCCAATCGGCCAAACGCAGGGGGTGTGGCAAGGGTGTTCTAGCGTTCCGGGAGACCGCAAAGTCTTCCGAAGTATGTCGTACCGCGACACGGGGCCGAGGCGTGACACCAATTCTGGAGCCAACCGATTGAAGCGAGGTTCGACCCAACCCGGTTCTAAAACAGCCCGGGACGACCGCGTCGGCCGAACCGCCAAATCTGCTGAATGCTGGTCGCTCGTTGAGCTTCAATCTCCAACAGCCCGTGGGACCCACTTCGGCCCAGTCACGAAAACTTCAGGTGTGGGGTTGGAAAACGAAACCACCCCAAGGGACTGTCGTTGAGGCAAATGCGGTCCGCCGAGCGGAAATCACTTACCCTCTACAACCTTTTGTACCGGGTTTAGACCCGCGGATCAACCCCGGGCTCGCCTCCCGCCTCAGAACCCCGCCTAGGGCCCCGAAAACGCGTTTTTTCGTGATCTCAGGCCGGGCCCTAAGGGCTTTCCACTGTAGTGGCCGCCCCCCAAGTATGGGGTATAGTTAACGCTGCATTATCAGCGATTTGCAGCAGTTCGCTCGCCCACCCTACATCCCAGGGTTTCCGTTTCACTCGTTTCTAGGCTCCCTTCGGACCCCTCGTCTACCCCCAAGATGAACGCCCGTGCCGAAAATCTCGACGCCCGACGAAACCTGGTTTTCGAGGAACTGCCCGGCCAACAGTTGCTGCTGGACCTGTATCGGCCCGACACCGACCGCCTCGTTCCCGTCGTGCTGTACTTCCACAGCGGCGGCTGGCGGTCGGGCAACAAAGACGACTGCCGCGTCCGCTGGCTGACGCGTTACGGCATCGCGGTCGCCAGTGTCAGCTACCGGCTGCTGCCCCGCCACCTCTTCCCGACCCAGATCCAGGACGCCAAGGCCGCGGTGCGCTTTCTCCGCGGCAACGCCCAGGCCTTCGGCCTGCACCCCGAGCAGTTCGCCGCCGCGGGCCTGTCGTCGGGGGCCTACCTCGCCTGCATGCTCGGCCTCACCGCCGGCCACCGCGTCCTCGACGAGCCTTACGTTCCGCGTCCCGCGAAACTCGCCCACCCCGGCCTGCCCGGCCGAAGCGAGAGCTACGCCGGCGAAGCCACCCACGTCAACGCGGTGGTCAATTACAGCGGTCTGGTCGATTTCCTGGCCATCCAGACCCTGGCCTCTCGTCGCGGCAGCCGGGCCGCGAAATCGCCCGAAGCCCGCCTGCTGGGCCACGCGGTCGCCGAGAACCTGAACCAGGCCAAGCTCGCCAGCCCGATGCACCACATCAGCCCCGACGCCCCGCCGTTCATGCACATCCACGGCGACCTCAACGAAGTCACCCCCATCGACCAGACCCGCAAGTTCCACGCCGCCCTGCTCGAAGCCGGCGTCCCCTCCAAGTTCACGCTCGTCCGCGGCGGCGGCCACAACAGCCGACGCATGATGGACAACCCAGCGATCCAGGACCGCGTCGCCGACTTCCTCCACCGCTATCTCGAAACCGATGGCATCCGCGCCGTGCAGGAAGAAACCGTCGCCCGGGCCGAAGCCGAGGGCCCCGCGTCGCCCCGGCCCACGCCCTGACCCCACCGCTTAGTCCTCTGGCCGTTCCGCTCTCGACGATTCATCGGAAACCGCCGGCCCCGCCGGGGCCGAAGCTTCGGCGACGCCCACCGCCGCGTTCGTCATCACGTCGATTGGGGCGGCCAACTCCTCACGCACCGGTTCGTAGGTAAACCACGCGACCGCGCCGATCAGCAATGCCAAAAACAACACCGTGCTTTTCATCGTTTCCCTCCCACACATCCCTCGGGGTCTCTCTAAACCCTAACCTCATTCATCGCTCATCTGCGACTCAATTCTCAGCAAGTTTACTGATTTTCTTGCTTTCGGGAAGAAAAATAGGTGAAAACCCTGCCCCAAATCGCGCGGGCTTATCGGACAAGCCCGCGTTTTCGCTGGGTTTTGGTCCCTGACGTGCTATTCTTTATCTAGAGAAAAATTCAAGTTTTTCCGGACACCCGAATCCTATGTCGATGGTTCCCCCGGCCTGGCCGGACGACAACCTGAATCCCGACCCCCCGCCCGCGACGCCATCGCCCGGCCGACGGACACCGCACACCCCGCGCCCCGTCGGGTTCACCGGCCCCAAACCACGGCTCGCCGGCGAAGGCCAGTTCCCCGAGACCGAGCCGGGCCACGCCGGCCGATCCCACGCCGACGGCCAACCGCGTCTCCGCCTCGTCGGGGCCGGGGCCATCGTCAAGCCCGATCTCACCCCGACCGAAGGCACCGCCATCGCCGGCACCAACGACCCGCGCTGGGTCTTGGCCGTCCGCGTCGCCGAGCAACTCCAAGGCACCGTCCTGCCGCCGGCCAAACGCGACCGCCTGATCAAGATCGGCAAGATGTTCGGCCTCACCGCGTTCGACGCCAACCTCATCATCGCCATCGTCCAGGACCAGGCCCGCCGCGGCTACGCCCCCGCCTACTGCCCCACCGCTGGCGAACCCCAACTCCGCATGGTTCCCCCGCCGCAGAAGGTCAAGTGGATGACCCCCCAACGCACCTTCCTGATCGCCGGCATCATCGCCGGGTTCATCGCGCTGGAGTTGGTCGTACTGAGTTGGGTGTTTTGAATCCATTGCTCGATGTCATTTCCGAGGCATGGGGCTGGCTAAATATTAACCCTATCCGCATCGAGGATGAGAATGAATTTGGCTGCGTGGTCTTCTTAGACGAAGACGGATCACGCTGGCTTATTCGCACCGACGAGCCTTCATGTGAAGTCATCGCTCGCAATGATTATGAGTATGAAGAGCTTATCGCCAGTGACGATTATCTTTTTGAGTGGAATATGTCACGCTTGGTTGAGACCGCGAAACAACACTTAGGTAAGAAGAAGGCAAATCAGTGTTACTGCCTAAAGATACCCAGCGTTTTTGGTGGCGAGTACGCAGCAGAGAATTTTGGGATTATTACCCGTGAGGGGTTGATCTCCTTCGCCGGCGATCTGGCTCGTCAGATTCGAGCTAACCCCGACGGTTCGTCGATCATGCTGAATTGGCCTGAGTAAGTGCGACTTCCGCAAAGCAGTAGCGGCCGATTCTAATCACGCCCTTCCGGCGTAAAGCCGAAGTGAAGCCATAGCGAAACGCCAGCGGCAACCGCCGCCAAGACAATGGCGTAGATCGGCGAGTAATCCAGCAGAAGCATCACCCCCGCCGAGAGACTAATGCCAACCCAAATTCCCGCGATCGCCCGGCGTTTGTTCGCGAGGGTGAGCCGACGGTGTTCGAGCAAATCCAAGATCACCGGGCCGACGCCGGGGCGGGTATAAACCCAGCGCTGCAGGACTGGGCAACTCTTGCTGAAGCACCACGCCGCGATCAGCCAAAAGATCGTCGTCGGCCATCCCGGTACCACCACGCCGATGCTCCCCAGGGTCAACGCCACGCCGCCCGCCGACGCATAGACCCAACGCACCACCCGCGGACCATCCACCGCGGTTGCAACGATCGAGTTTGACGGGGGCTTGGCTGGCACAGCAGCAGTATAGGGGCCAACGACGGCCTCGACGCTGCACCGGACATCGGTTTATGGGGGTGCCGTGGTCAAGCGAAGTGCGGCCACGACAGAAGCATTCACTTGATCCCGACGAACGCCGCGATCGTCTTGCCGATGATGTAGAAGTCCATCTTCCAGGACCAGTTCTCGACGTACTCGATGTCGTAGCGGATCCATTCCTGGAAGTCTTTGCCCTGGTCGCGGCTGCGCTTGACCTGCCACAGGCCCGTGACGCCGGGGCGGACCGAGAGGCGGGCTTCGCGCCACGGCGGGCAGTACTGGTTTTCTTTGTACGGGCTGGGGCGGGGGCCGACGATGGCCATGTGGCCGACGATCACGTTGAGAAACTGCGGCAGCTCGTCGATGTTGGTCTTGCGGAGGAACTTGCCGACGCGGGAGATGCGCGGGTCGTCGTCGATGAAGAACTGCGGGCCGTCGGCCTGGTTCTGCTCCATCAACTTCTTCTTGATGTCTTCGGCGTCCTTACGCATCGTGCGGAACTTCAGACACGGGAAGTTCACGCCGCCCCGCGACTCGCGGGTGTGGGCGAAGAAGAACGGCCGGCCGTCTTCGATCAGGATCGCCAGCATCACAAACGGATAGATCGGCAGCGTCAGCAGCAACGCGATGATCGCAAAGGCGATGTCGAATAACCGCTTGAGCCCGCGCTGCACGTTCGAGATGGTGCGCACCTCGATGGGGCCGGTGAGCACGTCGGTGAGTTCGATCTGTTTCCACTGGAGTGCTTCGACCGCGGGCCGCTGCTCGGGGACGTCCCACAAGCCCGCGGGGCCGACGATGGAGTCGGCCTGCGAGAGGTCGCGGCCCGCGCCGACCCACACGGGGCCGACGAAGCGGGTGTGGTCCGGCCGGCTGCCGGTGACATCGCCCCAGGCTTGTTGGTCGAGTCGCGAAGCGCGTTGGATGGTCGCGTCCGGCCGTTTCCAAACGGTGACCAACTCGCGGATGAATTCGGTGACCTGTGATTCCTCGGCCCGGTCGTAGACGCAGCCGCCCACCGAGAGCGTCGTCCGCTGGTTCGGCGGGATCGTCCGACGCAAGAGTCGCCAGGCGGAGCGGGCGTCGGCGGCCTGCTGCCAGAGTTGGGCGAGTTCTTTCGACGGCGTCAACGCGACCCGGCCCAGCCGCCAGTCGGGCGAGCTGTACACCCGCTCAAACCGGGTGAAGCGGTCATTTTCATCGGTGATGACGCGTTCGGAGTAGCCCTGCTCTTGCGTGTTGTGCAGCCGAACGAAGAGCACCTTGGGCTTGAGCCAACTGAGCGTGTCCACGAGCTGCCCCAGCCGGAAGATCGACAACGAATGCGGATCGGTCAGCAGGAACAGCTCGGCGTCTTCCACCAGGTCCGAAGGCTCGCCCAGGCGGACCACCTGCACCCCGCGGGCCGCCCAGAAGCGGTCGTGGAGCTGCACCGCGTCGAGGCCCCATACCGTGTGCGGCGTGTGGAACTCGTCGTCGGCGGGGTTGGTTTGGGGCAGCGGGGAAATCATGGGGCGAACTTCATGCGTCTCGGCCGGCGGTCAAGCGAGGCATCACACGAACGCCCACGCCGTCATTGTACGGAGTGGGCGTCGGATTCCACAGGGCAATCGAAAATGAGTACACGCAACGGTTGGGTTTCTCTCCTCAGCGCGTCCGGCGTGATGGACGCTCGTATGTTCTCTCCGGATGACAAACACCTCGGCGGTGGTCAGTGCCCGTTGCTACTGCCGTTCGCCACGGCGCGGCGAGGTTTGCCGTTGGGCGACTTGCTGGGCGTGCCGAAGGCGGCCACGGCCGAGCCGAGCGGGCCGAAGCGGGCCGCGATCGCGGGGTCGGCCGAGAGCAGGCTTTGGGCCGGGTCGGTGCGGCGTTCCTGGCTAACGATCGAGGCGAACGACGCGCTGTTCATGTCGGCTTCGAGGGCGTGGTTGAACACGCAGCCCACGACATTGGCGCCGACCGAGACCAAGTGGTCGCGGGCCTTGGCGGCCATGGACTTCGAGTCGCCGCGCGACACGATGAGTACGGTGGCGTCGGCCTCGGCGGCGGCCATCGACGCTTCGAGCGAGCCGAGGCAGGGGCCGGTGTCGAGCAGGACGATGTCGTATTCTTCCCGGGCGCGGGCGATGAGGTTGCGGATCGCTTTGGGCGACAGCAGGCCGGCGTCTTGCGGCTTGGCGGCGCCGATGGGCAGCACGCTGAAGTTTTCGATGCCGGTGTGGGCGACGCATTCGGTGAACGCCCGGCCTTGGCAGGCGTCGAGAATACCCAGGGCCGAGTCGGCCTGACGGCGGTTGAGCCGTTGCAGGTCTTTCTTGGTCAGCATGCCCAGCTCGACCAAAGCGTCCTTGAGGTTGGTGCCTTTTTCCCGGGCGTGGGTCGTGGCTTGCGTGATCTGATCGTCGGTGAGGACGGTGTCTTCACGCAGGATCGCTTCGACCGAGCGGTTCACCACCGCGCCGACGCGACGCGTGAGGCCGGCACCGACGAGGTCGCAGTCGATGACCAGCGTCTTGGATTCGGACGCGGCGAACGACAATCCCATCGCGACCGACAGCGAGCTCTTGCCCGAACCGGCGGCGGGGCTGGTGATGCTGAAGACGCGGGCGGTGCCGCGGTTGCTGATCTGCAGCAGCGTGCGGATGTGGTGCACGGCGTGGGCGGCGCGTTCGGACTGCTCGGGGTCGGCGAAGTTCTCCGGCAGCGTCGGCAGGATGCCGAGCATGCGGAGGTTGGGCAGGCCCATGCGGGCGTCGCCGGCGTGACGCAGACGGCTGTCGAGCAGACCCAGGAGCATCACGAAACCGAAGCCGACTCCCGTGCCGGCCATGGCGCCGAGCACGGCGACCTGCTTGGCTTTGCCGCCGTTGTCCGGCGAGCTGGGCGTGGCCCCGGGGGCGAACGCGTCGATGGTCCCCTTGCGGGCTTCGAGTTCTACGTCGATTTCGCTGATGTTCTCGCGGGCCTCTTCGATGATTTTCATCTCGGCTTCGATGCGGTCCTGGATGCCGGCGATGTCAGACTGCTTGGTGGTCAGCGATTCCAGCCGTTGCTCGATTTCGGTCAGCTGCCGGGTCAGGAGCTGTTCGTCCCGACCCAGTTGATCGTATTCCGGGTCGCCCAGCAGCACGGTGGTGTCTTCGCTGAGCAACTGCTCGAGGCGTTCTTCCATCTTGGCTTTGATGACGTCGCGTTGCGAGGTCAGGCGTTTGACCTGGATGTGGCCGGGGCCTTTGTTTTGAAATTCCAGCACTTTGATGTCGTCTTCGATCTGTTCGAGTTCGGCTTGGTATTCGGCGAGTACCGGGTCGGTCGCGATCAGGTCGGCCGGGTTGGTCGACATGCCTTCCTTGATGGGGTTGCGTGAATCCAACTGGGCCCGGACAAAGTCGAGGGCTTCCTGGAGCTCAATGCGTTGATTGACGAACGCCCGGATCTGGGCGTCCATCTGGTTGAACTCGTTGTCGGTGATCACGGTCCGGCGTTGTCCAAGCTCGGTTTCAATAATGATCTCAGACTTCTGTATCTGCGACTGGAGTTGCCGGATCTCTTGACGAAACTCGTTTTCGGCACGGATGTCATACTCGGTGCTGTAGGCTTCGAGCAAAGCGCGGTTCCCCAAGCCCGCGGTGATGGCGTCGGGGGCATCGAACGAGATCGTGAAGATGTTGCGGTCGTTATTCCGCTCGTCGATTTCGGTGTCGATCGCCTTGGAGAATTCTTCGGGGGTCCAGGGCACCGCCTCGTCGCCGCGGCTCAGCCAGGTGTCGGTGGCCATAGCGCGCTCGGCGACTTCGCGGCTGCGGAGCAACTGCTGCTGACGGGCGACGAAGCTGTACCAACGGCTCTTGTTGGTGGGGTTGTCGAGGTCGGTGAAGATGCCCTTGCCTTCGACCACGACGCTGCCGGTGCTGCGGTACATGGGGACGACGCTGTTGTAGAGCAGATAGCCCAGCCCGCCGCCGAGGATCAGCGACAGAAGGATGGCCCAGTGGAGCCGGCCGCGCAGCAGCGCGAGAAGCTTCTCGCGGCGTTGCGACGAATCGTCCTCGCCCGAGGCGGTCGTCGCGGGGGTGGCGTTGGGGGCTCCAAAGTTCAGTTCGTCGCTCATCGCACTTTTCCCACGGCCCGCGGCCGAGGCCTCGGCCGACTCGTAAAGGGGGCTGTTGGAACTTCCCGACCGGGAACGTGGAACGGGGGATTGGTCGTCGTACCGAGCAATCATCCCGAAGGTCCCTGATCGTCGCGGCCGGGCATGGGCCGCGGGGTTCTACCCGCGGACTTCCGAGCCGGCGGGTCAAGCATGATTCGGCCGCCGAGCCCCGCTAACGGGGTCGATGCCGCAACGCGCGGCCAGCCTCTTGCTATTCATTTCGTCCAAATCGGGCGGCTTGTTAACGACCACCCCCCACTACTATACACACACCCATACCCGCCCTACGGCTCAAATACGATTTCGGATACGAGTCACGGTGTGCGATGCCACAACACAAGTATCATACGGTTTTTATCGGCTTCAGATCGTCCATTTCTGGCAGTTTTTGTGCAACGACATCGGTTTTTGAGGTCGCGTGTTCACCTCGATTAAAACCGCGAACTGCCGGAAGTCACGTCCATGTATTTGGTGGTTATTGGTCGTACGACAACGAGTAATGCCGGACCGGAACCGACGCCCACGTCAGCCCGCGGATCACCGCGACCAACAGCAAAAACGCCACGAGCAACATCGTCCATTCACCGACCCGCAGCCACACGCTGGCCATCTCCTGCGACATGCCGCCGTAGACCCAGAACGTGCCGAGCAAAGCCAGCGCGCTGCACACGATCGCCGACAGCGGGCTCAACAACAGCACCGCGAGCCGGACCGACATCCGCAACGGCACGCCGAACACGAACCCGTAGCTGACCAGGAACAGCGACATCGCCATCGGCACACCGCCGGCGACATCGTTTAAACGCATCGACGCGTCGCCGATGCGGATGTGCTGCCCGTTGAGGGACGCCGTGGACCCGAACAATGAATACAACCAACACGTCAGGCTACCCGTCGCGATCTGGAGCGGCTGGGCGAGGGTCTCGGCCCACCCGATCGGCGGGGGGATCAGGCCCAACAGCACCACGAACACCGGCAGATACGACTTAAATATCTGCCGGCCCAGGATCGCTACAACACACCCGGCGGGCAGCAACACCGCGCCCAAGTGAAACAGCCACGGGTACACCCGCTTGTCGCCGTACACAAACGCCGCCGCCCCCACCACCGCGATCACGATCCCCGGGAACGAGCCCGACGGCCGACACAACAGCATCCGCTTACGACGCACCCACGCCAGCCAAACCGCCACCACCGGCACCAAAAACACATGACCCGCCACCGGGCGCGTCACGCCGAGTTCGATGATGTCCACCCACCCCTGCCACGTCACCGCGATCGCCGCCGCGAGGATCGTCATCGCCGACATCAAGTGCCAGACCGTCCAGCCGTTTTTCATCAGTCGCCGGGAGATCATGAAGTCACCATCGCGAAGCCGCGGGTCGGCGGGGCGCACGACCTCGCGGCATCGCTCACCAATTCTATCACAACCCCCGGCAACGACGGCCGGGGTTGGTCGAATGACTTAACGCTCAATTCAAGGCTGGGCCGGCATGACAAACGGCTGGCCGTTAACCCGCGCTCCGACGACGCAGTCCACTTCGGACTGGTCGCGTTCCACTACCATCCCCGGGCAAACCACGCTGCGGACCAAGACCGCGTGGGCCTCAACCCGCGCCCCGGCCAAGACGACCGAGTCGTGGATGATCGCGGTCTCGTGGACACGCGCCCCCGCTTCGACGATGCCGAAGGTTTTCTCCCATTCCTCGGGCACGACTTGGCTCGCGTGTCGCCCGGCCTGTCGACGGTGGAACTCACGCAGCGTCTCGAGATACGACGACAGCGTCCGCAGCGACCGCGACGTCGGCTGGTCGTACCGCACCACCCGCACATCGTGTTCGCGGGCAATCGACGGCAGCGCCTGTTCGTTGAGATCCACAAAGCCCACCGGGTTAATGTCTCGCAGGCAGCCGCAACGCATCAGCATCAGCCCGCTGGGCGTGCCGTCGGCGCTGCAGACCATGCTCACGTCCGCCTCCACCTCGGCCATGGCTCCCGACAGCTCGGCCAACGGCTCGAACAGTAGCTGCGAAGCGTGGGTGACGAGGATCAGGTCGTCGTCGCGGTATTCACGGGCGATGTCGGACAAGAGGCCGCCGGTGCCGCGGAACTCGCCGGGGTCGATTTCGATGGAGAGTTGAACCGGCCCGTGCTGGGTCACGCCGGTCTTCATGCCGCTGGACTGATCGACCATCACGCGGACCGGGAGGTTGGCGATGCCCAGTTGCTCGGCCATGGTGACCAACTGCTCCCGCCAACAGTCCAACACCGACCGATTGCTGCCGACGGGCATCTCCAACGCGCTTCGACCCGTGGCCTTCCGTAGTTGGTTCGCGCGGACCGAGCCGGCCAACAGCACCACCGCACGCAGGTCGGACAGCTGATGACCCAGTCGCCCCAAGGCGGGGTGATGGCCGGTCTGGATCGTGTTCTGGTCGGTGATCCTAAATAACACTAGGTCGTTTCCCTACTCTCCCGCCAAGCATCAGCATGACACAAAAGCGCGTCCTTTGCGAGAACAATCGGCGGTTTTTACCGCTGAATTCACCCGCTGTCGGGAGCTTACGCGTGGTGTGGGCGATCGATGTCGCGTGCCGGGCGTCCTTTCGGTGGTTTACGCGTTTCCCTCTCCAGCGGGCGTCCTGCCCGCGGGGCGTTCCAGGTCAGCGCGGGCCTTCACCACGCGTCGCCGGAGGCTAGAAGATAACAGAACCACTGCAAACGGGATACCGTCCACCAGGTATCGCTTGGCCAGTCGGCGGGGTTCCTGAACCATCCGGTGCAGCCATTCGAGCCCGAGCTTCTGCATCCAGACCGGGGCCCGCTTTACCTCGCCGCAGATAAAACTGAGGCTGATGCCGATGCCCAACCACCAAGCGTCCGGTAAAACCGCCCTTATTTCACGGATAAGCCGTTCCTGTTTCGGCGAGCCCAGCCCGACATAAACAAAATCCGCCCCGGACGCCCGCAGCGACTCGGTCATCGCCGCCATCTGTGCGGGGTCGTTTTCAAAACCCATGGGGGGGTAAAACGTTCCCGCCAGCCGGAGGCCGGGGTATGTTTTCACCAAAATCTCACCCGCAGATTCAGCAGTCCCCGGGTCGCCGCCCAATAAATAGACACTTCTTTGTCGCTTGGCCGCCGCCTCGGCCACCGTCCACACCATCGACGACCCGGCCACCCGCTCGGGCAACGGCGTGCCCTGCAGCCTGCTCGCCCACACCAGCGGGACCCCGTCGGCCACGACCAGGTCCGCCTCGTCCAACATCGCCCGGAACTCCGCGTCCCGGCCCGCCCGCAGCAGGTGGTCGAGGTTGGACGTGATGACCCAGCCGCCCCGCCCCGCATCGAGGTGGTCCATCAGGTGTTGCACCGCCTGGGCCTCGGTTACCCGGTCGAACCATACGCCACGCAGACCGATCCCCGGCGGGCGAGTGGGCGCCGGCTTCAACGCATCGCTCGCCTCCTGGCCGGATAAGCTGTAAGGGGTATATTCGGGGGTGGACATGGTGGTCATCGGCGGCCGGTCACTTCACGAGATCACTCCCCCGCCGGTAACTCGTCGGGGGCAGAAACAGAATCGACTTCAGGTTCATCGGCCAGTTCGGGCTTTGAAGTTGCAGGCAACGTCACCGAGGAGGCGGGTGCCGAGGTGGCGGGGTCAACCAAAACCTCCGCTTCAACCTCGGTCGAAGGCTCGGCTTCGGGGACGGACTCAGATGCGGGTTCACGCTCGGGGTCGGACGGAAGCTCGGGGTCAGGCGTCGGAGAAGGATCGGGTTCAATTTCGATCAAGTTTTTCGGCATCTCGGCGTTGATAGGAGGTGAATCCTCGCTTTTGGTCAAAATCAAAAGCGCGACCGCGGCGAACGAGCTGCCGTCTCGGCCGCGCACCGCGTGGGTTTCTCGCGGCGTGACTTGCTCCAACACCGCGGCGTAGTCGGGGTCCACCAAGTTCGCCAACTCACCGGTCATCCGGTCGTTGCTGATCACCCACAGTCGGCCGCCGTCGGCCTCAACCTCAGCGATCGCTTCGAACAGCCGTTCGGGCGTGTCGACAATCTGCGCGCCGTTGTTCGGCTCGTACCACCGGCCTTCTTCGTCCTGACGTTTAAGTGTGAATACCAACGGCCGGGCGACGATGTAATCGACCTTGCCGACGAAATGATCAACCAGCGTCCCGCGGTGCGGCGGGCCGACGCTGAGCACCTTGTCGTTGGGCCCGAGGTTGTCGCGGACGTACAAACTCGTGGTCTCGAGGTCTTCGTGGAAGTCGGCAAACGCCCGCCAGTTGAACACACCCCGCACGTGGTTGCGCACGTCG
>JBCCST010000087.1:0-13102 GCA_039199695.1 Planctomycetota bacterium | reverse complement strand
TCGCCCTCGACGCCGATGGTGACGGGTACGGCCTTGTTGATGTTCTCCGGGGCGATGTCGAAGTGGATGATGCCGCCCTGGCCCGCCCGTTCCGCGGCGCGGGCGGCGGGGGCGAACTTCTGGACGTTGCCCGTCACGCGGTCGTCGAACCGTGCGCCGATCGACACGATCACGTCGGCCGAGTGCATCGCCCAGTTGGCGTAGGCGGCGCCGTGCATGCCGAGCATGTCGAGGTTGTATTTTTCGTGGCTCTGGTCGAAAGCGCCCAGGCCTTGCAGCGTGGTGGTCACGGGGATGTTGCCCGCTTCGACGCACTGCTTGAGCACGCCGGTGGCGTCGGAGAGGATCGCGCCCTGGCCGACGTAGAACAGCGGCTTCTCGGCGGCGTTGATCATCGCGGCGGCTTTTTCGATTTCGCTCGACGTCCCCGCTTCGCGGATGTGGTAACCCGGCAGGTGCGGCTCGGCGAAGACTTCTTCTTCAAGGACTTGCGCGGTCACGTCCTTGGGCAGGTCGACGAACACCGGGCCCGGCCGGCCGGAGGTGGCGATGAGGAAGGCTTGGTTGATGGCGCGGGGGATGTCGCGGACGTGCTTGACCAGCACGTTCCACTTGGTGCACGGCCGGGTGATGCCGGTCATGTCGGCCTCTTGGAAGGCGTCGGTGCCGATCGCGCCGGTGGCGACCTGACCGGCAAAGACGATGAGCGGCGTGCCGTCCATGAGCGCGTCTTGCAGCGGGGTCACCGTGTTGGTCGCGCCGGGGCCGGAGGTCACGAGCACGATGCCGGGCTTACCGGTGACCCGGGCGTAGCCTTGGGCCATGTGGCCGGCGCCTTGCTCGTGGCGGGAGAGGATGAAGTTGAACTGATCGGATTCGTGGATGGCGTCGAAGACCGGGAGGATCGCGCCGCCGGGGTAACCGAAGATCGTGTCGACGTCATGCTCTTTCATCATGGCGTTGAAGATCTGGGCGCCGGTCATGCCGCGGTATTCGTCGGTGGGCGTGCCGCGTTGGGGGCGGTTGATCTGGGCGGTGTTGAGTTGTTGGTGCTTGGGGGCGGGGGCCATGGGGCTGCTTCCGGAGAAGGTGGTTGGGGGTTGGGGGGAGAGCGGTTAGACCTACATCGGCCTCGTTCGAGGCGGCGGGTCAGTCAGAAATTATCGGGAGATCAATCAAGGATCGGCCGGCGGGCACGGGTCGTCCGCTCAGATAACCACCACGCGAACCGACGCGAGGCCGGCCACGGGGGCGTTGACGAGAATCGTGCGATCACTTTTCATGGGCCACGGATTATATCGGCCCCGCCCCGCGGGGGTCAATAGCCGCGATTCAAAGTTAAATCGCGCGATTCTGCTGGAAAATGCCCGCCTCGGCGGCTTGGCCGAGGCGGGCGAGGGGCGGGGTTGACCGCCGTTGGGTGGCGTGTCGAGATCAGGCCGAGACCACCCGGCGACGCCGGGCCAGCAACATCGTGCCCAGGCCACCGAGGACCAATGCCCCGGCCGGTTCGGGCACGGCCCGGACGCTGTCGATCGCGAACTCCTGGCCGCCGACGCCGAACGCGGTGATGGGCGTCACCCCGTCGCCCAGCGTGAGTCGGCCGATCTCGTTGCTGCCGCCGGTGAGTTGGCCGGTGAGCTCGAAGTCGATGCCGTTGTACGTGCCGGCGGTCGTGGAGACGGCCGCTCCGAGCGCCACCCCGAGGATCTGGCTGAGCCCGCCGTTGGTCGCGTTGATCGCGCCGTTGACCTGAAGGTTGCTCGCCCCGCCGAGGAAGGCGTAGTCGAACTGGAGGAACGTCGGGTCGCCCCCGAAATCGAACGAGGCGAAGACGTTGTTGAGTTCGAGTTCCTGCTGGCCGTCGCCGTAGGGGCTGGCGATGGGGATGTAGCTGCGGGCCTGGACCTCGCCGAAGTTGGACGTGAACCCGCCGCCGGGCAGGACGAAAGGTTGGAAGGTGATGTCGATGCCGTCGGAGTTGACGGTGCTGACGGGCGAGGCGGTCGTCCCCGCCGGGGTGGTCTCGAAGCCGGTCCCGGCGGGCAGGGCGGCAAACCCGGCGGCGGGCATCAGGCAGGCGGCGCAAGCCACGCCCCACACACGGCCGGGGCGGACGGCGAACACGGGTGAAACACCAATCATTTCGTATCTCCTGAGTCGTTTGAGTTAAACGCGAACCGACCACGGCCGGAGCACAACGCTCCGGCCACGGCGACGCATACGGGCGTCGAAGCGGACGGGGGAGATACGCGAAACCACTGGGCGACCTGCGCCGTTCGATCAGCTTTTCGTCACGCTGCGGGTATTGACTTGGCCTTGCGCAGGGTGCCCCACCTCGTGCGACAACACGATGTGTGCCCGACCGCTACGCCACGGGACAACCGCACACATCGCCTTGCGGCGAGGTGTGGCACCACGGCGTCAACTTGATTTCACTCCACCGGGACCAGCCGGCGGATGAACCCCGGGTCGCCGCGGTTTTCCACGGCGACGTAGAGCGCCCCGTCGGGCCCGGGCACCACGTCGCGGATCCGGCCCTGGCCGCGGTAGATCTGCTCGTCTTCGAGGACGGTCACGCCGTCGTCCGCCAAGCGCACCCGACGGATTTCTTCTTTCGCCAGGGCCGCCACGAACAAATCGTTTTGCCAATTCGGGAAGCCGTCGCCGACGTAGAAGCTGCTGCCGCACTGGGCGATCGACGGGATCCAGTAGTGGACCGGCTCGACGAAACCCTGGTCTTCGTGGAACGGCGGGTTATCGCCGAAAGCCGTCTGGTTGTAGTTCATGCTGTACGAAACTTCCGGCCAGCCATAATTACTTCCGGGGGCGACGAGGTTGATTTCGTCGCCGCCGCGGGGGCCGTGCTCGATGTCGTAGAGCTTGCCGGTGACCGGGTGTTTGGCGAGGCCTTGGGGGTTGCGGTGGCCGTAGGACCAGACGCTGGGCATGACGTTGGCGCGGTTGAGGTAGGGGTTGTCGTCGGGGATCGAGCCGTCGGTGTGGATGCGGTGGATCTTGCCGTTGGGCTTGTCGAGTTGTTGGGCGCGGTCCATCTGGCCGCGGTCGCCGATGGAGAAAAACAGCGTGTCGTCGTTGTCGAAGACGAACCGGCTGCCGAAGTGCACTCGGCCGGGAGCGGCGAAGCGGGCGGGCGTGGTGAAGAGCGTTTCCTGATCGACCCAGTGCCACCGGCTGCCGCGCCGGTCGAGCTTGCCGCGGACCACGGCCGTCATCCCCGCGGGCCGGTTACGCCCCCCGGAACCGTCGTCGGTGATCTCGGAAAACGAAAGATAGATCCAGCCGTTGCCCGGATGGTTCGGCGTGTCGTAGTTCGGGTCGACCGCGATATCCAGCAGCCCGCCCTGGCCGTTGTTCCAGACTTCGGGCGTGCCGATGACCGGACGTCCGATGAGTTGGTCGTTGATGATCAGGCGGAGTTGACCCGCGCGTTCGGAGACCAGCATCTTGCCGTCGGGCAGGAACTCGATCGACCACGGCCGAACCAATCCCTTGGCCACGGTTTCGACTTTGTAGTCGTGGTGCTGGGTTTCGAACACGCCGTCGCCGTTGGGTCGGCTGGGCCCGGGTTTGTCTTTCTCGTAACGCAGTTCGCGGAGATACACGACCAAAGCCCACGCCTGGGTTTCGGACAGGCCACCTTTGTACGCGGGCATGCCGGCGTCTTCGATGCCGTCGTAGATCGCGTTATAGAGTTCGCGGTCGCTGCCGTCGGTCAGCCATTCGTCGTCGAGCATCGACGGGGCGCTGCCCCCGGCCATGCCGTCGCCGTGGCAGCTGATACAGTTTTGTTTGTAAAGCTCGCCGACGTTCTGGGCGACGGCGACGTCGCCGGGTGCAACGAGCAAGACCGCGAGGGAAGAAACGAGGGCTGCGCTGAAAACATGTGACTTCATGGTCAACAAGTTTAGCCCGACCCGACGGGGTTCGATAGCGTTTAACTTTCGCGAGCGTCCAGCGATCTCACGATCTCAGCGATCACGACGCCACGGCCAGCCGGATCGCGGGCTGGGCCTGCTTGACGTCGTCCATGGTGTCGCCGACGAGGTAGAACACCATGTCGCCCTCACGCCAGACCATCATGGGTTGGGCGGTATGGTCGTGCGGCGGGACGTAGGGCACGCCGGGGTCCAGCGTCGGCTTGCCGTCGTAGGCCTTGACCCACAGCGACAGGGTTTGGCCTTCGGGGTTTTCGTAGATGACGTGGACCGAGTCGCCGCCGGGCAGCGGGCAGAAGCCCGCGACCTTGTAGTCGTAGCCGAGGGTCGAGAGGTTCAGTGCTGCGCCGTCGAGTTCCTGGCCGACGTGTTGGACCAGCGCGTCGTCGAGTTGATCAACCTCGGCGGGGAAGAGTTCGGTGCCGTAGGGGCCGGCTTCGCCGAGCGCGCACTTGGCGTGTCGCTGGCCAAAGGTCTGCGCGAGGCTGGCGGTGATCAGGCCGTCGGACGTGTAGCCTCCCGAATCGCTCATCACGTTGAGCGCCACCAACGCCCCGATGAACAGCGTCGCGGCCACGGCCAACGGCGCGACCCATCGGCCGATCAGCGCCAACACCGGGTTGTCGTCTTCACCCCCGCCCCCGGAAACACCCGCGGACATCCCGGTCGCCGGGGCGGTGGTGCTCGCCGCCTCGGCCTCGCTCGCCATCGCGATGATCTGATCGCGCAGCGCGTCCGGACACCGCGTCTCCGGCGACGTCATCACCCGGCCGCACGCCTGCTTGAGCTGCTGCTGGTGCAGCACGCGCTGGGTGTTCGTCGGGTCCGCCGCCATCGCTTCGAGCACGCGCAGGTTCTGCTCGGCATCGAGTTCGCCGTCGGCAAACGCGGGGAGGAGTTCAGCGGTTTCTTGAGGGGTGAGTTTGGGAGCCATGGTGGGTTACTGTTTGTCTTTCTGCCCAAAGGTGATGTTGTGGTTGTCGTGGCGGTTCGCCACCCGCCTGTGGTTTTTAGGAGTCTCGATTCGGTTTGGCTTCGGCCCGGCTTACCCGGTTGCGATGCCTTGCTCTTTCGCCAATTCCGCCAGCTTCTCGCTGAGGATGCTGCGGGCCCGGTACAGCCGGCTCATGACCGTGCCCAACGGCACGTCCAGCACTTCGCCGACTTCCCGGTACTTCAGCCCTTCGACCGCCCAGAGCAGCAGCACCTCGCGGTAGTGCTCGGGCAACTCGTCGATCGCGGCCTTGAGTCGGTCGTCGACCTGCTCCCAGTCCATGTGTTCGAGGTCCCACGCCGGGGGCGGGCTGTCGACTTCGCTGGGGGCGCTGTCCTGGATGTATTCATCGGGGATCGTGGGCTCGCGTTTTTTCTTTTGGTACCGGGTGTAAAAACTGTTGTGCAGGATCTTGAACAGCCAGGGGCGGACGCCTTTTTCGCCGAGCTCGAACCGTCCCTCGGCCTTGAACGCCTTGAGGTAGGTCTCTTGCATCAGGTCCGACGCCTCGTCGGGGTGCCGGGACAGGTGCATCGCCATCCGATACACCGCGTCCATCTCGGCCAAAGCTAATTCTCGAAACGCTGCACTATCCAAAATTCCACACCCTTTTGCTCATCACGGGTCGAAACGAACGATCCGCTGACAGCATAACCGCCGAGCCCCGGAAACTATTTCCAGGGTACTCAGCGGCTTACGATTTTAAGTCGTGTAGCGGGCGATCGCAGATCGCTGTGATTTGGCGTTTACCCCGTGAAAACCTCGGCCTCGGGCTGCGGTCGCTGCCCGGTCGGCGAAGGGGTTTTGGGCACCTGCCACTGCTGGCGGATATGGTCGGCGACGGTCTGAAGGTCCGCGCCTAACGCGATAAATTCTTGCTCCATTGGGTTTTGCAGGCCGGTCTCGGCGTCGTAGAGCGCGGCCGATAACGCGTCGAACTGGCCCGGCCAGGCCGTGGCGGCGTCCAGCGTCGGGTCCACCTGGGCGTCCATCTGGGCTTCGAGTTCGCCCAGGCCCGCCATGAGCGAGCGGACCGTCGCCCCGAGCGCCTCGGGCTGCGGGTCGGCGGCGAGGATCGGCATCGACGGTCGGCCCGGATCGGGCAGCACCAGCACGCTCACCAGCGTGACTAGGCCCAGCACCCCCGCGGTCGTCACCCCGCCCAGTCCGAGCAGCCACGCCACCCGAGCCGCTACGCTTGGCCCCGTCGCTTGGACCCGGCGCTCGGCGCTCCGCGGCGGGTAGTCGCCCACCGGGTACGACGACGCCACGCCGTCCAGCGTCGTCCGGCGGTGTTTCGCGCCGTCCCGCAAACGCTGCTCGAGGTCTTGATTGGAGATTGTGTTCTTCATGGTCTTCACCAGCTTTTGAATATTAAACAGGGGTGGGTTTATTCGGCGATCGCCGAGGCGTCGCCGAGTTTGTCCGCCAGGATTTTCCGGGCCCGGTGCAGGAGGACCCGGGCGTTGACCCGGGTGATGTTCATCGCTTTGGCGACCTCGCCGGGGGTCTGGTCTTCGCCGTAGTGCAGCCACAACGCGGTCCACTGCGCGGGCTTGAGCACTTCGTCGGCGATCCGCCAGATCGCGCCGTTCTGGTCGCGTTCTTCGGCGGCGATGGTCCGCGCGAGCGGGCCGTCGGTTTGGTCGGGCAGGGCGATGATCGCGTCGCCGCCCGCGGTCGGTTCGTGTCCCGCCGGGGCGACGTGTTTGGCATTCGCCCGGCCGTGGTCGATCGCCTTGCGGACCGCGATGGTGAACAGCCAGGTGCTGAACTTGCGCTTCGGGTCGTAGCGTCCGATCTTTTCGTACGCCGTCCACAACGCAACTTGGGCCAGGTCTTCCGCATCCGTTTCCCGCCCGACGCGTCGCCGGAGCAGGTGGATGAGACGCACGCGGTACCGCCGATCGAGCTCTTCGTAGCTCTTGACGCACCCGGTCTGCACCCGCGCGGCGAGGGCTTCGTCGCTCAGCGATTCGAGCGGGGGCAATTCCGGCGGATCGGCCGTGGGCTCGGGGGCGTCGGCGGACTCCGGGGTGGGGGGCAACACGGATGGCGTCATCGTGGCGGTCATACGGCAGTTTCTGAAGCGGAAAATTGCCCCGGGTCCGTGACCCGGGGCCGCCCCGGCAGGCGGTGAGTCAGTTCAAACCCAGGTCTCGGAACGCCCCGGCGTCGTCGAGCATCTGGAGCACCGCGGCGAGGCCTTCGTTGTCGCAGCGGGCGGTGATCCGCAGCATGTTGCTGTCGTCTTCGGGCTGCTCGACGCGGACGTAGGCCAGCAGGTCGGCGAGCTTCGCGGCGTCGGCGTCCGAGGCCGCGGCAAACTCGACCATGGCTTTGCCGCCCGCCGCCATCTGGTAGATCTGCTGGGCGCGGGCGGGGTTGGTCAGTGAGACGCTCAGGGCAAACGACGTGTCGACCTCGCCGGTGAACCCCACGATTTCGAGCGATTGGATCATGCCCGCGATGTTTGATTGCCGCGGTTGGCCTTCGAACACGTCTGCGGGGATGCGGTCGATCCACAGCCGGAAGAAGTCGCCGTCGCCCAGGGCGTCGGGTCGGCTGACCTTGGCCCCGGCCTTGGCCGCGTCGACGAGGCTTTCGATCTTTTCTTGCCCGGGCGACATCAGCAGGACGCCGGATTGATCATCACGGCCGGGGATCACGGCGCAATAGCAGCGCGGTTTGTGGGGGTCCTGGATCGAGTGGATGATCAGGTCGCCGTAGTCGTAGGACTGGTAGCTTTCGTTGGTCAGCAAGAAGCCTTCGACGTTGGTCCGGGCGTCGCCGATGTCGACGGCCACGGCGGTGTCGGCCGGGGCGAAGCTGTCGCCGAAGACCACGATTCGGCCGAGGTCTTGCCGGAGGTTGAGCCCGATCATGTTCGACAAGCCGTCGATCATCTCGTCGACTTTCGCCCGCTCGGCCTCGTCGAAGTGTTGCATGATTTCGCCCGCCAGGGCGCTGCTGCGGACCTTGCCGGGGTCCAGCACCATGCCCCACGCCGCGTCGGGCGGGGTCAAATAGTCGGCGGAGTCGTCGGCGACGGCCGGGACGGTCAAGAGCGGGACCGCGGCCAGGGCCACGACTCCGATCCACAGTAAAAAGGTGCGTTTCATCGGTAAATTCCAATTTACAAAAAGAGAATGAAGAATGGTATGGCTCAACGGCCACCCGGGTATACGCCCCGTTTCCGCCGAGCGTTACCATGCCTCCATGAACGACAACGCGCATCCAGAAAAACCCCTCAAAATCGGCATCATCGGCGGCAGCGGCCTCGGCGACATCTTCGGCCCCCCGGAATCCGCGGAAGGCGAGGCGGCACCGGTCGTCCACGATCTCGATACCCCGTTTGGCAAGCCCAGCGGGCCGATCACCGTGGTCGAGTGGTCGGGCGTCGAGGTGTGTCTGCTCCAACGCCACGGGCCGGGGCACGTGTTGAACCCCACGGCCGTGCCTTATCGGGCGAACATCTACGCCATGAAGAAGTTGGGCGTGACTCACTTGCTTGCCAGCGGCGCGACCGGGTCGCTGCGCGAACACCTGCACCCCGGCGAGCTGGTCATCGCCGACCAGGTGGTGGACAAGACTTACAAGCGGCCCAACACGTTTTTCGAAAACGCCGCGGTGCACGTGGAGTTTTCGCAGCCGTTCTGCCCGGTGATGCGGAACTGGCTGCTCGACGCGGCGAAGCAACTGCCCGCCGAGGGCGAAGACGGCCACGTCCACATGCACGACGGCGGGACGTACGTGTGCATGGAAGGCCCGGTGTTTTCCACGCGGGCCGAGAGCGAATGGCACCGCCAACTCGGCGGCGACCTCATCGGCATGACCTGCATGCCCGAAGCCAAGCTCGCCCGGGAAGCGGAGTTGGCCTACGCGTTGATCGCGCTGCCGACGGACTACGACAGCTGGAAGCCCCACGCCCCCGGAAGCGATCAAATGGACCTCTTGACCGAGATCATCGGCAACCTCAAAAAAGCCAGCGCCGCGGGCTTGGCGTTGATGAAGGCCGCGTTGTCCGACCTCTCGGCCCTCCGCGATCAACCCAGCCCCGCCCACTCGGCCTTGGCGCTGGGCATCTGGTCCGACAAGTCGAAGATTGACCCGACGGAGATCAAACGGCTGGAGGTTTTGTGGGGTCAGTATTTCGAGGGGTAAGCCGTGGCCGATCCGTCGCATATTCATTCACGTGACCGTGTTTTACGCCTCGGCTATTGGTTGCGATGGTTCTATTTCGGGTTAGTGGTTTTCGGCGGGGTGGTGTGGTGGGCGCAGTATTTTGGTCAAACGGCATGGCTGCTTTGGTCGGAGGATTGGCGGGCGCTGAATCCACTGCTCCGGTTCATGGATGTGGCCTACTTCTACTGGCTGGGCGATGATGAAACTTGGTTTTCCTCGGGCGCGGGTCTGGAATGGATTTGGGGTGTCTCATTTTCATACTGGTTGTTTTTTCAAGCCATGAACGGGGGCGCAGGATGGCGTTGGGCGGCCGTCGGAATAGCCGCAGTTGGACCGGTTTTGATTGCGATGGGAGTAGTCGGATACGTCGGGATCAATCGCCGAGGCAAGCGCCAACTCCCCGCGATCAAGCCCTTGGGCTGGATTTCGTGGTCGATCGCAGCCGCGGCGTGGAGTGGAGTGTTGGCCAGCGGTTTGTTGGTCGTACTTCATTACACCGGGGGCTTACATTGGTGGAGCCAATATGCATTTGATCGTCTAGCCGGGCCGGGAGGGCCGTCGGGTTGGCCGCGAAAATTTTTCATCGATCTTGTTGGGTGGCCGCTCCATCCGGTTTGGCTGTTTATCCCCGCATCCGTTGGCGGGGCCATCTTGATGAAGCTACTCATTTCGCAAGGTGAACGGTATTGGCGGATGGAGAAAGTCTGCCGGTGGTTGATGTTCTCCAGCGCAACATTGCTCGTGGGTTCAATCGCGACCTATTTCACCAGTCTTGATTTTGCGTTTGTTCGATACTGGCAGATCGACGTGATCAAAACCGTCATCTTTTTCTCGTCGACCGTATTACTGTGGGCGGCAGCGTGTCGGGTGTGGTTGCTGTTCCGCTTGGTGAAATACGAGAAGCAGCGGTTGGCGATGATGACCGAGTCGCCGGTGTGTTTTGCGTGTGACTACGACTTGTCGGGGTCGCTGCGCGGCGGGGCGCGGCGGTGCCCGGAGTGTGGGGTGGCGGTGCCGCGGGAGGTGGTGGAGAAGTTTACGGCGGCGCAGGATGGTGGGGCGGATGAAGAAAAGGCGGACGCGTCGGTCACGGGTGAGCCCGTTGCGGAGAAATAGGTGTCGCCGCGGCGGCGCCGGGTCGTTGACCCGGGGCTAGATTTTTTCGTTGTCGTCGTCGTTGGGGTCGCGGCCGTCGCCCTCTTCGTCAGCGTCCGTATTGTCTTCGGTGGTTTCCGGGGGCGGGGGTTCGCGGAGTTTTTCGTCGGCGAGTTCTTTGCGGTTGATCTCGACTTCGCGGGGGAAGTCGAAGGCGAGGCGGACCTTGTCGCCGTGGACATCGACGACGCGGATTCGGCCGAGGGGGGCGTGGGGGTCGCCGATGACGACTTCTTCGCCGACGCGACGGGTGAGGGCGAGCATGGTGGACCTCCTGTCTCCGAGCACGTTCCGACGCGTGCGACGTGGGGTTATGGGTAACGGGCATCACCGCCGAGGGGCGACGACTTCGGTTCGAAGTCGGCGCCTTGATGCCGGGGATTCCGGGGGGGGGCGGATTGGTCGGCTCGTCCCGGAGAGGTCTTCCTTCTCCCGGGGTGTCCCGCCACGCGGCGGGCGGCCGTGGAATAGATTAAACGATCAGTCGACCTGCTCGACGCCGGTGACTTCGGGGATGCGTTCGCGGAGGTTGCGTTCGATGCCCATGTGCAGCGTCATGCTGCTGGACGGGCAGCCGATGCAGGCGCCGTGGAGGCGGATGCGAGCGACGCCTTCGTCGGTGAGTTCGACCAGTTCGACATCGCCGCCGTCGGACTGCACCGCGGGGCGGATGCGTTCGATGACCGCCTGGACCCGCTCGTAGAGCGTTGACGGTGAATCGAGGCCGGAGGCGTCGGATTGAGATGGGGATGGGGTCATGGCGTTAGCACAGCAGTTTAGTAGCAGAGCAATCCAACATTACTATAGACCCGCCCGGCGGACCAAACAATCGGCGGGCCCGGCAGAGGCCGCGATGGAGCCGTGGTGTCGACGTCGAAGCGATAGTCCCAGTAGGCCCAACACCAACAGAAACGCAACGCTGGGCTCGGGTAGGGCCGCGTCGTCGCCCGGCAGGTCTTCCGTGGCGAGTGGGTTGCGCAGCCCCGGGCTGAGTTGGAAGTCGCTCAGCCCCAACGCGTCGGCATCGACGATGTTGTTGCTGCCCGGCAAAAGGGTGTGCATCACCGGGCCGTCGGCCGTGAGGGCCCGGGCCAGCGCGGTGATGCCGGTGGTGCCGATTTGGGGTCGAGGCAGATCGGCAATGCCCAGTGCCGCGATGGCTGAGGGGTTGGGGTCTTGGATCACGAGCTCGGCCTCGGCGTTGGTGCCCGCGGCAAAGCTGAGCCAGTCGACGATGGGGGTTTGGGCGGTGATCCCCGAAACGGCTCCGCCGTTGCCGAGCGAAACCTCTTCGCCGATCGGGCCCAGGCCCTGCACGAGAACCAAAGCGACGGGCAATTCATCGGAAAACAGCGGGTGGTCCCGGCTGACCGAGCCCGCGGGCAGAGCGGTGGTGGGGTTGCTGGCGAGCCCGTCCGACCCGACCACGAGCGACAGCCCGAGGCCGTTGGCGGTCTGCTCAGCGGGGGGCAGGGGGATGGCGTGCTGGACCTGGAGGCGTTCACGGCTGGCGTTGACGATCAGCAGGGTGGCCCCGGCCGAATCCAAGCCGTCGATTTCGACCGCGGTCCCGCCGCTGGCCGGGAGCAGGACTTCGCTGATGAACGGGGCCGCCGCGGCGGTCTGAACGTTCATTAACCCCGCAACCGCAAGGAGAAAGGCGCAGATTGCGGGTTGGGAGGGCAGCCGGGCCATGTCGGGATCACGGGCGTAAAAAAGGATACGGCGGGCAAGCGAGATCCTTCTCACGGTTAGGGGTGTCATCCAAGCTGACACCGTAATTTACGCCATGAAAACCGAACGCACCACCTCATTTTGTGAGGATGGCGGTCGTCCCGGGCGGTGGACGAAATCTAGGGTTGTGGGGTGGCCACGCTTCGGCTTGATCAGGCCGCGTCGGCGTTGGCTTGAGAGACAGGAAAAACGGCGTAGAAGTGTGTTCTCAGGTTTGACTTGAGGGGGCGGCCGTGTTACGGTTTCCCGACGATTCGGCTTCGGCTGGATGACAGTGAGTTTGACCCGTCCATGCTATGGGGCGCGTGTTGGTTACAAAGCCGACTCGTCGCCCCTTGTCAATCGGGGGCAAGCCGCTACATTGCGTGGCCCGCAGACGCGGCCCGGCAAGGGGAGACAGCCTCGCGACGGCGTGGGGCGGCGGCTCGGCGAGGTCCGGGCCGAACAATTGAATAGGCTTTTTTAGCCGTCGCAGCCGTTTTTTTGAACGGCGAATCGGCCTACGCGGATCGGCGTGGGCCGAAGCATGACGGCAGGGTATGCCGCCCTAGCTCAGTTGGTAGAGCGCACCCTTGGTAAGGGTGAGGTCGTGGGTTCAAGTCCCATGGGTGGCTTTTTTCGAGGGATTTATCGAAACGTTGGGTGAAATTTTGATTTAAGATTTTTGATTGCACGAGACAAAAATGATGGACGGTTGGCGGCGTAGCCAAATCAAAAATCATCAATCAAAAGTCAAAAAATGAACGCGTGGTCCCTGACCACAGAACCACGGAGAGTTTTTCAAATGGCTAAAGGTGTATTCGAACGGACCAAACCGCACTGCAACGTCGGCACGATCGGCCACGTCGACCACGGCAAGACGACCCTGACCGCCGCCATCACCGCGGTGCAGGGCGCCAAGGGTCTGGCCGACCACGTCTCGTACGACGACGTCGCCAAGGCCTCGGCCTCGGACGGCCGCCGCGACGCGACCAAGATCGTCACCATCTCGACCTCGCACGTTGAGTACGAAACCGAGAACCGCCACTACGCCCACGTCGACTGCCCCGGCCACGCCGACTTCGTCAAGAACATG
>JBCCST010000086.1:0-13328 GCA_039199695.1 Planctomycetota bacterium | reverse complement strand
ATTTGTTCCACATGGAACATGGTGCGCATTGTGTCGTCGGAATCTCCGTCATGGGTCGGTTGGTTCCACGTGGAACACTTGACGGCGTGGATGCGATTGGTAGTCTGGCTTGAAGATCTTTTACCCGCGACACGGAGGTCGTCATGTCGGAATCCGCTGGAAAATCATCGTCTACTCCAAAAAAGCGTCCCTCGCGTCTTGGGCGTGGTTTGAGCAGTCTCATGGCCACGCCGGTCCCGGTGGACGGTCTGGCTGGGGGGGCTGGAGTTAAATCGTCGGTGGCGGAATCGGCTGGAGTGTTAACGCCGGCAACCGAGACGGTTGGGGGTGAGGCGGGCGGATATTCGCGGCTGAGGGTTTCGGATATCGATGCGAACGCTTCGCAGCCCCGGCAGCGGTTCGACGAAACCGCCCTCCAGCAGTTGGCGGATTCGGTGAAGCGGGAGGGATTGATTCAGCCGGTAGTCGTTCGGCCGACGGCCGGTGGGCGGTACGAGTTAGTCGCGGGGGAGCGTCGTTGGCGGGCGGCGGGTTTGGCGGGGTTGGAGGCGATCCCTGCGTTCGTCAAGCAACTGGACGATCGTCAGGTGGCCGAGTGGGCGCTGATCGAGAACTTGCAGCGGGAAGATCTGAATCCCATCGAAAGGGCAGAAGCGTTCCGGCGGCTGGGCGAAAGTTTTGGTCTGAGTCACGAAGCGATCGCGGAGCGGGTGGGCCTGGAGCGTTCGACCGTGACCAACCTGCTCCGGCTCCTGAAACTCAGCCCCCCCGTTCGCGACATGGTGATTCGCGGCTTGTTGTCGATGGGCCAGTCGCGAGCGCTCGGTGGGATTGATGACCCCGCTCAGCAACTAGCTTTGGCGGAGCGGGTGATCAAGGAAGAGATGTCGGTTCGGCAAGTCGAAGCCCAGGTCAAGGCTTTGAATCAGGGCTCCGACAAGCCCGCGGCGTCGTCCAAGAAAACGGCTCGGCCGGCGTATTTGGACGACCTCGAGCGTCAGATCGGCGAGCAGCTCAGCACCAAGGTGCAGATCAAGACCGCCCGTAAGAAAGGGGCGGGGACGCTGAGCATCGATTTCTACAACATCGATCAGTTCGATGAATTGCTGGCCAAGCTCGGCGTCGAGGCGCAGTAAGTCACGGCTGAGCTTTGGTTTGTCGGTAGATCTCGGTCGTCCGATAAACTCGGATCGGCTTCGCTTCGTAGCCCCAGCGTAGCTCGAGGTCAACCAGCTCAAACCGTTCGGACAGGTCCCAGTTCGGGTCGGCGGCAAACGTGTCCCACCATTCGGGATCAGCCAGGAGCACCAGGTCGTCTTTACGCATCTTCGCCCAGGTCTCGGGCAGGACGCGCGGATCGATCCAACGGGTAGGGCGGTGGGTGTAGTACGGCAGGCTGCGGTCGCCGAAGCCCACGGTCAGGATCTGTGGGTGTTCCAGGCCGGTGGCTTGCTGTACCGCGGCGACCACGCTCGGCACACTGTGTCGGCCGAACATGCGGTCCTCGGCGACGCATGCTCCGCCGATCAAATTCAGGCCCGCCAGCCAGAGCAGGCCTGGCCCTTTCCACGAATCCTTCCCCAATCGGGCCCGGCCAACGATCGCCAAGGTTAAGCCAAGAACGACGAACAGTGCGGCGGGCCAGAGCGCCCACGCACTGATCGGGCCGTCGTGGACTTGCACCTGCCAGGCCAAGACTCCCACCGTGACGCAGGCGATGATCCAGAGCGCAGTATCTGACGTATAATTATTATAAACAAATTTTTTACATAAATTTATATCAATTCTTGAGGATGCCCACCACGCCAGCGGGGCGGTCAACGGCATCAAATAACTCATCAACTTGCCGGCGATCAGCGTGAAAACCAGTAGCGTCAGGATGGCCATGATCGCCCAAAGCAGGTTCTCCGACTTGGACTGAATGGCGTTCGCCCATTGGTGCCAGAGTTTGGATTTATCTTTGGACCAAAGCAGGGCGGTCGCAGGCAGCAGGCCCACCGCGAAGACGGGGAAGAAGAACCACCACGGCTCGGCGTGGTCGCCCGTGCCCGCCGCCCGATCGAGCGTTTGGAACTTCCAGACGGCCCACGCCTCGGGGTGCTGCCATGCGATCATCACCCCCCAGGCCACCAACGGCAGTCCTGCCAGGATCACACCCGTCACGGGCCGAATGCTCCGCAATGCTTCGCGCTGCCGGGTGATGAGCAGCCACATCACCAACGCTCCCGGAGCCAGTAAGCCCGCGGGCCCTTTGGTGAGCAAGGCCAACGCGACCGCCAACCACAACCCCACGACCCACCGCCGTTTACCTTCGCGCACCGCGAGCAGCCCCGACGCCAACGCGGCCGTGCTGAACAGGCCCAGGTGGCTGTCGGTGATGCCTATCCGGCTGATGACGACGAACATCGGGGTCACGGCCAAGATCGCTGTGGCGACCACCGCCCGCCGGGTGCCGTACAACCGAAAGGCCAGCCCGAACACGATCGCCAGCGTGAGGGCGCCCGAGATCGCCGCGGGTAGCCGGAGCGCCAACTCGCCGTCGCCGATCAGGCGGATCGAGCCGGCCATCAGCCAATAGGTCAACGGCGGCTTGGTAAGGTGGGGCTGATCGAAGAGCGTCGGTACCAGCAGGGAGGTTTCGCCGGTGGCCATGCCGCGGGCGACGACGCCGTAGCGGGCTTCGGAGTCGCCGTGGATCGGGTGGTCGCCGAGGCTGAAGAACAGCGGGAACACGCAGAGTAGCGCGAACACCAACCCCGCGAGGCGTCGGCACCAGGGGCGGGTCATCCAAGGATGTTCGTCAGTCGTTGTCGCGGCCGCGGCACGGGGCGGGGGCAATTCGGGGTCGGCGGTCTCCGCGGGCATGACCGACATGGTAAGTCGTTTGCGCCGCGACTTGCGATCACCTCACGCCGTCGCGTTCCACACCGAGTTCGTTTGACGCTGGAGTGATGATGGGGCGGCAGAGAACGCGGCCCGGCTGAGGCGACGCTACGGGTGGTTTCCCGGCTCGTCTTCCACGAAGTCGACTTCCAGCGCCGGCCCGGCGGGCGACCAGCCGTAGTGGTCTTGCATGGCCCTGAGGTCGATCAAGCCGCCTGCCGTGTCGAGCGGACCCGTGACTTGGAGTTGGGGGTAGAAGCGTTCGGCCATCTCGGCGTAACTCATGCCGCGGATCTTGAGCGACTGCGCCACAAACGCTTGACGATAGCCCGGCGTCATGCGTTCGACGATCGCCTGCAGCGACGTGCACGCATCGGCCATGCTCAAATAACTCAAACCTTCCGACAGCCGATGGTCGTTGAGTCGAACGCCGTGGTTGTATCGCCGGAACTTGTTGGCTCGGGCGGGAACGACGTAGGGGAAACGCACCGCGACCGCGGCGAGATCGACGTACTCCTCGGTCAACGCTTCGAGTGTCCGCTCGGCGAAGACTTTGCTCAAGGCGTAGGTGTTGTTGCCGGGGTTGCGCGGGAGTTTGCCGTCGGCCGGCAGATAAGGCCAGGCGCATTCCCGACCGTTGGGGGACCATGCTTTGGAGCCGTGCATGCCGGTCGTGGCTTGCACGGAGCTGATCCCGATGATCCGGCGGACGCCGACGTCCACCGCGGCGTAGAACACGTGGCTGTTCATCGCCACGTTATCGACGAGCAGTTTTTGGGCCGGGCGAGCCGTCCTGGCGTTCGGGTGGTTGCCCAGCTGGATCACCGCGTCGCAGCCCTCGACGAGGGGGTAGACGGCGAAGGTGTCACAAAGATCGACGAGGTGGAGCCGGCACGGCAGGCCTTGGCGGTAGTCGACATCGGTGGCGACGACGTCGTGGCCTTGTTCGTGTAAGTAGGTGGTGACCGCTGAGCCGATTTGGCCCGCGGCGCCCGTGATTAGGATACGCATGGACTCAGGTTAGCAACCGCGCCGCCCGCCGCCAGCGCGAGGTGTTTTGTCGAGTCGATCGATCAGCCGTCGAAGGCCTTGAAGTGGCTGTCTTGTTGAGGGACCGCGTGGTCGAGGATGTCGTGGAGGATGCGGGCGGGCGAGCCGATCGAATCGATATCGACGATTTTCTCGGCCGGGTAGTGTTTGAGCACCGGGGCGGTCTCGCGTTCGTAGACCTCCCAGCGGTGGCGGATCACTTTTTCGTCCGCGTCGTCGTGGCGATTGCTTTTCAGGGCCCGCTTACGCAGCCGGTTGAACATCTCGGTCTCGTCCTGGCAGGTCAGGTGGACGATCTTAAGAACCTCGATGTGCTCGTCCATGATGAGGGCTTGCTCGAGGGTGCGCGGGATGCCGTCGAGGATGAGCAGGTCGTCGGCGGGCTTGTAGTCGCCCAGGATCGTGCGGGCGTGGATCGCCTGGGCCCACATGCCCACGGTGATCTCGTCGGGGACCAGTTCGCCCCGCGACGAATACTCGTAGAACTGTTTGCCCAGTTCGCTGGTGATGTCGATGTTGCGGAACACGTCGCCGCAGGCGCAGTGGTAGAACCCGGGGATTCGGCCGAGGATCGCGCCCTGCGTGCCTTTGCCCGCTCCGGGCGCGCCAAAGAGCAGGATGGTTTTGTAGGTGAGGTGGTCGGCCATGGAGGTCTCTCGGGCGGGAAGTGCGGGGGCGACAGGGCGTACCATGATATGTGATCGTCGCCGATATCCCAACGCTTTAGCTATTGTGCCGATAAAGACTTCGGGCAAATTCGGGCGTCGCGGACTTGATATGGCACCGAACTGGTACTAATATTCCAACGGGTGCCGATGATGCGCCCGCTGCGGGTGTGGCTGCCCTAAATCGCCGAGGTGTTTACATGCTTCAGTTGACGCGGAAGACGGATTACGCCTTGGTGGCCTTGTCGCACTTGGCCGGCCGAAAACGCGAAGAGGCGGGGCCCACCAGCGCCCGATTGATCGCCGAGGCCTACCAACTGCCGCTGCCGCTGCTCATGAACATCCTCAAAGAGTTGGCTCAGGCGAAGCTGGTCAGCTCGACCCGCGGCGCGACGGGGGGGTACGAGTTGGCGGTTGAGCCCCACCGCGTGTCGCTGCTGGAAGTCATCAACGCGATCGAAGGCCCGGTGAAGCTCGCGCCCTGCTGCGACGGCATGCCTATCGTTGGACAGGGCTGCCAGATGGAGCACTGCTGCCCGATCCAGGGGTCGATCAACCGGCTGCACAAACGCATGATCGGGTTTTTCAACGAGGTCATGCTCAACGAGTTGATCGATGTCCCCGCGGGCGATGCAACGCCCAAGCTCCAGGCCTGCAGCACCAACGGCCAAGCCGCGAAATAAACCGCCGGGCTGCGTAGGTTGGTGTGCTGGGCCTACACTTAGATTCGAATCGATAAAGATTTTATGATTCCGCCCGTTAATCCAAAAATTGAAATTGTTCCCAGGAGCTTGAATCCGATGTCCGTGAAACTGCCGATCTACCTCGACCACAACGCCACGACGCCGATGGACCCACGCGTCCTCGAAGCGATGACGCCGTACTTCACCGAGCACTTCGGCAACGCCTCGTCGCGCAACCACGCCTTCGGCTGGGCCGCGGAAGACGCGGTCTCCAAAGCCCGCGACCAGGTCGCCTCGCTCATCGGTGCCTCGGGCAAAGAAATCATCTGGACCTCGGGCAGCACCGAGTCCAACAACCTCGCCATCAAGGGCGTTGCCGAGATGTACGCCTCCAAAGGCAAGCACATCATCTCCGCCATCCACGAACACAAAGCGACGCTCGACCCGATCAAACGCCTCCAACGCGACGGGTACGAAGTCACCTGGCTCGAGCCCAACGAAGACGGCATCATCTACGCCGAGCAAGTCAAAGAAGCCATCCGCGACGACACCATCCTCGTCACCATCATGTGGGCCAACAACGAGCTCGGCACGATCAACGAGATCCCCGAGATCGGCGCGGTCTGCAAAGACAAGGGCGTCATCTTCCACACCGACGCCACGCAGTGGGTCGGCAAGATGCCCACCGATGTCGAAGCCGCGGGCATCGACCTGCTCTCGGCCACCGGCCACAAGATGTACGGCCCCAAGGGTGCCGGCTTCCTCTACGTCCGTCGCCGTCGGCCCCGCGTCCGCGTCTCGCCGCTGATCGACGGCGGCGGCCACGAACGCGGCATGCGTTCGGGCACGCTCAACGTCACGGGTATCGTCGGTGTCGGTGCCGCCGCGGAACTCTGCGAGAAAGAGATGTCCGACGACGCGATCCGCCTCGGGACGCTGAAAAAGAAACTCGAAGACGGCATCACGGCCAAGCTCGACATGGCCGTCATCAACGGCCACCCCACCAAGCGCCTCCCGCACACCACCAACATCAGCTTCCCCTACGTCGAGGGCGAGTCCCTGATGATGGCGATCAAAGAAATCGCGGTGTCCTCGGGCAGCGCCTGCACCAGCGCTTCGCTTGAGCCGAGCTACGTGCTCAAAGCCTTGGGCCTCGGCGACGAACTCGCCCACTCGTCCATCCGCTTCGGCCTCGGCCGGATCACCACCGAAGAAGAGATCGATTACGTCATCGAGAAGGTCACGCACAACGTGTCCAAGCTCCTCGAGCTCTCCCCGCTGTGGGAGATGGTCCAGGAAGGCATCGACCTCGACACCGTCCAGTGGGGCGCCCACTAACAAAGCCGCTTGCGGCTTAGCTTCAAAGCTTAAAATCAAACCAAACGAACCAAAGTACAGAAGGAACTCACCATGGCCTACTCCCCCAAAGTCATCGATCACTACGAAAACCCCCGCAACGTCGGCAGCTTCGACAAAGACGACGAAACCGTCGGCACCGGCGTCGTCGGCGCCCCCGAATGCGGCGACGTCATGAAGTTGCAGATCAAGGTCAACCCCGAGACCGGCGTCATCGAAGACGCCAAGTTCAAGACCTTTGGCTGCGGCTCGGCCATCGCGTCGTCGTCGCTCGCCACCGAGTGGATGAAGGGCAAGACCCTCCACGAGGCCGAGGAAATCAAAAACACCGACATCGTGCAGGAGCTGTCGCTGCCGCCGGTGAAGATCCACTGCTCGGTCCTGGCCGAGGACGCGATCAAGGCCGCCGTGCACGATTACGAAGAAAAGGCCGGCATCCACCACCACGAAGAAGCCGGCGCGTAAAAAGTTAACCCCGGGCCATGACCCGGGGCCGCCGCGGCCTTTGTTGACCCCCCCGGCCCGCCCCGGTATTGCATTCCGGCGCATCCGGTGTATTTTGAGTCTCAATCCGGCCTCATCAGAACCCCGATTTTTCAGGAGACGCTCCATGGGCATCGAACTATCCGAAACCGCCGCCCGCGAAATCAAGTCGATCATCGAGCAGCAAGAGCTCGACGCCGAGAACGTCCGCCTCCGCGTGGGCGTCAAGGGCGGCGGCTGCTCCGGCTTCTCGTACCTGCTCGACCTGACCGAGCAGTTCCGCGACACCGACGAAGAGTTCGAGCAGCACGGCGTCCGCATCGTCTGCGACCCCAAGAGTTACCTCTACCTCAACGGGACCAACGTCGACTTCAAAGACGAAGTCATGGGCCGTGGGTTCGTGTTCAATAACCCCAACGCCACCAGCAGCTGCGGCTGCGGGTCGAGCTTCAGCGCATAACGTTCAACACCACCTTTTCCTTCAAGCCCACGTTTTCACGACGTGGGCTTTTTTGTCAGCGCTCCGGGTTGCCGCTACGTTGGCGTCGTCGAATCGACCTGCGCTTTCAGACGAAACCTTTTCCGGAACACGTTCATGCTACGAATCGTTGCCATCATTCTTAACATCCTGCTGATCCTGCTCGGCGTCGTGAGCGTGCTGTCCATCAGCATCTGCGGCATCGTCGGCGGCCTGGGCGCGGGCTTGATCAATCTCTTCACCCTGCTCCGCGGCGACGTGCCCGAGGGTTTCGAACAAGCCACCGTCGTCTGCAACGGCGTCGCCATTCTTGCGGGGCTCTTCTCGATCCCCTCGGCTTACACCTACCTGGTCGGGGCACAGTCCGGCCAGCCCGGCGCGACCGCGGTGGGCCTCATGTCGCTCGCGATCATCGGCGTCTTCGTCAGCGCGGGTATCGTGACCGGGATCTACGTCACCAAGCGTTGAGTCTTTTGGTCCCAACCATCACGACGCGATCGCCGCATCGATCTGGTCGCGGCGTTGCTGCACGGTTTGCAGCATCGAGGCGAAGACCAACTCGCCCATGAGGGCGCCGTAGAGCGTGGTGAGTAACGCAACGCCTAAGCCGGCTCCAAACGCCGTCCAGTTGGTCAGGTCCGCCAGCATCTGAATCACGCCGATCAGCGTGCCGAGGACGCCGGTGGCCCAGCACAGGTGTCGGCCGCGCCGCAAGACGCCTTGGGCCTGCACCACCTCGTCCAGATCGCGTGGCGGGCTGCGCAGTGCGCCAAGCGCGATCGCACGGAACACATACCCGGGCCGATAGGTGATCCACAAGCCGCCGCCGACCACGCCGATGATCAGGATGACCGAAGGGACGTCGATAAAAATCCCCATGTTGATTGCGCCCATCACCGCCATCGCGAACAGGAAAAGCGTCACGATCGCGGTGCCGATCGCCGAATGCACCAGCGCCCATCGGTGAGACTTTCTCAGTTCTTTCGCGATCTGTCGGCTGTCACCCAAGCGTTCCAAGGCACGCTCAAGCGCGTGGCCCTGATGCAAGACGTCGGCGTGTTCGACGTCTTCGCGGACGTGGTCTTCGAGCTCGTCGAGTTCGTGTTTGAACAGGCCGTGCTGCAGGGCGAGTTCGAGGCGCCAACGACGAATCCGTTCGTAGTTTTCATCCGGCATGTGGGGTTCCCCAAAGTTGGGCGAGGGTGTTGTGGACGTTGAGCCACTGCTGCTTTTCGGCTTTCAGGGCCTTGCCGCCATCGCGGCTGAGTCGGTAGTACTTGCGCTTTCTCCCCGTGTCGGATTGGCCCCAGCGGGACTTGATCAGGCCTTCGCGTTCGAGGCGGTGGAGGACGGGGTAGAGCATGCCGTCGGTCCATTGGAGTTCGCCGCCCGAGCGGGCCTTGACGTCCTGGATGATGGCGTAGCCGTAGGACTCACCGCGCTCGAGGATCGAGAGCACGAGCGGTCGGCTGGACGCGGCGACGAGTTCCTTGGTGGCCATAGCGGCACTATACATTGCAGTCCAATGTATATCGAGGGTTGTTGAACCTTTCGATTGCTTAGAAGATGAACAGATGGGATTAATCCGCGAACCCGGTGCCGGGGGCAACTTCTGGCCGCACCACGAGGCGGCGGTCGCGAAGCTGATCCCCGACCTGGAAGCCGAGCCCGAAGCGTTGGCGATGATCCTGGGCGGCTCGTTGGCCCGCGGGTGGGGCCGGGCGGACAGCGATATCGACGGCCACCTGGTGATCACCGAGCAGGCGATGGCGGCGCGGATGGAGCGGGACGATCTGGTCTATCCGCGTTGCGAGCAGCACTGCGACTACGAGGGCGGGTACTTCGATCTTAAGTGCGTAACGTCGTCGATGCTCGAAGACGCGGCTGATCGCGGGTCCGAGCCGTTCCGGAATTCTTACGTCGGGGCGCAGGTCCGCTGGTCGCGCTTGGACTCGCCGCTCGATGAACTGCTCGCCCGGGTGACGGCGTACCCCGAGGCCGATCACGCCGAGAAGGTGCTGACGTTCGCCTGCCACCTCGAAGGCAACAAGTGGTTTGCGATCGAAGCGCAGAAGCGTGACGATCCCTACCTCATGGCGTGGAGCGCCCAGCGGGCGGCGTTGTTTGCCGGGCGGTTGATCTTGGCGCACAACCGTATCCTTTTTCCTTACCACAAGTGGTTGATGCGTAGCGTGGAGACCGCTTCCGAGAAGCCCTCGGGTTTCGTGGAGGCGATGGATGCGGCGGTGCGTTCGCCGGGCGTGGAAACCAACCACGCCCTGGCCGACCTGGCTTTGGGTTTTCAGGATTGGGGCAAGCCGGCGGTCGGCTGGTGGAACGACTTCATCCGCGAAACGGAATGGGCTTGGCGTCACGGCCGATGTCCGGTGGCGGAACGGTAACACGGCGCACGACCGCGTATCAGCGAGATGGATCGCCGTATGGACATGGAACCGTTGGACGAAAAAAAATTCGCGTCGCGGGGCGGGCTGAAACTCGACGCGGCGCTCGAACACTTCGGGATCGACGTGGCCGGGGCGACGTGCGTTGATCTGGGTTGCTCGACCGGCGGGTTCGTGGACTGCCTCGTACAACGCGGCGCGGCGAAGGTGTTTGCCGTCGACACCGCCTACGGCGAACTCGCCTGGAAACTCCGACAAGACGACCGCGTCGTCGTCCTCGAACGCACCAACGCGGTCCACGCGCTCCCGGAAGACGTGGCGCCCGAGGCGGCGATGGGGTGTGACATCGTGTCGATCGATCTGGGGTGGACCAAGCAGGAGCGGGCGATCCCGGTGGCGCTGCGTTGGCTCAAAGCGTTGTCGGATGGTGATGGCGGGGCGGAAGCCCGGATCGTTTCGCTGATCAAACCGCATTACGAATCGGGGCGGCACAAGTTGACGGATGAAGAAGCGGACGCCGAGACGCAGCGGGTGGTGGACGAGGTGTTGCCGGGGCTGGGCGTCGAGGTCGAGGGGTGGATCCGGTCGCCGATCCGCGGGGGGAAGGGGAAGAACCTGGAGCACTTGGCGGTGTTGAAAGGGCGGGGGTAATTTTCATATAGACGTAAGCCGCGGCGGCCCCGGGTCGTTGACCCGGGGCTAAATTTTTTGGGGCGCACTACACTCTGCGGATGGTTAGTGATGCCGACATCCAACACGCCGGGCAGGTGATCTGCGAAGGCGGGCTGGTCGCGATGCCGACCGAAACGGTCTACGGCCTGGGGGCCAACGCCCTCGACGCCGACGCGGTGGCCAAGGTGTTCGCCGCCAAAGCCCGGCCGAGCTTCGACCCGCTGATTGTTCACGTCGCCGATGCCGCGGCGGCGTGGTCTTTGGTCGATCTCGATGCGTGGCCCGAAACCCAACGACAGCTTCCGGGCGTGTTGGCCGAGGCGTTTTGGCCCGGGCCGTTGACGATGGTCTTGCCCAAACGGGAAATGGTTCCGGGGATCGTGACTTCGGGATTGGAGACCGTCGGCGTGCGGGTGCCGCGGCATCCGGTCGCTCAGAAGCTGATCGCGGCGGCGGGCGTGCCGATCGCTGCGCCCTCGGCCAACGTGTTCGGCGGGATCAGCCCGACGCGGGCCGAGCACGTGACGGTGGACGGTGACGTGGTGCTCGACGGCGGGCCGTGCGACACGGGCGTGGAGTCGACGGTGGTCGGTTTTGATGAGGGTGGGTTGGTCGTGCTTCGGCTGGGCGGCCTTCCGGTGGAAGCGATCGAGCGGCGGATCAAGGAGCAGGGCGGTGGGGTGGCGGTCACCGTGGCCATGCCCACGTCATCGCCGAGCGAACAGCCGCAGGTTTCGCCGGGGAGGTTGGATCGCCACTACGCGCCGCGGACGCCGATGCGGTTGATCGAGAAGCTCGAACAACTCGACCCGGCGTCGCTGGGCAATCAGCGGGTGGGGCTGATGAGCCTGCGGGGCGAGCAGGGCCGAGGGATGGGTTTCGCGGTGGCCGAGGTGCTGTGCGCTACGGGCGACCTGACCGCGGCGGCGGCCCGGCTGTTCGAAGCGATGCATCGGCTGGACGCGGCGGGCCTGGACCTGATCGTGGCCAAGGCGGTGCCCGAGCAGGGCCTGGGCCGGGCGATCAACGACCGCCTCCGTCGGGCGGCCACCGCGGCGAGCTGAGTGCTCCATCGCAAGCCATCGACAATGATTTAACACGGGGGTGTGTTGCCCAATCTCTCGGCAATCAGCCCGTGGGTGGCGGCGGCTGCCCAATCAGTGCGCGCCCCAAAAACTTTAAAGTTTTTCGAGTTTTTTATTGGCCCGCGATGGATTCGTTTTGGCTTATTTTTCAAGGGTTTTTGGCGAGTTTATGGGTGGGCGTTGCTCGGCGAAAACTAACGCGATCTTTGCGCGAAAAAAGGTATCGGTTGGCATATGCTTCGCACAGTTCCGGGCGTGGCCACGATTGCCGAGCCCACCCTCCTTCGATCCCGTGGAACGGGATTCCCGCCCCCCGGGCGACCACGACGCTGGCAGCGAAACGAGTCGCCTCCCTCACCCCCGTTTGTTGTTGACATTCGTGTAGTGGCCCACCTTCGCCCGGCAGACGAACGTTTAACACGAACAGAACTGGAAGTTCCTCATGCAAGAGACCCAAACCCCCGAATCGACCGTTTACGAAGCCCCTTTCGAATACGACGCCGAAGCCCCCGAGACCACGGAAAACGCGTGGACGGGTGATCGGCCGATCTACCTGACCCTGGCGGCGTCCGGTTTGTCGTTTGTCGCCGCGGTGCCGGTGATGCTGGCGATCCTCGGCCCGCTGGAAGTGTGGAAACTCCTCTACGCCTGCCTGCTCATCGGCCTGTTGGTCGGCACCTCGGGCTTGCTCGTGGCCGGCTTGGCGGTGAGTGCCAAGCGTGCCCTGCAAGCCCGCCGCACCGGCGAAGCGGGGCCTTCGACCAAACCGACCCGTGGCCTGCGTGGCAAGCTGGCGTTTGGTTGATCGATTCTGATCGGCGTGGCGTCGATCAATCCGTCAACTCATCAATCTATGCACGGCCCCGGGTCATTGACCCGGGGCTATATCTTGTGCGCGCTCTTGGTAACACGCCACTCACACGGGGATGATGATCGCGCATTGAAGCAAGACGCAATCGCGGAGTTGAACGCTTCCGGGGGGCGGGGGGTTAGCCGACTTCGCGGCGTTGGAAGAGCAGCACGGCGAGGGCGAGGACGACCAGCGTGTAGAGGGTGGCGTATGCGGTGACCAAAAGGACGACGCTGAGGGTGAAGTTGCCGTCGGCGTTGTGGACAAACGAATGCCCTTGCGTGATCGCGTCGGCCGGCCAAAGGAACTGGAGATTCGGGGCCAGGATGTAGAGCAGTTTCTGAGCGACGTCCGCGGTTTTTTGGGCGGCGGTGTTGTTCGCGGCGAGCACGGCGACGAAGCTCTGGAACACGTCGAGGTCGGCCGGGAGCGACAGGCGTTGGTTGACCCGGCCGCTGAGCGAGCTGGTGACCGCGCCGATCAGGAACGTGGCGATACAGATCAGCAGCGTCATAACCTGACCCAACCGGGTCGAAACCGCGATGGCCACGGAGGTGAGGATCAGGACGGCTTCGAAGATGAAGACCAGGCCGATGGCGATCTGGAAGAGCTGGCCGCCGTTGTCGGTAAACTCTTGGAGCGGGCTTTGCAGTTCCCAGCCCTTGCCCAAGACGAGGATACCCAGGAAGGCCAGGGTTATGGTGCCGGCGAGGGTTTTGAT
>JBCCST010000085.1:0-13455 GCA_039199695.1 Planctomycetota bacterium | reverse complement strand
CCCCGGAAATGTTCAACGCCACGGACGTGGGGTGGAAAAGCTTCCGGGGGGAACCGGGCTGATGCACATGATCGGTGCGTGGCGATATTCGGGAACCCCCACCTTGCCGGTAGGCCCGGAGTCGGAATCGGTCATCGTTGGTCGAGGGTTCGTGATTCGCGAAGGCAGGTTCACCACGGAGACACGGAGATCACAGAGCAAGACAAGAAACATCAGGCGATAGATTTTTGACTCTTGTTTTGCCTTCCTCCGTGCTCTCCGTGCCTCCGTGGTGAAATCCGTCTCCAACCGCCCACCCCATGCCGGCCACGGCAACGGGCAGAGCGGGAATCGCGGGTTCGCTCTTTGACAATTCAACCCGCGCAAGAAAAAAGCCCACAGCGGTGAGCCGTGGGCTTGGGCATGATCACGTCGTTTGATTGGGCTTAGCGCCGCGAAGCGCTGGTGGTGTCGGAGTCGTTCGCGGGGGTTGGCCGGGCGTCGAGTTGGGCCATGCCGGTGTAGACCCAGACGGTATCGGCCGGGCCGACATTGATCCGGCCGCCGTGTTTCATCGCCCAGTCCTGCAATGCCGCGAGTTTCACCGGCGCTTCGGGTTCGACGCTGCGTTCTTCGCCCGGCGGCAGGCCCCAGACGATCGCCGGGCCGTCGGTGTACAACACCAGCCAGAGCCGGCCGCGCAGATCGCGGTGGCTGACGTCGTAGGCGGTGACCTGGTCGGCGAAGACTTCGTCGTGCAAGACATCTTCGAGCGCGAGCGCCGCGGTGATGTCCGAGCCGGGCCATTTTTTGCCGTAGCCGTCTTCGGGCGGCGCGGCGCTGACGCCGGTGATCAGCGGCAGGCCGCTCCAGCGCGAAGCAGCGCGGTCGATCGGGCCTTCGAGCCAAACGCCCTCGGCGTCGACCACGTGCGCTTTGGTGCGGTCGCGGTCTTCGACCAACGCCGCGGGTTGGCGGTAGGTCGCGCTGACCTTCACCACGCCCCGCGGGGCCCGGCGGACCTGATCCACCCGGGCCACCCAGGGGCAGTCGTTGTCGCTGTTGAGTTCGTCCGCCGCGTCACGCAGGCCCGCGGCGTCCAGGGGGTTGTCGTTGATTTGGTCGGCGACTTTGGTCCGGAGTTCTTCGTGTAACGCGTCGTCCACCCACGACGGCGCATCGACCAGCACGACCGACTCCATCGTTACCGGCGCGGACCGCGCTTCGGCGGCGTACTTACCCAGGACGTTTTCGGTCGTGGTCCAGCCGACCACCGCCGCGACGCCGATGGCGGCGATCCCGAGAAGCTTCAACCCCATGAGCGTGCGCTCGGGGTCCCAGCCGTTGGACTTGGCCCCGCGCGAGGTTTTCTTCTTTTTTTTCTTCCCCGAGTTGTGACGACTTAAAAACCAACCCATGAATTCAAAGCCTCCTGTGGTGTCCGTTAACCATCGACCGGGCGGGCGAGATCGGGTGAATGAATCCGATTCAGGGGCGATAACCCCGCGTGGATCGAGATGATCCGGGTTCGCGTTCGGCCGACGGAAGTCGAGCGTCAGGAACGGGTTGGGAACGCGATGTTGGATAACTCGAAGGGACGGGCGCGGCGGTTGTGTTTACGGCGGCGGGGCATGGTCGATATTTTCGGTTAGATCGATTCACAGCGGTTTTGGTTTCTGTCTCGATGTCTCTAACGCTCAAGCGAGGCCTGCGATGAAGATGAACGCTCCGACACGGTTTGGGATCGCCGCGGTGGCCGGCCTGGCGCTGGGCATGGCCGGGTCTGCGGCGGCGGGCACGACCAACTACCTGGTCAGCGGACAACTCGGGATCGATCAGCCCTCCGACGGGATCGCCCGGGGGCTGGACAACAGCACGTTCGAGCTGCGGTTGGCGTTTGAAGAAGACGCCCAGCCCGACCCCGACCGCTCGACGTTTGCGACGCCGACGCTGACGTACGTGGCTGACGCCTGGTCGTTGGCGTACTTCCGGGGCGACGCGGTGGTGGCGGAGTACGACTCGGACACGAACCCGGACGCGTTGGGCTTTGCCGAGTTCAACGGCCGGCTGACGGGTTTTGATAGCAGCGGCGAGACGTTTATCGTCGTGGGCGTGGAGGCCGGGCCGGTGTCGGACGGCGAGCCGTTGTTCGGCTCGTTGATCGCGACCGAGTTCATTACGCCGACGCTGGTCGACGCGTTCTTCACCAACGACCTCGCGGATATCCCCGGCGACTTCGATTCGTCGGGCGGCTCGGCGTTGGACGAGTCGCGTGAGTTCTACCTCGAAGTGCTCGACGCCCAACTCGCCGCCGTCTCGATCCCCGACGGCGTGATCGTGGATTCGTCCAACGACAACAACGGGCCCGAAGCGATCCCGACGCCGACCGCCGCGGCCGGCGGGGCGGTGTTGCTGTTGGGGCTGATGATCCGCCGACGCCGGGTGGCCGAGGCGGGCGAATAAATCGACAACCACCGGTTTAGCGGGCGATCGTAGATCGCCGGTCGGCGTCGCGTGCTTGTCACGATGCTTTGCGAATAACTTCAACTGTCCGCGACCGCGCGCTGCACTAGGTGATCCACCAGCGCCGGCATGTCGAGGCCGTGACGTCGCGCCGCCATCGGCAACAGCGAGTGCGTCGTGAACCCCGGCAGCGTGTTGACCTCGATCAACCAGGGCTGTTGGCTTTCGTCTACGAACATGTCCACCCGCGCCAGATGCCGACAACCCAGCGCGTTGAAAGTCTCCACCGCCAACCGGCCGAGGCGTGATTCCACTTCCGGCGGCACCGCGTCGAAGTCGTACTGCGTGTCATCGCGGACGTATTTGGCTTCGTAGTCGTAGAACTCGGTGGCGGGCACAATGTGGATCGACGGCAACGCTTGGGGTTGGCCGTGCTCGTCTTCGATGACGCCGACGGTCATCTCCTGGCCGCGGATGAACTGCTCGACCAGCAACGCATCGTTGCGAGCGGACAACTCGGCCCACGCCCGATCGAGCGCCGCTTGGTCGTGGCAGATCGCCAGGTCGATACTCGAGCCGTCGTCGTTGGGCTTGACCACCACCGGCGGCGAAATTTCCCCGGGAAATGTCTTGGAAGATGAGGCTGCTGCGTTTTCATCACGACACTCGAGCAACTCAAACGCCGGCGTCGGCAGCCCCGCGTCGCGCAGCGTTTGTTTCGTCTTGGTTTTGTCGGTGCATAACCGCGCGGCGGTTTCACGGCAACCGACGTAAGGCAAACCGCGCTGGTCGAGCAGTTGCTGGGCCCCGCCGCCTTCGCCCCACTTGCCGTGGAAGATCGGGAACACGACCCCCCCGGAAGTGGCTGGCCCCGGCGACTCGGTTTGCCACAACGCAAACTCGTCGAGCGCCGCGGTGTCGCTAGGCGAAAGGTCGCGCTCGATCACGTCGTGCCCCGCTTCGCGCAGCGCCGCGGCGACTTGCCGCCCCGACATCAGCGACACCTCGCGTTCCCGGTCCGGCCCGCCGGCGAGCACCATGACTTTCATCGTTCGCGTCCTTGCGTGAGAGAAGCACGCAGTTTATCCGGCTGCGCGGATCGTGTGAGCCCGGAGCGTTCGGCCAAACGAATGGGTTAAGCTACCGCCATGCCCAGCTATCAGCCGTTCGATTGGTACGAAACGCCGATCTACTACGACATCATCTTCGACGTCGACACGGAGAAGGAAGCGACGTTTCTCGAACAGTGCCACACGTTGCACGCCGCGGATGCCGAGCCCGATCAATCGCTGAGCGTGCTCGAACCCGCCTGCGGCAGCGGCCGGCTGCTGGCGGCGTTGGCGCAGCGCGGCCACCGTGTGGCGGGGGTCGACCTGTCCGAGGGCAGCCTCAAGTTTGCCCGTAAGCGACTGGCCGACGCGGGGGTCAACGGCAAACTGAAACGCGCCGCGATGCAGGACTTCAAGTTGCCCATTTCCGGGGGCGGGGGTGGATACGACTTGGCCCACATCCTCGTCAGCTCGTTCAAATACCTCACCGCCGAGGCCGACGCGGCGGCGTGTTTGAACTGCATCGCGGACCACATGCGCGTCGGCGGCGTGTTAGTGCTGGGCCTGCACCTCACCGAACCCGACGAAGACCAACGCACGCTCGAACGCTGGCGGGCCCAGCGCGACCACTTGGATGTCATCTGTACCATCCGCAGCGACCCGCCGGACCACGCCGCCCGCACCGAACAACTCCGCAGTCGTATCGTCGCCCGCGACTTGAAACGCCCCCAGGCCGAGCCGAAGCGGTACGAATCCAATTGGACCTTCCGCACCTACGACGAGCACCAACTACGCTCGCTCTTGCGCAAAGCCCCGCGGTTGAAGCACGTGGCGACGTATACCTTCCACCACGACATTGACATTCCCACCTCGTTGGATGGCGATGACCTTGGTGTGGTGTTGGTGTTGCGGCGTAAGGCTTGAATGTGGTGTCAAGTTGAACTGTAAGCCGCGGCACCCCGGGTCATTGACCTGGGGCTAAGGCAGCTTGTTTCACGCGCTGCTGCCGATGTGCTGCGTGATTGGGGTCAGCAGGTCGGGGATGAGTTTCGCGGTGGCGAGTTCCTCGGCGTAGTGGTTGAGGGTCTCGACGGTGGTGGCCATGTCGGCCAGGTCGTCGACGGGGCCGTACTTGCGGATCGTGAGGAACAGGCTGATGGGTTCGCCCGAGTAGCGTTTGGACGAGCCGCGGCGGGACTTGGGCCGGGTCTTGACCTCGTAGTACGCCTGGAGGTCGCCGGTGTCGTTGAGCGATTGGCCGAAGACGGGTTGGACGTCGAGGATGCCCCCGCCGCCGGCGTGTTCCTCGGGCGCACCGTCCTGGTCTTCTTCATCCTCGGCGTCTGCGGCCCGCGGGCTGGGGACCGAGGCGTTGAGCAGGCCGCCGAGCGGGGTGTTGGCGTAGAGCGCTTCGTAGACGACGGCGTCGTGGTTCTGCTTGCACTCGAGGTCGAAGCCGTACATCAGCTCGACGTAGTCCACGTCCAGCGGGCTGATGGTCAGGTGATACGGGGCCAGCTCGAGCACGAGCTTGTGGTAGGCCACCGCGTCTTCCATGGACTCGGGGTTGACCGTGCCGGTGCGGATCGAGTTGCGGCGCAGGGCGAGCCATTTGTAGCGGGCGTCCTTCCGGGCCGACTCGAGCGCGAGCTCGCCCTCGTAACGCTTGAAGCGGTTCATCGAAGGCAGGCTCTTGCGCATGCGGTCGAAGAAGTGCAGGATCGTTTCGCGCTCCGACGGCAGGTCCATCTTCAGCGCGAGCTTGTGGTTGATGTAAAAATCGGTGCACAGGGCACCGAAGCTGGTCGCCATGGGGTCAGTTCCGGGTGCGGGGGGCGGGTTCGCTCGGCACGAATTGAGCGGGCCGGGCTGGGCTAAATCACAGTATAGCAGACGCCGAACCGCGTTCGTTGGCCTCCGCTCAGCCCCCAAGGCGACGGCGAAAGTCGCGGGGCTATGATGTTTCGCCATTTTTCCTGGTCCACCAACCTTTTCACGGAGCACACGTCATGGGTCGATTGCAAGACAAAGTCATCCTCATCACCGGCGGCGGTTCGGGCATCGGCCGGGCCACCGCGATCATGGCTGCGGCCGAGGGGGCCAAGGTCGTCATCGGCAACCGCAACGCGGAGCGCGGCGAAGCCGTCGTGGCGGAGATCGAGGCGGCCGGCGGCCAGGCGTCGTTTCTCAAGACCGACGTGACTCAGGAGGCCGACCTCGAGGCGTTGGTGAAGCTCGCGGTGGACACCTACGGCGGGCTGCACGGCGCGTTCAACAACGCCGGCGTTGAGCAAGACTTCACCCCGCTGGGCGACACGACGACCGAAGCGTACCGCTTCGTCATGGACATCAACGTGCTGGGCGTGCTGCTGAGCATGAAACACCAGGGCCCGGCGATGATCGCCTCGGGCGGCGGTGCCATCGTCAACAACGCCTCCGTCGCCGGCATGATCGGGATGGGGACCATCCCCGTGTACATCGCGTCGAAACACGCGGTGCTGGGCCTGACCAAGTCCGCGGCGTTGGAGTGGGGCGCCCAGGGCGTGCGGGTCAACGCGGTGAGTCCCGGCGCGATCGAGACGCCGATGGTCGAACGCTTCCGCGGCGAGTCGGCCGAGCAACAAGCGCAGGTCGACGAGATGATGAAGGTCAACCACCCGATCGGCCGCATCGGCCAACCCGACGAGATCGCGTCGGCGGTCGTTTACCTGTTGTCCGACGAGTCGTCGTTTGTGCTCGGGGCGAACCTGCCGATCGACGGCGGGTTCACCGCGCAGTAGATCTAAAAGAAAAACCGCCCGGGACGCGAGCGGCGTGACCCGGGCGGTGTGGGGCAATTGGAGTTGAGGCCTTGACGGATTAACGCATCGGGTTCCCACGCGTAGCGGGTGCGGCGCAGCCGCCCTTGGGTTCACAGTGCAGCACGGGACGCTTCGCGTCGCCCGCTACGCGGACAGGCGTCAGCCGGGCTCTTCCGCGGTTTCGACGGCTTCGTAGACGATGTCGTCGAAGTAGAAGTTCAGCGGCTCGCCCTGGCCGGCGACGACCCAGTAGAACCCCGTCTTGATGCACGACATGTTTTTGTCGGTCAGGTCGAAGCCGAATTGCTGCCACTCTCGGCTGAGCGTGAACTCTTGCTCGGCCTTGGCGCTGTCGTAGAACTTCTTGGTGCGGTCGAGGATGCCGAAGCCGATCTTGACCCGCTCGCCGCCCTTGGCCCCGCGGGCCCAGAACGACAGCCGGGTCGCGCCGGTGAGTTCGAAGCCGCCGGGCTTGTCGCCCCAGTCGTTGATCGGGTTTTGCCAGACCACGCCGGCCCAGCCGCCGGGGTTGTTGTAGGTGACTTTGAGGCAGGTGTTGCCCGACTTGGGGTTGTCGGTCGAAGCTTCGTCCTGGGTGATCGAGCCGGCCTCGCCCATGTAGCCCGAGGGGATGTACGGGGCACCGTTGGGCATATTATCGCCGTAGACCACCAACGGAAGCTCGGCGTCCATGCCGACGTAGCCGGACTTCTGTTCGCCGCCGACTTTCAACGGCACGTTGGCCGTGGCCGCGCCGCCGCTGCCGTCGCGGACGAAGGCAAACAAGCGGTACTCGCCGGGCTTCTCGGGCATCTTCAGCTCGACGTGGTCGGTGGTCGCCGAGACGACCGCCGCGGGGTAGGTCGGCATGTCGGGGCGGTAGTCGCCGCCGGTGAAGTAGTCCTTGTCTTCCTTCTTGAGGATCCACTCGACGTCGATGTCTTTGCCTTCGGGGTCGTGGGCGACGAGCTTGGCCGTGACCTTGCCGCCGGGGATGACGATGTTGTCGCTGGTGACTTGGAGGCTGGTGACGACCGGGGACAGGTCGGCCGGGGGTTGGCCGGTCCAGGCTTCGGTCATCGCGTCGACCGCGCCGAGCTTGCTGCCGTCGGGCAGGAACATGCCGAACCACGTCGCGGTGGCTTCTTGCTTGAAGCCCCAGGTGAACGCGACCGAGCCGACGCAGAGCGGGTCGGCGTCGAGCGCTTCGTAGGCGGTTTTGTAGATGCCCGCTTTCTCGGTGCTGGTTTTCTCCATGGGCACGCCCCAGTCGTTGTTTGGCTGTTCCCACGTGCCGGGCGGGCCGAACTCCGCGACGAGGTAGGGCTTGGTGCCGCCGGCGGCTTTGTAGCGGTCGGGGATGGAGTGCACCCCGCCGTAGGTGTTGATGCCGACCATATCGATGTGGGGGGTGAGTTCGTGCATCGCGCGGACGCGCTCGCCGCCGATCTCCGCGGTGACGGTGTAGGTCGGGTGGTTGGGGTCGAGCTCTTTGATCATCTTGGCGATGTCGTCGACGGCCTTCCAGATCTTGGGGTTGCCGCCGTCGTCGTAGCCTTCCATCTCGTTGCCCACGCCCCAGGCGAGCACCGCCGGGTGGTCCTTGTGCTTGAGCACCGCCGCCTTGGCCATGTCGAATTGCTCTTGAACCTGAGCGGGGTCGTTGTAATCGAAGCCGTGGCGTTCGTGGCCGAGCCAGATGCCGACGAGCACTTTGAGCCCGAGTTTCTCGGCCTCGTCGAGCTTACCCATCAGGTCGTCGCCCGCGCCCCAGGTGCGGGTGGTGTTGCCGCCGGCCGCGACCAGCGCGGGCTTGGACGAATCGCCGCCGCCGCCCTTGATGGTGTACGGCTCGCCGTCGACGAAGAGTTGATAACCCTCGCCCGATTTTTCAACGGTCACGGTGGCGGCCCGCAGCGACGCGGTGAACGCCAGCAGCAGGGTGAGAACCAATAAAGGTGTAAACAGTCTCATGAGATTCCTCAGATACGGGGAGTTGAGCGGACAAAGGTGGGTTTGAGAACGAGAGAACCGAAAAGAGTCAGTAAGCGATTGTGATGTTGCGGTACTTCAGATCGCCGAACGAGGCGGTGGCGGCGTGGCCATCGAGAAAGTTGGTGTTGATCGCAGAGTTGTCGGCGTGGCGGTATCTCGGGATGTAGCCTTGGCCGGGATCATCCACGTTGAGCGCCCAGTTGTTGAATTCAATGATCGGACGCTCGGCGTTCGATTTGATTGCGAATTCGCCCGCCGCCGACCCGCTGATCCAGCCCGCGACGGTGCCGGCTCCGCTGGCCTGGGCGGTGTCGGCGATCGAGATCACTTGTGAGGTTCGGGGCACGAAATCCAGACGGGTGAAACCGTTCGGCGGATCGCCGCCCGGGTAGGCGTTGACGTGGACCGACTCGTTAGCGCCGTAGGTATTGGGCCACTGCTCGGGCGTCTCGGTTCGAGAAGGGCAGGTGTAGACGGTCAAGTCGTCGGCTTCGCTCGAGTTCTTCGCGATGTAATCGTCGATCGTATCGGTGTGCCAAACCTGAAAGCCGGAGACCAGCGTGCCGGTGGTGGCCGCAAAAAGGAAGCCGTCGTTGTCGGTGGCATACGCCATCGTCGCCAGACCGATCTGTTTGACGTTGCTCAGACAAGCCGAAGTCCGCGCTGACTCTCGCGCCGACGCCAACGCGGGCAAGAGGATCCCGACCAGAAGCGCAATGATCGAGATCACCACGAGCAGTTCGATCAACGTGAACGCTCGGCGAGGGGGCAGGCTCTTCGGTAAAAAATGATTCACGAGCATGGCGGAAACCTCAAAACAAAAACGGGGCGAACGCCCGGGAAAGCGAAAGCAGATATTCAGGCCGAGGGCGGTGGGGCGGTGGAGTCCAGCGGCTCGAACCAGCTGGGGACTTCGGTTCGTGGGGCGGGGCCGACGCGTTGGTCGAGGCGGTTCAAGAGTTGCTGCAGGCCCTCCATGCCCAACGCCACGGCGTCCTGGCAAACGCTCGACATCCGGGGGAAGGTGCCGAAGCGTTCGGCCGTGTCGTCGAAGCCGATCAGCGAAAGCTCGTCCGGCAGCTTGATGCCCATCCGCAGCGCCTCGACGCAGATCCCCGCACCCAGCGCCGGGTCGGTCGCGAACACGGCGGTCGGGCGGTCGGGCAAAGCCATCGCTTGACGCAACGCCGCGCTGCCGCCGCCGTGGTGAGCGGGGCTGCGGATGATCCAGCGGTTGTCGAAGTCCAGGCCCTGCTCGTCCACGAAGCGGCGGTAAACCTCCAGGCGGTGCGCGTGGTCGTGGTCGTCGATGACGTTGAGCGCGATCGCGATCTTGCGGTGGCCCAGGTGGACCAGGTGTTCGAGCGCGCGTTCGATGGCCGGGGCGGTGTCGGCGCACACGCTGCCGATCCGGTCGTTCTCGACCCGGTCGGCGAGGACGACGGTCGGGAAGCCGTCCTCAGCAAGCTCTTCGCCCATGCCGTGGGTCTCGGCGGTGGTGCGGAGCAGAGCGCCCACGACGCCGCGGCGCATGAGCATCTGACCCAGCGATTCGCCGGGGCCCCGGCCGCGGGCGGCGTTGACCACCATCAAGTCGAATGGGGTCGAGTTGAGCCCCTCGGCGATGCCGTGCAGGATCGACGCGTCGAACGCCGAGTTGAGCGACGACCGCCCGCCGTAGACCAGCGCGACCGACGCGGTCCCGGTTTTTCCGTTCAACGGCCGGTCCGACGCGGCCAGGTTCGCGGCCTGCATCACTTTGGCCCGGGCGGTCGCGCTGACGTGCGGCTTGTTGTTCAACACGCGGGACACGGTGCCGATCGAAACCCCGGCGGTCTTGGCGATGTCGCGGACACTGGGCATGATGAAGACTCAAAAAGAAAACAGAAAATGATTCGTCGTTTCAGATTTGTTCATTTATAATGCCAGCGCCTTGGTATCCTGTCAACCTTTTTTTGCTTCTCCATTTCCAGGTCAATCACGATGTCCATCCTTTCTCGTTTTACGCTCATTTTGTCTTTAAATTTAACGTTTATGGCTCAAGCGCAAGCCCCGGTCGCCGAGCCGGTCGGGGCCGGTTCGGTGGCGTCGCGGCTGCCCGACGGGGCGTCGCTAGATGGAACACTGTTCCAAAATGAGCCGATTTTCTGGAACGAAAAGCCAGGCACGCCCGTGCCGACGAACGACTGGTGGACGCAGGTTTTGTTTTCGTGGTTCGGCGAGTCGCTGTGGGCTTTTCCGTTCAAGGTCGACACCGGGGAGCGGGGGCTGTCGGTGTTCCTGCCGACCCGGTGGGCCGAGAACGGACGCGACCTGGTCAGCGAACGGCCGATCGAGATCGTCGGCCTCGAGTTCACGGCCCAGGACACCCGGGTCGAGTCGTGGGGCGACTGGACGCTCACGATGGTCCAGGCCGACACGTCCAACCCGGCCGCCGCGATCCGCACGACCATCGGGCGCGGGCTGCCGTATGTGTGGATGGAATTCGAAAACGTGGAGCCCGTGTTGAAACTAGTCGGGGGGACCGACGTCCGCGTGAAGGGCGGGGGCAACGTCGAGCGGGGTTTCGCCGCCGACTCGTTTCTGCTGAAGGACGGCGACCGGATGATCGCGGTCATTGCGCCGCCCGGCACGCGTTTCACGCCGACCGGTGAAGGCGAGAACCTGGCCGTGGCGTTTGCCGGCGCGTCCCGCTACCTCGTGCTGGGCGCGATGACGACGTTGCGTGATTTCGAGGTGGTGGTGCGACACGCCCGGGCGTTGCCGACCGACAGCGAACTGACGTGGTCGCTGGATCGCGCAACGGGTGTGGTCAACACGACGTGGTCGGTGGAGACGCGCTTGCTCGCTGGCGTAGAAGCGGGCGTTGGTGATTCCGGAGAATCCGGGGGTTCCGGGGGGGCGGTGCTGCAGGGTTGGCTGCCGCACCACCTGCGCGACACGACGGTAGATTTCGAGCTCGAGTCGCTGGGCTATCTCACGCCGCGCGGCACGATGCAGGTTGCGTCGGGCAACACGTTCCGGATCGCCTGGCCGTTCCGCGGGCTGCTGCCGGCCTACCCGATGCCCGACGGTTTGCCGCGCGACGCGATCGATCGTTGGTTTGAGTCGGACCTCCCCGATCAGTTGCCGCCCGACACGTATTGGGCGGGCAAGGCGCTGCTCGACCTCACCCGCTTCGCCTGGTTAGCGGAGACGATCGGCCACCCCAAGGCCGACGCCATTCAAGACCGCCTCAAACGAGAACTTGTCGATTGGTACACCTACACCCCCGCCAGCCGCGGCGGCCCCGGCGAGCAAGAGCACTACTTCGCCCGCTACCCCGGCCTGGGCGCGGTCGTCGGCATGAAGCCCAGCTACGGCTCGGACAAGTTCAACGACCACCATTTCCATTACGGCTACTTCGCCTACGCCTCGGCGGTGCTCGGGTTGCTCGACCCCGACTTCCTCGACGACTACGGCCCGATGGCGACGCTGGTCGCGCGCGAGTACGCCAACCCCGTGGACGACGGCGAGTTGCCGAAGCTGCGTAACTTCGATCCGTGGGCCGGGCATTCGTGGGCGGGGGGCGTCAGCAGCCCCGGCGGCAACAATCAGGAATCGTCGTCCGAAGCGGTGATGAGTTGGATCGGGCTCTACCTGCTGGGCGTGGCCCTCGGCGACGACCAACTCACCGACACCGGCGCGATGGGCTACGCGATGGAGACCCGCGCGACCAACGAGTACTGGTTCGATCAGTACGGCACGAACTGGTCGGAGCACTACGACCACCCCGTCGTCGGCATCTTGTGGAGCGGCGGCCAGCAGTACGCCACCTACTTCTCCGGCGACCCCGCGTGGGTCCACGCGATCCAGTGGATCCCCGCGATGCCCGGCATGTCGTACCTCTCGACTGATCCTGACTTCGTGCAAGCGCAGCTCAGCGCCCTGCGACGCGACCGCCTCGCCAAAGAAGGCTCGGCCGAGATCACGACGATGGGGGCCGACCTGGGCAAGCTCGTGCTGGGTTACGAAGCCCTGGTCGATCCGGCTTCGGTATTGAAACAGATCGCGAAGCTGCGGAGCGACGAACACCCGATGGCGGAAAACATCGGCGTCAAGCTCGTCGAAGCCGACGCGGTTGCCCGGCGTTGGCTCGGACGCGAAGTCGAGACTGTCTGGTGCGATGCGCCGCTGTCGCGCGTTTTCGTTGGCCCCGACGGGATGAAACTCGTCGCGTGGAGCGCGGAGGACGCGACGGCCGCGGTGTACGACGGCGTGCGAAAGGTTGAAGCCAAGCTTCCCGCCGGGTGGTCGTTCACGCCGATCGCGTTCGATTGAAGTTTAGCGCGCGTCGAGCAAGTGAAACACCGCGTCACGCTTCGCGACTTGCGGATCAAAAAAGGAAATACTTCTGCGCCAACGGCAGCGACTCGGCGGGTTCGCATTCGAGGAACTCGCCGTCGGCCGTGACCTTGTAGGTCTCGGGATCGACTTCCATCTTCGGCATCGCGTCGTTGAGTTTCATGTCGGCCTTGCCGATGCCGCGGCACTTCTGCACCGCCGCGGTGCGTTTGGACAAGTCATACTTTCCGCGGACGTCGGCGTCTTGTGCCGCTTGGCTCACGAAACTGAACGACGTCGGGCCGACGGCTTGGGGTTGGGCGCCGAACTGCGGGCGCATGTGCACGAGTTGGGGCGTGGGGATCGACGCGTTGGGGTCGCCCATCTGGGCCCAGGCGATGTGGCCGCCCTTGATCACGATCTCGGGCTTGGCCCCGAAGAACGCGGGCTTCCACAGCACGAGGTCGGCGAGCTTGCCGACTTCCACGCTGCCGATGAGGTGCGACATGCCGTGAGCGATCGCGGGGTTGATGGTGTACTTGGCGACGTAGCGCTTGATGCGGTCGTTGTCGCCCCCGCCGGATGACGCGTCGCTGGCGTAAGTCCCGCGTTGGTCTTTCATCTTGCTGGCGGTCTGCCAGGTCCGCGTGATGACTTCGCCGACGCGGCCCATGGCCTGGCTGTCGCTGCCCATGATCGAAAACGCACCGAGGTCGTGCAGGATGTCCTCGGCCATGATCGTCTCGCCACGGATGCGCGACTCGGCAAACGCCACGTCTTCGGGCAGGTTCTTGTCGAGGTGGTGGCAGACCATGAGCATGTCCAGGTGCTCATCCATCGTGTTG
>JBCCST010000084.1:0-13612 GCA_039199695.1 Planctomycetota bacterium | reverse complement strand
GGCCGCCTTACGGTACGACGACGCCTTGAATGCGGCCTTCAGCCGCGGGGTCCTCGCCGCGCGGCGTGGACGCCGCGGCTGATCCAAACGGTTTACCGTTCAATCGCTCGCAGATATTCAACACGTCTTCGAGCGTCAACGGCTCGAAGAACAAGAGGTCCGACGTGTTGAATATCTGCGAGCGAGTGAACGGTAAACCGTTTGGATCAGCCGCGGCGTCCTCGCCGCGCGGCGAGGACGCCGCGGCTGAAGGCCTCTTGCACGGCGTCGTCGTACAGTACGGCGGCCAAACCCCGCTGAACCTCGCGGGCGGTTTGAAGGCCGCGGGTGTACCGATCATCGGGACCAGTGTGGATTCGATCGACCTGGCCGAGGACCGCGAACACTTCGCCAAGCTGTGCAGCGACCTGGGCGTGAAGCAGCCGCCCAACGGTATCGCCTACGACGTCGAGCAGGCCATCGAGATCGCCAACCGGATCACGTATCCCGTGCTGGTGCGGCCTTCGTTCGTGCTCGGCGGCCGGGCGATGGAAACGGTCTTTGACGACGAACAACTCCGGCATTACATGGCCATCGCGATCGGCGCGTCCGACCTCGCGGGCCAGCCGATCCTTGTCGACAAGTTCCTGGCCGAGGCGACCGAGTGCGACATCGACGTGATTGCTGACTTCGGTGGCGACGATCCGCGGGCTTTGGTCTGCGGCGTGCTCGAACACATCGAAGAAGCGGGTATCCACTCGGGCGACTCGGCCTGCACGATCCCCGCCTACTCGCTGCCGCCCGAGATCGTTGCCGAACTCAAGGCCAAGTCGCGGAAGCTGGCCGAGGCGCTCAACGTCCGAGGCCTGATGAACGTGCAGTGGGCGGTGAAGGACGGCGAGATCTACGTCATCGAGGTGAACCCCCGCGCGTCGCGGACCGTGCCGTTCGTTGGCAAGGCGACGGGCGTGAGTTGGGCCCGGCTCGCGGCGAAAGTCATGGCGGGCAAACAACTCGATGAACTCGGCGTCACCGAAGAAGTCACGCCGACGCACACGTCGATCAAAGAGTCCGTCTTTCCTTTTGGAAAATTTCCGGGGGTCGACGTCATCCTCGGCCCCGAGATGCGGTCGACCGGCGAATGCATGGGCGCCGACGCCGATTTTCCGGTCGCCTTCGCCAAGGCGCAGATGGCGGCGGGCTCGAAGCTGCCTTTGGAAGGGAAGGTCTTCCTCTCGGTCCGCGAGAGTGACAAGGCCGCGCTGCCCGAAGTCGCCCGCGCCCTGGTGGATCAAGGCTTCGAGGTGTTGACCACCCGCGGCACGCATCAGTACTTGAATGAACGAGGCATCGAAACCACCCGGGTCAAAAAGATCCAGGAGGGCGGCCGACCCAACGCGCTGGACCTGATGAAGAACGGCGAACTCGCGCTGATCATCAACACCCCGACCCGCAAGGGCGCGGGCACGGACGAGGGCAAACTCCGCGCGACCGCGATCCGCAACGGCGTCCCGATGATCACGACCATGACCGCGGCCAAAGTCGCGGTGCAGGCGATCGCGGCGCTGCGGAAGAACGACTGGGGCGTGAAGTCGCTGCAGGAGTACTTCCCCGAGACAATCCGGGGTTAGCGGATAACACCCAGCGTTTAGCAGGTGCGGCGAAGCCGCCCGCGGTCATCGGGGAAATCACGCGGGACGCTTTGCGTCACCCGCTAAGCGTACGATTGATTTGTCTTACTCGCCGTCCACCGCGTTCCGCCAGGCCTGCGGGGTGATGTTTTGCCGCTTGGCGAAGTCGCGGGAGAACACGCTCTGGGCGGAGAACCCGCAGGCGACCGACACGTCGCTGAGCGGCAGATCGGTGCTCTGCATCAATTGCTTAGCGCGGTCGTGCTGCACCTGTTTCATCGCTTCGAGCGGGCTGACCCCCATCGCCTGCAGGAACAGCCGACGGAGGTGGCTGGGCGAGACGTTGACCGCCCGGGCGACGTCTTCGACGCTGGGCCGTTGGGCCAGGTGCTCGGCGTACCACGCCAAGCCCGCGGCGACTTTGTGCCCCGCGGTATCGCGGGTGGTGCGCTCGGCGTCGGCCAGCACGGTGATGGTCAGTTCCAACTTCAACCGCTCGGCCCGCAGGTGGGTGATCTCGGTCGGCTGGACGTAGTCGTCTTCCAGTTCGAGGAACAACGCCCGCAGCGACGCGATCCGGTCGGGTTCGAGCGTCACCGCTCGGCGTCGATCCAGCCGGACCAAGGGCTCGGGGACGCGGTCGAAGTGGGCGACCAGGATCTGGCAGGGGCGGTCGGCTTCACCCGTCCAGCCGTGCACGTCGTGGGGCGGCATCACCCACAATTGGGCTTCAGCGAGTGCGGGGCGGTCGCCGGGGCGATCGGTGGGGGCGCACCGGCCGTCGACGACCGCAAAGAACTCCCAGACGCCACGGCGGTAGGGCATCGTGGGGCGTTCGTAGAAGCTGCGTTCGCCTTGGTTGAGGTAGGTCAGCATCAAACTAGCGTCGGGCGGGGCGGGGAAGGTGTCAAGGCTGGGCCGATAAAAAACCTCCGCACGAGGCGGAGGTTTTGGGTCAATCGGAGGGATCGTCGCGGATCAGGGCATCACGTTAGGATTGAGCCCCGAGGTCTTGTCGAGAAAGAACAGGCGGGAAAGATCGTCCCAGATGCTGCGGGTGTTGTTGTCGATTACGCGGGCGTACTGGTTGGCGTCTTGCTCTTCGCTTTGCGTGAGCGAGGCCAATTCGGGCGTCAGGTCGCCGCTGTAGCCGGTGGCGCATCCGCCGGCCAGCAGGAGAGCGGCCGCGAGGAGGGTGGCGGTCAGAGTGTGTCGAACTGCGAGAATCATCGGGAAATTCCTGGGTGGGAACACGGATCAGCCAGAGGAAGAATCATTGTCGGCCCGGACCGGCCCGCTGTCAATAGGAACACGCGCGGGGCCGGAAAACGAGTAGCATGAACCCATGTTCTGGACCCTCATCATTCAGGCTCTAGGCTCGATGGGGCTGTTCGCGTCCAGGGCTTTTGTCCCCGCCTTCGCAGCGGCCTTGATCCTGCGGATTGGGCCGAGCCTGCCTTTTGGCCTCGATGAGAAGGGCATGCTGGGCGCTTTGAATATCGCCGCGGCGACGCCCACCTGGTTCACCAGCAACGGGTGCCTGCTCGTCCTGGGCATCCTGGCGGGCTTGGAGATCGCGGCCACCAAGAACCCCGACGCCCGGGCGATCCTGAACGAGTTGGACAAATACGCCAAGCCGGTGATGGCCGCTTTGACGGTGATGGGCGTCGCCTCGGCCGGCGACGTCGCGTTTGCCGGGAGCATCATCGGGGCGATCGAGTCTTCGGGAGGTAGTGGGTTGGCCTTGGCGCTGGTCCCGGTCCTGGCGGCGGGGCTGACGTGGTCCATGATCCCCGCGGCGTTCTCGGCGGCGGGGACGTTTGCCATCGCGACGACCCGGTCGTTCGTCATGGGCCTGTTCATCGACGCGGACGAAGACGACGACATCGGTTTCCAGAAGCTGCTGAGTTGGGGCGAGGACCTCTGGGCGTTGTTCGGCCTGTTCTTCTTCATCCTGTTCCCGATCATCATGCTGATCCTGATCGGGTTGGCGACGGGATTCATCTTCCTGATCAAGTGGTGGGTCCACCGAAAGGAAGAACAGTCGCGGGTGCCTTGCGGGAACTGCGGGGCGCTGATGTATCGGTGTGCGATGAAGTGCGGCCAGTGCCGAACGGTCAACCCCAACGTCTGCGACGTCGGTTGGCTGGGCCAATCGGACACCGATGACCCGGCCGACTTGCCGAGCCATCCGTATCAACTCGCGGCGGCCAAGCGTTGCCCCACCTGCGCCACCAAGCTCCAAGAGCGCCGGCCCCGGCAGTCGTGCCCGGGGTGCGGCGACGACCCGTTCGCCAGCCCCGCGTTTACCAAGGCGTACGTCGATCGCATCGGCGCCCGGCTGCCGTTGGTGTTACTGATATGTGCGGGGCTCGGCGTGATCTATATCGTCGGCGTGATCCCCGCGGTAATTGTGTACCGCATGTCGCTGGTCGCGCCGTTCCGCCGGTACATCCCGCGGGGGCGAAACTTCGCGATGAAATGGGGCCTGCGGCTGGTGTTCTTTGTGTTGTTGGCGTTGCAGATCTTCCCGGCGGTCGGGGCGGTGACCGTGCCGGTGATGGCGCTCTTGAGTTTCCTGGCGTACCGGCAGATGTTCGTGGCCATGGTGGACGACGAAGACCACATCAAAGAACAATCCCTGATCACCGAGCCGTCACCCGCTTGAACACCACGTTCGTTGCGCCGCGGATCGAAGACCCGCGGCGTTACTCGGCGGGTTTGAATCGCAGTTTCAATGTCGTCCCGATCGGCGGGATCGCGTCGGTGTTGGCGGTCCAGAAGCCGGTGCCCCCGGCCTCGGATTTTTCGGTGGGTCGGCTGACCAGTTCGTCGCCGAAGTTCAGGAGCGACACGACCGTGCCGTTCTTCTCGGCCATGAAGAAGCTTTCGCCGCGAAACTCGATCACGGTCGAGCCCACGAACAGCCAGGTGTTGTCGGGCATGACCTCGCCGGTTTCCTGATCGACGACCCAGGTGTTGGCGGGGATCGACGTCTCGGGTTGGTCGTCGAGGACGAAAAACAGTTCGACCCCGGGGCCGTGCGGGGCAAAGAAAAGTAGCTCGTTGTTTTCATCGCGCTCGGTGCGAGCCGGTTGGCCGGCCTCGAGGCCTAGTAGCGACAAGGCCACGCCGATCGAGGCGGCCTCGGCATCCACGCTGACGACCGATTCGTACTCCCGCGTGTTGGGGCGGCAGGCCAGGAGCTCCAGCCATTCCACGTCTCGGCCGACGACGGTGGCGTCGACGTCGAGGTGCCGACGGTCGAGGTCCAGCGTGATCCCGGGGAACACTTCGCGTGGCCCCTCGGCCTTGGTCTCGGTGTCGGCTGGCGTTGTGGCTTCGGCGGCCGGCACCGACGCCACGGGTTCGGGGGTACTTTCAATCGGCCCGGCACACCCGCCCACGAAGCACACCCAACACGCGAGCACCGCGACGAACCCGAACGATTCTTTACACTGCATGACTTTGGGCATCCGTCCATGATAGCTCGACCCCGCGAGGCCTTGACCCGTGACGCGAAAAGACGAACCCGAATTCGAGCCGCTGCACCCTGAGCGGTTGACGTGGGCGGTGTTACTGGGGCGTTGGGTGGCGTTCGCCAAGTCGGCGGTGGCGTTGCCCGACGACGCGGCGGGGCGGCGGCTGCGCGACGCGGTGCCGGACCTGATTAACCTTCAGGCGGTGTGGTTCGCGTTGGGCCACCTCGACGAGTTGGAAGGCGACGAGCGGGCGTTGGGGCTGGACAAGGCCGAGGTGCTGATCGAAAGACACGCCCACGCGTTGGCGCGGGCGTGGGGCGACGAGGGGCTGCCCGCGGAGATCGTGGAGCTGATCCAAGACGCGAAAGCCGCGTTGCAAACTCAACGCGGCGGTGGGGATCAGCAGGGGTATGATGATTGAACGGGCTGCGATAAATGCAGGGGTCAGGCGGCGTCGCTGCTGGCCGTCGAGGGGGCCGGCCGGCGTTTCGCGGTCGGGCGGACCTTCGGAACGGGCTTGCTGATACCCGCCAGCGATCGGGCGGTGGCCACGGTCTGCTTGATCTGGACTTTCACCGGCTCGGGCAGGATCTCCCGGGTGAATTTCTCGATCGTGGATCGGCGGGCGATTTCTTTGTGCGGGTGGGTGAAGGCGAATTGGCCGTCGGTCTCGGGGACCCAGCCGCGGTACTGACTCTTGACCTCGTCGTACTCCTCGCAGGTGATGCCCAGCGATTTACAGGCGTAGCGGGTCAGGAAGTCGAACGACACCATGCCTTTTTCCGCGCGTCGGCGGATGTCCGCGACGTCGGCGTAGGTGTTTTCGTAGTCCTGCAATCGAGTGGAGATCAGCAGCTTGCTGCTCCGCATCAGCTGGATCGCTTCGCGGGTGTAGCCCACGAAGCCGCCCTGGACGTTGGGGTAACCCAAGGGCTCTTGGCCGGCCCACGTCACCCATTCCAGCGTGCCGAAGACTTTGCAGCCGGTGGGCATGTACTGCAGTCGGCGGTGGACCCAGGTGTCGGTGTCGATCTTCACCAGGTAGGGCGTGGGGTTTTCTGAGAACAGGTCCAGCATCCGCTGGATCATCCGGCCGCCGTACTCCGTGGCGTACAGCCGGGCACCGGCGACGTAGCGGGCGTTGAAACGTTGGGCGATCTTGGGCCAGACTGGATGGTCGTCGCCGTCGGAGACCATCAGCACATTGGCCTTGGGGTAGACCCGGCGGAGGTTGGTCAGGCACCATTTCGCCTCGCGGACGTCACGATATACCTGCAGGTAGAACGTGATGTCGTTGTCGTGGGGGCGGTACAGCATAGATAGAAACTTATCGGAACTAACGTTCCAGCGCCTTGAGGATTTACCTGACCTGATCGGGGGTCCAACGGGGATCGGTCGGACGACGGAGGGGGGCCGTCGAGGCGTGAGGTCGATCCGGTAAGGGGGTGCCAGATCAACCCAAGGGGGAACGGCCGAGACGATCAAGCGGGGTGGTCATCCCAAACCGATCAACGGGCCGAGTCACGCGGGGGCGAGATTTATCTCGCAGCGGCGAAGTATAGAGGGGCGATGTCGATAGGCAAACCGAAACAGTTAAAACGACCGGAATCACTGTCGCTATCGGACGGAATCGGATCAAACGTCGTGGCCGACGAGTTCCAGATAGCGATGGATCGTGGTGTAGACGCCTTCCAGCAGCGATTCGGCGACCAGCGCGTGACCGATGCTCACCTCTTCCACCCCCGGAACGTGACCCAAAAACAGGCCCAGGTTGGCCTGATCGAGATCGTGACCCGCGTTCACCTGCAGGCCCACGTCGATCCCGCGGCGGGCCGTATCGGCAAAACGTTGGACGGTGGCGTCGCGCTCCGGGCCCGCGAAGGCTTGGGCGTAAGACTCGGTGTACAACTCGACCCGGTCGGCTCCCGCATCCAAGGCCCCGTTCGCGACGTCCGGCTCGGGGTCGATGAACAGGCTCACCCGGCAGCCTTGGTCTTGCAGTTCATTGACGATCGGCCGAAGCTCGGCGACCACCGCCGGGTCGGTCAGGGCGAAGCCGTGGTCGGACGTGTTCTGGTCCGAAGCGTCGGGTACCAAGGTCGCTTGCGTCGGCTTCACCCGGCGGAGGATGGGCATCAGGTGGTCGCCGTGGGACAGGTCCAGCGGGTTGCCCTCGATGTTGAACTCGCGGTCGGCGTACACCGGCGACGCCAGCAGCTCGGCCAGCGCATCGACGTCGGTGATGCGGATGTGCCGTTGGTCGGGCCGGGGGTGGATCGTGATCCCGTGGGCCCCGGCATCGAGCGCCGCTTTGGCAAAGCCCACGACCGACGGCACCTCGCCGGACCGCGCGTTACGCAGCAGAGCAACCTTATTCACATTCACCGAAAGAGCAGTGGCCATACCACGACGATAGCACACCCACGGCGTTCATTTTCAATTTAGCCCCGGGTCAGTGACCCGGGGCCGCCACGGCCCGACCACACGCCGCGGCATCGAATACCGAAAATCCGCGGTTCTCGAACAGAATATTGATCACACCACCTGTTTCACCGAGCCACCCCGCGCACCTGAAACGCCAACAACAGCGACCAGAAACACAACACCAAGTTCTGCACCGGCAACTGCAACGCCAACGGCAAACAATAAATCACCAACACCGCCGGCACCCACACGCCCGCGTTGCTGATCAGCACGGGCAACACCACGCGCCCGTACCAGCCGCGCAGTCCGTGCTCCCGGATGGGTTGAATGGTCCGCCGCAGCGAAAAGCCCGCGTCCTTGAACGCATACGCAAACACGGTCGAAGGCACCGCCCAGATCGGGCAGTACACCGCTTGGTCCATAAAAGTCTTGATCGCCAGCGTCGCCGGGTCGCTGCCCTGGCCGAACCACACCGCCTGTAGCCGGTACAGCAGGTCGATCTCGAGCCCTTTGAATCCCCAGAACATCAGCAGAAAGACGAGGTGGCTCCACAGCGTCACGCGACGCAAGCTCGGCCGCGCGCGCTGGACCAGCCACGGGATCGCCGCGCCGAACACAGCCGTGCTCACCAACGCAAACGGCCACCCGACCCGTGTCTTCATTTGCGCCAACGACTCGAGCGCCGCGGTCACCGGCGGTACGTACCAGTAGCTCACCAACAACCCCACCGCGAACCCGCTCAGCACCAGCCCCGGCACCAGGTTCGCCCGCGCCGCCGCGAGGCCCGACCGCCAAGGATGCGTCTCGGCCGAGGCGGCTACAGAAGTTGTTGGAGAATCGAGGTCGGGCACGGCGGCATGATAACGAGCCGTCGTGTGATGGTTGTCCGATCGGTTTTGACTGGACTACTTCGTTTGGGTGCCGTGGTCAAACGAGCGCAGCGAGTGCCGGCCACGCTGCTTGAAATCCGTCGTGGCCGGCGCTTCGCTTGACCACGGCACCGGGCCGTCGTGTGATGGATGGTCCCGTCCGTTTGGAGTGGACTACTTCGCCTCGACGCGGATGTCGCAGTTCACCGAGTTGGCGATGAAGCAGTGGTCGTGAGCCTTGTGGTGCATCGCGTCGATCGTCTCGGCATCGGGGCGTTTATCTTCGGGCCCGCCGAACGTGACCTCGGGGCGGAGCGTCACGGCCGTGACCGCCATGCGCTTGTTTTCGAGCGTGCCCACCACGCCCGACGCGCGGTCGGTGTACGACTCCACGACTAATCGCTTCTTCGCGGCCAAGGCGAGGAACGTGAGCATGTGGCAGTTCGACAACGCCGCGACGAGCATCTCTTCGGGATCGACCTTGTCCGGGTCGCCCATAAAGTCGACGGCGGCCGAGCTCTCGATCACGTGCCCGTTGGGGAACGTCACCGTGTGGTTGCGGGAGTAGGTCTGATAGGTGAATTCGGTGTCGCCGCGTTCCCAGTGAATCGTTGCGGTGTGTTCGCTCATGCTCAGAGGTCCTTGCAGTCAATGAGTTCAATGATCTCGCCGTCCGGCCCGGTGAAGAACGCCAGGTGCAGCGTCACGGCCACCACCTCGCCCTCGACCGCGTTGGTGATCGGCACGTCCTTGGGCTCGACGGTCACGGCAAACCCGGCGTCCCGCACCCGCTCGACCACCTCTTCGACGTTGCTGCAACGCAAACAAAAATGCAGCACCCGCGCCTCGGCCGGCTGCCCCGCGGCGTTGTTCCGCTCAAACACCTCGACGTAGTTCCCGTCGCCCACGTCCAGCATCACCCCGCGCTGGCCGACCTCGCCCCACATCAGCTTGGGCTTACACCCCAGCACGTCGGCGTAAAACGCCACCGAACGATCAAAATCTGAAGTACTGAGCGCGATATGATGAATGCCCGCGTTTTTCAGGATGGGGTTGGTATGTGACATGGTGGGATGATAATCCATCGGGCTTGGTCGGATCGTTGATCGATGTACGGGTCACGGCAAAGGTGGGTCGGCCGGTGCTTCGTCGCCGTCTTCCGTTTCTCCCCAGGCCTCGATCTGCTGCTCCAACCATTCCGGTGCGAGGCTCCGCCAAGCCTCGGGCTCAGACCAGGTATCGACCAGCTCGCGCATCGACTCGGCCACGCCGGCCGCATCGCCGGAGCGGACCGCGTCGAAGAGCTCGCGCGTTTCCGGATTCCAGGAGTCTGTCGGACCCGCCAGCAGGAGCGCCGCCCCGATCCCCCCAGCCGTCCCCGCCGCGAGCAGGACCAGCGACACCACCAGCCCCACCACCAAACGCACCCGGCCGACCGGCCGCGGTTTGCGCGGACCGTCCTCCGCCCCGGCCTCCACCGGCACAAACCAGCGGTGGGTCAACGCCATCCGTGAGGCCATCTGGGCGTAGAGATGACCCGTCGCGGCGTAGTAGATCGGAACCGTGGCCAGTACCGCAACAACCAAGCCGACTAACGTGGCGGTCAGCCCCCCGAGGATCAGGACGTGCACGAACGTGACCAACAGGACCGAGAGCCCCATCACGATCAGCCGGGGGTAGTGCCGCAGCACCAGCCACAGGTTTTGTGGCACCAAGAAGAAAGCGCTCAACGAGCCCGTCGCCGCGTACCGCAGCACGGCCACCCGGTACAAAGGCCAGGTCACCACCAAGGCCGCCACGGTGATCACGACGATCAGGATCAGTTCCTTGATCAAGGCGTCGCCCCCTTCTTGCGCGGCGTGGATCAGCTGCGCCAGGTGCAGGAGCCCGAACGCCAAGTGGGGCAGGTGGTAGACCAGTGTCACCAGCCAGAGCAGCAGCCCCCTGATGAGGAAAGTGAAAAAGTCGGCCGGGTTGGGCAGCCGGGGTGACCGCTGCCACACGAGGTTGCGCATCAGTTCGAACCGCCAGCCGCGCAGCATGATCAGGTTGATCACCGGCAGCAGGATCATCACCGGCACGATCCAGTAGCGCTCGATCCAGCCTTTGTCCGCGAACGCGCAACCCAACGCTCCCGCCATCCAACCGCGTGGTGGCCCGACCTTGGTTCCTCGATCTGACTTGTCGTCAGGTCGCGGAGTTATCGCCGGAGCGACGGGGGGCACCGTCGGGTTGTCTTCGTCTTGACCCATCGCCGCGGAGTATAGGCTCGCTTACCCACTGGCTTGCAACTTCTCGACGATGCTGCGGTCTTCGAGCGTCGTGGTGTCTTGGGTGATCGGGTTGCCTGCGGCGATGTCGCGGAGGAGACGGCGCATGATCTTGCCCGAACGGGTTTTGGGCAGGGCTTCGGTCAGGCGGATCTGGTCGGGTTTGGAGATCGGGCCGAGTTCCTTGGCGACGTGGGCGGACATGGATTTCTTCATCGCCTCGGCGGCGTCGCTGCCCGGCGAGGGCGCTTGGCCCTGGGTGATGACGAACGCGGCTATGCCGGTGCCCTTCACGTCGTGCGGGAAGCCGACGACCGCGGCCTCGGCGACGTCGGGGTGGCTGACCAACGCCGACTCGATCTCCATCGTGCCGAGGTTGTGACCCGCGACGACGATCACGTCGTCGATCCGGCCGGTGATCCAGAAGTTGCCGTCCGGGTCCACCCGGGCGCCGTCGGCGGGGCAGTACATGCCCGGCACTTTTTCCCAGTAGGTTTCGACGAAGCGTTGCCGATCGCCGTAGATCCCGCGGAGCATCGAGGGCCAGGGCTTGCGGACGACGAGGATGCCGCCGGTGTTGTTGGGCACTTCTTCGCCGTCGGAGTTCACGACCGCGGCGTCGATGCCGAGCATCGGCCGGCAGCATGAGCCGGGCGTCGTCGTCGTCGCGCCGGGCAGGGGAGTGAGCATGTGGCCGCCGGTTTCGGTCTGCCACCACGTGTCGACGATCGGGCACTTCGAGCCGCCGATCTTCTCGTGGTACCACACCCAGGCTTCGGGGTTGATCGGTTCGCCGACGGTGCCGAGCACTTTGAGGCTCGACAGGTCGTGCTTCTCGACGTGTTCGTCGCCCCACTTCATAAACGCGCGGATCGCGGTCGGGGCGGTGTAGAACTTGGTGACCTGGTGCCGTTCGACCATGTCCCAGAAGCGGTCGGGGCCGGGTTCGTTGGGAGCGCCTTCGTACATGAGCGTGGGCACGCGGTTGGGCAGCAGGCCGTAGATGATGTAGCTGTGCCCGGTGATCCAGCCGATGTCGGCGGTGCACCAGTACATCTCGTTCGGGTCATCGGCGTTGAGGTCGAAGGTGAGCTTGGCGGTCATGGCCGCGTAGACCATGTAGCCGCCGGTGGTGTGCATGATGCCCTTGGGTTTGCCGGTCGAGCCGGAGGTATAGAGGATGAAGGCGAGGTCTTCGGAATCGAGTTGTTCGGCGTCGCAGTCCGCCGAGGCGTCGGCCATGAGCGCGTCCCACTTGTGGTCCCGGCCGTCGATGTAGTTCACGCCGTCGTGCTTCGTGCGCTCGTACACGATGACCGTGTCCACGCGGTCGGTCATCGTGAGGGCTTCGTCGACGTTGTCCTTGAGCGGCACGATCTTGGCCCGGCGGTAGCTGCCGTCGCACGTGACGACGATGCGGGATTGGCCGTCTTCGACCCGGTCGCGGATGGCCGAAGCGGAGAAGCCGCCGAAGATGATCGAGTGCGGCGCGCCGATGCGGGCGCAGGCGAGCATCGCGATCGCGAGCTGCGGGATCATGCCCATGTAGATCGTGACAACGTCGCCCTTCTTCACGCCCTGGGCTTTGAGCACGTTGGCGAACTTGCACACCTCGCGGTGCAGGTCTGCATATGACCAGTGCTCGACGACGAATTGTCCGTCGCTTCCGGGGGACTCGGCCTCCCAGACGATCGCGGTTTGGTCGCCCAGACCCGCGTCAATCTGGCGGTCCAGGCAGTTGTACGCCAGGTTGGTCTTGCCGTCGACGAACCACTTGGCGTCGGGCAAATTCCAATCCAGCACCTTCGTCCACGGCTCGAACCAGTGGAACCCCTCGGCGACCTCAGCCCAGAACGACTCGGGGTCTTCGACGCTGCGACGGTGCATCTGTTCGTACTGCTCGATCGACGTAACGTGCGCGTCTTTGGCAAACTCGGCCGGCGGGGGGAACCGGCGGGACTCTTGCAGCATGGACTCGGTGGACGAACCGGCAGACGACGAATCAGAGGCAGCCATGGAAACTCCAAGCGAAGACGGGAAACGCAATCAAGAACGAGGCAGCGTATCCGGCCGCGTCCGGAGCATCAACGGAATCACGCATGACCCGTGCCGGCGATGAACCGCCAATTTCATGGTTGACGCAGACTCATCAAGAATGCGAAAGGCCGCCAAAGAACTCTGATGGACGCAAATCAGCAGGTCAGTGTGGTATTGCTGGGTTTTGGTGCGCCCCTTGCTTGATTCGCGTTGGTTGGCGTTCATCCGCGGCTGGTTGCTCATCTGCGTCATCTGCGAAATCTGCGGTTCAAATTCTTTCGGGTGGGCAGCGGTTCATGAACCATACGATCGGGTCATGCTGTTAGTGGACGCGTACAACGTGTTACACAGCCCGATGCCGGCGATGTTGGCTGGGCTCGATATCGCGGGGCTATGCCGGGCGTTGGGGCAAACCTCGTGGGCGCGGCAGGGGCGCGTGGTGGTCGTGGCGGACGGCGTGCCGAGGGTGTTGGGCACGACGCAGAGCCCGGTGGATTCGGTCGAGTTGGTGTACTCCGGTGGGTCGTCGGCGCACGGCGGGAAGACGGCCGACGACGTGATCATCGCGATGGTGCAGACCCACCGCACGCCGCGTAGCGTCACCGTGGTCAGCAGCGACCGGGTCATCCGTTCGGCGGCGCGGGGGCGGCGTGCCAAGTCGTGGAGTTCGGAAGATTTCCTAGCTCGGCTCTGCGGCCAGCTACGCCGGGAGAAACCGCAGCACGCTGCGCGGAAGCGTGGCGCCAAAGAGCCGAGGCGGATCGCACGTGGTCGGGCGACCCGAAGCGATTCGACCGACGGGTTGTCGCCGCATCGGGTGGAGCAGTGGCTGCGGCTCATGGGGCTCGGGGCGGGCGACGTGGTGGGCGGGCCTTCCGTGGAAGACGTTCCGAGGGTCGCGGTCCGCCGGATGGTGGGTG
>JBCCST010000083.1:0-14037 GCA_039199695.1 Planctomycetota bacterium | reverse complement strand
GCGGCGAAAATTAGAATTTGAAGCTCCGCCTTTGGGACGTCGGGTCGTTATGAACGGTTTTGACGGCGGCCGTCCGATAGGGGGGCGAGGTCCATCGCGTCAGAAACCGAAACCAAGCCAAGCCGTGATGGTTTTGAACGTTTTTCGCGGGCGAAAAAAAATCGTACGCTTTCGATGGATTTGAGCTCCGGCGTTAAGCAGACGGATCGTCGGTCGGGCTAAACTGTCGCGATGGCTGACCTCTGGGAAGACCGACGCGAGAAACACCGGCGGGCCGCCGAGCCGCTGGCGGTGCGCATGCGTCCGCGGACGCTCGACGAGTTTGCCGGGCAGCAGCACTTCCTCGGCTCCGGCCAGCTCTTGCGTCGCATGCTCGAGGCCGACCGGATCACGTCCGTGCTTTTCTACGGCCCGCCCGGCACCGGCAAGACCACCCTCGCCGAGCTGATCGCCCAACACACCGAAGCCCACTTCGACCGCGGCAACGCCGCCGTGGTCGGCGTCAAGGACGTGCGACACGTCTTGGACGGCGCCCGCAAACGCCTCGAACAGGACGGCCGACGCACGATCTTTTTCCTCGACGAGATCCACCGCTTCAACAAAGCCCAGCAAGACGTCCTGCTGGGCGACGTCGAACGCGGCATCATCACCCTCATCGGCGCGACCACCGAGAAACCCTACTTCACGGTCAACAACGCCCTGGTCAGCCGATCCCAGGTCTTTCAGTTTGAACCGCTCGACGAAGACGACATCCTCGGCGTCCTCCGCCGCGCGATCGCCGACGACGAACGCGGCTACGGCCAAGTCGGCTTGGCCGTCGAGGAAGACGCCCTGCAACACTGGGCCATGGCTTGCGACGGCGACGCCCGACGAGCACTCACGGCATTGGAGATCGCGGTCCTTTCCGAGCAAAACGATGGCGAGCGGGCTTCAGCCCGCGGGCCCGTCCACATCTCCCTCGCCGTCGCCGAGGCCTCGATCCAACAGAAATCTATCAACTACGACCGCGACGGCGATGAGCACTACGACGCCATCTCCGCGTTCATCAAATCCGTCCGCGGCAGCGACCCCGACGCCGCGATTTATTGGTTGGCCCGGATGCTGGTGGCCGGCGAAGACCCGCTGTTCATCGCCCGCCGCATCGCCATCCTCGCCAGCGAGGACATCGGCAACGCCGACCCCCGCGGCATCACCGTCGCCGCCGCCTGCTACGACATCGTCCACCGCATCGGCCTGCCCGAAGGCCGCATCACCCTCGCCCAGGCCACGATCTACCTCGCCACCGCCCCGAAATCCAACGCCGCCTACGCCGCGATCAAGGCCGCCGAGCAGGACGTAAAGCACCAACGTACGGTCCCGGTCCCCAAGAAACTCCGCAGCGCCCACAACCGCAAAGACGGCACCTACGCCTACGCCCACAACGCCGACTCCGGCTTCGTCGATCAGGATTACCTGGGCGTCGACAAGACCTACTACACGCCCACCGGCCGGGGCTACGAGCAACGCATCGCCGAGTTCCTCAAGTGGGTCGACGGGCAACGGGCCGAGCCCAAACTCCAAAACCCCGCCGAACCTTCGGGGACCGCCGTGCGTCCGACCAATCGTGGCGAGCCCGCCGTGGTTGAGCCGAAGTAAGTTCCAGCCTTTTGCCCCGATTCGCTGACCCCCCTCAAGACCGCCTATGCAATCCCAATCTCCCCGCCGCAACATGAGTACCCGCCGCAAAAAGGGCCTGGGCAAAGCACCCAAGGTGCTGCTGCTTGCCGTGGTGATCGCGGGTCTGGCCTTCTTCTTCTGGGGTGACCCGGACAACCAACCCAACGAAACCGACGCCGGCGACACCCCCACCCAAAGTATCGCCTCGACCGACCTGCCGAGCCTGGGCAACACCACCAACGGCCTGATCACCGCCCCGCCGCTGCCCCAAACCAACCGCAGCGCCGACCGCACCCCGCCGCCGGTCCGCAGCATCGAACCCACCCCAGCCCCGCCCACGCGCAACGCCGAGCCCGCTCCCGAGCGTCAGCCCGAGATCAAGCCGACGCCCGAAGTCATCCAGTCGGTCAAGGACCTGACCGAAGCCATGCCCGCGCCCAAACGCTTCACCTCCGGGGCCGACGCGGCGACGCTCTACAACCGCGGCGACGTGCAGATCGTCGAGGGCCAACTCGTCGAGGGCCGGGCGACCCTGTCACGCCTGCTGTTTGCCGACAACCTCCAGCTCTCGCCCGCCGACGCCGCCGCGGTCCGCGAACGCCTCGACGAAGTCAACCGCGAACTGCTGTGGACGCGCACGATCACCACCGGCGACACCATCGCCAAGGGCTACGTCATCGATGCGCCCCTTTCTACGATTGCCATCCGCCACCGGGTGCCCTGGCAATTGCTCGCACTGATCAACAACATCAGCAACCCCGACAATGTTCAGGCCGGGAAAACGATCAAAGTCGTTCAGGGCCCGCTGCACGCCCGGGTCAGTAAATCGCGTTTCGTGATGGACGTGTACGCGGTGGACGCCGAACGCATGCCGGTGTTCGTCCAGAGCTTTCCCGTCGGCCTCGGCGAGAATACCCCGATGGGCAATTGGGAAGTCATCAAAGGCAGCAAGGTCGAGAACCCCGACTGGCGTGATGAACTCAACAACGAGTATTTCCCGCGCGACGACCCGAACAACCCCATCGGCGAATTCTGGATCGCCATCGAAGGCCTCGACGAAGCCAACCGCGACAAAACCGGCTTCGGCATCCACGGCACCATCGAACCCGACTCCATCGGCAAAGAAGAATCCCGCGGCTGCGTGCGCCTGCTCGACAACGACATCGAACTGGTCTTCAACATGCTCACCGACCACAGCCAGGGCAGCACCGTGCAGATCGTGCCGTGACATAGCGCGTTGACAGAACGCCACAGCCGAAACCGCAGATTTCGCAGATTCCACAGATTATCTAAGACCGCAAAAGCCTTATGGCCAAGCCGTATTTTGAATTGAAGCTGGCGGAAAGCCGCTCCGAAGATGCAAGTGGGATCGCCCACCGGTTTCTCAACCTGGCCGAAGACTTGTACCGTGAGATTGAATTGACGGGCTTGGGTCAAGTGCCGGATATCGACACGTTCACGGGAACCGTTCGTGTCATCGTGACCGACAAATCACTCACCTCTGAACTCCGTCAGATCATCAAACGACAACTCCATCAACACCATTTCACCGACGACGTTGAAGTGACCCGGCATCGCTAAAGCAATACGCGGATTTAATCTGCTTAATCAGCGCAATCTGCGGTTCCGGCTGTTTGGCCTTACAACCCCGAACTGAACCGGCTGTCGTCCTCTTCCTTGGACATCGGCAGGTGCAGGCCGCACTCTTGCTTGAGCCCGCCGAAGCGGCCGGCGCGTTCGTCTTGGCCGGCGGTGATCGGGCGGGTCGAGTGCCAATCGCCGATGCTCGCGTAGCCCTGCTCGTGGAGCGGGTGGTACGGCAGGTCGTGGGCTTTGAGGTACTCGTGTACGTCCTTGGTGGACCATTCGAGGATCGGGGCGACCTTGAATCGGCCGTCCTGGCCCTCGACCTTGCGGAGGTTGGCGCGGTGGTTGGTCTGCTGGCGACGCAGGCCCGCCAGGGTCGCGGTCGCGCCGAGTTCTTCGAGCGCCCGGTTCATGGGCTGAACCTTGCGCAACAGGTCGTAGCGGTTCAGGTCGTCCGGGTTGTCCGAATCCCAGAGTTGGCCGTGGCGGGCGACGAACCAGCTCGGGCTTTCGTCCGCGGCGTAAACCTTGAGGTTCAGCTTGAGCCGATCGGTCAGTTCGTCGGCAAATTGGTAGGTCTCTTGAAAATGGAACCCCGTGTCGATGAAGATCACCGGCACGTCCGGCAGCACCTTGGTCACCAAGCTAAGCATCACCGCCGACTGCACGCCGAAGCTGGTGGACATCACCAGTCCCTGACCGAACGTGTCGCCCGCCCACTGGATCACCTGCTCGGGCGAGGCGTCGGCGAGCTGGGCGTTGGCCGAATCGAGGTTCAGCGGCTGGGATGGGGAGGGCGGGGTGGAGGTCATGGCGGTCATGGTCGAGCCTTGGGCAAGCGGAATATCATAGCCGAGGACGCCGGCAGCGGGGACCGGATCGTTTCACCGCGTACAATCTGGCCCGATGGCTGAATATTCCGCCGAGCCCGAAACCCGCCCCACCCCACCGCCGCCGGCGGTGACGGCGTACATCGCGCTGGGGGCGAACCTGGGCCGACCGGCCGAGCAGGTCCGGTCGGCGATCCAACAACTCGCCGCCCTGCCCGGCGTCGGTCGCCTGATCGCCAGCGACCTCTACGAAACCGACCCCGTCGGCCCGCAGGACCAAGACCGTTTTGTGAACGCCGTGGTACGCATCGAGACGTCCCTGGCGGCCGCCGAGTTGCACACCCAGATGCAGCGGATCGAAGCGGACATGGGCCGGCCGGCCGAGGACCAACGGCCCCACTGGGGTCCCCGCCTGATCGATCTGGACCTGTTGCTCTTCGGCGACGCGGTAATCGACCAGCCCGACCTGCAGGTGCCCCACCCCCGCATGCACGAGCGGTGGTTCGTGCTCAAGCCGCTGTGCGACGTCGGGCCGGAAGCGATCCACCCGACGTTGAAGCACACGGCCGCCCAACTCCTGGCTGAGCTCGAACCCTTGGAGACGGCCCATGAGTAACGCCCAATCCCTCGACGAACAGACGCTGCTGATCAACGAGATTTTTTACTCGGTCCAGGGCGAATCGACCTACGCGGGGTTGCCTTGCGTCTTCGTTCGGTTGCGCGGGTGTCACTTGCGTTGTGCGTACTGCGATACGGAGTACGCGTTTCACGAAGGCGAGAAGCGTTCGCTGACGCAGATCATCGAAGAGGTGGAACGCTGTGTGACCGACTACGATCCGCCCAGCGACGGCATGGAATCGCTCGTTCAGTACATCCCGAACGAACTGGCCACCCCCGACAAATCGATTAGCCAAACCACCTGCGACCTCGTCGAGATCACCGGCGGCGAGCCGCTGCTGCAACGCAACGTCCACCCGCTGATGACCGCGCTCTGCGACGCGGGCAAGACGGTCCTCATCGAGACCAGCGGAGCATGCGACATCTCGACGTGTGACCCGCGCGTGATCCGAATCATGGACCTCAAGACGCCCGGCAGCGGCGAGGCTCACCGCAACCTCTGGGCCAACGTGGATCACCTCAACGAGCGTGACGAAGTGAAGTTTGTCCTCACCAGCCGGGGCGACTACGACTGGATGGTCCAGCAACTCGAAACGCACCGGCTGCACGAACGCGTGAAGGCCGTGCTGGTCAGCGCGGTGAACCACGTCGCCCCCGGCAAGGAGATCGCCGGCTGCCTGGGTTTATCGATCACCGAATTGGCCGAGTGGGTCCTGGGCGATCGGCTGCCGGTGCGGGTGCAGACCCAATTGCACAAGCTGATCTGGGACCCGATGGCCCGCGGCGTGTAGGGTGGGCACCGCCCACCGCACGTTACCTCGTCAGCCCACGGGCTTGCCGCTTTCACGTCGGGCGTGGTCCGTCCTACAATCTCGCTCCCATGAAAACCCGCATCCTCCGTAAATTCAGTTTTGATGCCGCCCACCAGCTCTTCACGATGCCCGAGGGGCACAAGTGTCGGCGGATGCACGGCCACACGTATCAGTGCGAGATCGCCTGCGAGGGCGAAGTCGACCCGGCCGTGGGCTTCTTCATGGACTACGGCGACCTCAAAAAACACATCGAACCGATCATCGACGCCCTCGACCACCACTATCTCAACGACATCCCCGGCCTCGAAGTCCCCACCGCCGAGATCATCGCGAAGTGGATCTACGACCAACTCAAGCCCGGCCTGCCCGAGTTGGTCTGCGTCCGTCTGTTCGAAACGCCAAACAACGGCGTCGAATACGCGCCTTCGGCGAGTGATGAGTAAACAGTGAACAGTTCGTGACTCGTCACTGTTTACTGCGGACTGTGAACTGTTCACTTCGCTACAACGGCCAAACCACCGGCGCGATCGTCAGCGTCACTGCCATCACCAACAGGTTCAACGGGAGGCCGACGCGGACGAAGTCGCTAAAGCGGTAGCCGCCGACGCCGTAGACCATCAGGTTGGTCTGGTAGGCGGTGGGCGTCGCAAAACTCGCGGCGGCGGTCATCATCAGCGTGATGGCGAAAGGCTCGAAGTTCAGGCCGGCCGACATCGCCGCGGCTTTGGCGACGGGGAACATCAGGGCGACCGTCCCGATGGGCCCGATGAGCGAGGTCAACATCATCGCCGCCAGGTAGACCGCCGCGAGGATCGCGATCGGGCCCAGCGACGCAAAACTGTCCACCATCAGGTTCGCGACGGACACCGCGGCCCCGGTGGATTCGAGCGCCGCGCCGACGCCTAAAGCCCCACCCATCGCGAGCAACACCCGCCAGTTCACGGCCTGCCGCGCCTGATCGGGGGTGCAGCAGCCGCTGAGCACCATGCCGCCCGCGGCGAGCAGCGCCGCGGTGACCAGCCGCATCGGCGTCAGCGTGGTGAGCAGCACCATCATCGCCAACAACGCCAGCGCGACCCAAGCGCGTTCGTGGCGGGCGGTTTCCGAGCCCGCGATCGCCGAGACGAGGATGAAGTCTTGTCGGTTGCGTTGGCGGGCGACGAAGCGCGGGTGGGTGTCGAGCAGCAGCGTGTCGCCGGCCCGGAGCCGGACGTCACCAAGGCGTTGGTTGAGCCGTTCGCCGCCGCGGTGGACCGCGATGACCGCGGCGCCGTATTGCGTACGGAAGCCGCCTTCACGGATGGTTTGGCCGATCATCGGGTGTTGCGGGCTGACGACCGCTTCGACCAGCCGTCGGTTGGGCCGGGGGTCATCCAGCTTGAACACCTCGTCGGTCGCGGGGACCAGGCCGCGGATTTTTTGCAGGTCGACCACCGAATCGACCACCCCGGCAAAGATGAGCCGATCGCCTTCGCGCAGCGTCTGCTCGGGTCCCACGGCCACCAGCCGATCCCCGCCGCGATCGATCTCCACCAAGTATGCGCCCGGCAGGTTACGCAGTCCCGCTTTCTCAATAGTCTGATTCGTAAACGGCGCATCGGCGGTGACCATCATCTCGACGGTAAAGTTCCGCCGGGGCTCGCCGTCTTGGCTGGCGGTGTCGAACGCGCTGACGCCGCTCCGCCTTTCGGGCAGCAGGCGGTCAGTCACCAAGAGCAGATAACCCAACCCGATCAACGCTGCGGGGACGCCGACGAAGCTGATGGTGAACATGCCCAGCGACATGTCGCCGCGCTGGCCGGTGACGGAGTCCAGCAGCGGGCCGAGCGCTTCGCCGTTGGCCTGCGCGGCGCGGACCATACCGTCGACGAAGACGTTGGTCGCGGTGCCGATGAGCGTGCAGCTGCCGCCCATGATCGCGGCGTAGGACAAAGGGATCAGCAGCTTCGACGGCGACAGGCCGGTCTTCTTGCACCAGTCGTTCACCACCGGGATAAACATCGCCACGATCGGCGTGTTGTTCAGAAACGCGCTGAGGCCCGCCACCGCCGGCAGCATCCGGGCTTGCGCCCCGCGGACGGATGTCGGTTGGCCCAGCAGTCGACGGGTGAGCAGTTCCATCGCGCCGGTGCGTGACAAACCCTCAGCGATGACGAACAATACGCCGATGGTCACCACCGCTTCGTTGCCGAAGCCCGACACGGCCTCGGACGCCGACGGGAAAGCGTCCGAGAACAAACCCAACGCGACCAGCAGCGTCATGCCCCCCAGCAGCACCGTGTCGGGCCCGGCCAGGCCACGCACCAGCCCGATCGCCAATAGGGCGATGATGCCAAGGGTCGACCAAGCTTCCCATCCCATCAAATCCACGTGCTCCGGGCTGCAGTCCGAAAAACGGTCGGCCGCGACACCGCGGCCCACGACCATGACGGCGTTATCTATCGGCCATCCAAGGTTTTACTCGCAAACCTATTCTGCTCCAAATGCCCTCGTGGATGACCGAAAATCGTGGTCTACGGCCCGCCAAACGGGTTAAGTCGGCCCCGCGGTCGCTCGATAATCCTAATGGTGGTCCGGTTTCGATGATCTCCGCGAGGCAATCCCTATGTCACCCAGTGCAGTCCGCCTTCTGTGCCCGAATCTTAAGTGTCGCACGATTCTTTCCGTTCCGCTCAGCGCACGGGGTAAAACCGTGCGCTGCCGCAGCTGCGGCATGCGGATCCAGGTGCCCCAGCCCAAGACCAACAGCCCCGCCCCCGCCGAGGCCGACGCGGGCACCGGCGAAGCCAAGTGATAGCTCCGGGCCGCTGCGTGTTTCACCGGTTCTGAGTCTGTGAATCCTTGACTGACCCGTCCAGAATCCAAACTATTTTAAATCGTCGTCGTCCAAGTCATCGAAATCGAATTCGATGATGCTGCTGTCGCTCGCGGCCGGCACCCCGGACGCGGACTTGGCTTTTTCTTCGCTGGCCATCGCTTCGAGGGCTTCGAACGGATCGGCGTCATCGTCGTCGCCCAAGTCGATCGCAGCCGCTTCTTCGTGCTCGGTTTCGGAGGCGATCACCACCTCGGCGTCGCTCGCGGCCAGGGGCTGTTCCGGCGCGATCGTGGCCCCCGAATCTCCCGAACCGGCCGACGCGACAATGGTCCGCACCGGGTTGATCTCGCTCGGCACGCCGTCCACCACCAGCGTAAACACCACCGGCCCGACCACCACCTCGTCGCCCGCCGACAGTTCCGCCTCCTGGACGCGGATGCTGTTGTGATACGTCCCGTTGCTCGAACCCAGGTCGCGCAGCTTGATCTCGTCGCCCTCGACCGTGATCTCACAGTGCTGACGCGACACGCTGGACAGGGGAATCCGCAGTTCGCAGCTGTTTTTTCGGCCCACGACCAGCGACCCGGCCCGCAACGGGAAGTCCCGACGCGTGCCGTCGGCTTTGAACATGACCAGTGAGGCTTCCATGGCGATCCTAGAAACTCAAAAAACGAAACGACTGCCGTCCGCCTATGCTGGAGTGTAACGCCGTGAAACACCCCCAGCAAGCCATCCCGACCGCGATCCGCGACGCCCTGGACCCCGCTGTGGCGGTCGACGCGTTGTACCTGCACCTGCCGTTTTGTTTCCACAAATGCCACTACTGCGATTTCTATAGCGTCGTGGAACAGCCCGGCCACGACCGGCAGGCCGCGTTCACCGACGCCCTGATCGCCGAGCTCCGCGGCTGGGCGGAACACCTTGACATACTGAGCCCGAAGACCGTCTTCGCCGGCGGCGGCACGCCCACTTACCTTCGGCCCGAGCTGTGGACGAAGCTGCTCGACGCGATGCACGAGTTGGGCCTGCTGGACCGCTGCGAAGAGTTCACCGTTGAGGCCAACCCCGAAACCGTCACGCCCGAGCTGATGCAACAGCTCGCCGACAGCGGCGTCAACCGCGCGTCCATCGGGGCCCAGTCGTTTCAACGCGAATCGCTCGAAGCCCTCGAACGCTGGCACGACCCCGACAACGTGCCGCGGGCGGTCGAGGCCTGCCGAGCCGCGGGGATCGACAACTTTTCGCTGGACCTGATCTTCGCCATCCCCGGCCAAACCCTCGACATGCTCGACGACGACTTGTCCCGCCTGATCGCCCTCGCGCCCGCGCACCTCTCGACCTACGGCCTGACCTACGAACCCAACACCGCCCTCACCGCCCGCCTCCGCGTCGGCAAAATCACGCCCATCGATGAAGACACCCAACGGCAGATGTACCAACGCGTCCTCGATCGGCTGGAGGCCGAGGGGTTTGAACATTACGAGATCTCGAATTGGGCGAGGCGGGAATTGCGAAGTGAGATGTTCGAAGTGCGAAGTACAAACCCTGAAGTCACAGAAGTCGCCGAGCCATCGCTTGCGTCCGACACTTCAAACCTCACACTTCAAACTTCAAACTTCCGTTGTCTTCACAACCTCGCCTACTGGCAGAATCAGAACTGGTTGGGTCTCGGGCCCGCCGCGGCGTCGCACGTCGAGGGGCACCGCTGGCGTAACGCGCCGAACCTCGCGACGTATCTCGCCACCTCGCCGGAGCCCGCGACGCAGGACCACGAATCGCTGCCGGACGACGAACGCGTCGGCGAACGTTTGATGCTCGGCCTACGCTTGTCCGACGGCATCGATTTGGATTGGATCGATGAACATCTGCCTCCGGCCGACCGCCGCCGCGAGTCGATTCAGGAGATGGTCGACCTCGACATGCTCGAAAAGACCGCGACGCACCTCCGCCTGACCCGCCGCGGTTTGTTCGTCGCCGACAGCGTCATCGCTAAGCTCCTGTAAAACCCCGCAAACCCTCCGCCATGCCCCACCACCACGAACACCACATGCAACGCGCCATCGACGTCGCCCGCGGCAACCCCGCCGCGCCGTTCGGCGCGGTGTTGATCGATCCCGACACCGGCGAAGAACTCGCCGTCGGCCTCAACGACTCGAAACGCGACCCCACGCTGCACGGCGAGATCGACGTCATCCAGAAAGCCGCCGCCGTCCACGGCCGACCCCGGCTCAAAGGCGCCACGCTCTACACCACCGCCGAGCCTTGCCCGATGTGCATGACCGCCTGCATCTGGGCCGAGATCGGCCGGGTGGTCTACGGCACGTCCATCCCGCACCTCGCCGCGACCGGCTGGCGGCAACTCGACCTACGCGCCCACGAATTGGCCGACAAAGCGGGCTGGACCGAAGACCGCGTGGTCGGCGGCGTGCTAAGCGAGCACTGTGATCCGCTGTTCGACGCGGCGATCAAACGCTGAATCTCATTATGAATCACTCGGCCGCGGCTTGCAGGCTCGACAACGTTACGGTTTGCGACTCAAACGGCTGCCCATCCTCGCCGATCAGCATCAGCCGCAGCTGCGGATCATTGCCGGCCCAGTCGATCTGGATCGCGCCGAAGTGCGAGTTGCGGTGAACCCCGCCGAGGCGGTAACGGTTGGGCTCGTCCACGTCGCGGGTGTCTTGGTTGAAGCCCGACGCGGTGATATCCCACATCGGATACGGCGTCACGTCATCCACGTCCTTGGAAATCTCGCCGAGGTGGCGGTCACCACTCAGCAAGACCACGCCGTTCGCGTGGGTTTCATCGATCAAACGGTACAGCCGCGCCAACTCATGCGGGAAGTTGCCCCAGCACTCCCAGCCGTGCTCGCGGGCCACGACCTGGATGCTCGACCCGATGAGACGCACGTCGGCCGGCTCGCTTAACACGTCCGCCAACCACGCCCACTGCGCTTCGCCCAGCAGCGTCCGGGTCGTGTCGTCGCTGGGCAGGTAGGGCCCTCTCGCGCCGCGCGGGCCGGGCTTGCGGTCGATCGCGTCGCGGGACCAACGGGTATCGAGCATGATGAACTGCACCCGCCGACCCTCGGGACCAACCGTGACCGCGTGGTAGACGCCGTCGCGGCCTTCGGGGATCTTCGTCGCCGAAGTCGGGAAAAACTCGAGGAACGCGTCTTTGCCGTTGTCTTTTTTCTCCCACTCTTTGCCGGCGTCGTTTTTGCCGTAGTCGTGGTCGTCCCAGGTCGCCAGCAGCAACGGGACGTCTTGCCGCAGTCGTGGCCAATACGGCTGGGCCGCTAGCTCTCCGTATTTGAGATCGAACACCTCGGGCGTTTTCTCGCCGCGGGCCCGGCTGACGTAGACGTTGTCGCCAAGCATCAGTAAGACGTCAGGCTGCATGGCTAAGAGGTGGTCAAAGATCGGAGCGGGCTGATCGGTCTTCAGGCAAGACCCAAAAGCAATCACGGTCTGCTCCGCCGCGACGCGCTCCGCCCGCGGCAGGACCACGGGTTTGGACGTCGGCGTGGCGTCCGTCGCCTGCTCCGAAACCGCGGCGGCACAACCGAGTAAGCCGAAGGTCACCACGCACGTCCATAGACCAACCCAACTCAACAAACGCATCACGATCTCCTAGTTTCTTTAAAATCCAGTTTTAACCGGGAAATACTAGCGCCGCGTCAGAGTCAGCGGCTCTTGCGTTTCCGCTGTTTTTTCGGGCCCGACTTCTGCTCGTGGCGTTCGCGGGCCTCGGCGGCGCGGCGTTGCTTGCGGGTCATGTTCGAACGCGGGTCCGGCCGAGAGCCCGCACGGTCGGCGACTTGCTGGGCGGCCTGTTGATCCGCGCTGCCTCCACGCACCGCGGCGGCCGCGGCGGCGGCCATGCCCGGCGAAGGCGCCTGGGGCGCCCCGGCCGCGTCCGCGCCCGGATGCGTGGCCTGCTGGTTCTCGCCGTAGGCGTTCTGCAGCCGGACATTAGGGGTCAGGCGAGCCCGGAAGATCAGGTCGGTGACCTGGTCCCGGCTGGTCCGTTTCATCTCTTCGAACTGGTTCGCGCCCTCGCGCTTGTACTCGATCTTGGGGTCCTTCTCGGCGTAGCCGCGGAGGCCAACCGATTCCTTGACCTGGTCCATCGCGTAGAGGTGGTCCTTCCACGTCTTGTCGAGGACCTGGAGCACCACGAACCGCTCGAGCCGGGTGAGCTCGGCGATAAACGCGGCGCGACCTTTGTCGTAGACAAAGTCTTCGAGCTGGTCTTCGGGGACCGCGTCGAGTTCGCCGTCTTCGAGCACCGTGCCGTAACGCTCGGTGAGCTTCTCGGCACGGGCTTTGCGGTCGTGGCGGAACTTGGCCGCGAGTTCGCCGGCCTCTTTTTCGAGCTTGCCGTCTTTCGCCAGCCACGCCTCTTGCTCGGCCACGATCGTCTGGAAAATCTCTTGGCCGTTCTTGGCCTTGATCTCTTCGTCGGTCAGCTCGACGAGGTACCGCGACTTCATCAGGCCCTTGAGCTGCTGGATCGCCCAGTTCTGGTCCTGCTGAGCACCCTGCATGATGACTTCCATCGCGAACTCGCAGGGGTAAGTCACTTCGCGCTTGCCGTAGGTCTCCCGCGCTCTTTCGAGGATCATCGGGCCGGCGGTGGTCAGGTCGTAGTCCTTAAGCTCTTCGACCGACAGCTCCAAACCAAACTTCTGCTGGGCCCACTCGGCCAACTCGCGCTGCGGAATCTCCTCGTCGAGGAACTTAGCGAGGCCCGACAGGTCTTTCCGGTCGATCTGGTCCTGCGCCGCGGCGGTCAGCTCGGCCGCGACGTCCGTGGGGTTCATGGTGCGCAGACGACTCGCGGGCAGGTTCACGTCGAAACGCGACATCGCCCAGCCCGACAAGCCCTTAGTGTCCCAGTCTTCGGGGGCGATGTCGTTGGACATGTATTCGCCCAGGGTCACGTCGATGATCTGGGCGACCTCGGCGCGAGCCGACTTGCGGACGATCTCCTGGAGTTCGTTAAGGTCGTCCAGACGTAGCTTCGCGGGGTCGACCGACACGTCCAGCGTGGTCCGACACCACTCGGCGGCCTGCTGCTGGACGTAGCCCGAGTCGAGGTACGTGCCGACCGCGTCGTCGACCGCCTCGCCGATGTAATCGAAGATCATCTCGCTGACGTTGCGGCCTTCGAGCACGTCCTGGCGGGTGCCGTAGAACGCATTGCGTTGGTGCTCCATGACCTCGTCGTATTCGAGCAGGTTTTTGCGGATTTCGTAGTTGCGTTCCTCGACCTTGCGTTGAGCCCGGCCGACGGACTTGGACACCATGCCGTGCTCGATCGCGTCGCCCTCTTTCATGCCGAGCTTCGACAGCAAGACCTTGGTCTTGCCGCCGGCGAACATCTTCATCAGGTCGTCTTCCAAACTCAGGAAGAAGCGCGACGAGCCCTGGTCGCCCTGCCGGCCCGCCCGCCCGCGCAGCTGGTTGTCGATGCGGCGTGACTCGTGCCGCTCGGTGCCGACGATATGCAGCCCGCCCATCGCCTCGACCCGGTCCCACAACTCGAGCCGGTGCCGTTTGTAGTCCGGCAGCTGGTCCAGCGTGGACAGGCACTCGTCAAGGTCCATCTTTTCCGCCTTCTTCGCTTCGATGAAGGCGTCTTCCTCGACCCACTTGCGCAGCAGGCGGAGCTTCAGCTCGTCGTCCGACAACGTCTCGGCCTCTTTCTTCGG
>JBCCST010000082.1:0-14260 GCA_039199695.1 Planctomycetota bacterium | reverse complement strand
GATGACCAACAGCGTCACGACGAACGGCACGCCGATCGCGATCAGGCGCCGCTTGCTGGTGACCGCAGTGCCGTACTTCTGCAGCATCATCAGCGACAGGAAGCCGCTAATGACCATGAACGCCTCCATGCGTACCTGACCGCTAAACCACGAGATGCGATTCGCCGTCTCGGAAGCAGCAAGCGTGCCCGTGTGGACGACGACCCCGCCCATCATCAACAGGCCGCGTAGCAGGTCGAGGTCGTGGTACCGCTTACCGCGGATCGGAACCGGCCCGCCGTGCCCTCTCGGCAGGGACATGGTGGACTGCGGCGATTGTGTCGGCGTGACGGGTGCCCCACGACTCGTCATGGCCACAACCTACCACCTGTCATCGCCACGTGTCGCCTGGCTGCCGAGGCTCACGCGTCGATGACCGCGTTCAGCGCCGCACTGGGTCGCATGACGTGATCGGCCTTGGCCTCGTCGAAGAGGTAGTAGCCGCCGAGGTCGGACGGCTTGCCCTGGACGGCGTCGATGTCGGCCAGAACCTGCGGCTCGACTTCGGCGAGCTTCGCTGCCAGCGGCTGGAAGTGCGACGCCAACTCGGCGTCGGCGGTCTGGGTGGCAAGGGCCTGAGCGCCGTAGAGCGCGATGTAAAAGTGGCTGACCCGCGTGCCGATCTCGCCGACGCGGCGGAGTGGGCTCTTGCCTTCGTTGAGCAGCTTGGTCGTCGCCTCGTCCAACGCGTCCGCGATGACGCCGAGCTGCGGGATGTTCTCCTTCTCGCCCAGCTCGCGAATCGAGACGGCCGACGCGAGGAACTCGCCCAGCGAGTCCCAGCGGAAGTGACCCTCGCGAACCAGCTGCTGCACGTGCTTCGGAGCACTGCCGCCGGCTCCCGTCTCGTACAGACCGCCGCCGGCGAGCAGCGGGACGATCGAGAGCATTTTGGCACTCGTGCCGAGCTCGAGGATCGGGAAAAGGTCGGTCAGGTAGTCACGCAGGACGTTGCCGGTGGCGCTGATCGTGTCCTTGCCGTCGCGGATGCGGGAGAGCGAGAGCTTGGTCGCCTCGACCGGCGGCAGGATCTGGATCTCGAGACCGCTCGTGTCGTGCTCGGGCAGGTAGGCGTTGACCTTCTTGATCAGCTCAGCATCATGCGCCCGTTCTTCGTTGAGCCAGAACACGGCCGGCGTGTCGGCGGCGCGGGCGCGGGTGACCGCGAGCTTGACCCAGTCGCGGATGGCGACGTCCTTGGTCTGACACATCCGGAACAGGTCGCCCGGCTCGACGTCGTGTTCGAAGATGACGCCCCCGGAATTGCCCCCGGAAGAATCGATCACTTGGACCTTGCCCGCGGCAGCCATCTCGAACGTCTTGTCGTGGCTGCCGTACTCTTCGGCCTTCTTGGCCATGAGCCCGACGTTGGCGACGCTGCCCATGGTGGCGGGGTCGAAGGCGCCGTGTTCGATGCAGAAGTTGATGGTCGCGTCGTACACGCCGGCGTAGCAACGGTCGGGGATGACGCACTTGGTGTCTTTCTGCTGGCCGTCGGGTCCCCACATCTGGCCGGAGGCGCGGATCATCGCGGGCATCGAGGCGTCGATGATCACGTCGCTGGGCACGTGGAGGTTGGTGATGCCCTTGTCGGAATCGACCATCGCGAGGGCGGGTTGCTCGGCGTAAAGCTTTTCGAGGTCTTCGCGGAAGGCTTCCTGTTGGTCGGCGGGGAGTTGGCTGACCTTGGCGACCGCGTCGCCGAAGCCGTTGCGCGGGTTGACGCCGAGCTCGGCGAAGTCGTTGGCGTATTTCTCGAAGAGGTCGGCGAAGTACACCTCGACGCAGTGGCCGAAGATGATCGGGTCGCTGACCTTCATCATCGTGGCCTTCATGTGCAGCGAAAACAGCACGTCGTTGGCCTTGGCGTCGGCGACCTGCTCCGCGAGGAACGACCGCAACGCCGCGGCGGACATGACCGAGGCGTCGATGACTTCGCCTTCGAGCAGAGCCAGTCCGTCCTTGAGGATGGTGGTGCTGCCGTCGGCCGCGACGTGTTGAATGTTGACCGTCGTGGCGGCGGGGCAGGTGTGCGACTGTTCGCTGCCAAAGAAGTCGGAGTCCGCCATGTGGGCGACGTGGGTCTTGGAGTCGGACGACCAGTCGCCCATCGAGTGCGGGTTGTTCTGGGCGTAGTCCTTCACCGGCCCGGCCACGCGGCGGTCGGAGTTGCCTTCACGCAGCACGGGGTTAACGGCGCTGCCTAACACTTTGGCGTAAGCGGCTTTCGTGGCTTCCTCTTCCGGGGTCTTGGGCTCGGCGGGGTAGTCGGGGATGTCGTAGCCGTGGGCCTGGAGCTCGGCGATGGCGGCGGTCAGCTGCGGGATCGACGCGGAGATGTTGGGCAGCTTGATGATGTTGGCCGCGGGCGTCTTGGCGAGGTCGCCGAGCTCCGCGAGCGCATCGGGCTGTTGTTTTTCCGGGGGCAGCCGATCGGGGAACAACGCGATGATCCGCCCGGCCAACGAGATGTCCTTGAGCTCAACGTCGATGCCCGCCGGCTCGGCGAAGGCCCGGATGATCGGCAAAAACGAATACGTCGCCAGGGCGGGGGCTTCGTCGGTCTTGGTGTAGATGATCGTGGCGGTCGATTCGGGCATCGGTGTTCTCAAGAGTTGGGGGAGTCATGCAAAGGGTGGCATTATTCAGTGTTCCCTGCGTTTCCTCAAGCCTAGCCTGGGGCCACCCGAAGTGGCGGAGCGCAAACTTTATCCGGGGACAGTGCCATATTGCTGACACCGATCGACGGATTCATGTCGTTAAATTTTCCCAAGCTTGCGAGAATTTCAGCACAAGTGGGCCGGTTAGATACTCGGGCCGCGACTACGAAAGGGGTCATCGATGTGGGTTTGGAAGAGTCGTGCCTTAAATGGGGTCGGGCTGTTGGCATTGACGGTCGGCTTGATCGCGGGTTGTAGCGTGTCACGAGAACACGCGAACAAATATGTGGCCGAAGGCACGGGGTCGATCAATCAAGTAAGCCGGGCGATCTACGCCAGTGCTCGTTCTAATCCCGACTCGAACCAGTCGGCGATCGATCCTTACGAGACCGAATTCGAGGAGTTCCGCCGGGGACAGACCGCCCGCTTGGCGGTCATTGAGGAAGAGATTAAAAAGACGCAACTCCAACTCGATCTGCTCTTGCAAGGATTGAGCAGTTTGGCATTAGAGTTTTTGCCTGGCGGTAGCTCCATTTCGCAGATCGTTCAGGCGATCGGTGGACGAATCGACACGCAAGCCGGCGGGGCGCTGGAAAAAGCGACCGAAATTGAGGAGAAATTACAGGGCCAAATCGACGCGATCAATAAAGCGCTCGTAGCGATGAAGAATGATCGCACCGTCGATAGCCTCAAGGTAGATCAGGCCAACGCAGATCTGATCAAAACCTTGAACAACATCGAGGATAACGCCGAGAAGTTAAATCAAGATCAACAGGCCAGCCTGCGGCAAGAGTTGGCGGGGCAGTTGAGCGATCAAAAGGCGCTGTTCAAGGATGAATTGCTCAAGCTGGGCCGCGAAAGGGGTTTGTCCGAAGAAGAGCTGAAGATTATCCAAGACATGTCGGAAGAAGACGTCTTCCAGAAGTACGGCCTGGAAGGTGGCGCGGGGATACTCGGCTTGCTGGCGTTGATCCGTACGTTTGGTCGCAGCCGCAGCAAGGAAGAAGTCGATGCCCTGCGGGAGAAGCTGGAAGGCTTGGCCCAGGAAAACACCAAGGTCCAGACCGCTCAGGCTTTAGCTTCATCCAAAAGCGTGTTTGTGGATGAAGAAGCCAACCAGATCGCCGAAAAAGTGGCTTCGGCCCTCAAGATAAACCAGTAGCCTCCGACTTGAATTCAAGACCGCTTCTACGCCGGCCGATCGAAGGTCGGCGTTTTTAATGAAATATTCAGGGGCGCGTACGGACACCGGCGCGGGGGAAGTTAACCGTGCACCATCTTGATCAGATCGGCCACCGTACGGTGGGCCTCGACGGGGTGGCGGAGCGGTTGGTCGCGGTGGACGACGTAGTGGTTCCGCCGGCCGTCTTTCTCACGGGTCACGATGCCCGCGGCCTCGAGGTCGGCGACGATCTTCTGCACCGCCCGTTCGGTGATGTCGACGCGCTCGGCCAGGTCCCGCAAGCGGAGATCGGGCTCGGCGGCGAGCAGCAGCAACACGTGGGAATGGTTGCTCAGAAACGTGAAATGCACCGCCGACGGGGCGGCTTCGGCGGGCCCGGGGGCGGAGGGGGCGGCGGTCGAAAGTTTTTTTGCCATGGCGGTTGACATGATCGGTGATCTGCGTAGTATAATTCATGAAGTTTTTTTCGTGTATTATTTTTCCAGATAAATCTTACCAGAAATAGCCGCCATATTCACGGAAACCCCATGAGCACCGCCCCCCACACCTCGACCTCCTCGACCTCCTCGACCTCCTCGACCTCCTCGTCCGCCCTCGAGCATTCCGCCGCCGGGAGCCCCGCTTCCGGGGGCGGGGGCTCGGCGGCGGCTTTCAAACCAACCACCGTCACCGTGGCCCACGGCGACGGCATCGGCCCGGAAATCATGGACGCGACCCTCCGCATCCTCGACGCCGCCGGGGCCAAGCTCGCCTACGACACCATCGAGATCGGCCAAAAAGTCTACGAGCGCGGCGTCTCGGCCGGTATCGAGCCGGCGTCTTGGGATTCCCTGCGGACCCACAAGGTCTTTCTCAAAGCCCCGATCACCACGCCCCAGGGCGGCGGCTACAAATCGCTCAACGTCACCACCCGCAAGACGCTCGGTCTGTACGCCAACGTTCGGCCGTGCGTCGCCTACGCCCCGTTTATCGACAGCAAACACGCCGGCATGGACGTGGTCATCGTCCGCGAAAACGAGGAAGACACCTACGGCGGGATCGAGCACCGCCAGACCGCCGAGGTCGCCCAATGCCTCAAGCTCATCTCCCGGCCCGGCTGCGAGAAGATCATCCGCTACGCCTTCGAGTACGCCCGGTCCGCCGGCCGCAAGCGGGTCAGCTGCTTCACCAAAGACAACATCATGAAGGCGACCGACGGCCTGTTCCACCAGGTCTTCAACGAGATCGCCCCGGATTACCCCGAGATCGAAAGCGACCACTGGATCATCGACATCGGCGCCGCGATGTTGGCCGACCAACCCGAGCGGTTCGACGTGATCGTCACCGCCAACCTCTACGGCGACATCATCAGCGACATCGCCGCGCAGATCGCCGGCAGCGTCGGCCTGTGCGGTACCTCCAACATCGGCGAAGACGTAGCGATGTTCGAAGCGATCCACGGCAGCGCTCCCGACATCGCCGGGCAAGACGTGGCCAACCCGTCGGGCCTGATCCTCGCGGCGGTGCAGATGCTGGTCCACCTGGGCAAGCCCAAGGTCGCCGAGCAGATTCACAACGCGTTGCTGCGGACCATCGAAGACGGCGTGCACACGCCCGACATCTACGACGCGAACCGCAGCCAACAGAAGGTCGGCACCGCCGCCTTCGCCAAAGCCGTGATCGAACGGCTCGGCCTCAAGCCAAATACCCTCAAGCCCGCGTCCTACGAAGCCGCTCCGGCTTCCGGCAGCGACACCGAACTGCAGGTGTTCAGCAGCAAGAAGCCTACGGCCAAGCCGACGAAGCAGCTGGTGGGCATCGATGTGTTCCTCGACTGGGACGAGCCGGGCCGGGATCCCGAAAAGCTCGCCGCCCGTTTGCAATACGCCGTGCAAACCGCGGACCTCAAGCTGCAGATGATCACGAACCGCGGGGTCAAGGTCTGGCCCCACGGCTTCCCCGAAACGTTCTGTACCGACCACTGGCGTTGCCGATTTGTCCCCCCAACCTCTGACCAAAAGGAGTCGGCCGACCCGACCACGACGCACCAAAAGGTGATCCACTTGCTCACGCACCTCGCCGCCCACGGCCTGGACTTTATCAAGACCGAGCACCTTTACACGTTCGATGGAAAAGCCGGCTACTCCCTGGGGCAGGGCCAATGATGAAGTCCCCCCGCTGAATGATTCCGCCAAACGTCCGACCCTTGAAACGATCTCGCCCGGACCCGATCCACCCGCGAGTAAACGTCTGCCCCACGGACCGGCCGAAGACACTCACCGGGATTCAACTTTGCCCCTCCCCGCCTTCGCCCGGCCCGCGTCCCTCCACGCGGGCCGGGCTTTCTTTTGACCCATCTAGCCCCGGGGCCGCCGCGGCATTGCCCTGAGTCTTGATCGTTCCGGGCGAGGGTGTGGGTCAATACGATACATGGTGGTAGCTTCTCGCCCAGCCAGTAAGCTATACCCATGCTTTTGCGGGTGGGACCTTTCGTATACCGGGTCGAAAAAGTCGCGGGCTATGTCCAGCACGAGGGTGAAGATTGTCTGGGCTTGTGCGACAACGACGAACACGTGTTGTGGCTGTCGGAACGCTGCAGCACCGCCCAGCAGATCCAGGTGCTCTGTCACGAATACATGGAAGCCTGGCTGTACCACTTCGGCCAAGGCGTGAGCGACAAGGAAGATTGGTGCGACCTGTTCGGATTGGCGATGACGCAGTTCGTCATGGATCTGATGCAGACCCTTCGTCTCGAAGGCCCGGCCATCTTGGGCGGGCCTAGTTCAGACACCAACGTCAATAACGGGGCCGGGAACCCGGACCGCGACGTTGCCCCGAAACCGTCCGGTGCCGGTGAGGCGGGTGAAGTATCCGGACGTCAACCCAAGCGTGCGCGTCGATCGCGCGTGCCGATCCGCACGCTGGAGGGGCGGTTCGTACCCGACGGTTCGGCCGAGTCGGATGCGGGCCGGGCCAAGGCGATCCGGGATTGGCGGGAGCAGGTGATGCAGACGCTCAGCCGGGCGTATCGGGACGCCGGGTCTTCTTCTTGACGCGTTTGACGGGCTTTTGTGCGGCCCGTCTTTTCTTGGCGGCCTTCGCCGGCGGGGCCGCAGCCGATGGGGCGTCGGCCCCGCCTTTTTCGAAAGCCAGCGAATCAACGGTTTCGGCCGCGTCGCGTTGGGCGACCCGCAGGCCTTGCTGCCGGCGGACGCGTTCGAGCAGTTGTTCAACCCCTTGGGCGACATCGGCCTTGACGACTTCCTCGACCCACCGGCCCTGGTCGCGGGGGTCGGCTTCCAGGAACATCATGAGCGCGGCGCTGAGGACCTGCCCTTTCTGCTTGTTGTGGCCGTAGGCTCGACAAACCGCGTTGAACTCGTTGAGCAACGCTTCGGGGATCGCCAGATTGAGGGTGGGTTTGCGCTGCATCCCGCACTATCTGACGGATCGGGAGGGACTTGTCAACGCGATTAATCATGATATCATTGTGATATCATATTCGGGTGTCCGCTTGCGGCCTACTCACGCCTTCCGGGAGTCTCCAGATTGAACGACATCAAAACCCTGCAAGTGCTTCTGAAAGTGCCAGGACTTTGGCCGTTGCTGGCGGGTTCATCCACGTCAGACCGGCCATCGCCAAGCGATCCGGTGATAACGCCCGTGGCCCGCGTGACGCCGTCTTCCGGGGACGGCGTCGCGAGGGCGGAGGACGTTGAAGCGACTCAACGTTCATCTTTCCGCATGCTTCCAGCGGAAGCCGATCGGAACGAGATCGATATTGCTAGGAATCTCCAGTGATGGACTTGAAGTAGCGCAAGGCATGTGGGGTCCGCATCGACCCGCTCGCTTCCGCTTCCCCACGGATCGAGCGGGTCGGTGGCCTTGCGTTGTATCGCGTCGAACGCGGGGGAGTACGATGCCCGCCATGTTGGTCTTAGAGCAGGACAGCGTCGTTGAACAGGCTTTGTCTTCCGAAGCCTTAAGCCTCGGGTCAGTAGTCCGGGATTGCCGCTATCTTGAAGCGGAGGATGGCCAAGTACGAACGACACCCCGATAGCTCGAGGTACCCTGCGGGCCGCTTGCCGGCAGATAAACGCCGCGGTGGGCCGATCTCGCAAAGCGAAACTCCGGTTCGTATCCCGCTTCGTCGTGGACTGGAGAAGGTCCTGCTTACCGAAACACGCGGTCGGCTGCGACTCGTCGAAAATCGTCGGGTGAAGATCGCTAAAGCGGCGGTGGCGATCACGGTCCTTCTCGCGGGCGCCGGGTTTATTGCCTATGTGGGCTATGACTCCCAGATCGACCGCATTGGTATTCTTTTAGGTTTGGGTTTTCTCGGTATCTGTTTCATGTTGCCCGCCTTCATTGTGTTTCTGGTTGCCATTCCGGTGACACGCGGCTTAGAACTCGATACGGAAGGTCAGCACTGCCGCTACTGGTGGCGATACATTGGTTTTCCGGTCCGAATCGGTCGCTATCCCGTTCGCGATTGCGATTGGATTTCTCGGCCCCGCCTTATCACGACCCGTGGCGAAGCGCGTCAGAGCAACCTCGGCTGCGTCCTTGGGTTTCTTGGCCCGCTCGGGATGTTGGCCAGCGGGGTCATGATGCTGACCGATCGCGAGCCGGACCGCCAAGACATGGGGCTCGAAATCGTGCTGCTCGTCGATGGCCAGGAGCGGCTGTATTTTATCATCTTTGACCAACCCGCGGGACACGAATTTGTCCGACGCGTACAGCAACTCAAGACTTCACCAATCAGTCGCGATTGACTACACACCGTTTCGGCTGGCTACGCCCTCTGAAATAAAGCCATTGACACCCGCCTGGCGTCCCGCTACTGTCTCGCACATGAATCGCCAGTCCCTTATCCTCACCGCGGCCAGCAACAAGCTATACGGCTTGCTGCTTATGCGTTCGGCTGGATAAGGTTCGCGGCGACTCAACCGCACTCAAGCAACCCTGTCCGGCCCCGCCCGACGGGGTTTTTTTATGCCCCCCCGGAATTGCCCCCGGAATTGCCCCCGTAACTGCCCCCGAAATTGGATCAACCCGCTGACCCCGCTCCACAGACCCCCCACTCCGAGCCTGCCATGACCGACATCCGCATCTTTGACACGACCCTCCGTGACGGCGAGCAATCGCCCGGCGCTTCGCTGAACCACGCCGAGAAGCTCGAGATCGCCCGGCAGCTCGAAGCCCTGGGCGTCGATGTCATCGAGGCCGGCTTCCCCATCACCAGCCAGGGCGATTTCGACGCGGTCAAGGCGATCGCTGGCGAATTGACCAAGCCCATCGTCTGCGGCTTGGCCCGCTGCGTGCCGCGCGACATCGACCGTGCGGGCGAAGCGGTGAAGGACTCGAAATCCGGCGGCGGCGGACGCATCCACGTCTTCTGCGCCACCAGCAAGATCCACCGCGAACACAAGCTCAAGAAAGCGTTCGAGCAGATCATCGAGCTGTCGCAGCGCAGCGTCGAACAGGCGCGCGGGTACGTCGACGATGTCGAGTTTTCCCCCGAAGACGGCAGCCGAACGGAGTTGAACTATCTGGTCGACATCACCGCCGCGGTCATCGAGGCCGGGGCGACGACGATCAACATCCCCGACACGGTGGGCTATTCGGTGCCCGAAGAGTACGGCCACATCTTCGCGTATGTCCGTGAGCAACTGCCGATCATCGACGAGAAGGGGATTTATCTGTCGAGCCATTGCCACAACGACCTGGGCCTGGCCGTGGCCAACTCGCTGAGCGCGATGCAGAACGGCGCGCGTCAGATCGAGTGCACCATCAACGGCATCGGCGAACGCGCGGGCAACGCGGCCCTCGAAGAGATCGTCATGGCGATGCGGACGCGTGCCGATTACTACGAGCGGTTCAGTACCCACATTGACATCAGCAAGCTCTACCCCAGCTCGCGGATGGTCTCGACGTTGACGGGTTTGCAGGTCCAGCGCAATAAAGCGCTGGTCGGGCAGAACGCGTTCGCCCACGAGTCGGGTATCCACCAGGACGGCATGCTCAAGAACCGCAACACCTACGAGATCATGGACCCGCAGACCATCGGCGTCCCCGAGTCGAAGCTGGTGCTGGGCAAGCACTCGGGCCGACACGCGCTGGGCGATCGCATCAAGCAGCTAGGCTATAAGATCGACGACGACACGCTGAACCGCGTGTACGAATCGTTCAAGGCGTTGGCCGACAAGAAGAAGGATGTGTTTGATGAAGACATCGAAGCGATGATCGACACCACGTTGGAGAGCGCTTCGCCGATGTGGCAGCTGGTGAGTTTTCAGGTCAGCAGCGGCTCGGGCGTTGCGCCCTCGGCGACCGTCACGATGCGCGACGCGACCGGCGAACAACGCGAACACACCGAGACCGGTGACGGCCCGCTCGACGCGATCTTCTCGGCGGTGCAAAAACTCACCGGCGTCACCGTCAAGCTCGAAGACTACAGCACCCGGGCCGTTACCGGCGGCAAGGATGCGCAGGGCGAAGCCACCGTGCAGGTCAACCACCACGGCCGCAAGGTCCGCGGACGCGGCGTGTCGACGGACGTCATCGAGGCCGCGGCCAACGCGTACGTCGCCGCGATCAACCGCATCAAAACCGCTCAGGCCCGGCAGGTCGCCGCGACCACGATGGGCGACGGGAACGACGACGCAGTTTCGGAAGACCCCGACGCCAAGGCGGAATCGCCGTGAGTCTGGAAATCAAGCTGAACGAAGCGGTGTCGATGCGTCTGCTGGCGGCGGAGGACGCGCCGGAGTTCTTCGATCTGATCGACCGTAACCGCGGGTCGATTGGCCGTTGGATGGATTGGGTGGCCGAGGCCCAGACGGTGGAACAGGTGGCCGAAGCCCGCCGGGCGGTGTGGCGGGATTACGAAGCGCGAACCAAGCTGGAGCTCGGCATCATCGAGAACCAGCGGATCGTCGGCGCGATCGGGCTGCACGGGTTGGACGATCCGCACGGCTCGGCCGAGTTGGGGTATTGGTTGGCGCAAGACGGGCAGGGCCGAGGGTTGATGACGCGCGCCGCCCGCGCGATGCTTGACCACGGATTTGCCGAGTACGGCCTGCATCGGGTTTACCTCACCGCCGATACGGCCAACGCCCGGAGCATCGCCCTCGCCGAGCGGTTGGGGATGCGTCGCGAAGGCGAGATGAAGCAAGACGTATTGAAGCCCGGCGTCGGGTACCGCGACTCGGTGTTGTATGCGGTGTTGGTTGAGGAATGGAGGTCTTTGTAACCATGAGTTTGTTTACGCCAAAAACGCTAACGCTCCGCGACGGCTCGGCCTTGGTGCTGCGCAGCCCGGAGGTGGCCGACGCTGAGGCTTTGCTCGAGCGTCTCGATCGCGTTCGCCGGGAGTCGACGGGGATCTCGCTCGATCCTGGCGACGACTTGCCGACGCTGGAGTGGGAACGCCGGTGGATCGAGGAACGTCGTTCGGCCAAAGGAGTGCAGATCCTCGCGATCGCCGACGACGGCGAGATCGCGGGTATGTGCGGGTGTTCGCCCGGGTCCACCATCCGGAGTCGCCACCGCGCTAACCTGGGTATCTCGCTGACCGCCGCGTGGTGCGGCCGGGGCTTGGGCACGGCGTTGATGGCTGAGTTGATCGCCTGGGCCGAGGCCGACGAAGAGATCGAAGTGTTGTGCCTCTGCGTGAATGCGGACAACCCCCGGGCGATCCACGTTTACGAGAAGGTTGGTTTCGTGCGTGAGGGCGAACGGCGATGGGGAACCAAACGCGGCGATCTGTACATCGGTGAGGTGCAGATGAGCCGGTGGGTCGGCCGCGGCCCCGAACCCCCGTCGGCTACGGATTAACCCGTGCTTAACGTGTGTGGAGGGTTTTTATCGGCTCGATTCGAACCTGCCGATAGAATAAGTGGTAAGAGAAAGACCCCGGCGCAGGCCGGGACGACCCCGAGCGGTCCTCGCTCAACATCCAGGAGATACGGCTTTGACTCAAGCCCCCGCCCCCCCGGAAACCGGAACCCCGGAACTGACTCCTTCCGAACCCCGAACTCAGGACGCCCCGCAGACCCCTTCGGGCACCAAGACCAAACACTTTGTCCTCGACACCAACGTGCTGCTGCACAACCCCGGCAGCCTCTACATGTTCGACGACAACCACGTCGTCATCCCGTTCACCGTGCTCGAAGAGCTCGACAAGTTCAAGAAGAACAACGACGACACCGGCCGCAACTGCCGGGAGGTGATCCGCCAACTCGACAAGCTCCGCGCCAAGGGCCCGCTAGCGGACGGCGTCGAGTGGAACGGCCACGGCGGCACGGTGCGCATCGAGTTCGCCTCCAAAGAACGCCCCCAGGCGCTGCGCGAAGACGCGCCCGACAACCGCATCATCTCCGTGGCCCTGCGCTTGATGGACCAGGGCAAGAACGCCGTGATGATCTCCAAAGACATCAACGTGCGGATCAAGGCCGACTCGCTCGGCCTGCCCGCCGAGGACTTTGAAGCCCAGAAGGTCGACAGCGATCGGCTGTACCGCGGGTACGTCGAACTCGATGTGCCCGGCGAGATCATCGATCAGCTCTACGAAGAGAAGATGCTGGATTTTGAGGCGCTTCAGCCGCACCTGACGGTCACCAACAGCGACGGCAGCACGTCGGAGATCACCGTGCTGCCCAACCAGTTTGTTCACCTGCGCAACGCGCTCGACGAGTCCCACACCGGGCTCGCCCGTCGGCTGTCCGATACGGACCACCTCATCCCGATCCACGCCCCCCGCAAGCCCGTGTTCGGGATCATGGCCCGCAACGTGCAGCAGACCATGGCGCTGGACCTCTTGCTCGACGACGACATCAAGCTCATCACCCTGCTCGGCACCGCGGGCACGGGCAAGACCCTGCTCGCGCTCGCCGCGGGCATGGCCAAGGTGTTCACCGAGCAGCGGTACGACAAGCTGCTCGTCGCCCGGCCGATCATGCCGATGGGCCGTGATATTGGGTACCTGCCCGGCGACAAGGACGAAAAACTCGGCGCGTGGATGCAGCCGATCTTCGACAACCTCGAATACCTGCTGAGCACCCGCGGCGTCGGGCAACAGGTCGCCGACTCCAAGCCGATCGAGCAACGCATCGAGCAGTTTAAGAGCTCGGGCCAACTCGTGTTGGAACCGTTGACCTACATCCGCGGCCGATCGATCCCGATGCAGTTCATGATCGTCGACGAGGCGCAGAACCTCACGCCCCACGAGGTCAAAACCATCGTGTCCCGCGTCGGCGAGGGCACGAAGATCATCCTCACCGGCGACGTCGCCCAGATCGATAACCCCTACCTCGACGCGTCGAGCAACGGCATGAGCTACCTCATCGAACGCCTCAAGGGCAGCGCCCAGGTCGGCCACGTCACCCTCGCCCGCAGCGAACGCAGCGAACTCGCCTCACTCGCCGCGGACAAGTTATAGATCAAAATGGCCATGTTTGAATTTGGCCGCTTGCGGTTTAGCGCCGACCGCGCTAAACCGCAAGCGGTTTTTGGGTGGCGTTGTGGAGCGGATACAATCCCTGTATGTCGATCAGGCCCGAAGATATCCCGGAAGAGCAGGAGATGACCGCGGTGCGGGAGGCCGCGACTTCGCCGAAGCGAAAACGGCGGGCCGGCGGCCGGCGGCTGTTGCGGTGGTCGGTTCGGTTGGCGGTGGGCGGGGGGTTGTTGTTGGTGTTGTTGGTCGCGTTGTTGCCCACGCTGGTCAGCACCAACGCGAGCACGTCGCGGATCGTCGGAGCGATCAACGAACGCGTCCCCGGACAGATCGAGATCGACGACCTGAAACTCGCTTGGCTGAAAGGGTTGTCGCTCGAAGGAGTAAGGCTTTACGACCCGGCGGGCGAGGTGGTCGGCTCGCTCGACGCGGTTCGGCTGGAAGAAGTGGGGTTGTTCGGATTGCTGCGGGGCACGCGGGACCTGGGCATCGTGGCGATCGAGGGCGGCGCCTTGAGCCTCGTCGAAGATGAAGAGGGCCAGACCAATCTCGATCGAGCGTTGGGCACCCGGCTGCTGGGCGAACCAGAGGGAAATCGTGTCGAGCCTAAGCCGACAAGTGATTCGCCCCGCGATTCACGACCAACCTCAACTCCACAAGAGCGTGACGATCCCGCATGGGTCCCGGCCGACCTCCGGCTGGCGTTTGCGATGCGGGACATCAAGGTGAGCGTCGTGGGTCCCTCGCTGCCGGACGTGCGGATCGACATGCCCGAAGCCACGCTCACGGCTGACGGCCCGGCCAAGCTGGGCTTCACGCTCGAAGCAACCGTCGCCCAGGGTGAAGACGACGGCCAGGTGAAGATTGCGGGCACCGTGGATCGTTTGTTCGACGACGCGGGCCGACCGTCGTGGCCCGACGCCCGCTTCGATGTCGAGG
>JBCCST010000081.1:0-14458 GCA_039199695.1 Planctomycetota bacterium | reverse complement strand
GGGTGCTCCGGCTCGTTGGTGTTGCGGATGTTGACCGGGATGCCCGCCTGCCGTACGGGGAACACCGCCTCGGGGTGCAACACGCTCGCCCCCATGTACGACAACTCCCGCAACTCGCGGTAGGTCATCGCTTCGATGGTGTAGGGACCGTCCACGACCCGCGGATCGGTGATGAGAAGCCCCGAAACATCGGTCCAGTTTTCGTAAACCGACGCCTGCACCGCCCGGGCGACGATCGCCCCGGTGACGTCCGAGCCGCCACGGCTAAAGGTCTTCACGTGGCCGTCGGGCGTACTGCCGTAAAACCCCGGCACGACTGCGCGGCCCGCCGCGGCTAACCGCTCAGCCAACGTCGCGTACGTCCGCGCTTCGTCCAACCGTCCCGCGTCGTTGAAGAAGATCACGTCCGCCGCATCGACAAATGCGATCCCCAACCGCTCAGCCAAAATCCGCCCGTTGAGGTATTCCCCTCGGCTCGCGGCGTAGTCCGGCCCGCGACCGGCCGCGGCGTTCTCCGCGATCCGCTGCTTGACCTCGCCCAGCAGTTCGTCCATGTCCAGGCCCACGCCCAGCCGATCCGCGATCTCGCGGAACCGGCCGGCGATGATGCCAAACGCCTCGTCAAACGGCACGCCCTGCTCGGCCGACTCGTGACAGAGGTAAAGCAGGTCGGTCACCTTTCGGTCGTCGTCGGACCGCTTGCCCGGGGCCGAGGGCACGACGTACCGGCGATCCGCGTCGGCGTCGATGATCGCGTGCGCCTTGGCGATCTGCTGGGCCGAGGCCAACGAAGAACCGCCAAACTTCACCACTTTCGGGGCGTCGGCGGCGGGTGGATGTGCGGCGGGATCGGCGTTCATGGGCCGAATACGTTACCCGCCCGGCCCCGTCCCCGCCATCCCGCCAAACGCCACGCCGAGACGGTCGCCCGGCGCGTGAAGCCCACCGACGGGTGCGTCATGGATTCGACAACCCCGCGGGCTCGGTTATACTGTGCGGCTCGAAACCATCCTGCCCGGATGGCGGAATTGGCAGACGCGCCGCGTTGAGGTCGCGGTGGAGGTAAAACTCCTTGCAGGTTCGACTCCTGTTCCGGGCATTCCCACCCCGCTTCTTCGGCGGGTTTTTTTATGGGTTCCATTCCACCCCGGTCGGCGTCGATGCCGCGCCTCAAATTCGATTCGATGACGAAGTGAACGGTCCCGCGGTCGTGCCGCGGGTCACCCGTCATCGATCCATCGGGTTGCCAAAGAGCGAACGCTCAGCCTCGGGGTCCGCGGTGCATCGGCCCACACGCGAACCCCTTCCCCCGGCCCCCGCCTCCGGAAGATTTCAACGCCGTGTACATGGCGTGAAAGACTTCCGGGGGCCGGGGGTGGGGAGGCGAGGTCCTCGACCCGCGTCCGGGGGGCGGCTACGCGATTACGCCGTAGTCCATCGTGTCTGTTGCCGGCAAGGTGGCTCACCGACGAACGCCGAAACCCCCCGCGTTGAAAAACGCGAGCCCGGCCCCCCGGAAGTGAGTCACGCCGAAGCCCGACGCGTCCCACGACCGAGGGCCCCGTTTCCCGCTCCGGGGTTGGTTCCGGGGTTTATTCCGGGGGCGGGGGTTGGGGTACCGGATATGAGCGTGCCTGGCGCCTTGCCACAAACAACCTTCACGCTAAAAAACCACCGGGGCCGACACCCAGGGCCGCGACGACACGTCCGTGCGCGCTTTCGCCCCCGATCCCGCGACTCCGAACCTGCAACCCACGCCGACCACCGGACTTAAAATTTCTTCCCGAACCCGCGAGATTTGTTCAGTTTTCGCAACAAATTGTGCGCACAAGACTGTCGTTGACCACCGACTACTACCATCGACATCACCCAGAAGTCACGGGGTGCCTGTGGTGGAGCGAAGCGACTCCACAGATCGTGCACCACTGACCACCAAGGGGCTCGCTACGCTCGACCCCAGCCACTCGCCAGATATCTAGTGATAGTCAAGTGTACTTATTATCTTTTAGTTGCGATGACCATAAAATGGCTTGGTTTTGATGTTTGCCCGTGAATGGTAAACGACTTCTGCCATGTATTTGTATATCCTAATTTTTGAATGGCCAATTCATAGCTATGTGGTGATCGCGGGAAGCCTGGATGCTTGACACCATTCCAAGCCATGACACCATCTGGCCCATTCAGAATTTCTTCAATACTCGCATCACTCCCTAGCTTACTTAAGCTCTCGTCATGTATAGCGGCTTCGTTTGCCCGATATGGATTGATTATTATCAGCAAGGACGCCGGCATACGCTGGGAAATGAATTTTAATAATTTCGATGTTTCTTTGGGGTTCAAGTGATTTAAAAGACGAGATGCCAATATGAGATCGATGTCTGACGAGATTGGAGAGATTTTCTCAAATTCATCATGGATACGTAGGTCGGCGCTAATGCCAACTACATGAGGAAGTTTTACTTGATGCAGGTAATTTAACAACTTCCCGCAGCAATCGACTCCATAATATTTATCTATTGGCCCAACAACACGTTGCAGAAATTGAGCAGCAATGCCGTTTCCACAGCCGAGGTCAAGCACAGATATTTTTGAATCGTCGGATACATCGCTGACTAATTCGTGATCAGAAATAAATTCAGAAAATGATGCAAATAGTCGATTTCGCTCATCTGAACCCTCTACGCCACCAATCCATTGCATCCACGCGTCAGCGTATTCACTCGAACCCAGCTCGATAGGTTTAGGGTCTCCCATGGAAGAGAAGTAAGTCTCACGGATTGATGAGTTACTCAAGAACATTTCATATGTCGAGTTAAGATGGTTGCCTGAATATGTTGAAATATACTTCTCTGCGCTTTTGCGTTGCTTCTCAGGAGGCAGCCTGGAAAAACCACTAGATTCCACACCGCGTAGAGTTAATTGATTGTTAATTCGCTGAATCATCATGAATCCTTGAGCCATTCCCTCAGTTTGATAAATATCAAGGCTGGCAACTAGTGGTTTGAATCCTTCGGCTTTTAGGTAAATTAAGAAGCTAGCATTTATTGACGGATTATTCTTATTATCACCTTCTTTTTGTAGCACAAAAGATTTTTGCACAGCGTATCCTGATGGATTATGCGATCGATCTCTAAACACTATCTTGGTAACGTAATCTGCTCCTTCCAATCGAATTTCAATAATCGCATAGCCGATAATCCTAAAGTTACGGTCATCTAGAAGGACAAAAAAATATTCGCCTGCAGGATCAAACCTTTCTTCGATGCCAAGAAGACGAGCGCGTAGTTTTTTTGATTTAAGAAATCCAAAGCCTATTTTTTTGTAAAAAATCATAACTATCGTTAGTGTTACTACTATTGACAGCCAAGTAAGATAGCTTGTGATTGAAGGGTCTGTGAATCGTCCGAGAAATTCATTGATTAATTTGTTTGAGGCAAGTATCAGGCTTACTACAAATAGATGGAATGCGTAAAATTCTTTCATACTTTTTCCGCCGAGGGCTGTTTTAAAGAAGCTGATGATTAGTTTAATTAGGAAACGTATCCTGTTGATATTGAATAGATAAGACTTACTGAACATCTTGCGTGTTATTTATGTCTACCTGCTGATGCGCTGACCGCAGCGCATCCAATCGCGTCTCACTGAACGCCAACCCCTCGGGGATGGTTTGCCCCAACCGCTCCAACCGCTGGCGGGTGTCGCCGGTGGCGGCGTTGATGTAGACGGGGATACCCGCTTGGCGGGCGTCGAGGATCATGTTTTCGAGGGCTAACGCGATCGTGGTCGAGAGGATGGGGACGTCCTGGAGGTCGAGGATCAGGGCTTTGCCTTGCTGGCTGGCGACGGCGTCGTGTTCGCGGGCGATGGCTTTGGCGACGCCGAAGATCATCGGGCCGCTGAGGTGGAGCAGGATGATCCGGCCCCGGCCCTGCTCGAAGACGGCCTGCTCTTCGGGCGACAGGGGCAACTCGGCGTCGCTGGCGGTGATGGTGCGGACGCCGGCGGACTGGAGCTTGGACAGCTTTTCGATGGTCAGGATGTTGGCGATGAACACGCCCAGACCGACGGCGACGACGAGGTCGACGAAGACGGTCAGGCCCAGGACGCCGTACATGATGAGCGTGGCGCTGCGGGAGACGCGGTGGACGCGTTTGAGGAAGCTCCAGTCGAGGATGTCGGCGCCGACCTTGAACGGGATCGCGGCGAGCACGGCCATGGGTACGGATTCGAGCAGCGGCGCCAGCACCAACACGACCAGCAGCAGCAGCAACGCGCGGACGATACCCGCGGCGGGGGAGCGGGCGCCGACCTGGATGTTGACGACGGTGCCCATGGTCGCGCCGGCGCCGGGCAGGCCGCCGAAGAGGCCGGACACGATGTTGCCCAGGCCCTGGCCGACGAGTTCGCGGTTCGAGTCGTGGTGCGTCCGGCTGAGGCTGTCGGCGATCATGGCCGAGAGCAGCGAGTCGATGCAGCCCAAGAGGCCCAGCACCATGCCCTCGACCACGAGCAGCGTCATCTGCTCGGGCGAGAACGCGGGGAGGCGGAACTGGGGCAGGCCCATGGGGATCTGGCCGATGCGGTTGAGGTCGGTGTCGAGGAAGAACGTGAGGCTGAGGGCCGTGCCGATGACCAGCGCGATGAGGTGCGGCGGGCACCACTTCCGCCAGGCTTTGGGCATGAAAAACAAGACGCCCAGGGCGAGCAGCGCGAGGGACAGCTCCGGCCAGCGGATGCTTTGGGCCAAGTCGGGCAGGGCGGTGACGACGCCGACGGCCCCGCCGGCGGGGGTGGGTTGGCCGGTGAGCGGGCCGAGCTGCATGAGGATGAGCAGGACGCCGATGCCGGACATGAAGCCGGAGATGACGCTGTAGGGCATGAGGGTGATGTAGCGGCCCAGGCGCAGGGCGCCGAAGACGATCTGCGTGAGGCCAGCGATGATCACGACGGTGAACGCCATGGCCAGGCCCTGGTCGGGGTTGGCGGCGAGGAGGGTGGTGATGACGGCGGTCATGACGACGGTCATGGGGCCGGTGGGTTCGGAGATGAGCGTGCGGGTGCCGCCGAAGAGGGCGGCGAAGAGGCCGACGAGGACCGCGCCGTAGAGGCCGGCCTGGGGCCCGGCCCCCGAGGCGACGCCGAACGCCAACGCCAGCGGCAACGAAATGACGGCGGTGGTGACGCCCCCGAAGAGGTCGCCTTTGAGGTTGAAGTCGGCGAAGCGTCCGCGGGGGCGGGGCGGGTTGGCGGAGTCGTGTTCCATAGGCCGGCATGCTAGCAGTTTGCTCGCTATGGATAGGCATGGATCGTGGGGCTGCGGGGGGCTTTAGGTGGTGATCGGTAAGCCCATGCGTTCGAACTGTTCGGGTGGGGCGTCGCAGGTTTTCATGAGGTCGGCCAGGTGCTCGCGCATTTGATCACGCACCGCGGCGTCTTCGGTCGGCGTGGTTTGGTCGGGATCGTTTTCAAGGTCGAACAAGAGGTCCGCGTCGGCGGGGTGGTCGGCGGTCGCGGCGGACATCGAGCCGACGGGGAAACGCAACACCGGCATGTCTTGCGTGAACGAAAACGGCGGGTGGAGCGTGGCCTGGTCGAGGTTGCCGGGGAAGCCGCGCATGGTCGTGGGCATGAGCGTGTAGCGGTAGCAGTGCTCGCCGGCCTCGGGGCGGGAGGCGTTGGCACGCGCGGCGCTGTACAGGACGTGCTGGCCGTCGGTGACGTTGATGCGGTTGGCGAAGTAGCCAAAGATCGCGCTGTCGCGGACGGCGTGATCGTTTTGGAGCACCGGATTGAGATCGTGCCCCAACATGCGGGGGGTCGCTTCGAGGCCGAAGAAATTCAGGAGTGTGGGGGCGAGATCGATGGCGGGTTGGACCAGAGCGGAGCGGCGTTGCCCGGCGGCGTCGGGGTGTCGCGGGTCGTACACGAAAAACGGCGTGTGCGAGACTTCTTCGAACAACGGCATCCAGTTCTTGGCCCAGCAGTTGTGTTCGCCGAGCATGAAGCCGTGGTCGGTCCAGACGATGAGCATGGTGTCTGGCCAAAGGTCGTACCGGTCAAACGCGTCGAGGATTCGGCCGAGGCTTTCGTCGCACTTGGTCATCAGCGCCGCGTAGTTGCGGCGGGCTTCTTCGACTTGTTCGGGCGTTTCTTTCACGGGGTGGTAGCCGGGCCAATCGAACAGCGGGCCGTCGTAGTCGCTGGGGTAGTGTTCGCGGTACTTGGGGTCGCAGGTAAAGGGTTCGTGCGGATCGAAGGTTTCGATCTGGAGCATGCAGCGGTCTTGGTCGTGATTGCGGTCGAGGAATTCGACGCCGGCGTCGAGCGTCAGGGTTTGGGGATGCGCTGAGTCGGTCTTGAAGTGGGCGCGGTTGACCCAGTCTTGACGCCGCCCCTTGCCGTTGATGTGGTCGGGGACCACGGGATCGGCGACTTGGCCTACGGCGGGATCCCCTTCCTGGCCGCGGAAGGCTTGGTACGAGCTGTAGCGGTTGTGGTAGGTCGCGCCGCCGTCTTCGAAGTAGTGGTAGTGGTCGGTGGCGAGGTGGGTGTAGACCCCCGCGTCCCGGAGCATCTGCGGCATCGAATCGTCGAAGGGTTCGAGCGGACCCCAGCCGCTGTGCAGAAAGTTGGGCCGGCCGGTGTGGAAGTCGCGGCGAGCGGGCATGCAGGGCATCGAGCAGACGTAACTCTTGTCGAACGTCACGCTGCGTTCGGCGAGGCGGGCAAAGTTCGGCGCGTGCACGAAGGTCTGCGGCGCATACGGCGGCAGCAGATGACGATTGAGTGAGTCGTACATCAGGACGACGGCTTTCATGCACATTCCTTGGGTTGGAGATGGTGAGTACGGCCGTTATGGTAAAGCGAGCGGTTACGCGATGCGTCGCTTCGGACGGTTGCGGGCCGGGCCGAAGCGTCTCCCCTATTTACGCGGCCTCGGAGTTCGATACGCTATAAAATCCGGGGAGGTGTCTGGTTTCACTACGTTTCCATAGGAATACGGCTATGTCGAAGAGTTCTGGTTTGCTTCGTGCCCCGCAGCTTTTAGTGGTGGCGGGGATGGTGGTCTTGGCGGGATGCCAGAGTACGACGCCGCCGGTCGAAGTCGAGTCGGCTCCGCCGGCCGCCGCGGCCCCGATCGTGTTCGAGGACGCGGTGCAGATCGACAACGGTGTGGTCCGGCTGGGCGTGTCGCCGAAGGTCGGCCGGGTGGTGGAGTTCGGCTACCTCGGCCAGCCGAATCTGATCTGGATCAACAACGACGACATCTACGACAAAGCGCCGGGCCCGGGGGTCTACTACAACGTCGGCGGCGACAAGCTGTGGGTCGCGCCGCAACCGCTCTGGAAAAACGCGTTTGGCCACGACCAGTGGCCACCCGAAGGCGTGATCGACGGCGGCGCGTGGACGCTGGTCGAGCGCGAAGCCGACTCGATCACCATCCAAAGCCCCGAGAGCCCGCACTACGGCGTGGTCGTTCGGCGGACGTTCACTCTGCCCGCCAAGAAGTCCCAGGCGGTGATCACCAATCAGATCCTGCGGGTCAAGGCCAACCCGCATCCGGTGCAGGTCTGGACCGTGACGCAGATCAATGAACCCGACACCGCGGTGCTCGACGTCGCGAAGGACGGACCGGAGATGCCGACGTCGTTCATCAAGATGACCGACGAAACCCCCGCCAAGGTTGAAGGCTACGTCCGCACCCTGGGCGACGGCGGGGCGGTCGAATGGACGCAAGAAGGCGACGCCCACGCCAAGCTCGGCACGATGGGCCGTTGGGTCGCCGGGGTGTTCGGCAACGTGATCTTCCGCCAGTCCGCCGTCCTCGATGTTCACGGGGCGTATCCCGAGGCGTCATCCGTTCAGGTCTACCGGGCGGGCAACTACACCGAGCTCGAATTGCTCAGCCCGCTGATGCAACTGGCCCCCGGCGAATCGCTCACCCACACGGTGACGTGGTCGCTCAGCGAAATCAGCCGTGAACTGGACCCCATCGGTTATCTGCTGAATGCCGACCCGAAGTGACCGACGAGTGAAGGCCGACCCTCGGGCACCGCGGTGAATCTGCACTAAAGCACAAAGTTCGACAAGTCCGCGTCCTCGACGACCGCCGCCACCTGCTCTTGCACGAAGTCGGCGGTGATCGTCAGCTGGGTCTCGCCCCCGGCGACCCGCTCCGAGGCATCGAAGTTGATCTGATCAAACACCTTTTCGATGATCGTCGTGAGTCGGCGAGCGCCGATATTTTCCAGCGTGGTGTTCGCCTGGGCGGCGAGCTCGGCCATCGCTTCGATCGCCGCGTCGTCAAAATCGATCTGTAGACCTTCCACCGCCAAGAGCGCTTGCTGCTGTTTGGTCAGCGCGTTCTTCGGCTCGGTCAGGATGCGAACGAAGTCGTGTTTGCCCAGGGCCTGCAACTCCACCCGGATCGGGAACCGGCCCTGCAACTCGGGCATCAGATCGCTGACCGCGGCGGCGTGGAACGCACCCGCCGCGACGAAGAGGATGTGGTCGGTGTGCACCGTGCCGTACTTGGTGCTGACGGCCGAGCCCTCGACGATGGGCAATAGGTCGCGTTGCACGCCTTGTCGGCTGACGTCGGGCGAGTTCGAACCGCCGCCGGACTTGCCGCCGACGCTGCCGGGCGTGGCGATCTTGTCGATCTCGTCGAGGAAGATGATGCCGTCGTTCTGGGCGCGTTCGAGCGCCTCGGCCTGGATCTTTTCTTTGTTCAGCAGCTTTTCGGTTTCTTGCTCGACCAGCACGACGCGGGCGTCCTTGACGCTGAGCTTGCGGTGGGCGGTCTGTTCGGGGATGAGCTTTTCGAACATGTTGGACATGTCCGGGTCCATCTGGTCCAGGCCCATGTTGGCGAACATGACGTTGGTCTGCGGGCGTTTGGTGACGGTGAGTTCGACTTCGCGCTCATCGAGTGCGCCGGCATCCAACTGCTTGCGCAGCACTTCGCGCAGCCGTTGGCGGTTCTCGCCGGACTGTTCGGTTGTGATGAATCCGCTGCCCCCGGCATTCCCCCCGGAAGCTAAGTCAGGCGACGCGGGGCCGGTGGCGGCCGACGACGGGTGGTCGGGCAGCAACAGGTCCAATAAGCGTTCGGTCGCGGCGGCCTGGGCTTTTTCTTCCACCACCTTGGCCTGCTCGGTGCGGACGAGGCTGACGGACTGATCGACCAGATCGCGGATCATGGATTCGACGTCGCGGCCGTGGTAGCCGACCTCGGTGAACTTGCTGGCCTCGATCTTGATGAACGGCGCCGACGCGAGCTTGGCCAGGCGCCGGGCGATCTCGGTTTTCCCGACCCCGGTGGGCCCGGCCATGATGATGTTCTTCGGATACACCTCACGAGAGAGCTCGGCGTCGAGTTTTCGGCGTCGCCAACGGTTGCGGATCGCCACCGCGACGGCGCGTTTGGCGTCGGCTTGTCCAATAACGTGGCGGTCCAGGGCCTCAACAATCTGGCTGGGGGTTAAGTCGTGCATGGGGTAACGATCATAGCGGTTATGCGGGGTCAGGCTTTGCGTGGAACGCCCTAAACCGGCGTGAGGCGTGTGTCGATGGAAAGGCGAGGGTCGATCGGTCACGCCGTGACGGTGAATCCTTCGGACCGCTCGCTTGGTGGTTCGCATTAAAAGTAGTTCCAGGCACCGCACATGGCTTTTGGCAAACCTAAATCTCGTCTCTCGCCCATCGGTATCGATTTCGGGGCCGACAGCTTGAAGCTGCTCCAGATCGTGCCCGGCGACCCGCCGGAGTTGGTCGCGTTGGGCTCGGCCACGGTGCCCGAAGAGGCCCGCACGGACCTCAACGCTCGGCAGGCGTTCCTCGAAGACGCGCTGCCCTCGCTCTTACGCCGCCACGGCTTCAAGCAGAAGCGCGTCATGCTGTCGATCCCGGCGTTCCAGACGCTGGTCAATAACCTGGTTATCAACCGCGTCGAACCCAAGCAACTCGACGGGCAGGTCGACTTGGCCCTGCAGACCCGCCTCGGCGTCGAGCCGAGCCGGATGGTCATCCGCAACTACCCCGGCGCGGAAATCTTCCGCGACGGCAGCCCCAAACAAGAAGTCATCACCTTCGCCGCCCACCGCGACATTGTGATGCGTTACATCGATCTGGCCAACCGGCAGAAGCTCGAAGTCGTCGGGATGCACTGCGAAGCGCCGTGCGTGCTCAACGCGTTTGCCCACGTCAGCCAGGCCGACGCCGAAGACCGCGGCCGGGCGGTGGCGTTTGTCGATCTGGGGGCCGCGACGACCAAGGTCATCGTCGCCCGCAGTGGCAAGATCGTCTTGGCCAAGACGATCCACGCCGGCGGCGATCAGTGGACCCGCAAGATCGCGGCCGAGCAAAACATGGACTTTGCCGAGGCCCGCTTGGCCCGCGTGGCCGAGGCGTCGGGCGACGCGACGGCCGTGGCGACCGCCCCGGCCAACTCGGCGACCCACGACGCGACCGACTGCGAAACGACCGAATGCCTGATCGATGAACTGGGCCTGACGTTCCGCCATTACGCCTCGCGCTACCCCGAACAACCCATCGAGAAGCTGGTCTTCATCGGCGGCGAAGCCAACCGCATCGCCACCTGCCAGCAACTCGCCCGCAGCGTCCACGTGGCCGCACAACTCGGCGATCCCTTTGCCCGGTTGTCGCGGATCAACGCCAACCCGTCGCCCCTGGGTATCGATCTGTCGCAGCCTCAGCCCGGTTGGGCCGTGGCCCTGGGCCTCTGCCTCAGCGAGGCCAACCTCTAACCCCCCGGAATCCCCCGGAAGGCATCACTCCACGCCCGTGAACGATGGGCGTATGCACGAACACCAACCCGGTCCGTCGAACGCGGACCCCGACACTGGAGCCAGCCATGGCCGAGAACATGAGTTTCCTTCCCGAAGACTACTTGGAGAAGAAGATCGCGCGTCGCACGAACGTGATCTTCGTCAGCCTGTTTGCCGTGGTGCTCACGGCGGTGTTCGCCGCCGAGTTCGTCGGCCGGCGTCAGGACGCTTCTCAGGCCAAAGAGATGGCCGCCCGCCACGCCGAGTTCGAGCAGATGCGTCGGCAGTTCGAGCAGATCGAAGAGCTTAACGCCAAGAAGCAAGAGATGAAGAACAAGGCCAACGTCACCGCGACGCTGAAGGACAACGTCCTGAAGTCGATGGTCTTCGCCGAGTTGATCAACAGCATGCCCGCGACGCTGCGTCTGACCGACCTCGAACTCCAGACCAAGGTCGCCAAGAACGGCACCCCGCCGCCACGCACCGCGATCCAACGCGAGAAGCTGCGGCAGAAAGCCACCGGCCAACAGGAAGTCCAGGTCGTCCCCACCGTCGTCGACATCACGCTCATCGGCGTGGCCCCGACCGATGTCGAGATCTCTGAGTACATCGGCAGCCTCAACGCCCACGAGCTATTCCGCAACGTCAGCCTTTCGTTCGTTGAAGAAGCCAAGAACGAAGACAACGTGATGCGTAAGTTCCGCATCGAACTCTCGCTGGACCGCGACTTCGACAGTAGCGGCTTCGAGCCGACGCTCGCCGACCGCGACCTCGACGTCGACCCCACCGGTGAGACGCTTCAGATCAACCCCGAAGGCGAGTTCGTCCGGCCCACCGAATCCCTCGGTGCCGTCGAAACCGAATAACCCCCGCCCCCCGGACCCCCGGAAAATTTTTCACTCCGCGATTGGACGCGGGTGAACGTTTGAGACCTGCCTGTAAACGACTTTGAAAGTTAACCACCGCCACCCAGGCGAACCCGCTGGAGACACCCCATGCGATTTGGCATCCGAGAAATCCTTTTTGTTCTGATCCTTCTGGCGATCCCCTGCGGGTGGTTCTTCGTCCTCGCCAAGCCGCGGGTCGAAGGCAAGCTCGAGCACACCGCCGAGATGGCCAAGGTCGAGTCGAAGATCAAGTCGGTCGAGAAAGCGACCGCGGGCATCGACGACGTCCAGGCCGAGATCGACAAGCTGCAGAACGCCATCAATCACTTCCAGAGCATGCTCCCCAGCGACCGCGAAGTCGAGACGCTGCTGCGTGAGGTCTGGGAGCTGGCGGGCGAACACAACCTCAACGCCAAGAGCGTCCGGCCCGACAAGATCGTCCCCGCCGCCCAGTACGCCGAGCTGCCCATCATGATGGAGATCGTCGGCGACTTCGACGGCTTCTACGACTTCATCCGCGACATCGAGAAGCTGCCCCGGATCACCCGGATGCCGCGCATCAAGATCAACCGCGACACCAAGGAAGACGGCGGCGTGGTCAAGGCCGACCTGACGTTGAGCATCTTCTTCGAGGGCGAAGAGCAGGCCGACGCCCGCTCGTAAGCGATTCGACCCCCCGCGGGCTAACGACGCCCCACGATTGAGCACCCCACCCCGCGGCTTGACGCCGCCGATCCACCCGACTACGGAACACGTGATGAGTGAGTTTGAAGACTTCGACAACCCGCTGAACGAAACCGGCTCGGAAGAGCCCCAGAGCATGTCGCTGATGGGCGGCATCGCCGGCGGCGGGGCCTTGCCCGGCGGCGAGTTTGCCGTGGGCGAAGGCAACGAAAGCAAGAAGATCGCCCAGCAGTCGATGCTCATCGGCCTGACGGTCACCGTCGTGGCCTTCGGCGCCCTGATGCTGATGCGGGTCACCCAAAGCGACGCCAACGCGTCAAGCGTCTCGGCCGAGACCATGAAGTTCATGACCGATCTGGATAACCGGATCGCCAACATGGACAAGATGGCCACCAGCGATCCGCTGAATCCCGTCAACATCAAGCGGTTGTTCCAGGACACCGACGACATTGTCGCGGCGATCGAAGACGACCCGACCGAGAAACAGGTCCCGCTCGACCAAGTCCAGATGAACCCGTTCACGCCGGTGAACGCGAAGCCCGCGGCCGAGGTGGTCGTGGACGACAAGGCCATCCAGGAAGCCCAACGCAAAGCCCAACTGCAAGCCCTCTACGGCGAGCTCGCCCGGGTCGAGATCCAGAGCCTCGTCGGCGGCAAACGCCCCGCGGCGTTCATCGGCGGCGACCTGCTGAAGGTCGGCGACCGGGTCGGCAGCTTCGTGATCAAGGACATCGACAACCGCCGCATCCTGTTCGATGCACCGGGTTTTGAGCTGCGTCCCGGCGAAGCCGCGTTTGCTCTGGGCATCAAGACCGACCGGTAACACCCGCCCAACACGCCAGGACCGGACCTCGATTTTGGATGGAAGCGCAGGGGAGAAGCGCCATGGATGAATTTGTAAACGACGGCAACACCTCGCTGCCCGTGCCCGCCGACCAGGTCGGCCTCAAAGACCTCTGGACCCCGTCCAGCACGGGGCTGGTGACGGTCCGCGATCTGGGTAAGTCGCTGGAAGCCAACGGCACCATCAGCGCCGCCCAGTTGGTGACCGCCCGCGGCGTGGCCGAGAAAACCCCCGGCAAACCGTTGGCCGACATCTTCGTCGAGATGGGCGTGGACGAGGTCGAGTTGCAGCAGACGCTGGCGACGATCTCGCACATGGCGTTCGAGCGGATCGACCCGCAGAACCTCGAAGGGGCCAAGTTCATCAATCGCCTGGGCCTGCCGTATTGCCAGGAGCACGGCGTGATGCCGCTGCGCTACGCCGGCTCGCGCGTGGTGGTGGGCGTGGTCCACGTGGACGACCTGGTGTTGCTCGACGAGCTGCGGCACAAGATCGGGCAATCGATCAAGCCGGTCGTGGTGACCCGGGCCGACATCGAAGCGGTGGCCGAGGCGCTCAAGGTCGACGAGAGCGAAGAAGCGGCCGTCTCGATGGACGACGTGCTCGAAGGCATCGACGAAGACGACGTCGAAGTCGTCGAAGAAAACAACGACGACCTCGACCTGGAAAAGATGGCGGGCGAGTCGCCGGTCATCCGCTACGTGAACTACCTGATCTTCAACGCGGTCAAAGAAGGCGCGTCCGACATCCACATCGAGCCGCAGGAGAAAAAACTCCGGGTGCGCTACCGCATCGACGGCGTGATGTTCGACGCGACCAACCCGCCGAACCACATGCGGTCGGCGATCATCTCGCGGATCAAGATCATGGCGAACCTCGACATCGCCGAGCGCCGCCTGCCGCAGGACGGCCGGATCCGCGCGATGGTGCACGGCCGGAAGCTCGACCTGCGGGTCTCGACGCTGCCGATGGTGCAAGGTGAGAAGTGCGTCATGCGTATCCTCGATACGCGGTCGATCCAGGTCGACCTCGACGACCTGGGTATGGACCAGGACAGCCTGCAGATCTGGAAGCAACAGATCGACCAGCCGCACGGCATCGTGCTCGTCACCGGCCCGACCGGCTCGGGTAAGACGACCACGCTCTACGCGTCGCTGGGCAAGATGAACCGCGACAAGCTGAACATCTCCACGGCCGAGGACCCGGTCGAATATCACCTTTCCGGCATTAACCAGACGCCGGTGAACGAGAAG
>JBCCST010000080.1:0-14947 GCA_039199695.1 Planctomycetota bacterium | reverse complement strand
GTCGACTTCCCGATGGTCGAGTGGAGCGAAGAGAAGAAGCGCTGGGACAGCCTGCACCACCCCTTCACCGCGCCCAACGACGAAGACCTCGACAAGCTCGACTCGGACGACCACGACACCATCGCTTCGATCAAGTCCAAGGCCTACGACCTCGTGCTCAACGGCAGCGAAATGGGCGGCGGCTCGATCCGTATCCATCGGCCCGACGTCCAGTCCAAAGTCTTCAAGCTGCTCGGCATTGACGATGAAGAAGCCCAGGCCAAGTTCGGCTTCCTGCTCGACGCCCTGAAGTTTGGCGCCCCGCCCCACGGCGGCCTCGCCTTCGGGCTCGACCGCACGGTCATGCAACTCGTCGGCACGTCGAACATCCGCGACGTCATCGCCTTCCCCAAGACCCAGAACGGAGCCGACCTGATGACCGAGGCCCCGTCGCCGGTGGACGACGAGCAACTCAAGGAACTGAATCTACGGATCCAACTACCGCCGAAATCCCCTCCGGCTTAAACTCGCTTCGTAAACTCTTGGCCCAACTCACGGACGAAGGCAGGCCTCTCTCATGTGCGGAATCGCGGGCATCGTGCGTTTCGACGACCAGCCGATCGAACAAGATCGGCTCAAGTCGATGCTCGCGCACCTCAAACACCGCGGGCCCGACGGCGACGGCATCAGCGAGCACGGCCGATGCTCATTGGTGCACGCCCGCCTGTCGATCATCGACCTGCTCTCCGGCCAGCAGCCGATGCACCTGCCCGAGAGCGGGTCGATGGACGCCGAGCCGCGCGACATCCCCCGCCGCGGCTCGTCGGGTCCGTTGCACCTGGTCTTCAACGGCGAGATCTATAACCACAAAGAGCTGCGCAAGAAGCTCGAAAAACGTGGCCACGTCTTTGCGTCGAATAATTCGGACACCGAAGTGCTTCTCTTTGGCTACCGCCAGTGGGGCGAAAACCTTCCTAAGCACCTGCACGGGATGTTCGCGTTTGTCATCTGGGACGAGCAGCACCGCCGGGTGTTCATGGCCCGCGACCGGGCCGGCAAAAAGCCGCTCTTCATCCGCTATTCCGAAGACCAGCAGGAGATGACCTTCGCCAGCCTCGTCGGCACGCTGACCGCGGGGTTGGGGCCCGGCGAACAGGCCGAGGTCAACCAAAAGGCGCTGCTCAACTACCTCCGGCTGGGCTACACATTTGGTCAATCCATGGTGGACGGGGTCAACGAACTGCCCGCCGCCCACTTCATGCGGATCGAACACACCGGCGAGGTCCAGGTCCGCCGGTACTGGCGACCCCCGCCGATCAGCAAACACTCGACCTCGCTCGGCGCGGTGGACGCGTTGCAGGAAGTACTCACCGAGTCGGTGGTCAAGCGGTTGGAGGCCGACGTGCCGCTGGGCTGTTTTTTGTCGGGCGGGATCGATTCCTCGGTGATCGCAGCGATCGGCCAGCAACGGCTCAACGAGTTGGGCGCGGGTCGGCTGCGGACCTACAGCGTGGCGATGCCGGACGTTTTGTATGACGAGACGATTTACGCCAAGCAGGTCGCCGACCACATCGGGGCCGAGCACACGGTGTTGGAGTGCGAGATCGGCGACGCGATGAGCGACCTCGAACGGCTGATGGCCGTGGCGGGCGAGCCGACCGCGGACAGCTCGCTGTTGCCGACGCACTGGCTCTGCAAGACGGCCCGACCGCACTGCAAGGCCGCGTTGTCGGGCGACGGCGGCGACGAACTCTTCGGGGGCTACGACCGCTACCGCGCGATGCGGCTCCTGGCCAAGCACCGCGGCTGGCTGTCCACACTGGTGCCCCGCGGGCTTTTCTCGGGCCACCCCAAATCACGACGGGCACGTTTCGGCCGGTTACTCGACGCGGCTAAGGCCGGGCCCCGGCCCGACCAGCAGTACCAGTCGATGATCCACCTCTTCACCGACGACGACATCACTTGGCTCCGCCCCGGGCTGATCGAAGCGGTCGAGCCGAAGACCACCGGCCCGGCGTTGCCCGGTTGGCCGGAGTGGAGCGACCTGGCCCACGCCGCGATGCGGTGGGATTTCCAGCACTACCTGCCGTTCGAGTTGCTGCGTAAAGTCGACCGCGCCTCGATGGCCGTCGCCCTCGAGGTGCGCTGCCCGATGCTCGACACGCAGGTCTGTGACCTCGCCGGGCACCTCCCCACGCAGGTCCTGATGCCCGGCGGCAAGCCCAAGGCGCTGCTGCGTCAACTCGGAGCACGCTATCTGCCCGAAGCGATCTGCCGCCGACCGAAGCGTGGTTTTGCCGTGCCGATGGGCGATTGGCTGGGCGGACGGCTGCGGGATGACCTTCACGATCGCTTATTCGACGGGCAACTCGAGGCGCTCGGCATCGAAACGCGGGTGTGTCGCCAGATGTTCGATGAGCACACCGAAAAGAAAGCCGACCACACCCACCGCCTCTTCAGCCTGCTGCAACTCTCGCTCTGGCATCGCTGGCTCCACGCCCAGCCACAACCGACGCCCCGCGTCGCCATCGACTAAAGCGATCCTCACAACCGCCTGCTATGCTTATGGGTCGGCCGCAACCGCCGATCCGCGTTTTGCGGTCACCCTACTTTTTGGTTTTACAGGAAGGTTTGTTGATGTTTCGTCTACTGAATCGCGTGACGCTCGGGGTATCGGTGTTGCTCGGCGTCGCGCTCACGGCGCTGCCGACCGCGGCGGACACGATCACCATCGGGGCGTACAACGTCGAGAACTTCTTCGACGTGTTTGACGACCCCTACACCGGCGACGAAGGCGTCCGCGTCAAATCACGGACCGATGTCCAAACGATGGCCAAAGCGCTCAAGAAACTTGATGCGGATGTGGTGATGTTCCAGGAACTCGAAAACGAACACCTGCTGCAAGCGATGATCGACGAGTTCCTGCCCAACGCGGGCTACCGCTACGTCGCGGCCCAGCGGACCAACTCGGGCCGGGGCATCAACCTCGGTGTCATCAGCCGCTACCCGATCATGGAGCTACGCAGCTACCGCTTCAACACGCTGACCCACCCCGACGCGCCCGGCCGGACGTGGCGGTTTGCCCGCGACCTCATGCGCGTCACCATCGACGCCGGGCTCGATCGGCCGATCGAAGTCTTCTCGGTTCACCTCAAGAGCAACCGCGACGGGCCGGACGACCCGAACTCCCGGCTGTACCGTACCGCCGAAGCCATCGCGTTGAAAAATATCGCCCGAGAAGAAGTCGCCAAGGACCCGGGATTCCTCGGCGTGTTCGCCGGTGACTTCAACTCCAACTACGAGACCCGCCCGGAACAGCCGCGGCCCTGGCCCGCCATGGCCCACCTGCTCGAATCCGAGTCCGAGCCCGGCGAGCCGCCGCTGCTGACCGACGTCCACGCCGACCTGTCGGACCGCGAGCGCATCACCCTGCCCGGCAGCGGCCGATACCCCCCCGTGACCTTCGACTACGTCCTCGTCACCCCCGCGATGGCCGAGCGCTACGTCGAGGGCTCGGCGACGGTGATCAACTCACGGGCCCTGACCTCCGGCTCGGACCACTACCCCATCGCGGCGTCGTTCCGTCTGGACTAAATGCCGAAGACGGGCAAGGCTAAAACCAAACCGACCGGACGAGACGACCCGCTCAAACCGGCCTACGCTTCTGCATGATGCGTGGTCTTTGGCGAATCCTGTGCGGGTCGATGCTGGTGGTTTTGGTGACGCAGTCCACCGGCTGCGTTTCCGACGCGATCGCGGTGGCGTTTACCAACCCGCCCAACGGCGGCCGGGAAACCGTCGATCCAGATCGGCCGACGCTCGAGATCTACGACGCCGCGGGACAGCTCAACGTCCCGGGCCCACCCGAAGCGACGCTGGCCTACTGGGTCATGGAACCCGCTCCCGCTAAAGTCAGCCTGATCCCCCAATCTCCCGAAGCCACGGCTACGCCGCCGCGCCACCCCGGCTGGCGATCGGCGGACGCGAAATACCGCAAGAACCAAGGCTTTGTCCGGACCCAACGTGGCCCGGCCGACACAAACCAGCCCGCGGTTGCCACCGTCATCGTGCTCCACGGCTGGGCCTCAAAAGTCCGCTCGTCCGACACGCTCTGGCACCTCAGCGCGACGCTCGCCGATGCGGGATGTCGGGTGATTTTGCCCGACTTGCGCGGCCACGGCGACAGCACCGGCGAATATGTGACCTCCGGCTACCGCGAAGTCGAAGACCTCTCGGCCCTGCTCGATCACATCCAACAAACCTACGGCCAGGCCGACGCCCCGAACACCCCGGTCGGCGTCATCGGCCACTCCTACGGCGGTGGTATCGCGATCCAGTTCGCCGCCCACGACCCGCGGGTCGAGCGTGTGGTCGGCCTCGCCCCCCTGGCCGACATCCGCCCCGCCATGCTACCCGGTGTCCGCATGTTCGCTAGGCGGTTCCGCCCGATCTCCTGGTTCTTCTATCTCAACTGGGCCATCGATCAGAAAGCGATCACCGAAGCCCAACAAAAAATGGAAGAGCGTACCGGGGCCGACCTCGCGAAGAACAACGCGCTGTACCGGGTGCAAAAGGTCCACGTCCCCGTGCTGATCTTGCAGGGCGGGCAAGACGACGCGACTCCGTTGGCCGGAGCCGAACGGCTGCGCGACGCCAATCCCGAAGCGGTCGAGTTGGTGGTCTACCCCGAGGCGGGGCACACGTCATTTTTAAGAGACGACTTCGACGACGTTGAAGCACGGCTGCGGACGTGGGTCGACGGACTGACCGAAACGTCCACCGCCGATCGATCCGCTCAGACCAAATCGGTTTCACGCAGATAAGGGTTGCTCTGCCGTTCCCGGCCGATCGTCGTTTCCGGGCCGTGGCCGGGGAGAACGCGGGTGTCGTCGGGCAGGGTCATGAGTTGATCGTGGATCGACCGGATGAGCAGCGGGCCGTCGGACGTCGGGAAGTCGAACCGGCCGATGGACTGGGCAAACAGCGTGTCGCCGACGATGGCCGTGGCGTGGTCGGGTTGATAGAGCGTGATCCCGCCGGGGCTGTGGCCAGGGGTGTGGCGGACTTCGAAGGCCAGGCCGTCGAGATCCAGGGTTTGGCCGTGGGTCAGGGTGTCCGTTGGATCGGGGGCGACGACGGGTTGGCTGATGTACAGCGACAGGTTCAGCGACGCGTCGCCGGGGAAGTCTTTCTCCGATTCGTAAATGTAAACCGGCGTACCGGGGAAACGCTGCAACGCCTCGGCTAACCCGGCGATGTGGTCGGCGTGGGCGTGCGTCAGGATGATCTTCTCGACGTTAAGCTTCGCTTCCTCAGCATGATCGAGCATCTCGCCCGGGTGTTGTCCGACATCCACCAACCACGCCGCGCCACCGGGCCGCGACACAACAAAGCAGTTGGTCTGAAAATCGCCGCAGGGAAAAATCTCGATGCTCAGCGCGGAGGTGTCACTCATGTCAAACATGGTAACGACTCGCCGCCCGCCAAGATCAATGGATAAACGACTTGGTCTTCTTGCCGGTCAGGTAGCTCTCGATCACGGTCGAGCTGAGGTCTTCGCTGGTGCAGTAGTAGGCCATGCCGCGGGTCAGCCGGGTGAGTTGATCCACAAAGCCGACCCAGTCCATGCCCCAGTAGTCTTCGATCAGCGCGAAGGTCGCGATACGGATACCCATCTGCTGGCACTTGAGCGCTTCCTGCAGGGTGATGTTGCTGGTTTCTTCGGTCGGCGGATAGAGTAGGTACAACATTTCTTCGCCAGACGTACCTTCGAAACTGCTTCCGGGGGTCGCGACGTGGGCGGTGGGTTGGCCGTCGGTGATCACGAAGATCTGCTTGTTGGCCGCGCCGCTGCGGGCGAGCATCTGCCGGGCCGTGCGTAAACCCAGCTGCAGGTTGGTGAAGTGCTGCGGGATTTTCTCGACGTTGGCCCGGGCCTGTTCGAGCGGCACGCGGATACGCACCTCGTAGTCGCGGACCGACACCGGCTTGGGCATCACCAGCGGGATGTCGCGCTCGTGCAGCTTGTCCGCCAACGAATAAAACCCAACGTAGTCCAGCGTGTCCTGCGGGAATCGGCCGCGGATCAACTCTTGCATCCCGAGCGCGATCCGCTTGGCCTGGATGAATCGGCCGTAGCGCATCATCGAACCCGACAGGTCGATCAGCATCACCGTCGCACAGTCGGCCGAGCCTTCGGTCAGGTGCAACTCGAAATCACTGTGGCCGATCTTGATCGGCAGCGACGTACCGCCCGAGCCGTGCCCCGCCCGGGCCCGCTCGGCGGTCTGCCGGGCGATGGCGTTACGCAGCGTTTGGCCGAGCTCGAGTTCGCTGATCGGGTCGCCGAACTCGTACGCCTTGGTCCCGTCGGCCCGCTCGGTGGTTCGGCCCTGATGCCGGGTCTGGTGCCCGTCCCGCGAGCCCTTCTTCATCTCGCTGAAGATCTCCAGCAACGCCTGGTGCTGAAACCCCTTGAGCATCCGCGGCGTCATCCGCAGCTTGGTGTTGCCGTCTTCGTCCTCGTATTCTTCCAGCAGACCGGCGTCGATCATCGCCTGGATGAATTCCTGCTCCTCGGGGTTGTCGAGGTTCTGCATCGCGTCGAGCGCCTGCTCGCCGTACTGCAGGATGAAGTTCATCACGTTGGGCTGAGCGAAAAGCTGGTCGGGGCTGAGGAAGCCTTGGCCGTCGAATTCGGAGTAGGAAAACTTCATGAATTATTCTAGGCTGGACGATCGCGCGATACGTCAAGCAACGTCCAATTCAATGATTCATCATCATTCGTCGGCCACGCCCTGCCGCTGTCGATACCGCAACTGCGCGGGCCGTAAACGACCGCCACACTCCGGGCAGCGGTCGCCCCGCGAACCGCGCAGGTCGTATCGGCAGTACCGACAGAAACCGCGGGGATACCGCGAAAGCAGCCAATCCCCGCGGGCTTTGATCCCGTAGATCCATCCGAGTTTCCCGCCCAACCCCGCCCCCGCGGCAACCACGATCGGCCCGACCAACAGCGGCACATTGATATCCAGCGACGGCCCGAACGCCAGCGCTACCAGCGGAGCCAACACCCCCGCCGGCAGACTCGCGATGATCCCACCCGCCAACCCGCCGCGGACCACGTCCGAAACCCGCCGGGCCGAGACTGGCAGAGGTTGGGCCCGCCACCACCGCCTCACAACGGCTGCTTCTTCGGCAGCCCCGGCAGCCGCGGAAACTCCTTCGGTGTCGCCGACTCCTTCAGCACCGAGACGATGACCAACTCGTTGTCGAACGACTCGGGGTACGCCTCGACCACCGCGACCTCGCCCCCGCCGAGTTTCATCAGCGCATCCCCGCTGGCTTCGAGCTCGGCCTCGGCCTTGGGGCCCTTCATCGCCAACACCCGTCCGCCCACTTTCAGAAGCGGCAGCGAATACTCCAACACCACCGGCATCGGCCCCACCGCCCGGCTGGTCGCCACGTCGTATCTCCCGCGGAACGCCGAGTCTTGGCCGACGTTCTCGGCCCGCTCTTGAACCGCCGTGGTATTGCGCAGGTCCAACGCGTCGATCACCGACCGAAGAAACGCGATCTTCTTGCCCGTGGCTTCGATCAGCGTGACCGCGATGTCGGGCCGGGCGATCGCCAAGGGGATGCCCGGCAGCCCCGCGCCGGTGCCAATGTCGATCAGTTTCAAATCATCCGCAACTTCAGGAACGCCCGGCAAAGGCGTCAGGCTGTCCACGATCAACCGGCTCCACGCCTGCTCCCGGTGCCGGATCGCGGTGAGGTTCGTCGTTTCGTTGGCTTTGAGGATCAGATCAAGGTACGCCTCGAGCTTATCGAGCACCTCGGTCGGCATCTCAAAACCCAAGGCTATGAGGTCGGCGTGAACAAAGTCGGGGATGGCCATCGTCAGATGGTAACAACGCTTCCTCGCCACGTCGTAGATTTATCCCCCTTACTGGCTGTCGCCGGAAACGAGTTGCCATCCCTTGAACGCACGATACGGTGCCGCAAAAACCAAGCCCCACAGGCAACTGTTCGCGAAAATCAAAGGAATCGATAGCGTGCCCGCGATCGGAAACAGAACCACCGCGGGGAATGAAAGAATCTTTCCGAAGACGTCAAGCGGACAAGCGCGGTCGTAGTACTGATCGACGCAATAAAAAATCAGCACCGCAAGAGTTGCCAGATGTAACCCGGAAAGAATCGTTACAAGAATCCACCAATGGCGTCTAGTCACACTTGGTACCTACATACGAGGTCGAATTCCCGTTACCCACGAAACTAACACCTACATGCCAGTTTAACTACCCATTGCGGGGCTAAGTGGCAACGTAATAAAGGGGGTTTGGATGTGCCGCACAAAGTGAACTTAACGGCACTAACAATGATTCGGGGAGTGTGAAGTCAATTAACCTGTCTACCGTCGCCCGCCACGCGCATCATCAAACTCAAACGACTTCCGCGACATGAAGCCCGCCCGGCGGGACGCGAAGTTGAGCACCAGCCCCACCATGATGAAGCTGAACAGCAGCGACGACCCACCATAGCTAACCAACGGCAACGTGATGCCCGTAATGGGCAAGATACCGACGGTCATGCCGATGTTGATCACCGCCTGGGCGACGAAGATGCCCGCGAAGCCGACGCATGCCAACCGTCCCATCGGCTCGCGGGTCGCCGCGGCGACGGCCAACATCGATCCGACCAATACGAGGTAGAGCCCCATCACCGCGAACCCGCCGAACATCCCCCAGCGGTTGACCACGACCGCGTAGATCATGTCGTTGTGGGCTTCGGGCAGGGTGTAGAACTCGATGAAGGTCGCCGACCGCTCGCCGCCGTAGCCCTCGACGCCGCCCGCCCCGGCCAGGGTCAGCGCCTTGTGCTGCTGGTACGCCTCGTCCTGCACCTCGCTGTAGTCACCCGACGCGAGCTTGATCATCGAGGTGATCCGCGCCTTCTGGTACGGCTTGAGCCAGGGCGCATAATCCGGCTCGCCCGGCACGCCCGAAGTCATCAGCACCAGCGTCACGTTCAACACGATCACCGCCACGCCCAAACCGACCACCGAAAACAGGTGCCGGAGCTTCGCCCCCGCCGCGATCAGCATGACCAGCAGCGCCGGGCCAAACGCCAACGACTGCCCTAGGTCAGGCTGGGCGATGATCAGCATGACCGGCACAAACATAAACAAAAACGGCGGGATCAGCCCCCAAAACGAGCGGTGGCTGTCGCGGTACCGCAGATACCACGCCAACGCGATCACGAACGTGACTTTGGCCATCTCCGAAGGCTGAAAGTCCATCACCCTCAGGTCGATCCAGCCCCGCGTGCCGTTGCGTGGACGGACGATACTCTCGGGAACCAAAGGGATAAGCAGGAAGATCAACAAGGCCAGCGATAGGCCGAACATCGGGTACGCCAGCCAGCCGATCAGCCGCGGGTGCGGGAGCAGCATGATGGTCATCGCGAAAAGCGCGACCACGAGGTTGCGTTGCTGCGACGTGGCGATGCCCGGCTCGAGTACTTCAACCGTTTCCTGGGCCGCGATGCCGATGGCGGTCAATCCCAGGGCCGCGGCCAACGTCAGCCAGCCGAAGTTGGGCCGCACCAGATCACGCAGCCTTGCCGCCACCTCATCGATCATCGCCGCACTCCGCCCCCGCCGGAGCGGGTGCCGCCGAGATCGGAGACCGCATCCGTCGCCACGGGCGGCGGGGCCACCGCATCCAGCGCGGTCTGGCCGAGGTAACCCTCCAGCGCCAGCGCCCGGATGATCTCGTTCACGATCGGCCCGGCCACCCGGCCACCCGAGCCGCCGTATTCGACGACGCAGGCGACCACGTGCGTCGGCCGGGGTTCGCCGTCGGGTTGGACCAGCGCGACGACCCAGCCGTGGTAGCCCTCGCGGAGGATCGCGCCTTTGGGATTCCAGTCTCCGGCGTTCGCGGTTGTTCCGTCGGGCTTCTCTTCGCCGCCGTCGTACATCCGGCGGAACGCCGGGGCTTCAGCCGTGCCGGACTTGGCCATGATCGTGACGCCCGGCAGATCGAAGACGCGCTCGTGGCTGCCGTCGGCAAAGCCGATCCAGTACGTCGTGCCGCGGTCGATCCCGCTGGTGCCGCGGAAGTTGGCCGAGGCCTCCATACCGCGCAGCGCCCGGTCCCCCGCGGCGGGCGAGAGGTGGAGTTGGCTGGCTTGACGCGGCGCACCGAGGCGGCTGCGGTCCTGAATGAAGGTGGGCGGGATGAACAGGCCGCCGCGGGCAAGGGTGGCGTGGGCGTTGGCGACCTGCATCGGGGTGGCGGACATCGCGCCCTCGCCGATGGACATGAACGCGGCCTCTTCTTCGGTGACCCGGCGCCCCGGGGCGGGCAACGCGCCACGGACTTCTTCGTTGAGCCCCGATCCCGCGAGACGGCCAAAGCCGAACCGGCTGAACCACTCGGCCAGCCGGTTGTAGCTCATTTGCTCGCCGAACCGCTGGGCGAGTCGGCCGAAGAACACGTTGGAACTCACGGTGATCGCTTCGACACCCGTGATGTCGCCGAAGACGGTGAAGTGCGGTTCGCGGTAGATCCAGTCGCGGAAAATCCTGGGCCGGTCTTCCCAGAGGTGGCCTTGAGAACAGTCGATGGATTCGTCGGGGCCGATGATGCCGTCGGTGATCGCGGCGGCGAGGACGAGCGGTTTGTTGGTCGAGCCCGGCTCGTAGCGATACGCCACGGGCCGAAACATCGTGGGCAGATTTTCGAAGTCGCTGAACACCTCGACGCTGCGGTTCTCCAGATCGTCGATCGAGATGCCCGGAACGCTCACGGCCGCGACGACTTCGCCGTTGTCGATGTCCAGCACAATGGCGGCGCCGTTGAGCGCATCGCCCGGCGCCGGGGTCTGCGGTTTTTCCTCCGACGGATACCCCGAACGGTGCCAAGGCTGCGAACGCATCAAACCGATGGCGGGGTCCTGCGACATGATCGCCTGGACCCGCATCTGCAGTTGCATGTCCACGGTGAGGTGGACGTCTTCCCCCGGCACCGGCGGCTGGATGGATTCTTCCCCGGTGTCGAGGTGCAACACCCGTTGGCCCCGGCTACCACGGAGGACGCTCTCCATCGAGCGTTCGATGCCGAACCGGCCGATCGGGTCGTTGGGGCGATACCCCGCGAGATCGACAATCGGCGGCGCATCGGGGTCGGGGCCGTCTTGCGTAAACGGGAAGCGGTCCCAGTGCGGATCGCCTTTGTGGATCGGCCGGAGCGTGCCGATGATGTGCCGACCGATGCCGTCGACGGTCACCAGCAACGGCTCGGGGTTGGCCAGCGTGCCGGGCAGCGTCGAGCGGTCGAGCTCGAACGTCCGCGTCTCCCAGTGGTACACCCGCTGGCGGACGCGAACCGGCTTCACCTCCAGCCAGGCCTCGTACTCACGGGTGTCTTCGGGGACAGGCTGGTCGTCGGCCTTGGCTTGTCGGACCGCGGCTTCGAACGCCTCTTCTTCCTGCTTGGCCTTGGCGATGAATTGGTCGATCCAGGTCACCGTCTGCGGCGTCACGTCGTAAAGCACCGAGTGCGGCTGATACTCCTCGCGCACGGGTACATCGACCTCGGCCCAACTCAAATTCTTGGCCTGGTCTTCGGTCAGAATCTTGAACTTACGGCGGCGGTTGGCGGCGGTGGCGTTCGCTCCCATGGTCTGCACCCAGCGGACCACTTCCTGCTGGCGGTCTTCGAGATCCTCCGGCGTGATCCCCCCCACCTCGGTAAGCGTGACCTTGAGCGCTTCGATCTTCAAGAAATAAGGCTTGACGTATTGGCCGGTGAGTTCGCTCTGCTGGTCCAGCGTCAGGCTGCGCCAGTCGGCCCGCGACATGGTCCGACGGGCCGCGGCCTCGGCCTGGTCGTAGGCCCATTTGCCGCTTAGCAGCGAGAAGCTGAGTTGCACGTCCCAGCCGGGCCGATCTTCCGCGAGCAACCGGCCCTTGCGGTCGTAGATCTTGCCGCGGGATGTGGGCGTGTAGCTGGCTTTTTCCAGGCGGTCTTTGAGCGTGGCTTGCCGCTTGGCGTGTTCCTCGCCGGTGGTCAACTTGGCCGTCTGCGCCGCCAGCAGGGCCATCAGCCCGAGCGACACCACGCCCAACAGCAGCAGGCGGCGGTGGAACATGCTCGGGATGATCTGACGCAGGGCGTTTCGCATGGCTCAACCCAGACCGGCCGCCGCACCCGCGACGTCCGTGTCTCGAAGAGACATTCTACCCGAGTCCCGCCTTCAAGCAGACAAGAGCGATGGCTACCCCAGAAGCTGATGCTGTCGAGGCCGCTTACGCCGCGTCGGTTTCGGCCTTGTCGGTCAGCACGGTGAGTTGGTTGCCCTTCATCTGGGCGAAGCCGCCCGCGATCTGGAGGGTGGTTTTCCCGCCCGAACCGTCGGTCAGGCGGAGCTTGCCTTCGCCGATCTGCACGAGAATCGGGGCCCGGTTGATCGCGAAACCCATCTCGCCGTCCCAGGCCGGGAGGACGATGTAAGAGACTTCGCCTTCGAAGACTTGTTGCTCGGGGGTGACGACGCTGCAGGAAAAGGTGTCGGGCATGGGGGGTTCCTTGGTGTGGGCCAAGTATCGTAAACCCGGAGCGCGGGGTGTCAAACCGGCGTCTCCGGTTAGGCCGTGACCGGCTCGGGCAGGTGGGCCTTGAGGAATCGACCCGTGTAAGAAGTTTTGTGATCCGCCACGTCTTCGGGCGTGCCGGAGGCCACGATCGTGCCGCCGCCCTCGCCGCCCTCGGGGCCCAGGTCGATCAGCCAGTCGCTGCACTTGATGACGTCCAGGTTGTGCTCGATCATCACGATCGAGTTGCCGCCGCGGGCGCCGGTGGCTTCGTTGCCGTCGACAAGACGATCGAGCACGCTAATCAGTTTCTTGACGTCGGCAAAGTGCAGGCCGGTGGTCGGCTCATCCAACACGTAGAGCGTGTGGCCGGTCGATCGCTTGCCCAGTTCGGTGGCGAGCTTGACCCGCTGGGCCTCGCCGCCGGACAGCGTCGTGCTGGCTTGGCCGAGTTGGACGTAGCTAAGCCCAACATCGTTTAGCGCGGTGAGCAGGCGTTTCACATCCGAAAAACTGTCGAAGAACTCGAGCGCTTCCTCAACGGTCATGTTCAGCACGTCGCTGATGTTCTTGCCGCGGTAGGTGATTTCGAGCGTCTCGCGGTTATAGCGTTTGCCTTTGCAGACATCGCACTCGACGTAGACGTCGGGCAAAAAATGCATCTCGATTTTTTTGGTGCCCTGTCCCTGACACGCTTCGCAGCGGCCACCCTTGACGTTGAAGCTGAACCGCCCGGGCTTGTATCCGCGGATCTTGGCTTCCTTGGTCTTGGTGAACAGGTCGCGGATCATGTCGAACACGCCGGTGTACGTCGCGGGGTTGGACCGCGGCGTCCGGCCGATCGGCGACTGATCGACTTCGATGATCCGGTCGATGTTCGTCACGCCCGTCAGCCGGTCGTGATCGCCGGGCTTGATGCGCGACCCGAGCAGTTCACGCTTGGCGGCCTTGAGCAGGATTTGGTTCACCAGCGTGGACTTGCCGCTGCCCGAGACGCCGGTGACGGTCACGATCCCGCCGAGCGGAAACTTGGCGTCGACGTTTTTCAGATTGTTCTGCCGTGCACCTTTGAGTGTCAGGCATTTCTTGTGGTCGAGCTTGCGACGTTCTTCGGGCGTGTGGATTTCTTCATCGCCGCGGAGATACTTCGCGGTCAGCGATTTCTTGTCACGCAAAAACTTCTTCCGGGGGCCGTGGGCGGTGATGGTCCCGCCGTGTCGGCCGGGGCCGGGGCCGACGTCGATCAGGTAGTCCGCCGCGCGGATCGTGTCTTCGTCGTGCTCGACGACGAGGACGGTGTTGCCGATGTCGGTGAGGTGGCGGAGGGTTTTGATGAGGCGATCGTTGTCGCGCTGGTGCAGGCCGATGGTGGGTTCGTCGAGGACGTAGCAGCAACCCACCAGCCCGCTGCCGACCTGGGTGGCGAGGCGGATGCGTTGCGACTCGCCGCCGGAGAGTGACCCGGTGCTGCGCGACAGGTTCAAGTAACCCAAGCCGACGCTGAGCATGAAGCCCAGCCGGGCCCGGATTTCCTTGACGATCGGCTCGGCGATCTGCTGGCCCTCTTTCGACAGCTTCAGCTTGCCAAAAAACTCCGCCGCGTCTTCGATGGTCATCTGGACCACGTCGTGGATGTTGTATTCCTTCCCCCCGGAACCCTTGCCCGATTGGATGAACACGTGCAGCGCTTCGGTGCGCAGCCGGGCCCCGCCGCAGGCTTCGCAGGGCGACTCGGAGAGGTAGCTCGACAGCCGCTGCTTCACGAACTCGCTATCGGTCGTCTCGAATCGACGCTGCAGGTTCGGCAGCACGCCCTCGAAGTGGGCGCCGTACTTGTTTTCGTCGCGGGTGGTCGTGCCCTCCATCATGATCCGCTGGATCGGCTTGGGCAGCTTCTTCCAGGGCGTCTGGGCGCTGACGCCGAACTCCTTGCAGAACTTGCGGATGATGCGGTTGTAGAAGATGTTCATCCGCTTACCGTTCTTCCGCCAGGGCTCGATCGCGCCTTCGGTCAGCGACAACTCCGGATCGGCCACCACCAACTCCGCATCAAACTCGAACACCGTCCCCAACCCCGAACACGCCGGGCAGGCCCCGTAAGGCGAGTTAAACGAAAACAGCCGCGGCTCCAAATCTTCCAGCGAACACTCGGGGTGGATCGGGCAGGCGTACTTCTCGCTGAACAGCGTGTCGTCCCAGCCGTCCTTGTCGTTTGCCACGCTCACCACCGCCAACCCCTCGGCCAGCTTCAGCGACAGCTCGATCGAGTCCGCCACGCGGGTCCGCACCGGGTTGTTGCCGTCTTCGTCGTTGGCTTCGTGACGGACCACGATGCGATCGACGACCGCTTCGACCGTGTGTTTTTGGTAC
>JBCCST010000079.1:0-15087 GCA_039199695.1 Planctomycetota bacterium | reverse complement strand
CCGCACTGCAACGTCGGCACGATCGGCCACGTTGACCACGGCAAAACCACGCTGACCGCGGCCATCACCGCCGTGCAAGGCGCCAAGGGCCTGGCCGACCACGTCCCCTACGACGAAGTCGCCAAGGCCTCGGCCTCGGACGGCCGTCGTGACGCCACCAAGATCGTCACCATCTCGACCTCGCACGTCGAGTACGAAACCGAGAACCGCCACTACGCCCACGTCGACTGCCCCGGCCACGCCGACTTCGTCAAGAACATGATCACCGGCGCCGCCCAGATGGACGGCGGCATCCTCGTGGTCTCGGCCGCCGACGGCCCGATGCCCCAGACCAAAGAACACGTCCTCCTCGCCCGTCAGGTGAACGTGCCCAAGCTCGTCGTCTTCCTCAACAAGGTCGACCTCGTCGACGACCCCGAGCTGCTCGACCTGGTCGAGATGGAAGTTCAGGAACTGCTCGAGAAGTACGACTTCGAAGCCGACACGCCCATCGTCAAGGGCGCCGCGTTCCCCGCGCTGCAAAACCCCGGCGACGCCGACGCCTCGGCCTGCATCACCGAACTGATGGAAGCCATCGACACCTGGATCCCCGAGCCCGAGCGGGAAACCGACAAGCCGTTCCTGATGTCGATCGAAGACGTCTTCTCCATCAAGGGCCGTGGTACCGTCGCCACCGGCCGGGTGGAGCGTGGCGAAGTGAAGGTCGGCGACAAGGTCGAAATCGTCGGCCTCGGCGACACCCAGGAAACCACCGTGACCGGCGTCGAGATGTTCAACAAGACCCTCGACTCGGCCATCGCCGGCGACAACTGCGGTGCTCTGCTCCGTGGTATCGAGAAAGACCAGGTCCAGCGCGGCCAGGTCCTCGCGGCGCCCAAGTCGATCACGCCCCACAAGAAGTTCGAGGCCGAGATCTACATCCTCACCAAGGAAGAAGGCGGCCGGACCAGCCCGTTCTTCGCCGGCTACAAGCCGCAGTTCTACTTCCGCACCACCGACGTGACCGGTGCGATCGAGCTGACCGGCGGCGCCGAGATGGCCATGCCCGGCGACAACATCAAGGTCATCGTCGACCTCGGTGACAAGCCCATCGCCATGGAAGAAGGCGTCCGCTTCGCCGTCCGTGAAGGCGGCCGCACCGTGGGTGCCGGCGTCGTCACCAGCATCGTCGAGTAATCCAAAAATCTAAGCCGTGTCGGCGGTGGAAACGCCGCCGACACGGTTACAAAAACAACCCCGCGACCGCTGGTCGCGCCGACCCGTCTCCCGCCGCGGACGCTGTCCCGGCCTACCGAAAGAGATTGTCATGGCCAAGTCCAAAGATGCCGTTGAGTTCGTCTGGCTGCAATGCACCGAGTGCGGCGACCTGAACTACCGCACCCCGGTGAACGTCAAGGGCGGCATGCCCGAGAAGCTCAAGGCCGGCCTCAAGAAATACTCGCCCCGCCTGCGCAAGCACACGCTGCACAAGATCAAGCGCAAGTGAGTCACCCGATCAAGCTACGGGTGTAGCTCAGTTGGCTAGAGCAGCGGATTCCAAATCCGCAGGTCGTGGGTTCGAGTCCCTCCACCCGTGTTTCAGAATGGGCCGTCCGCGGCCGAATGTTGCCAAGGCAGTAAATACCATGGGACTACCGATCTACAAATCCGGACAAGGCTACTGGACCCGCGTGCTCTCGGCCGTGGGCGCCGGGACGCTCGTGCTCGCCGGGGCCGGCTGGCTCTACAGCATCTCGCCCCGCTTCCTGCCCGACACCAACGAGCTGTACTTCCAGGCGGGCCTCGCGGCCGCGACGATCCTCGGTTTCGGCAGCTTGATCTACATCGTGCTTAACAAGCCTCGCGTGGTCGATTTCATGATCGCCGTCGAGGCCGAGATGAAGAAGGTCAACTGGCCCAACAAGAAAGAGATCATGGGCTCGACCTGGGTCGTGATCTGCGGCACGTTCCTGATCGCGGCCCTGCTGTTTGTCGTCAACCTCTGCTTCGGCCAGCTCTTCATTTGGCTGAAGATTCTGGACTCGACCGGCTCCTAAATCCATCGCTCCAAACCCAAGCGCCGCCGCCACCCTGCGCCGCGTCTGGTAGAAACCACCATGTCCGAAGAAACAAACGACTACGCCGCTGAAGACGCCGCCCCCGAAGCGATCACCGCCCCGGTGGACACGCCCGAAGTCGAAGACCAGATCGACGAAGACGACCTGCTCGTCATGCCCGGCATGAACTGGTTCGTCCTCCGCGTCGCCTCCAACAAAGAATCCTCGGTCCGCAAGACCCTGCTCCGCAAGATCAAGATCGAGGGCTACGACGGCGAAGACGAAGCCAAGCCGCACCTGGTCAACCGCATCCTCGTGCCGACGGAGAAGACCAAAACGATCAAGGCCGGCAAGCAGAAGATCGTCGAGACCAAGCTGTACCCCGGCTACGTCTTCGTCGAGATGATGCTCGAAGACGACGGCCGTATTCCGCAAGACATCTTCTTCCTCATCAAAGAAACCACCGGCGTCGGCGACTTCATCGGCACCGCCGGTCGGCCCTCGCCCATGTCGATCCCCGAGATCGAGAAGATGCTCATGGCCTCCAAGCCCGCGGAAGAGCAGCCGCAGGTCAAGATGGAGTACCAGAAGGGCGACCACGTCAAGATCACCTCCGGCGCTTTCGAGAACATGGAAGCCACCGTCGACGAACTCATGCCCGACCAGGGCAAGGTCAAGGTCATCGTCACCATCTTCGGCCGGGCCACCCCCGTCGAACTCGAATACTGGATCATCGAACGCATCGAGGAGTAATCGCCTCACCCTGCGATCCGAAACCGTACAAAGCCGCCGACGCCCTCGGCGGTTTTTTTGCGCTCATCTCAGACCGCGGATTCCATCCGCAGCTTCATGCGGGATGTGGCCCATAAAAACCGCCCCCACGCTTCCAGATTCGCGTTCGCTTCAGGTGATTCCCCGAGTTGGACGATAAGACGGTGAGGCGGGCGGTACGTCGCCGTTCGCGAACCGTAGTCTGGAGACAAAGGGGTCACCTATGTCCAGCATCGGAACCGGCATCGCCACCGGCGTCGCGGCCGTCGCCCAGACGGCCCAGCAGACCGCCCGCGCCAAAGACAACGCCCGCAGCACCGCCCAGCGTGTCGCCAAAGACAACGCGGATGTGTTCATCGAACGCCTCCAGTCCGCCGGCCAAGCCGACGACCCCGACGCCGAGCTGCCCGACCGCCAGGCCGCGGGCTACGAACAGCTTTACTTCCAGGACGGCGACGGCGAATCCCTCGCCCCCCCGATCCCCGCGGACGCTCCGCCCGCCGGCGCACCGGATGCCGCCGCCGAAAGCCAAGCCCCCATCGCCCCGGGTCACCCGCTCTACCAGCACCTCGACATCCAGGCCTGACGCCCTCGGCCGACGCGCATCGGTCCGACTGAAGTCAGTCGAATGGGCTCGAGACCGCGGCTTTCGCGGGCCGTATGCCTCGTATCCCTCGACCGAGATACAATCAGGCGATGTTCGTCGAAATCGCTCTGGCTATCGCGGTGGTTTTGTTGCTGGTCGCACTCGCGGTCTGTGTGTTGTTGCATCGCTCTCGGGTCGCGATCACCCACAAGCTCGCCGAGGCCGACGCCCTCAACGATGCGCTGCGCGAAACCAATCGCCAACTCGACACCGAGGCCGCCGTTGCCCGCAAGGGCCTCGAAGAAACCGAAGCGGTCCGCGCGACCGCCGACAAGCTGCGCGACGAAAACACGGACCTGGTCAAGCAGGTCGAACGTCTCTCCGCCGACCGGCAGGCCTTGGAGCAGCTGCACAAAAAACTCGACGACTCCCTCGCCGGCCTCGCGACCAAGTCGCTTAACGAATCCAACAAGCAGTTCCTCGAACTCGCCAAGAAAACTTTTGAAAGCGAAAAGAAAGACGCCGACGCGTCGCTGAAGCAGCGGCAAGTCGCGATCGAGGCGCTGGTCAAACCCATCCAGGACAAGCTGCAACAGACCACCCTCGCGATCACCGAGATCGAGAAGTCCCGCAAGGAAGCCTACGGCGGGCTCAAGCAGCACCTCGCCGCGATGGTCACCGACCAGAAACAACTCCGCGACGAAACCGCCAACCTCGTCAAGGCCCTGCGTCGCCCCGAGGTGCGCGGGCAGTGGGGCGAGATGCAGCTCCGCCGTGTCGCCGAACTCGCGGGCATGGCCGCGCACTGCGACTTCACCGAACAAAGCACCGTCGAGGGTTCCGGGGGCGGGGCGCTGCGTCCCGACATGGTGGTTGATCTGCCGGGCGGTCGGCAGATCGTGGTCGACGCCAAGACGCCGATCACCGCCTACATCGACGCCGCCGAGGCCACCGAAGACGCCGACCGTGACACCAACCTGACCCGCCACGTCCGCCACATCGAAGACAAGATCGCCGAGCTCTCGAGCAAGCGGTACCAGGACCACTTCCACACCGCCGATTTCGTGGTGTTGTTCATCCCCGGCGAATCGTTCCTCTACGCCGCCGCGTCACGCAAGCCCGAGCTGATCGAAAACGCGATGAACCGCAACGTCGTCATCGCCACGCCGACCACGCTGATCTCGCTGCTCAAGGTTGTGGCCTTGGGTTGGCGTGAAGAACAACTCGCCGACAACGCCAAGAAGATCCAAGACCTCGGCCAGGAGCTGCACAAGCGCGTCGCCACGCTCACCCGCCACCTCGACAACCTCGGCAGAGCCGTCGGCAAAACCGTGGAACACTACAACAAGTTCGTCGGCAGCTACGAATCCCAAGTCATGGTCCAGACCCGCAAGTTCCAGGAGCTCGGCGCCGACTCCCCCAAAGAACTCCCCGCCGAGGGCGAACTCCCGCAAGTCGAAATCGTCCCCCGCGAGTTGCGGACGATCGAAACCCGATCCGCATCTCCCGAAGACGCATAACGTGATTTAACCCCGTGGATCAACCCAGATCACCCGGCCGTGTGTGCCCCGGCCGGACCGCGGGGTAGATCACGTTGGCTCCGCATTCCGGGCAGTTGGTCGATTCGGTGTGGCGAAGATCGTAGCCGCAGCGATCACAGGTGCCCATACGCCGCGGGTTGCCATGTCGAATCAAGAAACGCCGAAGTTTTTGTCGGTCGTAATGAATCGACCAAGCCGCCGCCGTCACGAATAGCGCAATCATCAAGATGCAAACCACCCCATACGCCGGTTGCCCGATGGAGCAACAAACGCAGGGCGAGACCAGCAACACCAGCAGTGGCGTGCCCGCCCAGTAAAGCCCCGGACTCACCAACGACTTGCCCGTGTAGTCGCTGAACGTTTCGATCAATTCATCGCGTTGGACGCGGCTCAGGTCGCGGAGTTCGGGCGTCGATGACAGGCGGAAGTACATCGGCATAGAAGCGATCGGTCGGTCTGAATCATCTTACGGGTAACGTGTTTACCGCCACTCGTCGGCCTGCAGCCGGGTCGGGGCTCCGCACTCGGGGCAGTGGTCGCTGTCGCTGCCGCGCAGGTCGTAGTCGCAGCGGGCGCACACGGGCAGCCGGTAGTTGTCGCCGTAGATCGCGATGGCCCGCCGCAGGCGAATCCGATCCGACCGGACCGCCAGGGGGAAGATCGCGATCGCCAGGCCGAGCGTGGTGGTCACCCAAAAGCCTAGGGCCAAGACCACCACCACGACGGTCGGCTCAGCCAAAGCCACCATCCACGACATAAACAATCCATGAAGAATCGCGACCGCCGGTACCGCGATCAACGCAAAAACCGGCGCGACCGAGGTTGCGGGGATCTGCGCGGCGTAGCCGAAGCAGCGCTACACCACCACATGGCGCATCTCCCGCGGGAAGGCTTGCAACTCGGGCACGGAGGACAGTCGGAAATAGATCGCCAAGCCTTGGTGTTCCCCGTCTTGTTCGGGCTCACGCCCCCTGCTTGTACGCCACCGAATACGCGGTCGCGATCGCCAGGCCGAAGAACAACAGGTCAAGCAAGCCGAAGGTCGCCACAAAGTTACCGCCGAAGCTGTCGCTCATGCCCCCGGCGGTGAACTCGTCTAACTCGCTCTGGTCGGCCCGCAGCGTGTCGAAGTCGAGATGGGAATATTGGGCCGAGGCAGCCGCGACCGCCGCCTCTTGCTCGGCCTCGCTCATGGCGGCGGTCCGCTCGACCACCATCGGGTCCACGGTTTCCCAGGCGTCGTAGACCTCGTCGTAGCGAGCGTACTCCGCGTCGGTGAGTTCGTCGCCGAAAAAAGTTCGCGCCTCGAATTGAGCGTATTCGGCCTCCGTTCCGGTCAGTTCGCCGTCTTCAGCCATCTGCAGCATCACCGCGTGGTGCTCGAGCGAGCTGATGATGCCCCAATCTTCGATTAAGCCCAACCCCATGACGCCAAGCGTCACCACGCCGGCCACCACCGCCTTGGCCCCGAGGATACTCACGGCGGCGATCCCCGCGGTCAGGCCACAGTAGATGGGCGACGGGTTGCGGCCGATCAAACCCGCCGTCAGCCCGATCAATCCGCCGATGCCCCAGGCCAGCAGCCCCAGTTCCGCCCCCGCGAACAACATGATCAGCAACCAGACGATACAACTGACCACACCCACCGCCGACGCCGCGGTCAGGCCCAGCGCCATCCGTCCCGCCCCCCCGACGGTGGGCGTCCGGCCCGAGTCTCCGCCGCCGACCTCGGCCTTGGCAATCTTGGTATCCAACTTCTGGCCGCCCTTCATAAACGAGTAGCCGCAGTTGGTGCAGAGCACCGCGGTTTTGGCCAGCCCGAACCCGCAGGCCGGGCATTGGCGGCCGGGGGCTTCGGCGGTGCGGACTTGGGTGGGCTCGGCCGCGGCTTCGAGCGCCGCCAACCCCGCGAGATCGGGCAGATCCGCGGCGGGCGCTTCGGCCGGCACGGGTGAGGGGGCGGGCTGGGGCTGGGGGACGGTCAGCCGGGTCTCGCAACTCGGGCATTTGATTGCCCGGCCGGCGTACTCGACTTTGACCCCGATCTTCTTCTGACAGTTGTTACAACGGAACTTAATCATCCCATGACCCTCGAAAAGTGTCGCGTGGTGAAGTTTGGTTTTAACCCCACATCAAGAATCCGAAATTGGCCGACGCGCTAAAACAGTTTGGGCAGGCGGGTATCGACATCCGCGAAATGCCGGCGGATGACCGAGCAGTCGAACTTGGGCAGGATCGCCTCCGCCGGCTCGTTTTGCAAGAGAAATTTAAAAGCCGCTTCGACCACGCGGGACGGGCTGACCCGGCCGCGGCACCACAGGTCGTAGTCCTGGAAACTCAGCGTGACCTGGTGCCGATGCGTCCGACCGTCGGCGAAGACGGTGACGTCGTAGGCCCACGACGTGGCGTGCTCGGTTTCTTGTCCGACTTCGATCTCGGCCATCCGGCTACGATACCCCACCCCCGGAAGTTTTGTCATGCCCCATCACGTTGAATTGACCCCCGATGACTTCGAAGCTGAAGACCCCCGGCTGGCGCTGCGGCGGCACACCGACCGCTGTTTTTTTCGCGTCGAGGAAGTCCTGCCCCACGCCGACGGGTCGGTGCGGGGGTTTTTGGTGGAGGGGGTGTTGATCGGGGTCGACGAGGTGGCGGAGCTGCGGCGGACCGGGCCGGACGGCGGGGCGTTGCCGGCGTGTGAGACTTGAAGCCGCGAGCGTAGGTGTAACCACGCGCCCCACGGCCGCGGCTTTATGGGATAATCGCGACGTGAACTTTTTTCTCGCCACCTTGCGTCTGGGCCTGGCCAACTTGTGGGTCCACAAGCTGCGGTCGCTGCTGACGGCGTTGGGCATCATCATCGGCGTCGGGGCGGTGGTCGCGATCGCGGCCTACGGCGAGGGCACGAAGCGGGCCGCGGTGCAGGACATCATGCGGCTGGGGGCGAGCAATATCATCGTCCGCTCGGTCAAGCCGCCGGGCTCGAACGTCGCGGGGCAGAACGAAGCGACGCGGCTGAGCGAGTACGGCCTGACGCGCAAGGACGTCCGCCGACTCGAAACCGTTCAGCCGGTGGACCGCATGGTGGCGCTCAAGCGCGTGGGCGACCGGACCCGGCTGGGCACGCGGAGTGTGCCCGCGGCGGTGTTCGGCACCACGCCGGGGCTGAAGGACGCGGCGTCGCTGGTGGTCGAGCGCGGCCGATACCTGACCGACGCGGACGACGAAGGGACGCGCAACTTCGCGGTCGTCGGCGCCGAAGTCGCCGAGACGTTGTTCCCGTTGACCGACCCGTTGGGCGAGAGTTTCCTGGTCGACTCGCAGCGGTTTGTGGTGGTGGGGGTGTTGCGTCGGGTCGGCCTGGCGGGGGGCGCGGGGACGGCGTTGGTTGGCCGAGACCTGAACTTCGATATCCATATCCCGCTGCGTACGGCGAATACCCGCTTCGGCGACATCCGTTCTTCGCAAGGCCAGGGCAGCAGCGAGCGCACCAAGATCGAGATCAGCGAGGTCATCATGCAGGTCTCCGATCAATCGATGGTCAAGACCGTGGCGGCCAAGGTCGAGCGGATGATGGAGACCGAGCACGACGAGAAACAGGACGTCACGCTGATCGTGCCGTTGGAGTTGATCGAGCAGGCCGAGCGGGTGCAGTTCCGCAGCAACGTGCTGATGATCGTCATCGGCGGGTTGAGTCTGTTTGTCGGCGGTGTCGGGATCATGAACATCATGCTCGCGTCGGTCACCGAGCGGACGCGCGAGATCGGCATCCGCCGGGCGCTCGGCGCGACACGCCAACACATCATCGCCCAGTTCCTCGTGGAGACGACGACCTTGTCGTGTGTCGGCGGGTTGATCGGCGTGGCGACCGGCCTGGGGGTGTCGTTGGCGTTGAAGTGGTACGCGGAGAATGTCGGGGGTTTGGAGCCGCCGGTGGTGATGATGTTGCCCGTGACGGTGGCGTTTGTGTTTGCGGTGTTGGTGGGGATCGCGTTCGGGTTGTACCCCGCGGTCCGGGCGTCGCAGCAGGACCCGATCGTCGCGTTGCGACACGAGTGAGCAAAGTGGTTTGGGCGAAGTGATTTCCGAAGCCATTCAGTACTGGACAACACCACGAGATACGGCGCGGATTCATCTATTGCCCGCGATGAAAGCGCCGGTGGTTGCGGTGCTGCGTCGTCGACCCAATAAGGTCTGGCATGTCATGCGCTGGGACTTACGTCAGAATCACATTGTGTATGGCTCGTGGTTTCGTGGCACCCTTTACCCACACCGCTGTGATGTTTCGTGGGATGGACAGTGGATGGTCTACCTGGCTCTGGGTAGCGACGGTGATAAAAGCTGGAACGCGGTCTGCCGGTTGCCCTGGCTCAAGGCTTACGCCGAGGTGCCCAATGTCGGCACCTGGGCCGGCGGAGGTTTTTGGTCTGCAGCCGATTGTTTAACCGCCAACACACATTGGCACGCGGACCGAGCGTTGGGTGATCGAGGGCACGGCTTACCGTTTCGTATCGAGCGTTTGGACTCGGGCGGAGAAACGTTTCCGATTCTCGATTGACGGCTGCGTCGTGACGGCTGGGAGGTGGGTAACGGTCCGGAAGGCGTTGAGCGAGAAATCAAAACCCGTAAAGCGTACTCCACGCTCGTCGATGGAGATCCAGGATGGTCGATCCAACCAACCCGAAAGCATCCGCGGTTGGAGATGTTTTATCGTGGTTACCTGGAGCGGGGATACACCTTTGAGTTCGTTATGCCAGACCATCCTCAAATTGTTGACTATCGGGTTGAATGGGCGGCTTGGGCTGCGAACGGCGACTTGATGTTGACTCGGGAAGGCGTCATCGAGCGCTACAGTCTGAAAGATCTACGTGCGGGCCAGCCGAGCTTTCGACTTGATCTGAATGCCCTGCGACCCCGCTGGGCGGAGGAGGATTAATTGCTCAGGATCTCTGCGGCGACGCGGGCTTCGCGGGCGGCGATCGGGTCGCTGGGTTGGAGGCGGCTCGCTTCGGCGAGCAACGCATCGACGCGCGGTTGGACCAACGCCCGGCTGAGCTCCTGGGCCAAGCGGTCGGCGGTGGTGCTCAACAGTTTGTCTTCCAACTCGGCGTCGGTCAGCAGAACGAGCGGGTCTTCGGGCAGGCCCAGGTCGGGGCGGGCGGGCGAGAGGGTGGTGTCGCCGTCGATCACGCGGGGTTTGAGGGTTTGCGTTTGGCCTTGCGGCGGCGTGAACGACACGACGAGGCGGGCGGTGCGTTCGTAGGTCGACCGGGTGTAGGGCCAATGCTCGACCCGGGTCTTGGTGATGAAGTGGGGCTCGGCGAGGAGGCGGTGCGTCACGCGTCGGAGGTCTTCGCGGGCTTCGCGCAGGTCGCAGCGGACTTGCTCGAGTTCGCGGTGTACGCGGTGGACTTCGTGGTTACTGCCGCTAGACGGGCCGTGGGGGTGTTCGCGGTGGAGACGGCGGTATCGGCGTTCGAGGCGGGCTTCGCGTCGGCAGAGGTCGTCGATGCACCGTTCGAGGTCACGCAACTCGTGCTCGAGCCGAGGGCGTGCGGGGTTGGGCACGTCGTAGAGCACGTCGTACGCATGCAGCAGCGATTCGTGCTCGACCTCGGCGGGCGGCAGGTCAAACTCGGTCAGGCGGAGCGCGACGGCTTGGCCGGTGGGTACAAACGCTAAGGCCAACTCGGGGCGGGCCTGGAGTTGTTGCTGGACCCGCTGGGTCAACGCGGACGCACGGCCGGGGTGGCGTTCGGACTCGGGGCGGAGCGTGACGTCGAGGCGGTGCAGGTCGCGGAGTTGCTGGGCGGCTTGTTGGATGCCCGCCCGCGCGGTTTCGAGGCCGGCCGAGCGCTGGGGTTCGAGGTGGTCCCGGGCTTGGCGGAACCACAACACCGCGGCGCCGGGCAGGTTGCGGGTCAGCGCGTCATCGCCGCGGGCCAGGTCGATCGAGCCGAGCAGGGGTTCGAGTTCGGCGTGGCCGGGCCGGTACTCGGTGGTGCGCTGCGCGGCAGCTTCCGCGTCGTCGAACTGTCGCAACGCCAGCAAGTCACGGCTGGTGTCGAGCATGTCGCGGGCGGCGGCGTCGAGCGTGGTGGGTACCGCAGCGCGGGCGGGCAGGAAGTTGGGCTGCGTGGCGATGCTTTGGCGGAACGCGGACAACGCGTCGTCCCATTGCCGATCCGTCACGGCTTGTTGGCCCGCCGCGTACGTTGGCGGCTGGACGGCGCTGGCCGCCAGGCTGGCGAGCGCTTCGGTGGCCCCAGCATGGGTCGGCAGGTGATGCAGCGCGTCTTCGAGCGCTTCCCGGGCGTGGTCGAGTCGCCCGTCGTCGGCGGCGCGAAGGGCGCGGCGGTGGCTGGCGTCGGCGGCGTCGGCGTGGGCTTGTCGTAGACCGTCGGCCGCCGCGGGCCAGTGCGGTTCGTGTTCGAGGGCGGTTTCAAAACGCTCGATCGCCCGCAGCGGGTCACGCAGCCGAAGGGCTTGCTGACCTTCGACCACGGCGGCGTCCCGCTGGGCGACGCGGTACGGCTCGGCAAAGTCGGGCTTCTGTGCCAGCTTGGGATCATGTTCGAGAGCACGCGAAAAGTGATGGCGGGCTTTCACCGGGTCGTTCGCCAGCAGGGCGGCTTCCCCGCGGTCGAAGTGGCGTTGCGCGGCGCAGCCCACGCCGGTGAACACGGTGAAGGTCAGGAGCAACACGAGCAGGGGGATTCGGCGCATGGTGGGGTCTCCACCGGATGGGCCGAAAGCGACGGGTTTTGTTGGGCCAATCAGCGAAAACGCTTGGTTTTACGCAAAGTGCGCACTGTTACCCCCGCCTGACATGGCCGGTGCGCTATGCGTGGCCACGCAGGTTGACCACTCGAAACGTGGCGTGGCGCTTCAGAGCGTATTGCGTGATGATCTGTCGGGTGCCACACCTCGGCGCAGCCGATGTGTGTTTAGGTTTCTACACACATCGCCTTCGGCTAGGTGGGGCACCCTCGGGAAACCAATTCGCGGCATGCTTTAGCCGTACTTGGCCTTGAGCGTTTTGTTTTGCGCAGCGCTCTTGACCGCGAGGTCGAGGACGTGGATCGGTCGGCGGGCCCATTCGGGGGTGATAACCAGGTCGGCTTTCCCGGTGAGGTGGTCGGCGATGTTCTGGTAGAAGATCTTGCCGCCGTCGGACTTGGGGTGTTTGCCGGTCTTCTCGATGATTTCGCCCTTGCGGTTGGGCTTGCGTGTGGTCCAGCCGTTCCAGGTGATGGCGTAGCTGCCTTTGGTGCCGTGGAAGGTGAGGAAGTTGGGCTCGTATTTCGTGCGGAGTTGCGAGATGCTGAGGTTGATGAACGTGCCGTCGGCGAAGCGGACGATGGCCGTCGCGTCGTCTTCGTTCATGTCGCCCCGCCAGGGGAAGTCTTTAGGCGACTGCGCTTCCCAGAAGCCTTCGTGAGCAAAGCCGCTGACTTCGGTGACGGTCGACGGCACCACCTGCAGGCAGTACTCGAGCAGGTGGACGCCCCAGTCGTAGAGCACGCCGCCGGAGATGGACTTGCTGGTGCGCCACCACGGCTTGGGCATTTCGTAGCCGCCCATGACCGCGTCGATCTTGAAGACTTTGCCGATGGCTTGTTTCTCGACGATCTCGCGGACCGCACGGACGATCCAGCCGTCCCAGTGGCGGTTGTGATAGGTGCTGACCATCACCTTGTGTTGCTTCGCTGCGGCGATGAGACGGTCGGCTTGGGTGGTGCCGAGCACGAACGGCTTTTCGGTCACCACGTGCTTCCCGGCTTTGACGCACTTCATCGCCAGCGGGTAGTGCAGGTCGTGCGGGGTGATGTGGACCAACAAGTTCACGCCGGATCGGCGGAGCATGGTGTCGAGCGACGTGTAGGTTTCGATCCCCGGAAAGTCGTCCTCGGCGACCTTGAGCCGATCGGGATCGAGCTCGCAGACGGCGAAGGGGGTCATGCCCGCTTTCTTCATCTGGGCGAGGTGTTGTTGCCCCATGTTGAACGCGCCGCCGTAACCGATGACGCCGACTTTGATGGCTTGTGGGTGTTTATAACGTGGCACTGATCATTCCTTAGGAAACGAAATAAGGGGGCACCATAGCGATTCTGAGTCCCGGGTGCAGAAGCCCATTGCTCATCGCAAAGGCGCCGGTTGCTGGCAAGCCGTGCCGGCGTGAATCTCCGCGGTTTTTACGAGTTAACCCCGAGTTTTTATCGCATTCGGATGGAATCGCGGTAATAATATAATTCTTATGTGTGATTCTGATTCTGTGTGTTTGTCTGCCTTTGGCCGCCGGTTTGGCGTGAGCCGAACCCCATCTATTCGCAAGAGGGCGTTTTTATTTAATTCATTTTTAAAAATGAATTTATATGCGATTTTGTCGGCCACGGCCATGGCCGCCGCCCCGGCTTCGGCCCTGACGCTCGACGGCGACTTTGACCACGGCTCGCTCGAGTCGTTCACGGTCAGCGGGTCCGGTGACCCCGTGGTCAACCTCGTGGGGCGGGACAACTTCTACGGCGGCGGACAGTGGCGGTGGTTGAATTTCAAGGTGGACGGAGCGTTGGGCCTCAACCCCTTGTTTTCGATCTCCGACAACTTCGCCGGCGGCGGGTCGCGGCTGAATAACCACCAGATGGTGTATTCCTACGACGGCGAGACGTGGGAATTCTTTGAACAAAACATCCGCCTCGGCGGGCAATACAGTTTCCGCAACCTCTCGCCGTTCACGCAGGACGAGGTTCAGGTCGCCTACTCCATCCCCTACAGCTACGACATGTCGGTACAGCACACCCGCGACGTGCTCGACAGCCCGTGGGCCGCACCCACCAGCAGCGCCGTCTCCGGACCCGACGGCTTTTTGTTTGGCGTCATCGGCGAATCGCCCGGCGGCGTCGACGACTTGGGCCGGACCGTCGCCCCGCGGGACATCTTCGCCTACCGCATCACCAACCCCAACACCGACAGCCCCACCGAGGCCAAACGCAAAGTCGTCATCACCACCGGCATGCACGCCGGCGAGGTATTGGGCACCCACACCTACCAGGGCATGGTCGATTGGCTGATCTCCGACGACCCGCGGGCCGCGGCGCTGCGCAACACCACCGAATTCTACGCCTACCCCACCATGAACCCCGACGGGCGCTTCGCGGGCAACAGCCGGGCCACCGTCGAGAACCCCAACCAAGACCCCAATGGCCTGTGGAACCCGTCGCTGTGGATCGGCCACGAAGACATCCAGGTCAACGGCGAAGCCATGATCGCTGACGTTAACTCCACGCCCGGCGGCGTCGACGCCTTCATCGATTTCCACTCCTCCATCCCCGCCTTCGGCGACGACTTCGGGTTCATCGAGATCGACCAGGGCGACAACCAGGCCGACTGGTGGCGCACGCTCGTGGACGAGTTGCAGCCCAACATCATCGAAGTGGATTCGACCAGCACCGGCTGGACCAGCGCCAACTTCGGCGAAGCGTTCCTCGGGGCCGAGGTGGACGTCACGTTTGAAACCGAGTTCGGCCTCAACCGCCCGCTGGAGTACTACCACCAGCTCGGCGCCAACTTCGGCATCGCGTTCTTCGAAGACTTCGTCGGCGAACTTGCCCTGGCCGGCGACTACAACGGCGACGGCCTCGTCAACGCCGCCGACTACACCGTATGGGCCGACAACTTCGGCTCCCTCGCCGAACTCGACGCCGACGGCAACTACGACGGCGTGGTCAACGCGGCCGACTACACCATCTGGGCCGACAACTTCGGCCTCAGCAGCGGCCTCTCGTCGGCCGAGATCGCCACCCAATTCGCCGCCATCCCCGAGCCAAGTGTGGGTGTGGCGTTGCTGTCGCTTCTGGGCGTTTCGATGCGTCGGCGCGGCTGGGCCGGGTAACGTTTAAGCTTTAGAATGACATTGGATGGTCTAGTCAAAATCTATGACGCCTCGACAGGGTGATTTGCGGTAGGTTCAAATGCAGTTGTTGCAGGGAATCCTGCCCGAGGCATCCGTTGACGAGTCTATCCTGACGTAGCCTAACCAATTGCTGTAGTTGACCTGCTGCGCCCGCGGTTGATAATGCGGATACGGGTTTTGCTCGTTGTTCATGGGCGCCCCGCAAGTGAACCGTTGACGTTTGGCACTATCGCATGAGCT
>JBCCST010000078.1:0-15388 GCA_039199695.1 Planctomycetota bacterium | reverse complement strand
CCTCGACCGCCACATCATCACGGTCGAGGGTGATGTTGATGTAGTCGATCATCGACGCGAGGGTGGTGGTTTTACCCGAGCCCGTAGGGCCGGTGACTAGGAACAAGCCCCGGGGCCGCCGGATCAGGTCTTTGACGATGGTGGGCAGGCCGATCTTGTCGATGTCCAGCAGCTTGTTGGGGATCCGCCGCAAGACCATCGCGACACTGCCTTTTTGCTTGAAGATCGACACCCGGAAACGGGCGGAGCGTTCGGGGTCGTCCTGCGGGCCGTAGGCGAAGCCGAAGTCCGAGCCGCCTTCTTCCTGCAGCTCGTTCTGAGCCCGCTCGGGGCTGATGGACTTCATGAGTGAAGTCGTGTCTTCGGATTCGAGCGATTTGGTCTTGAGCTCGACCAGCCGTCCCGACATCCGGATCGTGGGGGGCTTGCCGACGGTCAGGTGCAGGTCGCTGGCTTCCTGCTTGATGACGGTGTCGAGCAGACGGTCGATTTGCATGGCGGACATGGCGGGGTTCCTATTTGGCGATTCTTTGATTTAGTGATTTGGCGATCTAGTAAGAACTCAATCGGTGGCATTCGCGGACAGGCTTTCGTGATTCAGCCGCCTTGGCTAATCGCCAAATCGCCCAATCATGAAATCGCCAAATGGGCTCACGCCGCCAGGTCGTCGTCTTCGAGTTCAACGGTACCTTCGACCTGGGCGATGCGGGCGATTTCTTCGAGGGTGGTTTGACCGTCGAGGATCTTCAGTTTGCCGTCGCCCAGCAGCGTCCGCATGCCGGACGCGACCGCGGCCGCGCGGATCTTGCTGACCTGGGCCCGGTTGAACGCCAGTTCACGCAGCTCGGCGTTCATAAACATGAGCTCGTAGACGCCGCGTCGGCCGCGGTATCCCGTGCCGCCGCAGCGGGTGCACCCTTCGGGCTTGTAGATCGTCTGGCCTTCCAGATCGCTGTCGGTCATGCCGCACAACGCCATCATCTTCCGGCTCGGCTCGGTGTCGGGCACCTTGCAGTGCTCGCACAGAATCCGCACCAGCCGTTGGCCCAGCACCGCCTGGATCGAACTGGCCACGAGGAAGGGCTTGAGGCCCATGTCGATCAGACGGGTGATCGCCGAGGGGGCATCGTTGGTGTGCAGCGTGCTGAAGACCATGTGGCCGGTCAGCGCCGCCTGGACCGCGACTTCGCCGACCTCCATGTCCCGGATCTCACCGACGAGGATGATGTTGGGCGCCTGACGCAGCATCGCCCGCAGGATCAGTTGGAAGTCCAGCGGCGGGTCCATGTTCATGTTCACCTGGCACTGATTAATCCCCTTAAAGTTATATTCGATGGGGTCCTCGGCCGTGATGATCTTGCGGTCGGGGCGGTTAAGTTCGTTGAGCGCCGAATACAGCGTCGTCGTCTTGCCCGAACCGGTGGGCCCGGTGACGAGGAAGATGCCGTTGGGCCGGTTAATGACGTTGGTGAAGCCTTCGAGCGTGTCGGGCCGCATCCCGAGTTTTTCCAGGCCCAGCATGGCCGCTTCGGGCCGTAAGATCCGCATGACGATCGATTCGCCGTGGTAGGTCGGGCAGCACGAGAAGCGGAAGTCGACCACCTTGCCGTCGATCCGCATCTTGATCCGGCCGTCCTGCGGAATGCGTTTTTCTTCGACCCGGACCCCGGCCATGATTTTGAGGCGGGCGATGATCGAGCCCTGGGTGCGCTTCGGGATCACGTCGCGTTCGTGGCAGACGCCGTCGATGCGGTACCGCAGCCGCACGCGGTCGCCGAACGGTTCGATATGGATGTCCGACGTCCGGCTGTTCACCGCCTCGGCGATGATCTGGTTCACCAGCTTGACGATCGGCCCCTGGTTGGGGTCGTCGCCGGACGCATCGATGTCGATCGACTTGTCCATCGACGTGTCTAGCGACATGTCCATCGAGGTATCGACCGACATGTCCATGGTGAGCTTGTCGATCGAGTTTTTCACGTCCGACATCACGTTGTCGATGTACTCGCTGATCTTGCCCTTGGCCGAGAGGGCCAGGTCGACCTTGCCGCCGAGGCGGAACTGCAGGTCGTCGATCAGGTTGATGTCCATCGGGTCGTGGACGAGCACCTTGAGCGTGTTCCCCTCTTTGCCCAGCGGCAGGACGAGATACTTCTTGATCATGTCCTGGGGGATCAGCTCGAGGTTGTCGCGGTCGATGACGTTGGGTTGGTCGAGATCGACAAACTCCAGGCCGAACTGGGAAGCCAGGGCCTTGGCCACGTCGTTTTCGGTGATGTAGCCCAGGGCCACCAGCGCATCGCCGATGCGTTTACGCGAGCCCTTGGAGATTTTCAGGGCTTCTTCGATCTGCTGGTCGGTGACCAGACGCCACTGTTTCAGTATCTGTCCGAGCTGTAACCTTTTGCGCGCCATCGGCACCTCTGGATGGGAATTGACGGATAGCCGGCCCGGCGACGCCGAGCCCGGCCGGGCGGAGACTAAAATTATGGACGCGTCGCTTGGGGATAGCAAGTAAGTCTCACGATTCGAACCCCTAAAGTACCCGCAACGTACTCACTGCCAGCCAACATTTGGCCTCGTTTTTTCACCCCGTTTTCTCGTCACCGGCACGAAAGGAACCGACCATGAAGAACCGATTGGCTTTACCCACCTTGATCCTTGTCACGGGCGTCGCCGGCCTGAGCTTGTATGCCTATGGCGACTCGGCCGCACCTCAAGCAACTCCGCCGCAAGCCGCGGCCGAGCAAACCCCGGCCGATAACATCGCCGGATTCCTCGGCGTTGCCGTCGCCGAGTCGCTCGCCCCGCAGGACGCCGGCCCCGATGTTCCCCGCACGGTGCTGCTTATCAGCGACGTCATGCTCGATTCGCCCGCCGACGCCGCGGGCCTCCGGTCGGGGGATGTCCTCTTGAACATCGACGGGCAGGTGATGCTCCACCCGGTCCAGCTGACCCGACTGGTCGCGATGCACCCCGCCGGGCAAGAGGTTGAGCTCACGATCCTGCGTGATGGCCAACCGCAAACCCTGACGGCGACGCTTGGCGAGCGTCCCGACGGACTTGCCCCATCCCCGCAGTTCCACCCCGAAGCCAATCTGCGTGCGGTCCCGGGGTTATGGGATTTCGAGCAGAACGACAGGCCGATGAACCCGAGGCCCCTCGAACTTGCCCCGCTTGATCTGCAAGGTGACCTCCGCGACATGCAGCAACGCATGGACCGCCAGTTCGAACAGATGCGTCAGATGTTCCAGCAAGGTATGGACGAGGGCTGGCCCGGCGGAGACCTGTGGGAGCACGCCGATCCCATACAACTCGATTTCAATTTAGATGCGATGCCCGGCGGTCAACAAGTCACCGTCCTTCAAGACCAGGACCATAAATTGACCGTGACCCAAAACACCAACGGCCGACACCTCCAAGCCACCGACACGCAAGGTAACGTCTTGTTCGACGGCCCGATCGACACGCCCGAGCAACTCCAAGCCGTGCCGGAAGAACTCCGCGACAAGCTGCCCCAGCCGGGCGAAATCAACCTACGCGGCTTCCCACAACTCGGCCCGGCCGACTTATTCGAGCGCTTCGAACTAGGCCCGCAACCCCCGGCCGATAACGATGGCCCCGGCGAGCAACGACCCGCTCCCGCAGGTCGGGCGGTGTGACCGGAGCTTTCTTGCCAACGCGGTTCTCATTTTTCGGTGATGCCCCCAATCTCCATCCGGGGTATGGCCGATAGCTTGATTGGGGGCCGAGAGCCACTTCAGATGCCGTTTCCACGTCAGCCTACGCCAAACACACCGCCCATCACCGACGCCGAGATCAACGCCATCCTCGGTGAACTCGATCGGATACCTACTCCTCCCGAAGTGATCGCGCAGCGTGAGCACGCCCGTATCCCGTACCGTGAACCAGTCGCGGTGGTCTGCGAGGTCGGCGACTGGCCGGGCGATGTGGTGCGTTTCACCGCGGTATGCCACGACCTTTCGGACGGCGGGCTGGGGATCCTCTCCCCGGTGCCCCTCAAGCCCGGCACCCTCGCCGTCTTCACGCTCGTCACCGCCACCGGCGAACAACTCCCGCTCTCCGCCACGCTTGCGTACTGCGAAGAAATCCGCGATGAGGTTTATAAGTGCGGCGCGAAGTTCGACATCCCGATCGATTGCTCGGCGTTCTGCACCGTGCGTCGAGCGGGCTGATTTAGAAACGGCCCATCGAAAAATAAGTTCTAACACCCGTGCCTACCCTTGTGATGGCCGGTGCTTCGGCTTCGGTCTAAGCAACCAAGAGCATCGCCTATTGATCAACCTCGGCGATTGTTGTTGACTCGGATACGCTTGACGATCAATGCGGCATCGGGTATCGCTTGCAGAGCTCGACCACGTCGCTGCGGACCGCGTCGAGCTGGGCCTGATCGCCTTTGCTGGTCAGCACGCGGTCGATCAGGTCGGCGACTTCGGGCATCGCGTCTTCTTTGAGGCCACGGGTTGTGAGGGCGGGCGTGCCCAGACGGATGCCGGAGGTCTTGAACGGGGAGCGGGTCTCGTTGGGCACGGTATTCATGTTGGTGATGATGCCGGCGGTTTCGAGCCAGAGCGCGGCTTCCTTGCCCGTGAGTTCGGCGTCGGTGGGGCGGAGGTCGATCAAGACCAGATGGTTATCGGTGCCGCCGGACGCGAGCTTGTAACCCTTGTCCATCAGTAACTGGGCGAGCACGGCCGCGTTGTCGACGACTTGCTTGGCGTAGAGCTTGAACTCGGGCTGGAGGTCTTCGCCGAAGGCGACCGCCTTGGCGGCGATGACGTGCATCAGCGGGCCGCCCTGCGTTCCGGGGAAGATGCCGGAGTTGAATTTCTTGGCTAGGTCTTCGTCGTTGGTCAGGATCAGGCCGCCGCGGGGGCCGCGGAGGGTCTTGTGCGTGGTCGTGGTGACGACGTGGCAGTGCGGGAACGGCGAGGGGTGAGCGCCGCCGGCAACGAGGCCGGCGATGTGAGCGATGTCGGCCCAGAGGATGCAGCCGTGACGGTCGGCGATCTCGCGGAACTTGGCGAAGTCGATGGTCCGCGGGTAAGCGGAGTAGCCGCACATGAGGACCTTGGGTTTGTGCTCGGCGCACACTGCCTCGACGGTGTCGAAATCGATGTAGCCGAAGTCGTCCGCGTCTTCATCGAGCACCAGGTCGTAGGTCACGGGGTTGAGCCACTTGCCGGAGATGTTGACCGGGCTGCCGTGGGTAAGGTGACCGCCTTTGGACAGATCGATCGCGGCAAAGGTGTCGCCCGGCTCGAACAAGGCGAGCTGCACGGCGAGATTGGCGTTGGCCCCCGAGTGCGGCTGGACGTTGGCGAACTTGCAGCCGAACAACTCCTTAGCCCGCTCGATGGCCAGCGTCTCGACGTCGTCGTAGAACTTGCAGCCCGAGTAGTACCGCTTGCCGGGGTAGCCCTCGGCGTATTTGTTGGTCATGCACGACCCCTGGGCTTCCATGACGGCGGCCGAGGCGTGGTTCTCGCTGGCGATCATCTCCAGGGTGTATTCCTGGCGTTCTTTTTCGGCCGCGATGATCTTGGCGACTTCGGGGTCCGAAGCGGCGAGGGCGGCGGGGGCGTCGTGGAGCAGGGCGGCGTCGGTGGTCATCGGGGGTCCAGGGGTGGGGGAGTCGTACGGATCAGAAACCGAATCCTATCGGTGTCGGAGGGGCGGGGCAAAACCGTGTCGGAAATACGAGTACCGCGCGGCTAAGGCTGCGAGCGGATAGTTTCGGGAGCGAGGTCGACTTCATCGCCGGGCGTTTCGTCGGGATTCGCGTCCGAAGCCGTGGTGCCGGGGATCAAGGCGATGTCGTTACGGCCCGCAATCAGCAAATGGTCGTTGAGCAGCTCGAGCGTGGTCAACTCACCGGCCTGTCCGAGGTTGGTCAGCATGGTGTGGGCGACGAGTCGCCCCGAGTCGCGGTCGAGAGCCGAGAGCCGCAGGCCCGGCGGCCCGTCGGGGCCGGCGTAGCGCTCGAACATGAAGACGTGCCGTTCGCCGAGGGTCTGGGTCACGAGTCGCTTGGGCAGACTCGCCAAACCGTCGTGCCAGCGGACATTGAGGTCAGCGTCGAACGCCACGCTGCCTTCGGCGTGCAGGTTGTAGAGGGTTTGGTCCCGGCCGAGGGTCACGTCCGGACCGCTGCTGCGGTTGAGCAGGCTCGGGCCTTGGGCCTGAACCTCGCCGAGCACTAAATCGATCGAAAGCAGCCGCGATCGGCCGTAAATAAACGCGGTGTCCCCCGCGACGACGATCTGCGGCAGGCCGTTGAAGTTAGTCAGCGGCAGCCGCCAACGCAGCCCGCCGTCGCGGCGGTCGTAGCGGATGAGTTGGGTCCGCGTGAACACCAGCGGGTCGCCGGTGGGCGTGAAACGCAGGTCGAGGGCCGGGTCGTTGTTTTCGACCGGCGGAAAACGTAAACGCCCCGTGGCCAAATCGACGAGCAGCAACCGGGCCGACTGGGCCTCGGTGCCCGGTGAGACCGTGCCGGCGACCGCCAACACGTCGTCGACTACGTCGGCGTGTGTGACCGCATCGACCGGCAGGGCCGATTGCCACAACACTAGCCCGCTGCTGCGGTCCAGGCCGAACGCACGCCCCTTCGCATCCACCACGGCGACGACGGCTTCGCTGGCCACCACGCTCGGCGGCGGCGTAATCGAACGCCCCGCGGCTTGGCCGAAGCCGCCGCGTACGGCCGCCGGCTGTTCCAGCGGTCCGAAGTCCGCTTCGATCACCGAAAGCAATCCCCCGGCGTTGGCCCGGCGGGAATCAGCCAACCCGCCCTCGCCCATGTCCTCAAGCAGCGGCTCGGCGGCCAAGGGTGTCCACAGCGGTTCACCCGTGGCGGCGCTGATCGCGACGAGTTGCTTGGCCGTGGGCATCCAGAGCAACACGTTGTCCGTGCCCTGATCCACAAGGCGCCAGCCATCGGGAGACAGCGAGCTCTGCCAGCGGTGTTTGCGGGTTTCGAGATCGTAAAACGTGAGTTGGCGGGGATTGGTGTTGCCGAAGATCGAACGGCCCGCTTGGCCGCTGATGTAGAGCAGACCGCCGGGACGCGCGGGGGTACTGGCCGTGTTGGCTCGGGGCACCAGCTGGCCTTGCAGGCGGATAGTCGACGCAAACGGGGGCGTGAGCGACGGCCCCTGCTTTCGGTGTTCCGGCGAACGGCGCAGCTCGGCCAGCCAAGTCACGAGGTCGGTCGGCTCGCCGCTGCGCAACGGCGTCAGGCCGGGGTGGTCGCGGGCCACTTGTTCCAGCCAACGCGCGGCGGCATCCGGTCGGCCGGCCGATTCGTAATGGTCGGCCAAGGCGCCGGCCACCCGTTGACGCAACCCGTCGTCGCCCGCCAGCTGAAAAGCACGGCGATACTGCGTCGCCGCGCCGACGGGGTTTGACGAACGGGCCTGTCGCTGAGCCGCGGCGAAGATCGCTTCGCCGCCGACCTGCGCCAGCGGGTATCGCCGGGCGAGCGAAAGAAAGGCCTCGACCGGGGTGTCGGGCGACGCGAGGAGGGTGGCGAGTTCGCTTTCCGCCAGCCGATCAAATCGGTCGTAAAAGTCGACTTCGACGGTATCGCCCAGCCGGAGCAACCGCAGCCGGGCCGCGATGTCGCCCCGTCGGGAGGTCGATCCGCGGACCAGGTTTTCGCTCGCTTGCTGCGGGTCGAGCAGGATCGCCTGATAAAACTCGACCGCTTCGGCCGGACGTTCGGCCACCGACAAAAAGTCGCCGCGGGCCAGGTTGTACGCCAGCAACTCGGCGGGCGTCTCCGTGGTCACCGCGAGGCGATCGAACAGCCGATCGACCACGGCCGGGTCCATCAGGTCGTCGCGTTCGGTCAGATCGAGCAATTCCCCGAAGACTTCTTGACGCTGTTCACGCCATGCCTCCGGGTCGCGCTCTCGGCGGTTGAAGTCCACGGCCAGGGCCCGCAGCGCCCGGTCCACGCCCTCGTCGATCGCTTCGGGCTGCCCGGCGTTGATCGCCAGCATCGCCATGTTTAAACCCGGTTCAGGCGAACCCGGCAAGTCCTCGGCCCGCTGGCGCAGCGTGTCGTACGCCAGTGACCAGTCGAGATATCCCGCGAGTTTCCGGCCCGAAGTGACGACCCAGGCGTCGCCGGTCGCCAAAACGCCGCCGGTCCACGGCAACTCGACTTCGCGGACCAACTGTCCGCCCTCCAGTTCGATGAGTTGGAGGCCCACGCTTTGGCGGGCGACCATCGCCATGCCCGGACGCAGCGAGACGCGGGGCGTGATGCCCTCGACGTTCGTCGGGCTGATCGAGGTCACCCAGCGTGGCTCAAGGGTATCTCCCGCCAGCCGGGACAGCTGTGATCCGATGATCAAGAGATCGCCGTCGGCTAACTTGGCCAGATCGTAAGCGGACGCCAAGGGCGAATCGGACTTGAATTCTTCGATCACACGGCCCGTCTCGGGTTCCAAAAGCAATCCCCTGGCGGCGTTGATGCGCATCGGCACAATCAGCCCCGCCGCGACCCGCTGCGGGCGGGCGACATCCGAAAACGGGATCGATAAACCCTGCGGTCGCCCGCGCTCGTCCACCTGCTCGGTGAGCAGCACGCGCACCCAGCGCACGCCGCCGGTCCGGGCGTCAACCGCGGCGACCGCGCCGAGGTTGTCACAGAGATAGATCGTGCCTTGGTCGAGTGTCATCGACGACATGGCCGGGAGCACGTTGCGGCGCGTCGGCCCCGCGGTGCTCGCCAGGTGCCTGCGCCAACGCAACTCGCCGGTGGCCGCGTCGATGGAGAACAGGTACGAGTCCTGGAAACTGGACGCTTGGCTCCGCCGGGCCATGACGATGATCTGGCCGCCCGAAGCGACGGGCGTGCCGTGAAACGCGGCGCGTTCGAGTTGGGGATCGAGTTGGCTGGGGGTGACCGACCAACGCACTTCGCCGGTGTCGCGATCGAGGCGGACCAGTTGCGTGGGGTCGATGGCCTGTCGGCGGAGTCGGCCCTGCCACGGCACCGCGAAGCCCAGCACGGCGTAGACGTCTTCCCCGCGGACCAGCACCTGCCGCTTGTCTTCAATCACCCGGCGGCCGACCAGTCCGGCGTTACGCAGCGCGGCCGCGTCATCCGTGGTCTCGTAGCGATGCGCCCAACGCAGCCGGCCCGAAACACGGTCGATCGCGTAGACCCTCAGGTTGTCGTTGATCAGCAGCATCTCCCCCGACGCCACGGGGCGGAGCTCTTCGGTTCCCCCCGCTTCGTTGCGGACCACGCGCGGCTGGGCGACTTGTTGGTTCTGGATCGGCGATTCGATGCTGATCTGCCACAGCGGGCGATCGAGGGCGACCGCCTGGACGGCGGGCGTGGCCCCGGTGTCCTTAGCCATGGCGTTGGTCAAACCGATCAACTCTTGGCGCCACGAATCAACGCTGTCCGTTCCGGCCAGCTTGGTCCATTCGGCTAGCGCTGTGTCACGCCCCTGGGCATCACCAGACAGCGCCGCGGTCCAGGCTCGAAGATGTTGGTACTGCGCTTCGGCCTCGGCGCGGTCGGGATGCGAAGACACGGCCGAGAGCATCGCGGCAGCGCCGGCGGCGTCGGCGCGTTCGAGGTAACGGCCCGCCAGTTGGAAAGCCGCGTCGAGGTTGGCCGACGTCAGCGGATAACGGTCCACGATGTCCAACGTCAACGCTTCGCGCTGCCCCGGCGGGGCGGCGGCCGCCTCGCTTAGGGCGCGTTCCGCCACCGCGGCGTATCGTAGACGGTAGGCGTCGAGCAGGGCGGGGTCGGCGGCGAGTCGTTGACGCACCCATCGCCGGGCGTCGGTGTAGCCGGTTTCGTCGAGGGGCATGAGCTTGTCGGCGTAGCCCTCGACAATGTCTTGCAGTTTTTGAGCGGCCTCGCCGAGACGGCCCTGGGCCTGGAGTTCGCTGGCTTCTTCGGCCAACTGGAGCGCGGCGGGCGAGTCTTCAAGATACACCGCCGCCGCCGCGGGGCGGGTGATGAGCACGCAGCAGAACAACGCCGCGAGTCCGGCGAGACTCAGCGTTTTCAGCCACGGCGCGGTGATCTTTGCCATACCGGATTGTAGCCGACCCGTCGGCTTGGGGGACACGCGACACGGGCGGGAAGGCGAAATTCAGGAGCAGGACGCAGGCCGCCGTACATCCAGCCGCCAAGCTTTCGGCGGCGTGTGCTATGATGTTCGATTCTCGACATTCGCGGCTGTTGCCGCTTGTTTTTTGGAAACCGTCATGCCTGCTCCATCCGCCGCCTCGTCCGCTTCTTCGTCCTCGCGCGTCTCGGCCCCGCACGTCGCTATCGTCGGGGCGACCGGTGCCGTGGGCGAGGAGTTTTTGCGTGTCTTGAAGCAGCGGGATTTTCCGATCGGCAAGCTGACCCTGCTCGCCAGCGCCAGCAGCGCCGGCAAGACCCTGAAATTCGGTGATGAAGAACAAGTCTGCGAGGAACTCACCGAAGACAGCTTCAAAGGCGTCGACCTGGCCCTGTTCTCCGCGGGCGGCTCGATCAGCAAAACCTTGGGCCCCGTCGCGGTCGATGCGGGCGCGGTGGTCGTGGACAACTCCTCGGCCTTTCGCATGACGCCCGGCGTCCCGTTGGTGATCCCCGAAGTCAACCCGCAAGCGATCATCCAAGCCAACATCGGTTTAGGCCAAGCCCAAGCCGCCGGCATCATCGCCAACCCCAACTGCTCGACGATCATCATGCTCGTTGCGGTCAACCCGCTGCATCAGGTGGTGCCCGTAAAACGGATGGTGGTGAGCACCTATCAGGCGGCGAGTGGCGCCGGCGCTGCGGCCATGCGTGAACTTGAGCAACAGACCCGCGAAGCGCTGGACGGTGAGGTGACGACCAAAGACATCTTCCCCTTCCAGTACGCCTTCAACCTCTTCAGCCACAACTCGCCGATGCAAGACAACGGCTACAACCAGGAAGAGCTGAAGATGGTGCACGAGACCCACAAGATTCTGGGTCAAGTTGAGGAGGCCGACCAGATGGCGGTAACCGCGACGTGTATCCGCGTCCCGGTCATGCGGGCCCACGCCGAGAGCATCAACCTAACCTTCGACGGCACGATGACCGAGGACCAGACCCGCGAGTTGATCGAAGCGGCCCCCGGCGTGTCGCTGATCGACGACCGGGAAAACAACCGCTTCCCCACGCCGCTCGACGCCCAGCACCAAGACGACTGCTACGTCGGGCGTATCCGCCGCGACTTGTCACAGCCCGAAGGCGTCGGCCTCGACCTGTTCGTCTGCGGCGACCAGGTCCGCAAGGGCGCGGCGCTCAACGCGGTGCAGATCGCCGAGTTGTTGGTGAAGTAGCTTTTGTTTGCGGTTTGGATAAAGCAATGCCCGGCGATGGCCATCCCCTGACTTTAAGATTTGCGGTATCTAGCAAGTGACATCGCGAGTTATGCGGCGGCTTGTTTTTTACGCGGCGTGAACACGCGGACGCAGTTGCGACCGCCTTCTTTCGCGGCGTAAACGCCCTTGTCGCTGGCTTTGATGAGGATGTCGGCGTTTTTGAAGGTATCGCCTTCGTGGCAAGCGACGCCGATGGACGCGGTGACGCCCAGGACGGTGCCATCGTCCTTGGTGATCTTGCAGTCGGCTTCGACGGTCGCGCGGACGTGTTCGGCGAACTTGGCGCCGTCCAGCCGATTCGTGTCCGGGCAGATGATCGCGTATTCCTCGCCGCCGTAGCGGAAGACGCGGCCTTGCTCTCCGGTGGCCTCTTCGAGCACCTGGGCGAATTTGATGAGGACTTCGTCGCCGACGGCGTGGCCGTGGGTGTCGTTGAAGACCTTGAACTTATCGATGTCCATGAACAGGATGGTGACGGGCTTGTCGGCGGTTGCGGCCTTGAACTGCTCGACGACGTATTCATCGAACGCCCGGCGGTTCGAGCTGCCGGTGAGCTGATCGGTGTAGGCTTTGTCTTCGAGCTTGGAGTTTTCGATCTGGAGGTCGGCCGCCTGCTGTTGCAGCTGGGTGGATTCCTGCTGGGCCTGCATCGTGAGGTTCAGAAGGGTTTCGTTGGCGGTGGCGAGGATTTGGTCGGCGTTGCCCAGTCCGCCCGTCGGGAGGTCGAACAGCCGCTGCATCTCCTTGGTGAGCTTGTGGATTTCTTTGAGCAGGTCTTCACACTCTTCTTCGGGGATGCTGCACCACTCGACGGCCTTGTCCTTGTAGGCTTCGAGTGCGGCGCCGGATTCTTCTTCGGGTAAGACGAACACGTCCGCGACGAGGTTACCCAGCGCGACGCACTGCACGACCTGCCGGGTGTCGAGGCCGGCTTTAGACGGGTCGTGGTGGCATTGGATTGCGTTGGACAGCAGGGCGGGGAGGCTCCACGACTCGGCGAGCTTGGCGCCGACTTCAGGGTGGGTCAGGTCGAGCTCTTCCCGCTCCATCTCGAGGAGCTTGCTGTGGATGTTGCCGGTCTTGGCGATGAGGATGTTGTACTCGTTGCCCAGCGTCTGGTTCATGGTCAACATGCCCAGGTCTTGCAGCAGGCCGCCGAGGAAAGCTTCTTCCTGCTGGACGACGCCGGCCTTCTGGGCCAGGGCTTTGGACGCGGTCGCGGTGAAAAGCGAACGCTTCCAGAACTCCATGTGGTCGAAGCCGTCGCCGCCCTGGTCGGCCAGGTTGTTGACGAGGGAAAAACCCAGGGCGAGCGTCTTGACGCTGTTGAGGCCCAGGACGACCAGGGCGTGGCTGATCGTGGAGATCGAGTATGCCTGGCCGTAGAAGCTGGAGTTGACGGTCTTGAGGATCTTGCTGGACAGCGCCGGGTCCATCTTGATGGTGTCGGCGATCTGCTTGATGTCCACGTTTTTCTGCTGGACCAACTCGATCACCTCAAGGGCGATTGTCGGCAGGCTGGGCAGCCGCGGGGACTGCAACACGCGTTCGAGGAGCTGCTCGTTCATGGCGTCAGTCTATTCTGTCCCCGATCTAACCGGACCCTGATGACCACGACGAAACAATCTCGTCTGCGGCGACAGCGTTTACGGCATCGGCAAGCGATCCGCGGATACTGCATAGAGTTCATTCGGTTATATAAGACGAAGACTTAAGGTGATTCGAGGAAAGCATTAAGCGGAATCGCCTCCCCCAGAATCACAAAGCCCGCCATTATCGGCGGGCTTTGCGTGTCGTTCAGATTGTCGTGGAACTAGATCGACGGTTTCAGCTGCTTTCGGCCCCGGCTTCGGCCGGCTCTTCGCTGCCGTTGCCTTCGTCCGAAACGTCGTCTTCCTGGGGCGTTTCGTCCGTTTGCGGCTTGTCTTCGCCGGTGAACTTCAGGTAGTCCTTGTCGTCTTCGCGGGTCACCTTGATGAGTTGACCGTCTTGGAAGTCGTCCTTGAGGATGCCTTCGGCCAGCGGGTCTTCGACGTATTTGCTGATCGCCCGACGCAGCGGCCGAGCCCCGAAGTCGGGGTTGTAGCCCTTGTCGATCAGGAAGTCCTTGGCCGCCTTGTCGAGGTCCAACTCCATGCCACGCTCGGTCAGGCGTTTGAACACCTTGTCGAGTTCGTAGTCGACCACGGTGTGCAGGTCTTCCTTGTTGAGCGGACGGAAGACGACGATCTCGTCGAGGCGGTTGATGAACTCGGGCCGGAAGTACCGCTCGATCTCACTCTGCAGCGTCTTCTTGATCTTGTCATAGTCCGCTTCTTTATCGGTCTTGCCGAAGCCGAAGCTGGCCTTGTTCTTGATCAGGTCGGCCCCGACGTTGCTGGTCAGGATCAGGATCACGTTGCGGAAGTCGACGTGCCGGCCGAACGAGTCGGTCAACTGGCCTTCTTCCATGACCTGCAGGAGCATATTGAACACATCTGGGTGGGCCTTCTCGATCTCATCCAGCAGGACGACGGAGTACGGCCGACGGCGGATCTGCTCGGTGAGTTGGCCGCCTTCTTCGTAGCCGACGTAGCCGGGAGGGGCGCCGATCAGACGGCTGACGTTGTGCTTCTCCATGTACTCGGACATGTCGATGCGGATCAGCGCGTCCTGCTCGCCGAACATAAACTCGGCCAGGGCCTTGGCGAGTAAGGTTTTACCCACGCCCGACGGGCCGACAAACATGAACGAGCCGACGGGCAGGCGTTGATCGCGGAGGCCGGCCCGCGAGACGCGGATGGCTTTGGAGACGATCTTGACCGCTTCGTCTTGCGAGACCACGGTTTTGTGCAACTCTTCTTCGAGTTGCAAGAGGCGTTGCGACTCGGCTTTTTCGAGCCGGGTCAGCGGCACGCCGGTCATCTTAGACACGACTTCAGCGATGACTTCTTCGTCGACGACGCCGTCCACTTCTTTGGCCTTGGCCCGCCAGTCGCGTTGGATTTGCTCCTTCTCGCGACGCAGCGACTCGGCCTTGTCTCGCAGCTCGGCGGCACGCTCGTAGTCGGCGGCCTTGACCGCTTCGTCCTTCTCGATGCTCAGCTTCTCGATTTGGGCCTCGGTGTCGGCCAAGTTCGGGGGCTTGCTCATCGACTTGAGCCGGATCCGGGCCCCGGCCTCGTCGATCACGTCGATCGACTTATCCGGCTGAACACGAGCGGTAATGTAACGCGTCGAAAGCTCGACGGCCTGCCGCAGCGCCTCGTCGGTGATCTGCACGCGGTGGTGCGCTTCATATCGATCACGCAAACCCGTGAGAATTTGATACGTCTCTTCCTTGTTCGGCGGCTCGACGATAATCGTCTGGAACCGCCGCTCGAGCGCGCCGTCCTTCTCGATGTACTTGCGATACTCATCAAGCGTCGTCGCACCGATGCACTGGATCTCGCCACGCGAAAGTGCCGGCTTGAGCACGTTCGACGCATCAATCGCGCCCTCCGCGCCGCCCGCACCGACCAGCGTGTGCAGCTCGTCGATGAAGAGGATGACGTTCTTGGACTTGCGGACCTCGTTCATGACCGCCTTGATGCGCTCTTCGAACTGGCCGCGGTACTTGGTGCCGGCGACCATCATCGCCAGGTCCAGCACCACGATACGCCGGTCCGCCAGAATCTCCGGCACGTCTTTCTGAATGATCTTCTGGGCCATGCCCTCAACGATCGCGGTCTTGCCCACGCCCGCCTCACCGAGCAGCACCGGATTATTCTTCGTGCGGCGGCACAAAATCTGAATCAGTCTTTCAATCTCATCCGCACGACCGATCACCGGGTCGAGCTGGTTGTCGCCCGCCAGTTCCGTCAGGTCGCGACCAAACGAATCCAGTGCCGGCGTCTTGCTCTTGCCGGGCTTGCCGCCCGATTCCGAAGAACTCGAACCGCCGCCCTTGCCCGCCGTCGCCTCTTCCGGATCGACGCCCGCGCCGAGCAGATTCAACACTTCTTCGCGG
>JBCCST010000077.1:0-15793 GCA_039199695.1 Planctomycetota bacterium | reverse complement strand
TTCCGCAATAGCCGCGACGCTACGCGTCGCTGGCCAGGGTCGCGTAGCGACCCGGCTACTGGCGAATGTTTCTGCCCGCTGCTCTGGCTACCGCGCCGCGACGCGGCGGTCGGGGACGGGGCAGCTCTTGGAGTGGTTGGTGAGCTGGTCCATCAGTTCGTCCATCTTCACGGTGGCGAAGGTGGTGGCGGAGTCGCTCATGGCGTAGGGGATGACGAGGTGGCCGGCGTGGGCGAGGGCGCCGCAGGTGTAGACGACGTTGGGGACGTAGCCGTCGCGCTCTTCCTGGTTGGGGATGATGAGCGGCTGGTCGAGGTGGCCGATGACCTTGGAGGGGTCGTCGAGGTCGAGGAGGCAGGCGCCGATGCAGTACTGGCGGACGGGGCCGACGCCGTGGGTCAGGAGGAGCCAGCCGTGCTCGGTTTCGATCGGCGGGCCGCAGTTGCCGATCTGGACGAACTCCCAGGGGTACATGGGCGTCGCAAGCTTCTGGCAGTCGTTCCAGAAGTGGACGTTGTCGGACTGCATGACGAACATGTTCTCGCCGTCGAGGCGGGAGATCATGTGGTAGAAGCCGTTGACCTTGCGGGGGAACAGGGCCATGCCCTTGTTCTGGACGTACCGGCCGTTGAGGGTGTGGATTTCGATGTTGTGGAAGTCCGACGTCTCGAAGAGTTGGGGCAGGATGCGGAAGCCGTTGTAGGCGGTGTAGGTGCCGAAGTAGGTGACGGTGCCGTCGTCGTCCGTGAAGTGGGTGAGGCGGACGTCTTCGATGCCGCGCGATTCGTTTTCGCTGGTGGGGAAGATGACGATCTCGGAGGGGTCGGATTCGTCGGGGACCTTGAGGCGGTAGTTGGACCGGGCCAGCCAGAGCATGTTCTCGGCCGACTCGTTGAACGGGCGGGGGTGGTCGGGGCGTTGCTTGATCTCGGCGATCTTGTGGTCGAGGTCCTGGTAGGTGAACCAGTCGGGCATCTCGTCGAGCACGGCGCGGGCGGCGTCGGTGTAGGCGGCCATCTCGATGAGCTTGAGGAAGAAGAGTTTCTTTTCGTATTGCCGGTCCTGGTTGACGCGCATCTTCGCGGCGTAGGGCGAGAGGGGCGTGAAGGTGATCTCGCCGGCCGCGTCGACGACGCCGGTGCGGAACACGATCGACGAGACGTGGCCCTCGCCGGTGGCGCGCAGCGACATGATGAACCGCAGTTCGCCGTCGGCCAGGCCGGTCTGGTCGGGGTGGGGCACGATGCTGGGGTTGAACAGCGCCGCCGACTCGCTCGCGTACTCCATGGTGAAGTACGAGCCGATGAGCAGCTTGCGCTCGAGGCTCAGCGCGTCGGGGTCGTCGCAGTGGTGTTTGATGTAGCCGAAGTGGCGGTCGAAGGTGTTTTCGATCTTGCGGTGGCGGTCGCCGAAGTCGGCGATGACCTGGTTCAGCAGTTCGTGCACCTCGCGGTCGCTGAGCGAGGCGACGCGGTCGAGGACGTTCTTGGCCCGCTGCTCGCCGCCGACCGCGAAGTGCCGGGCGATGACGCGTTTGTCGTCGGAGCTGAACTTCTGGGGCTTGCGGGTGACGTGGATCGGGCTGCCATTGGGCATGGTGGGCGTTCCGGGGGGTGGGGGATCGGCCGAGACATCGGCCAAGCAGACTTAGGAATCCGCGGGGATGCTTCCGTGTTGGTTTTATCGTTTAGGTACGGGGGTGGGCTTGATTCGGCCGGCTGTGGTTCAAGGCGTCGAATCGGACTTTGGCGATTGCAGATCGACGCCGGGCAGGAACGGCTCTTAGACGTAGGGCGTTTTAAGCCGCCGCACGACCCAGGTGATTCCGCCGACGAGCATGCCCAGAGCGAGGTAGCAAGTGAAGTGTGCGAGGAAGCCGTACAGCACAAAGTGCGGCGTCTGATCGTAGAGCATCCCCCCGACCATCAGCCCCACGATCGCGAGCCAACCGGCGGGCTCGAAATCCAAGAACAACAAAAGAACGACCGCTCCCGCCGCCGCGACGCCGCCCAACGCCCCGAGGATCACGTGAACGCAGAACCCTCTTATCTTCCGCGGCCGCTTGAGAAACGTCCGCGGATCCTGCCGATCAAACCGTCGGCCACACTCCGGGCACGCCGACGCCTCGAGTTGAGCCAACGGGTAGAGGCAGTTGCGACAATACATCCCCCCACTCTATCCGAGCGGCTAAAGCTCCGGAACACCATCGATCAATAGTAATGACACCCACCCTGTAAATCCGACGAACCTCTCACGCCGCGAGCGTCAGGCCCTCGTCGTCGTCTCCGGATTTGCGTTTGACCAGCGTGACCTCGTTGCCCTTTTCGTTGTAGGTCACTTCGTCCATGAACGCTTTCATCAGCATCAGGCCGCGTCCCGACACGGCTTCGAGGTCGTTGGGGTCCGGCTCGACGTCCAGCTTCGACGTGTCGAAGCCCGGCCCCTCGTCGCGGATCACGAACGTCGCCGACTCGGAGGTCAGCGTCTCGGTGACGTGGATCCGGCGTTCGCGGTACGGCGACTGCTCCCGCCGATCCGCCGCCATGTCGTAATACCGCGACAAACTTTCCTTACGCAGCTCGGACGAGACCTCAAGGTTGCCGTGATACAACGCGTTGGACAACGCTTCTTCGAGCGCCATCCCGATGCGGGTGCGGTCGGATTCATCGCAGATGCCAAACATCGCCACGCTGGCCTGGAACCTCACCAGCAGCGCCGGCAGCAGCGTCGGGTCGTTGTCGAGCTCGAACTGGCTGCAGCTCGAGGTCATGCATTCCAGCAGCCGGGCCTGGGTCTTGTTGCGTTTCGCCGCGTTGAGCACGCGGGTGATGTGATCGATCAGTTGGACGTCGATCCGGTTGGTGTGGATGAAGCCCGCCGCCCCCGCGTGCAGCGCCCCGACGACCTGGTCCACCGTGCCGTCCGCCCCGGTCAGCAGCACCGGCCGATACGCGTCGCCCGCCATCAGCGCCGCGAGGTGGGCCTCTTCGTCTTCCGCGACCAGGCGCAAGTCCGCGACCACCATCTCGAAATCGTCTGCGGCCAAGCGATCGATGCCCTGCGTCAGCGACGCGACCGCCTCGGCGTCCCAGTCCGGCTGGGCCGACAGCAACGCCACCAGCTTCTGCTGGGCGGCGGGTTCCGGGTTGATCACCAGCAAACGCGGCATAAATAAATCCAACCCCGGATCAACAAAATACCTTCACTTCAGCGTCTATGGTGACTTATCGTCCACCGAACGTCCAGAAGTTTGTACGCCGCGCCTAGGCATCTGTCCTACGCCGCGTGGCCGGCCGTCGTTTTAAACCGCCGCCAAACCGTTCGTTATCGGCCGACCGGAGAAAAACTGAATCCCGCCCGGGAAAATCCTTGGAGCCCGCCGCCCTGAATCGCATAATGGAAGAGACCTGCACCGTCTCTTCCACTTTCTCTTTCAGGAGCAGCGTATGAAAACCTATGTCCGCGCGGTGAACTTTCAGATGAGCGAAAGCGTGTTATCCCACGCCGAGAGTCGGCTGCACGCCGCCCTCGACCGCTTTGGTTCCCGCATCGCCTCGCTCAAACTCCGCCTCACCGACGATCACGGGCCCAAGCACGGCACGACGATCCACTGCACCCTCGAGGCCATCCTGAAAAACGGCGACACCGTCATGGTCGAGCAAAACGCCCCCGACCACTTCGTGGCCATCGACAAGGCCGCCGGCCGCATGAAACGCACCGTCCGCCGCTGCATCAACCGCAAACGCGACAGCCGAATCCGCGAAGCCCGCCCCAGCTTGGCTTGACGCCCGCGCCTTCTCCACCGCTCACCCCTTTAGCCCCGGGCTCTGCCCGGGGTTTTTCGTTGACCACCGCAACTCGATGAATACGCGGGGTGCCGTGGTCAATCGAAGCGCCTGCCACGACATGTCACCCCGGTCGTGGCCGGCACTCGCTACGCTCGTTTGACCACGGCACCCCATAGTTTCCCGTAGTATTCATCGACAGGTGAAGGTGCATTCTTCTCAGCCGCCGCCTACACTCTCCCGTTGCCCGGCACGCGTTGTCGAGCGTAATTTCCCGTTCACCCCTTATTTTGAGACCGAGGCCCCGCCCGATGAAAGCCGCACTGCTCTACGGAACCTGTACCGGAAAAACCGAAGCCGCCGCCGAGTTGATCCGCGACGAGTTTGGCGAAGACTTCTTCGAAACCTACGACGACATCGCCCAGGTCGGCAGCGAAGGCCTCGCCGGCTACGACTTCGTCATCTGCGGCATCCCCACCTGGGACGTCGGCGAGATCCAATACGACTGGCAAGACGTCTACGACGAACTCGACGACGTCGACCTCGCCGGGACCAAGATCGCCATGTTCGGCATGGGCGACCAGGGCGGCTACCCCGACACCTACCAGGACGCCATCGGCATGGTCTACACGAAGATGCTCGAACGCGGCGCCGAGGGCAAAGTCGGCTTCACCTCCACCGACTCCCACGACTTCGAAGAGTCCAAAGGCGTGATCGACGGCCAGTTCTGCGGCCTCGCCCTCGACGACGACTGCCAACCCGAACTCACCGAACAACGCGTCAAAGAATGGGTCGAACAACTCAAATCTGAACTCGGCGTCGGCGTCGCCTAAGTCACCGCAACGTTTGGCAGGCGATGAAAGATCGCCGTGTTCCTCGACACCAACAACTCCGTTTTCACCCACGGCGAACCCCGGTTCGCCGTTTTTTTATCCGCTTTATTCAAGACCTCCGCCTCCCGTTTCCCGATGACTGCTAAATCAGGCGGTTTTTTCGCCGTCGGCCTGCATCATCTATCTTTTTTCGACATCCCGGAGCGATCATGAGCAGCACGGAAGCGACGCGCGTGAAAAAATGTCTGAGTGCCTTGGAGCGGATCGAACGCTATGTGGTGCTGATGTTTTTCGCCGACGAACTGACCCCCGCCGAGATCGGCGTCGTGCTCAACGTCTCGCTCCAACGCGTGACCGACATCCTCGACCGCTTCCGCGAAGCCGTCGCCGAGGTGCTTACCCGGCGTGATCAACAACGCGACGCGCAAGACTACGTCACCGATTGGCTGCTGTCCCCCAAATCCGCGGTGGTGTAATCCCATTGTCGAGGGGCGAATGTTTACACCAATGTTTAGCGTAGCGGGTGACGCGAAGCGTCCCGCTGGGCTGGATCACTCATCAAGACATTCACGCACGACGCGCTCCAACAGCAACGCGTTGGCCGGGGGAAACGAATACTCGCTCAATCGCGCGACGTCGCACCACGTCCAGTCGTCAACTTCCAACGCCGCGGGCTCGCCGCCGACGTGTTCGCAATAGAACGGCCGAAGCACCACATGCGCATGGTTGTAGGTGTGTTCGATCGGCTCCATCGCCTTCGTCGGCCGAACCTCCACGCCCAACTCTTCGCGCAGCTCGCGCACCACGCACGTCTCGGCCGACTCGCCCGGCTCGAGTTTTCCCCCGGGGAACTCCCAGTACCCGCCGAGCACGCCGTCCTTAGCCCGACGGGAGATCAAGACCTGCGGCCGACCTGATTCGGGGCACCGGCGGTGCGTCACGCCCACCGCGACTTGAACTTCGATCTGCTTATCCATCACATCCATACTCCGAAACGAAAGTCCCGCGGTTGACGTCGCCCGGGCCTGCCGGGCCGCTACTGATCATCGCCACCTACTCGGTGCACCCGATTTCGGAATCCTATCGCGTAATCGGGGTCAAAATAGGTAAATATTTTTTATTTATGAGTTTAGAAGAAATTCAAATTCCGTGTCGTCAAGCGTTGACAGCCGGGGAAGCGGGTCGATACGATACAACTTCGGCAAAGCGGAATCGCTTTTCGAAATGCCGTGGCGCGCCTCTGCTCACAGGTTCGGAGCCCTGTGGCGGAGGTTTTTTTTCGCCTGATCACAAGGTAATTCGGGGTTTACGCGGGTTTTGAATCCGCGAATCCACGTCCCGCGACACGCCGGCCGGCGCGACGTAACCTGCCGACCAGCCCGCGATCCCCCCATCCGCCGACAACATACCCCCAAATTAGCCACAAGTTGTCAACATCGACCGCGTTCGGCGTGATGAATGGGCTCTGGTGATAATGACTCGGTTTCCACGCGGATTCCCACCCCGTAATGACGCGTAGCGGGTGACGCGAAGCGTCTCGCGTCTATCGCCTCGCGCTTCCATCTCCCGAACGACCCTAACGCATGCCCAAACAAAAACCCAAACAAAATCAAATCAAAACACTTGACTTAGGATTTTGTTCGGATAAGCTGATATCCGAACAAGACCCTTATTCGCCACGGAGGCAGCCATGCTCAGCGTCAGCTTGATCGAACGGACTCTCGAAACCCGCGACTACGACCGGCTCTTGCGGGACCTGTCGGACAACGGCCTGGCCTTGCCGCTGTCGATCCGCCTCCGCTTCGGACAGGCGCCGACCGCTCCCTTGGCCCTGGCTCTGCGTCGGCTGGTGGAGCTGACCTATGGCCCCACCACGCTCTCCCGCCGACTGGTAGACCGCCTCATCCGCGACCAGAACCCCGACGGCAGCTTCTCCAGCGACCAAGACCCGTCCGCCCCCGGAAACGACGAAACCCCCGGAGGCCCCGGAAACGGCGACCGCGATCCGCTCACCACCGCCGTGGTCTTGGCGGGCCTGGGCCGAGTCGCCGCCGACCACCCCGCGACCGTGGGGGATGAGTTGCAGACCAGCCTGGACCGCGGCTACGCCGCGTTGGCCGAGTTGCAGGACTGCGACGGGCTGTTCTCGGCCCCCTCGGACCGCAGCTTGGCGGACCGCGCCCTGACTTCCGCCTTCATCGTCAGCCTGCTGGGCCCCGACCCGCGCTTCCGGGGCGCGGTTCGGCTCAGCGAGCTGCACCAATGGTTCGAGGCCCGCGATGGCCGACTCGACCGCCAGACCCAGCACCTCTGGGACCTGGCCCGCATCTCGATCCACGATGTCTTCGAACCGCTCGTCTTCGCCGCCTGAACCGTAGCAGGCGTCGGACGGCGAGCGGTGAGAAGAGTTCCCCCCCGGAACTTCCGGGGTATCGGGACGAGTGGTCGGAAAGTGGACGGAGAGTGGCCGGGAACTGGCCGGAAAGTGGTGGGGTTGAACGCGGCGGGTCGGGCCGATGAGCGAAGCTTGCGATCGACGTCTGGGCCGTCGATAGTGAGGAAGCTTGAATTACCTGGCCCACCTTTATTTGGCCGACGCGAGCCCCGCGTCGCTGATCGGGAACCTGCTCCCGGACCTGCACCGCGGTCGGCTGCCGGCCGACCTCGACCCGGTGGTGCTCGAAGGCGTAATGCGTCACCGCCGCGTGGACGCGTTCACCGACAGCCACCCGCTCTTCGAGCGTTCGCGGGCCCGATTGCGTCCCCGGCACGGGCGGTATTCGGGGGTTCTGGTGGATGTGATTTACGACCACGTGCTCTCGGTTCACTGGGCCGAGTATCACCCGCAGCCGTTGTCCGATTTTATCGCGGACGCCTACCGCCAGATGTTGGCCGAGGCCGATTTGATGCCGCCGCGGATGCGGGCGATCATGACCATGATGGCTGGTGAAGACTGGTTGAGCACCTACGGCAGTGTCGAGGGCATCGCCCACACGTTGAAACGGATGTCCGCCCGGCTGCGCGAAAGGTTCGGCCGGGAAGTCGATCTCGCGTCGGCCTTGACCGAGTTGCGGGCGCAGTACGACGGGTTTGCCGAGGACTTCGCCGGGTTTTTCCCCGATCTCATGGTGTACGTCGGCGTGGATCACCGTCCGCCGAACACACCCCCGGAAGCGCCCTCGAAAGCACCTACGGAATTGCCCCCGCCTGGAGTCGATGCAGATGATCGTTAGCGAGCTCGTTCGTCGGGGCGTGGACATCCGAGTATTAGTGCTGGTGGGCTTGATGTTCGCATGGGCGAGTGGAGCGGTAGCACAGGAGATAGCTGACACCACGCCAACGGATAGGGCGGAGGAGGCAGAGCTGACCGAAACCGCTACGCCCAACCTGGCAGACGCCGCGCCGCCCAAACCCGCGTCTTTGTCGTTGTTTTTCGAAAATGACGGCACGTTCACCCGCCCGAATCACAACTCCGACCGCCACTACACCTCGGGCCAGGGGTTTGCGATCGCCCGCCATCAGAACGGCGGCGACGCCATCGCCGACGCGCTGGGGCTATCGGCCGACGGCACCGCGGTGGGCTTAACGCTGGTTCAACAAATCTTCACGCCCGACAACATCGGCCCGGCGTTGCCCGACCCCAACGATCGCCCCTACGCGGGATACCTGTACCTCGGCGGTTATTGGCAGCGTGAGAAAGACGACGTCTTCGACCACGTGGAACTCGACCTCGGCGTGGTGGGGCCTTCGTCGCTGGCCGAGCCCGCCCAGGAGTGGATCCACGACCTGTTCGACGAACCGGACCCGAACTGGACCACACAGCTGGGCGACGAGTTCGCGTACAACCTGACGCTGCGGCGCAAGTGGCGGATGACGCTTTGGGGCGAAGCGGGTTTCGAGCCGGGTGCGGAGTTTGCGCCCGGTGTGTGGGGCTTACAACTCATCCCCGAGGTGGGGTTGGACGTGGGCAACGTCTACCGACGCGTGAACGCGGGCGGCACCCTGCGGTTCGGCTTCAACCTGCCCGACGACTTCGGGCCCGCGCGGTTGACCGATCCGGGCAGCGCGACCGGCCAACCGGTGCAGGGGCTGAGTACCTACGCCTTTGTCAAAGGCATCGGCCGGTACGTCGAGTGGAACACTTTTATCGAAGGCAACAACGAGCGCAACCCCAGCCGATCGGTGTCATTGGAGCCTTGGGTCGGCGAGATCGGCGGCGGGTTTGCCGTCGATTGGCGGCGCGGCAACTGGACGTTCAGCGCGACTTACCAACAGCTGTACTTCTCCCGCGAGTTCGAAGAGCAAACGACCGACGACGGCCTCGGCGCGATTGCGTTGCGGGCGTTGTATGAGTTCTGATCCGCGAGACGCTTTGATCAAAAACGATTGATCAAAACAACGAGCCTTGCGTGGTGTCGTTCAGTTCCAACGGCGGCGGGGCGGGCAGATCAAGCAACGACAGCAGGCGTCGGCAGGTCGCGGGTGCGTGGCCCGCGTAGCTGTTGCCGCAGTAGCCGAAGATGTTTTTGACCGGGCTGTCATCGCGGAGAAAGGGTTGGAGTTGTTGGACCCACCACGCCAACCGCGGCGTGGGATCGACGACTTCGGTCGCGTTGGACGGGAACTGGCCGTGGTTGCCCACCCAGCGGATGAAGAGGAAGTCGCTGGTCACGATGAGTGGCCGGGGGGCGCGGACGCCGCCGCCTTGTTGTTTGTCGTCGGGCGAGACGCTGGACAACTCGGGCGTGGGTTGATCGGAGCCCGCCCAGGCGAGATTGCGTTCGCGGAACAGCCGAACGGTGTCGTCCGACCACCACGAATCGTGACGCAGCTCGATCGCAAACCGCAGCCCCGCGCCCGCGTTGGCAAGTACATCCAACAGCTTGATCAGATCGCCGCGTCGCACGGAGACGAAGCTCGGCGGAAACTGCAACAGCACCACGCCGAGCTTGTCGCCCAGCACGCGCATGGTGTCGAGGAACGTGCACATCAGACTCAGCGTGGCGTCCGCGCCGACCAGGCCTTCGTGGGTGATGTCGCGCGGGGTCTTGACGCTGAACGTGAAATCGTCGGGCGTCGCCTCGGCCCAGCGTTGCACCCGATCGCGGGGCGGGATCGCGTGGAAGGTGGTATCGATCTCGAGGGTGTTGAATTGCCGGGCGTAGCGTTCGAGGCGTTGATCGGGCTTGAGGCCTTGGGTGTAGAACACGCCGGTCCAGTCTGGATAAACAAAGCCGATGGTGCCGAGGCGGATCATGCGGAGAGTCTAGATGAGAAGACCACCCCGGATGGTGATACGGCGGTTTCTTTTTATTCCGGCGACCGCTTGTCGTTTGTTCTTTTCGTCATGGTTGAAATGGGTTCGTCGCCAAAGTTGTTCGATGGCTGATTCCCGATCTTTTTGGTCGACGTCTTCATTCGCCTTGCGTGATTGCACGCCCAGCTTGTACCCAAGCCCGTGCCCGAGGGTAGGGGCATATTCCGCGAGGCTGCTTTCGGCATGACCGCTCATAGATGCCGGCTGGTGCGCGGGCGTCAGATCCGACGTGAGTATCAGTCGTGGGAGGCCGTAAACCTCACGAAGCAGGGCATTTGTCTCCGGAAGACTGGCTAAGTCTGCAACTTATCCGACATGGACGACTAGGCGGGATATGACGCTGTCCCAACCATCCGCCGAATCTTGCGGATAGGTTAATTATTGAGATTTGTTCTCAATAATTGACAAACCCGCCGCAAAAGCTACAACTACAAGCGATAGAGAGGCGCAGTCTCACTTGTGTTTGTCTTGGCGTCGCCGGATCACGCCGAACGCTCCGTGGTGGAGCACCTTGTGGTTTCCGGTGCTTCGGAGGTGTTCTCCGGCGGAGTTGTGTCGCTGCCGGACGAAACCCGTTGACGATTGGCCCCTAACCCAGATTTACTCATGAAGTTATTCACCCTGATCGCGTTCACATTCTTGTTGTTGGTGGCCACGCTTCAGACCCCCGATGCCGTGGCGGAAGAGAACGTGGTCAACGTTTATTCTTCGCGTCACTACGACACCGACGTGGTCTTGTACCAGCAGTTCGAGGCGGCCACGGGCATCCGGGTCAATGTCATCGAGGGGGACACCGATGCGTTGCTGACCCGGATCACGCGCGAGGGCGACCTGAGCCCGGCCGACGTGTTCATTGCCGTCGATGCGGGCCGTCTCCATAAGGCGGTCGAGTTGGACGTGCTGCAGCCGGTGACCTCGGACGTGCTTTCCGAGCGTATCCCGGAACATTTGCGGCACCCCGATGGGTTGTGGTTTGGACTCAGCCAGCGGGTGCGGGTGTTCCTGTTGTCGCCGGACGTTCCCGCCGATTTCGTCACGACGTACGAAGATCTGGCGAGCAAAGAGATCGACGGCGGCTTGCTGCTTCGCTCGTCGAGCAACATCTACAACCAGAGCATGGTCGGATCGCTGCTGGCTTATCACGGCCCGGAGTGGACCGAGGACTGGGCCCGGGGCGTGGTCGACAACTTCGCCCGCCGACCGCAGGGCGGCGACACCGATCAGATCCGCGCGTTGGCCGCGGGTGAGGGCGAGATCGCGGTGGCGAATCACTACTACTTTGCTCGCATGCTCGCCGGCGACAACGCCGCGGACCGCGCCGCCGCGTCGAAGCTGCGCTTGGTCTTCCCCAATCAAGAAGACCGCGGAGCCCACGTGAACGTGTCCGGGGCCGGTATCGTAAAGAATGCCCCGAACCGCGAGAACGCCGTGGCGCTGCTTGAGTTCCTGACCACCGTCGAAGCGCAGCAGCAGTACGCTTTGGCCAACCACGAGTACCCGGTGGTGGAGGGCGTGGAGTTGACCGACGTGCTCAAGGGGTTCGGGACATTCAAAGCCGACCAACTCAACGCCGCCGAACTGGGCAATAACAACCGCGAAGCCGTGCGGGTGATGGACCGGGCCGGCTGGCGATAAACGCCGCCGCGTCCGCCGCCGGATCGACCGCCCCATGCACGTTTTTCGTCTCCTCAAGCCCTGGCCGTTGCTCTGCCTGCTGATCTGTAGTTTGGTCGCGGTGCCGACGCTGACGGTGCTGGCCAGCGTGCTGCAGCCGTTCGGTTCCGAGTGGCAGCACCTCGCCGAGACCCGTCTGCCGTTGTACCTGCGCAACACCGCCATCCTCGCGGTATCGGTTTGTGTGCTCGCGGCGATCGTGGGCACGGCCACGGCCTGGCTGGTCACCGCCTGCGACTTCCCCGGCCGGCGGATTTTTCACTGGGCGTTGTTGCTGCCCCTCGCGGTGCCCGGCTACCTCGCCGCTTACGCCTATACGGACCTGCTGCAGTTCAGCGGGCCGGTGCAGACGTGGCTGCGAGAAACGTTCGGCTGGGGCCGGCGCGATTACTGGTTCCCCGCGGTCCGTTCGCTGCCGGGGGCGATCGCGATCCTGACCTTCACGCTTTATCCCTACGTGTATCTCGCGGCGCGGACCGCTTTCATCGAGCAGTCGAGTTGCGTCATGGAAGTCGGGCGCACGCTGGGTCGCGGGCCTTGGCGGGGTTTCTTGACGGTGGCGTTGCCGTTGACCCGGCCGTCGATCGCGGCGGGCACGTCGTTGGTCATGATGGAAACGCTCGCGGACTTCGGCGCGGTGGACTACTGCGCGGTCGACACGTTCGCCACGGGCATCTACCGGACGTGGCGCAGCCTCGAAGCCCCCACCGCGGCGGCGCAGCTCGCAGCGGTGTTGCTGAGCGTGGTGATGCTGGTGGTCTTGATCGAAGTCCTCGCCCGCCGCCGGGCCCGTTTTTACCAGACGAGCAGCCGCGGCCAGCCGATGCGCCGCGCAAAGTTGGGGTGGCGAGGTTCGCTCGCAGCGATCACGGTTTGTGGCCTGCCCGTGTTGCTGGGCTTCATCATGCCGGCCGGTATTTTTGTGCACATGACAATCACCACCGGCGACGAGCGGGCGTTTGAAGTCGTCACCGACTTCGGCCGCAACACGCTGATCCTCGCCGGGCTGGCGGCGGCGCTCGCGGTGGGGTTGGGGTTGCTAGTGGCCTACGGCCGACGCCTCAGCGGGGCGGTCAGCTTCGCGGCCGGGAAGCTGGCGGGCCTGGGTTATGCGCTGCCCGGCACGGTGGTCGCCGTGGGGCTGTTGGCCCCGTTGAGTTGGCTGGACCACCGGATCAACGATTTTCTCGCGGCGATGTTCAGCTGGCAGCCCGGCCTGATCCTGACCGGGAGCATTGTCGCGGTGATCTTCGGCTACCAGACGCGGTTCCTCGGCGTGGCGCTCGCGATGATCGAGTCGAGCTTCGACCGCATCCGGCCGTCCATGGACGACGCGGCCCGCACGCTGGGCACCGCCGGCGTCCGGCTCATGCTGCGGGTGCACCTGCCGCTCTTGCGGGCCGGCTTGCTGGCGGCGCTGCTGCTAGTATTTGTGGACGTCGTGAAAGAGCTGCCCGCCACGCTGATGCTGCGGCCGTTCAACTTCGACACGCTCGCGGTGCGGGTGTACCTGCTCGCGACCGACGAACGGCTCGAAGAAGCGTCGTTCGGGGCTCTGGTGATCATCGCGATCGGCTTGTTGCCGGTGGTGGTGCTCTCGACGCTGCTCGACCGCCACCGCAAGAACTCCCCCATCCGCAACCTCGACGAGGCGGCCGTGCGATGAAGACCCCGCTCACCATCAGCAGTCGACCAGTTGGGCCAACCGGATCCGCCGAGGCGGTATCTCCCCCCGCCGAGGCGTCCCCGAGCGAACTCAAGGTGCGGGTGCGCAACGTCGAGTTTGGATACCAACGCAAAACCCCGGTGGTCAAAGGAATCGACCTCGACTTGCACGCCGGCCGGGTCCACGCGTTGCTCGGGGATTCGGGCAGCGGCAAGACGACGCTGCTTCGACTCATCGCTGGCCTCGAGCCTCTCAACGCCGGCCGCATCGACATCGGCGAACAGTCGGTTAGCGCCCAAGCCAAGCACGTCCCGCCGGAGAAGCGAGCGGTCGGTTTTGTGTTCCAGGACTACGCCCTGTTCCCGCACCTCACCGTCCAACAAAACGTGGCCTTCGGCCTCAAGCATCAACCCCGCGGCCAACGCCGAGCCGCGGCGCTTGAATGGCTGGAACGCGTCGGCATGGAAGACTTCGCGCGAGCGATGCCCACCACGCTCAGCGGCGGGCAGCAGCAACGCGTCGCCTTGGCCCGCGCGTTAGCCCGCGAACCCCAGGTCATGCTGCTCGACGAACCGTTCAGCGGGCTCGACACCACGCTGCGGGACCGGGTCCGCGAAACCACGCTGCGGGTGATGCGCGAGGCGGGCGTCGCGATCCTCATGGTCACACACGACCCCCGCGAAGCCCTGATCGTGGCCGACACGGTCAGCGTGATGCGCGACGGGCGTATCACCGCCACCGGCCGACCCCACGAAATCTGTATCCGCCGCTGGGAATACCGCGAGGAGGGCGGGGTGCAGGTGTGTCACGAGTGCGTCGAGGTCTGCGCGGGCTGAGGTTGCTTTAGCAACCTTCTGTCCTTCGGTATCTGATTTTCACTTCGAACGGTTTGCGATCGCAATCGCTTCCGGGCGGGGGTTAACGCACGATGCGGGCGCTGCCGCCGTCGGCGGTGCGTTCGAGTTCGGTGCGGTTGAGTTGGCTGGTGTCGCCGCGGGTGGACATGATCAACGCGCCGTGGGCCACGCCGAGGTCGACGCAGCGTTGGGGCTCTTCGCCGGTGAGGAAGCCGAAGGTGAAGCCCGAGGCGAAGCCGTCGCCGCCGCCGACGCGGTCTTCGATCTCCAGGCGGGGCATGTCGAGGCCTTGGTAGAACGTGCCGTCGTTCCACATGATGGCCGACCAGTCGTTGATGAGGGCGGTCTTGACGCTGCGGAGCGTGGTGCCGACGACTTTGATGTTGGGGAAGTCGTTGACGACCTGGTTGACCATGTTCTTGAACGCGCCGGTGTCGAGGTCGTCGGTCGATTCGATGTCCACGCCTTCGACGTGGTAGCCCAGGACCTTCTCGAAGTCTTCTTCGTTGCCGATCAGGCAGTCGATGTAGGGCACGAGCGGTTTGGTCGTCGCGATGGCTTCTTCGGACGTCCAGAGCTTGCCGCGGAAGTTGAGGTCGTAGCTGACGATGGTGCCGGCTTCGTGGGCCGCCTTCACCGCCTCGGCGACAACTTGGCGGGTGTTTTCCGAGAGCGCGGTGAAGATCCCGCCGGTGTGCAGCCAGCGGACGCCTCTAGTTTCGAAGAGGTGTTTCCAGTCGACTTCGCCGGGCTTGATACTCGCGGTGGCGGAGTGGGCGCGGTCGTAGAGCGTGGCGCTGCCGCGTTTGGAGGTGCCGACTTCGGTGAAGTTGAGGCCGACGCGGTCTTTCGTGCCGAAGCCGTCGTAGTCGCGTTCGACGACGTGGGAGACATCGACGCCGACCGAGCGGGCGTGGTTGCGGATGATGGCGCCCATGGGCGAGCTGTTGAGCCCGCCGATCCAACCGGTGCGGAGCCCAAGGCGGGCCAGGGCGTAGGCGACGTTGTATTCGCCGCCGCCGACCGAGACTTCGAGGGTCTTGGCGAATTCGATCCGGCCGTGCCCGGGCGGGGAGAGGCGGATCATGCATTCGCCCAGCGAGACGAGGTCGAGTTCACATTGGTCGGCGGGTCTGAGATTAAGAGGCATCGGAGCATTCCTGTCTGAAAAAGAAGCGGGGCAGCACATCGGCCAATCACGCGATCGACCTGCATCCTGCCGCACGTCCCTCCTGACACCCCCTCCCCCGACCCCCGGAAGCACGGCTTCGGCATAGCAAACTGCCGAAACACATTCTTTCTGGGGGCGGGGGAAAGCGGCCGACGACCTCCGTGCGGAGTCGAGTAGTTTAGTTTGTCACACCGCAGCACCGCGTCAAGGCAGGATGCGCTAAGTCGCGGGCTTAACTCGGGTCAATGGTTGTGGCCCGTGTGGTGATCGTGGCTGTGTCCGTGGTGATCGTGCCCGGCTTGACCGCCCTCGGGCCTTTCCAGCTTGGAGAAATCCAGTTCGGTCTCCGCGGGCAGCTCGGCGAGTTCGGTCGCGGCGTATCCGAGGATGCCGCTTTCGGTGAAGACCTCGAAAGTTACCTGGACCTTATCACCTACCGCGAATTGTTCGAGTTGAACCGCTTCGCCGATCGGAAAGGGCATCACCATGG
>JBCCST010000076.1:0-16189 GCA_039199695.1 Planctomycetota bacterium | reverse complement strand
GTCACCCGCCACGCGGACGGACTCACACTGGGCGATATCGGCCAGCGACATGATGGCGACTTCGGTGGTGCCGCCGCCGATATCGACGATCATCGACGCGGTGGCTTCGACGATGGGCAGGTTGGCCCCGATGCCCGCGGCCATGGGTTCTTCAACGAGGTAGACCCGCCGGGCGCCGGCCCGCTCGGCCGAGTCGAGCACGGCCCGCTTCTCGACCGCGGTGATCCCCGAAGGCACAGCGATGACGACGCGGGGCTTGACGAACGGCCGCTTGCCGTTGACCTTACGGATGAAGTACCCGAGCATCGCCTCGGTGATCTCGAAGTCGGAGATGACGCCGTCCTTGAGCGGGCGGATGGCGGTGATGCTGCCGGGGGTCTTGCCCAGCATTTCCTTGGCGACCCAGCCCACGGAGTTGCCGTTCTGCAGCACCTGGTTGGTGTTGCGTTTGACCGCGACGACCGACGGCTCGTTGAGCACGATGCCTTCGCCCCGGACGCACACCAGGGTGTTGCAGGTGCCCAGGTCGATGCCCATGTCGACGCTGAAGAAGCTCAGGAGGTTATCGAAGATCAAGGGTGGTTGGTTTCCGAGAGCGTGGAGGCCGACCCACGGGCGGCCTCTGAAGTTACCGCGATTGTAACGAAACCGGGCGTGGCCGTCGTCCGCTTGATCGCAGTAAGACTATCGACGAACCACGGTCATCGGCCCCAGTTTTATTCGGACCCAGATGGAGGCGAGAGGCGGCGGGGTAAAACAAAACCCACGCGGGGTGGGCGTGGGTTTGGAACCAGGTTCTTAGGGTTAGGCAGGATTATTTTTAGGCAAACGGGTTGATGTTGCCGGTGACCGCTTGGAGCCGCATCCAGGTGTAGCCCACGCCGATGAGCAGGGTGACGAAATCGATGAACGCCAGGACGGTGAAGATGTTATTGCCGGGGCCGGAGCTGTTGTCTGCCATGGTGCGTTAGCTTTCGGGGCGGGCCGTGGGGCCGAGAGAAAAATCAGTTTGTGGTGCTAGGCAACCGAGGCTCTTCGCCGTCGCTTGCGCCCTTCCGGGGGATTTAGTAGTTGATGCCGGTCATGGCGTTGTCGCCAACCACAACGTCCATTTTGGCCGAGTCGATCTTGGCGACGCTGACGGTTTCGTCGACGGACATGATGGTGGCGGTACCGACGAATTGGTCCCCGTTGCGGAAGAGGACCAGCTTCGTGTTGGGGCTGATCGCGTCGTTGGAGCCCACGTTGAGCGAAGCGAAGGTGATGTCATCAACACGTTCGATGCCGGTGATGCTGCCGCGAATTTCCGGGGCGAGGCCAGGTCCGGGTCCGGGGCCAGGGCCAGGCGTGCCGCCGGCGAGTTGCTCTTGAAGATCGACGATCTTCTCGCTCTGCAAACGGTTCGTGCGGGTCAGACCTTCAACCTGAGCGACCAGATCGTTGTTGGCTTGGATCAGTTGGGCGGCTTCGGTCTTGAGCTTGACGTTGCTGGCTTGGGATTCGCTGACCAACGCGTTGCGGTCTTGGAGCAGGGCGGTGAGTTGGTCCTGGGTGGCCGACATCAGCGTGATGGTGTTGACGTGCTTGTCGACTTGGCTGGTGGACTCTTTGAGCTGGGCTTCGAGGGTAGCCCTCTCTTGAGTTTTTTCGGTCACTTCCGTGCGGAGAGCGATGATCTCCTTGTCTTTACTGGTGTCGGTCTTAGCGAGTTGGGCTTTGAGCAAGTCGTTTTCGCTGCCGTCGCGGGCGGCGGCGGCGTTGGCGACTTGGACCTGGGTCTGGAGGTCGGAGATTTCGGCGTTCAGGTCGTCGACTTGGGCGACGAAGGGAACGACCAACGCGACCAAGACGATCGACAGGATAGTCACGAGCAACACGAGGGCTTTGGTGAGTGGGCTCAAGGGGAGGTCCTCGGTAATGATGAAGGAGCGGAGGGAGGCAGAACACAAACCCGCCGCGAGATCGCGGCTAACGGGTCCTTAATTACACCCCAACCGGCCGGGGTTGTCAACCAATTCTGTCGCCGCCCCGGAAGCCAGTGGGCCGATAAGTCGCGTTGTCGCCTTTGGTTGGTTCACGGGGCCCTCGGGGCGGGCCGCCGGGCGGCTCACCGGTTGATCGCTTCGAGGGTCGCGGCGGCGGCGGCGATCCGTACCCGGTTGTTGGGATCGTCCAACAGCATGGTCAGGCGGGCGGCCGCTTCGGCCGACGCGGCGGCTTGTCCGAGTGCAAACGCGGCCTGCGACCGGACTAAGTCACGGGGCCGTTCGCTTGCCTCGAGCATCACGGGCACGCCTTCCAGCGACCCCAGCCGGGCCAGCGATTCAGCCGCCGCCAAACGCAGTTCAAACGGGTCTTTGGCCAGGAACGTAACCAGGTTGTCTTCCATACCGCCGTCGCCCGCCCGGCCGAGCATGAGCGTCGCCATGATGCGGACCTCGTTGTTGCCGGAATAGGCGGCCCCGCGGAGCGCCTTGAGGCTGTCCTCGTAGCCCAGGTTCAAGAGGGCCTCGGTGATTTGGAGGCGGACCAGTTCCCGCTGGCTCGGCCGGGCCCGCGTCATGGGGGCCTCGGCGGCGTCCAACAGCACCGGGATCACGGCGGGCTCGTCCATCCAGCCGAACAACATCGCGACGTTGGACCGCGTGTTCAGATCATCGTCCCACAGCATCGCCGCCAGCCGGCCCAGGTCCACGTCCTCGCCGCACCGGCCCGCGGCGAACAACGCCGCGGCTTGGACAAAGTCCGGCTGCTCGGCGTCGTCGGCCAGGCGTAGGGCTTGCGGGGCCAACGAGTTGAACTCCAGCCGGCCGGTGGTGACCAAGGCCGCGAAACGCACCGCGGGATGGTCGTCCTGCAAGCCCAACTGCACCATCGGCAACGCCCGGTCGGGCATCGATTTAGCCGCCTCGATCGCGTGCATCCGCAGCAGCGGGTCGTCCGACCGCGACGCTTCGAGCAGGATCTGGACCGCTTTCGGCTCGGCGTCCTGCAGCGCCGCACCCTCCGCGGGCCCCGTGAGGGTCAAAACCGTCACGCAAGCCACGGCCAACCCGGAGACCCGCAGAAAATCACGACGAGAAAATGGTGTTTTCATGTCAATCGCTTCGATAAAAGGTTGCGGACCGAAATATCGTACGCCGTGCGGACCCGCCCGGGTCGCGCGTGCTTTCCACGACTGTTCTCGGCTAAAGTAGGTCACGTCCGCCACCCGTCTTCTCGATCACCGGCCCCCAACTCATGCAAAACCCCGCCGTCGAATCCGATCCCACCCGGGGCGAAGAATGGGCCAACGTCGCGACCCACGGCATGGGCCTCGCCGGGGCGCTGACGGGGGCGACGCTGCTCATCGTCTTCGCCGGACTAGGCGGCGAGCCGTGGCGGATCGTGACGCTGAGTGTTTTCGGTGCCGCGTTGATCGCGGTGTACGGCATCTCGACGCTGTACCACGCCGTGCAACACCCCGCGGGCAAGCGGCTGCTCCGCAAACTCGACCACGCGGCGATCTTCCTGTTGATCGCCGGGACGTACACGCCGCTGATGCTGGTCACGCTTGGCGGCGGCTGGGGCTGGTCGATCTTCGGCGTCGTCTGGGCGCTGGCGGCGGCGGGGCTGACGCTCAAGCTGGTGTGCTTCGACCGCTTCGGCTGGACGCAGTTGGGCTTGAAGCTGGCGATGGGTTGGCTGGTGGTCGTGGCGATCGGGCCGATCGTGGCGGCCATGTCGACGCCGGGCCTGATCTGGGTCGCGGCGGGGGGGCTGTGCTACACCGGCGGGGTCGCGTTTTTTCTGTGGGAAAAGCTCAAATACAACCACGCGGTCTGGCACCTGTTTGTTTTGGCCGGCAGCACCTGCCACGTCATGGCGATGGTCACGGATGTGCTGCCGCGCGGCTAAGCTTTCGCTTCGAACAAATCACTGCGCGACGACGATCTCGTTCAGCCGGGTCCGCCAAGTGGGGTTGCCGGGGTCGAGTTCGATCGCCCGCTTGATCGCGTCGCGGGCTTCCTCGAGTTGGCCGGCACGTTTGAAGGCGTAAGCCAGGGTGTCGTGGAAGTTGGGTTCGTGGGGGACGACTTCGACGGTCCGCTTGGCCCATTGAATGGCTTCCTGGACGTCGCCGTGGTCGGCCAGCAACATCGCGAGGTTGTTGCTTGCCCCGGCCAAGCGCGGGTCGCGGTCCAAGGCTTCGCGGTACGACGCCTCGGCGGCGGCCCAGTCACCTTCGACTTCCGCAGCACTGCCCACGAAATACCACAACTCGGCGGTGGCTCCGGGGCCTGCGGTCAACGCTTCACCCATCTCCCGGCCCTTGGCGCGGAACGGGGCGTAGCTGTCCCGCATGCCCACGGCCCACCAGGCCTTGGCCAACGCCGCGCGCTCGCTCCACGCCTCGGCGGGGATGACCGGTTCCAACCGCTCCAACCAGCGACCCGATTCGCGCGTGCTCGACACGTCCAGCACCGCGGCATCCAGCCACGTCCAACGCCAGCGCTCACCCACACTCAAAAGTGGTTCGAGCACCTCCCGCGCTTCGGCGGATCGGCCCGTGGCCGCCCACGCGAGCGACAGTTCTTTGGTGAGGTTGGGCCGGTCCAGCGATGCGGCCCAGACCGCGTCGGCGTAGGGTTCCAGCCGATCGGCCGCCGCCGACGGTCGGCCGAGTTCACGCTCGGCCCGCGCGGCGAGCACGTCGGCTTCCCACCGGCCGTTCATCGACAACGCAGCCCACGCCTCGGCGGCGATCAACGCGTCGCGCCACCGTTCGGCGACGCCGTAAGCCTCGGCCAACAAACGCGCCGACCGCGGCGAATTCGGAAAACGATCGCGGCCGGCTTCAGCCCGGGCCAAGCCCGGATCCAACCGCCCCGCGGTGAATTCTTGACTAACCGAGAGCACCCACAACGATTCGAACTCCGGCGACGTCTCAGCCAACGCCACCAATTTGTCGGCCAATTCATCGGCCGACGCCGCGTTCGAACGGGCTCGCTCCAGCGCCGCTAAGGCTTCTGCCGCCGCGCTGCGGTTCTCGGGTTCTTCAAGCAAGGCGAGAGCCAGCGCACTCATCCCTGCTTCGTCTTTGAGATTCTGAATCGGCGCGGCATTCTGCAGCAAGGCCGTCAAGCCCGTATCTTCTCCGGCCGCGTCAGCGCGGCCGGCCGTCGCCAACGCCTCGTCGTATCGACCGGCCCGTAGCTTATAGCTGACCATCGCCCGCCAGGCGTCGGCGTCCTCGGGAGTTTCGTTGAGTAACGCGGTCCACGCGGCGTCTGCGTCCTCGGCATCCCCGAAGGCCGAGAGGTGAACTGCGCGGATACGCAGCTTGTCGGCCTCGGCCAAGTCGAGCGTGTCGAGCTTCGCCAAAGCCGCGGCGGCTTCGTCGGGCTGACCCGCTTGGGCGTAGAGGTCAGCCGCCAGCGCGATCGACGCCGGACTCGGCGAGGCCAACATCGATTCGGTCAGGGCCAAGGCGCGGTCGTTCCGTTGGGTCTGCCGGTAAAGCTGCGCCAGCGTGAAGACGTCGCGCGGCTCGGACAAGCCCGCGTCGTGCAGGCGGGCCAGGACGCCGGCGGCGTCTTCCAACTCGCCGGCGTCGATCATGAGTTGCGCGCTGCGGCGTTGGGCGTGGGGCGAAGCGGTCGGCATCGTCGCGGCGAGGCGGGCCGTCTCCAGCGCGGCCTCCGGCGAGCCGGCGTCCCGCTGAGCAAAGGCCAACTCCGCGTGGGCGTCGGCATCGCGTGGCGACTGAGTAATCGCCTGGCTGAGCAACGAGATCGCCAGCCGCGGGTTGCCGAGTAGTCGTTGGCTTCGGCCGCGAAGGGCCAAAGCTTCGGATGAGTCGGGCTCGAGTCGCAACGCTTCGTCGAGGAGTTCATCCGCTTTTTCGGCCGCCGCCAGCGGGTCAGCCGAGCCGAGCCACCACCGGGCGCGTTCGACACGCCAACGCGCCTCGTCATCGCCGGTCAGTTTGCGCAGGCGTTCGATGGCGTCGCTGATGCCGGCCCGGTCGTCCCAGGCGGCGTCGCTGTCGAGTTGCGCTTGCTGCACCTTCAGGTCGTCAGCAAACGCTTCGCCCACCGCGGTCCACGCCGCGACGGCTTCGGGTCGGCCCATACGTTCGAGCAGCAATGCCCGGTTGACCTGCCAGTCGGCCCCGGCGTCGGAGGGCTTGGCTTGGTCGAACAAGGCCAGTGCGGCTTCGGCGTCGCCGGTCTCGAGGAGGCGTTGGGCCTGGACCATGGTGATCGCCAGCGTTTGGCCGAAGCGTTGGACGTAGGCTGCCTGAATCTCGCCTTCGGGGTCGAGGTCGTAGCGTTTGGCGGCTTCGATCAGCGTGACCATGACGGGCTGGCTCAGCGGCGGATCGGCGTCGAGGGCGGCTTGCATGGCTTGTCGGGCCGCTTCGCGGTCGCCGGTGCCCGCGAGCACGGCGATCTGGACGGCCAGGGTCCGCGGCTCGCCGGGTTGTGCGGTTTGCACTTGATCGATGAGCGTCAGGACTTCTTGTTTCTGCGTCGCGTTCAACCGGCCGGGTTCGTCGGCGAACGCCTCGGCGAGCAGGATGCGGCCCGCGATCCCGCGCGGCTGGCGCGGGATCGCGGCGACGGCGTAGCCGTTGGCCTCCGTGGCGTTGTCTTGTTCGAGGTAAAGCTCGGCCAAGCCCAGGCAGGGCGCGGCCCAGGACGGACGTTGACGCAGGGCCGACTGATACCGCGCGATCGCGCGGTCGCGTTGCCCCGCTTGTTCGTACGCCTCGGCCACCACGAGATCGAGATACGGGTTCGACACGCTGGCGTCTCGCGCGGCCCGGCCGGCGTCGATCACGGCGGTGAGCCCGTCGTCGCCGTTCACGTCGGCGGCTGCGGACAGCAGTGCGGCGATGGCGCGGTGCGCCCGGGTGTTGTGGGCTTCGATGGATTGGATGATCTGCTGCGCCTCGGCCGGCTGCTGCTGGCCGAGCAAAACCAGGGCTTGGATGGTTCGCTGCGTCGTGGTGGGGCGCTCGAGCGTTTGGATCAACGCCAACGCCTCGGCGGCGCGGCCGGCCTCGAACCGGCGGCGGATCAACTCGTCTTGATCGAGTTCGGCGAAGCCTTGGGCGTAGAGGCTTTCGAGATAACCCAGCGCTTGATCGAACATCGCCGCGGCATCCATCAGGACGATCTGTTGCTCGACAAATTCGGCATTGGCGGGCAAGGGTTCGACGAGCGAGGTGAGCAGGTCTTCTGCACTTTTGCGGTCGTCGGTGATGAGTCGGGCGTAGGCTTCGACTTGCGTAAACGCGGGTTGTTGCGGGTCGGAGGTGCTTAGGGCGGTGGCGTAATCCAAAAGCGCCGCGTCGGGTTGGTTCTGACGCCGCATGGTGTCGAGCACCAGCCGATGCAGGAGCAGGTCCAAAGGCTCTCGTTGCAGCGCCTCGCGGGCGGCGTCGAGCGCTTCCTCGTGGCGTCCGGTGCTCGCCAGCAGCACGGCTTGGGCCCGCAGCGAGGCCTGATGCTCGGGCGTTTGCCGCAGCACCCGTTCGGCGATGCGCAGGCCCGCTTCTTCCATCCCCCGCGGGTACTCCGCCAACACCGGCAGCAACAACTCGGCCGCCTCGCGGTGATTCGGTTGGTCCCGCAGGACGCGACGCAGCCCCGCGACCGCTTCGCCCAACAACGCGGGTTGGCCCTCGGCCCGGGCTTGCCGGAGTTGCACACTCGCCAACGCAAATCGCGCTTCGGTGTCGTCGGCCCCGGCATCGAGGTACGGCCCGAGTTGCGCGAGCACCTCGGCATCGTCGCCGGCCGTAAACGCGGCGAGTCCCGCGTCGCGGCGGGGATCGCTGGCGGTGTCGGCCTGCGCGGGGTTGACCATCATGTAGCGAACGCCCACGCCGATCCCGGCGAGCGCGATAACCCCGAAGATCAGCCCCAGGCGGAAACGACGACGGCGACGACGGGCAGACAAACTCATGGGACTCTCCAACAAAGCAAGGCAAACGATGCGGCTGATCCGCAACGCGGCGGCGGCTTACCCGTTCACGGGGCCGCGGGGTCGAAGATCGCGTTGATCAAGGGTGCGTGCGGTTCAAGCAACTCGGCGAAGATCACGTCGCGCTCGGCCCGGTTGAACGAGCCGTCGGTCACGACTTGGACCTGGGCAGCGCCCAGCGACCGCCGCTGCGGGTCGGCCCCGGCGTCGCGGACGCTGGCCATATCGGGGACCAGGCCGACGCCCGGCACGATCAGAAAGTTGGCGACGACCAAACGTTCGGGGCCGTCTTCGGTTTCGATATCGAAGGTGTATTCGACCCCGGGGATGGGGGCGGCTTGCGGGTCCAGGCCGGGCCACTCGCGTGACTCGACGTGGGTCTGCGTGTAGCCGCTGGCCTTGTAGCAGTTCGGCGGCCAGTGGCCCGAGAGGTCGCGGGCGTCTTTGCATTGCACGATCAGGATCGAGGCGTGGCGCCGGTCCGTGGTGTCGCGGAACTGTCGGCTGAGCATCGCGTTGGGGCGCAGGAGTTCGACGGCCGACGTGGGCACGGGGATCGGTCGACTCTCCCACGGGCCAAACGTGGTCGGCGTCTCCAGGCTCAGGTCCATGATCCGGGCGTGGTACGGCTCGGCGTCCTCGGCGGTCGGGAAGCCCGCGTTGGCCACGGCCATGCCGACCAACAGCGCGCTGGCCAGGGCCGGGGCGACGAGGCGGAGCCATCGGGATGAAGCGGGCGGTTTCGGGTTCATGGCGCAGCGGTTCAAGCGGGCGTCGCGGCCGAGCGCGAAGCGACCGGCTTCGCGAGGTTTGGTTTGTCGGGCGAACGGGCGGGGGCGGGTTGCATGATCGGGACCTCGGCCCACTGCAGCAGGCGGACCACGCCCATCAGCAATATGAACGTCACGATGAGCATCGCCCAGCCCGCGAGGTTATGGAACAACGGGCCCCAGTGTTCGGGCGATTGGCCGTAGAGGTACACCGTCGGCGCGATGCGGATCACGTTGCAGGCCACGGCCAAGACCGGGCTGAACAACAGGATCAGCACGCGGACGCTGGGCCGCAGGTTCATCACCAAGACGAAGGCGTAGGTCACCAGCAGGAGCGCGAAGATCATCCGCATGCCGTTGCACGCCTCGGCGACGAGGACTTCCTGGCCGTTGTAGGTCAGCACGTTGCCGCTGCGGGTGACGGGCATGGCCAGGAGTTGAAACACGAACTCGCTGGCCGAGGCGGTGTAGGTCTGCATTGGGATCGCGATGCGTTGGCGGATCATGCCCGGGACCGGAACCAGAAACGCCAACACGACCAGCGTCGGCAGCAAGGCCCGCATCAGCCGTGGCCCGGCGACGGTCGCCAGCGCGCCGATGGCCACGAGCACCACGCCGCCGTGCCAGAGCGCCTGCTGGAGGTTAAAGAAACCGTGGAGCGAGACCGCCCAGCCGATCGCGATGAGCGCGGGGCCGAGCAGCGAATAGCTCGGCCGAATCTTGGCCAGCGCGTCTTTCCGGCTCCAGACCAGCCAGGCGAAGATCGGCAGGACCAGCCAGACCTGGCTCGCTTCTTCGTCCCGGGCCGCGATGTAGAAGATGTCGCTCCACGCCCGCCAGCCGGCCCATACCGCGAGCAGGCCCAGCAACACGCCGAGCGTCGCGCGGCGCGTGTCCCAGCCCGATCCCGACGCCGAGGCTTCGGGGCGGGGCGATGAGTCGGCGGTGGCGGGCGGCGCGGCGGCCATCGTGGAAACTCCCTGGTCCGTGGAACGCGTGCGGGTGGGCCGGCGCGGCCCGATAACCCTCGGCGAAATCGCCGTAACACACCGTTACATCGGCCGTTTGGCCCTCCCGACTTGGGTGGATTCGGCGGAGATGGGGTAGTCTGCGTTGATGGACGAGCTCGCCAACCATCAAGCCGCTGCGGAGGGTTGGCCCCGCCGGCTCGACGCGGCGGCCGCGGCGGTGGCGGGGGTGTCGCGGCGGCGGGCCCAGCGGCTGATCGCCGACGGCATGGTGACGCTCAACGGCCGGGTCACGGCCGCCGGCGACAAGGGAAAACTCATCGGCGAACACGACGCGGTGGCGGTGTCGGACGACGTGGGCCGGGTGGTGCCGGAGCCCGACGCGGCGTTAACCGTGCTGGCCGAGGGCGACGGCTGGGTGGCCATCGACAAGCCGGCGGGCGTGGCGGTGCATCCGTTGCGGGAGGGCGAGACGGGCACGGTCCTCAACGCGGTGGCGGCGCGGTACCCCGAGGTGCAGGGTGTCGGGCGATCGGGCGGCGAAGGCGGTTTGAAGTCCGGCGTGGTGCATCGGCTGGACGTCGAGACTTCGGGCGTGTTGTTGGTGGCGCTCGATGAGACGCGCTGGCAACGTTTCCGCGAGGCGTTTGCCGGTCACACGACCGAGAAGATGTATACCGCGGTGGTGTCGGGACGGCCGCGGGACGTCGGCCGGGCGGACCTTCGGCTGGCCATCACCCGCCACAAGCCGGCCCGCGTCGAGGCCATCCCGCCGGACCAGGATCACCCGCGCTTCGCGGCTTCGCGTCGGTGCACGCTGAGTTGGCGCACGACCAAACGGCTCGCGGATGCGACACGCCTCGAAGTCTCGCTCGACACGGGTTTCCTCCACCAGATCCGCGCGACGTTCGCCCACCTGGGCCACCCCGTGCTCGGCGACGCGCTCTACGGCCACGTCACCCCCGGAAATCAAAAACTCGTTGACGACAACGTTCCACGGATTAGCGTGCCGCGGCTGATGCTGCACGCATCGTCTCTACGCCTCGGCGAGATCGAAGTCCAAAGCCCGCTGCCAGACTCGTTCATGGCGACAGTGACACGCCTCAAGAAATAGGGCGTCCATCACACGCCGCGCGGTGCGTACGAATAACCACCGCTGGCTGCAGACGCCTTGTCAATCGAGCCAGTTGTATTTTTGTTTACTCGGGGGCCGGCGAGGCGTGGATGTTCAGATCGCTCGCTTCGTCTTCCGAGCCGGGGACCGACAACACTTGGGTGTTGTCACGCTGTCCGCGGACGACGCGTTGGGCCTGGCCCTGCAGTTGCATGCGGTTGGCCAGGTCGTCCATGAGGTACCAGTCCCGCCAGGACTCGTGGCCCGCGGCGACGGCCTCGGCGGGATCGAGCGTCCGGCCCGAGAGGCGTTGGCCGGTGGTGGGGTCGCGGGTGACGCCGATGGCGACGGGCTTGCCGGACTCGAAGGCGAGTTTGTAGGCGGTTTCGGTCCGGGTCAGGCGGGTGTCTTCGCGGCTGCGTTCCACGGGTTCGCCGTTGGCCCGGCCCACGGCGGCGACGACTTCCCGTTGGATCATGCGACGCAGTTGGTCGGCGTCGGTGATCGACTTGCCGCGGAGCTCGGCCATGGTCTGATCGAGCAACATCGCCACGGCGGTTTGCACTTCGTCGCCCGCGGCGTCTTCGCCCAGTTGGGCGAGGGCTTCGTCGAGCATGGCGCGGTTGTCGTAGGGTTGCTGCTTGAGCGACGCGAGGATGGCGTCAAGTTTTTGGTCGGTTTCGGAGAGCGACTCGGCTTGGGCCAGCAACTGGCCGAGGAGCGGATCGTTCGCCGCCGCGAGCGCGGCCTCGTCGGCGTCTTTCGAGGCTTCGATCAACTGAGCAAGCTGTTGCTGGATCAACTCGGAGTCGCGGCGGTCGTTGAGTTCTTCGGTGAGCGCCGCGAGTTGGGCGTTGACCGCGGCGAAAGCTTCGGTGTTGTCAACAGGCAGGGCGGTCTTCACATCGGCGATGGCGGCGAGGACGGTTTCGGTTTCGCCGGCGGTGTCGAGCGCTTCGACCCGGGCGAGCACGTCTTCGAGCATGGACTTGAGTTGGGCGGTGCCCTCGGATTCGGCCGGGCGGGCTTCGACGAGGCGACGCAACTCGGCGAGCTCGGCGGTCAGCGCCGCGGGGTCCACCGGGCTAGCCGCCGCGTCGTCGAGTTGAGCGGTGAGGCGGTTCAGCGCTTCAAGGGTCTGCGCGTCGTTGGTCGAAGCCGCCGCGGCGATCTGCTCGACCGTTGGCTGTTCGGCCAACATCTCCCGGAACTGCTCGGCCAAGGCCTCGGCGTCGCCGCCGCGCTGTTCGAGCATGGCCAATGCCGAGTCGATCTTGGCGTTGAGTTGTTCGCCGGCGTCGCGTTCTTCGATGGCTTGGGCCAGCGCCGCGAGCGGGGCGGCGACGTCGGGCTGGGCGTCGAGCGTGGCGAGGATCACGTCGAGCTTGGGCATCAGCCGGTCGGCCTTGGGCCCGAACGACGCGATCATCGCTTCGACGTTTTGTTCGTGTTGCTGCTTGGCTTCGAGGGCGAGACGCATCTCGCCGTGGAGCTTGCGTTGGGTGGGCGTTTCTTCGCCGAGCGCGACGATGCGGTCTTCCAACTCGGCGTTGCCGCGGTTGGCGTTGACCAGCGACACGACGTTGAGCCCGATCAGGATCATCGCCGCAGCGCCGACCGCGACCGCCAAGTGCTTGGGTTTGAGTTTGCCGAACATCGATGCGTGGGCCGAGGCCATCGGCAGCTTCAGCGTCGCCTGTTCGAGGTGCTCAGCGGACATGCGAGCCAAGACCATGACCGTGCGGCCGACCTGGATGTAGTCGCCGTCTTTGAGCGGCTGAACGTCGTCGATCTCTTTGTGGTTGCGGTGCGTGCCGTGCTTGGACTCGAGGTCCTGCAGGTACCAGCGTCCGCCGTCGCACCAGACGCGGGCGTGGCGGCGGGAGACTTTGACGTCGTTGAATTGCAGGTCCGCGCCGTCCCGGCCGAGGATCACATCCCGATCGTCGAACAACTCGTAGATACGGCCCTTGTCCGGGCCGCCGGCGACAATCAGGATCAGCACAGTCAAGTCCTCGCGAGGGGCACAAAACGGGAACATCGAACGCCGCGAAAACGGGTCAACGCAGGCCCCATAATGTAAGTCCGCCGATAATCTTTAGCAATAGAGACGATGTGTCGCGGTGACCCGCGATCACCGCGACGCGACGAGGTAAATCACCCAGTTTTCGACCACCGGCAGGCGTTTAACGGGCTGAATCCGGCCGTTGGGGGCTTCCGCCCAGACCTCGACCCGGCTGAAACCGGCTTTTCGCAGCAGGTCAATGGTTTCGGGAGGCGTCCAGAGCCGCCAGTCGTAGCGAAACGCGGACTTGATCACTCGGCCGCCGGGCAACTCGAAATGGATACGGCAATCGAGGCGGTGGGTGATCGGGTCGAAGGACCGCTGCTCCCACCGATAGGTAAACCCGTCGGCGGGGCGGGTCTGGGTGCCGAGGCGTTGGGCGCCCGGGCCGCCGAACAGATCCACCACGAAGACGCCGTCGGGACGCAGGCCCTTGCGGGCGTGGCGGAAGTAACCCAACAGCGAGGCGGGGTCGTGATAAATGAACGTGCTGAAGTTCAGCGCCGCGGTGACGTCGACCTTGGGCGAGGCGATCGCCATTACGTCGGCCTCGACCAGGTGCAGGTCGTCAACGTCACCCCGCCGACGCTCGGCCCACCGCAGCGTCGGGCCGTGGTTCTCGATCGCCATCGCCTGACGTTCGGGATGACTCTCGCACCACGCCGCGGCGACGGCACACGCCCCCGCGAAGTCTTCACGCAACAGATACGCGGGTTCGCCGTCGTGGCACGATGCGTACATCCGCGCGAGCAGCGCCGCCTCGGCCCGCGGCTGCTGGACCGCGTGTTCGTAGAGTTCGAGCCGACGAGGGCGTTTCGATCTATCCATCACGTCAACATAGCACCCCGGCCGATAGACTGATGTACCGGTATCAAACTCACCATTCTGACCTAGCGCCTAACGGCTAGCCACTAGCGCCTACCCATGACTTCTCTTATCCTCACCGTCATCGGCCCCGACCGCCCCGGCCTCGTCGAAGCCTTGTCGGACACCATCAAACGCCACGACGCCAACTGGCTCGAAAGCGAGATGGCCCAACTCGTCGGGCACTTCGCGGGCATCGTCCACGTCCAGGTCCCCGAAGCCGCCGCCGATCCCCTCACCGCCGATTTGGTCAACCTGCAAAACAAGGGCTTGGCCGTGCAAGTCACGCCCGCCCCCGCCCCCGGAACGATGACCACCGATGACGCGGAAAGCGGAGCCCTGGTCGCGGGAAACCAAACCACGACCTACCACCTCGAACTGCTCGGCCTCGACCGCCCGGGCATCGTCCGCGACCTCGCCCACGCGCTGGCCGCCCGCAGCATCAACGTCGCCCAACTCAAAACCCAAACCCAGAGCGCCCCGATGTCCGGCGAGCAGATGTTCAAAGCCACCGCCCACCTCCACGCCCCCCGCGACACCAACACCGACGAACTCCACGACGCGCTCGATCAACTCGCCGTCGATTTGGACCTCGACCTCACCCTCACCGAAGCCACACAAATTTAGCCCCGGGTCAATGACCCGGGGCCGCCGCGGCCATTATCACCAAGCGTGCGCGTTCGCGAGTTGTGAAAAAATCGGAGATCGGTCAGTCGCCCAGCGACGCCGACGCGTCCAGCACTTTGACTTCATAGGTCGCCCCCGACTCCGCGAAGTGTTTGGCAAAATCCTCATCGTCGCCGCGCTCACGTTTCCAGGTGATGTGTACCAGCTTCAATGTCCCGCCGGGCGTAACCACCGCCAGCGTGCGGCCGTTGTAACGGAAGTCGTCATCGCTCTCGTCTTCGCTGGAAATCTCTTCGACAACAAAGTTACCACTTCCGGGGCCGCCGCCGAGTTGGGCGTAGGCGGGAGTAGTTCCATCGCCTACATTAAGTCCTACAACCAAACCTATGGTCAGCACCGAAATTAATGCCACAATCGATGCAAAATTCTGGTTGTCCATCTGAGGTCTCCTGTTCCGGGGAAGAAATTAGAAACGAATACTGCAAACGTTTTGCTGCATTCTCGCGACGCATCAACGTCACCATGATGGCCGCCCAAATGACTAGCGTAATCGTAATAAGACCCAGCAAATAGAAGAAACGCCGACTTAATCCCGAAAGTGCCCCGCCTCCAACGACGAAAGCGAGAAATATCGGCCATAGCATTAGCGATCCAAAAATCGTACTGGCTCCTGGTTCACCCCCATCGCTATCAAAGTATCCAATCCAGATAATGAGTGAAGCGAGAACGCAAAAAACGCCCAGTATCAAACCCACGACGAAACGAAGGACAGGCGGGATCGGTTTGAACCACGCGCCACGGAAGGAACCTTCGTTCACGCCATGTCCTCAATACACCGCGCGACCAACGCCGTCCATCCGGTCTGGTGGGACGCACCCAGGCCCCGGCCGGTGTCGCCGTGGAAGTACTCGTAGAACAACACCCGGCCTTCGTCGTCTGGCGGGCACAGCTTGATCAGTCGGCGTTCGATCTCCTGGGCGACCTTGTCCAGCGTCATCCAGTTGCCCGAACCCGTAGGACATTCGATGGTGAACGTCTCGCCGTAGAAGTAGTGGTAGCGCTGCAACGCCTCGAGGATGAGGTAGTTGATCGGGAACCAGACAGGGCCACGCCAGTTCGAGTTGCCGCCGAACATCCGGGTGTCGGACTCGCCGGGGGTGTACTTGACCGACATCTTCTGGCCGTCGAGGTCGAGGGTGTAGGGGTGTTTTTCGTGGTACTTCGACACCGACCGGATCCCGTAGGGCCCGAAGAACTCGTCCTCGTCGAGCATGTACGCCAATACCCGGCGGAGCCGTTCCCGCGACGGCATCGCCAGCAACAACATGTCGTCCCGCGCGGTGTCGGTGTCCTGGTCGTTGGCCATGAACGTGATGCGTTTACGCAGGTCGCCGCGGTAGCGCAGGAACCATTCCATCCGGCGTTTGAAGCCGGGCAGGCGATCGATGCGTTCCTGCTTGAACGTCTCGACCGCGATCAACGGCATCAGCCCGACGAGCGAGCGGATGCGGATCGGCTCGGCCTGGCCGTTGGTCTTGAGCTGGTCGTAGTAGATGCCGTCGGTTTCGTCCCACAGCCCGTCGTCGCCGATGTCGTTGATCGCGTCGGCGATGGAGACGAAGTGCTCGAAAAACTTGCTGGCCATGTCGGCGTAGGCCATCGAGTGCGGCGAGTTGTCGTCGTCGGCCAATTCCATCGCCATCGAGAGCATGATGTTGCAGTAGAACGCCATCCACGCCGTGGCGTCGGACTGGATCAGTTGTCGGCCACCGGGCAGGGGTTGGCTGCGGTCGAACACGCCGATGTT
>JBCCST010000075.1:0-17116 GCA_039199695.1 Planctomycetota bacterium | reverse complement strand
CGGCCGGCTGCTCGTGGCCGACGGGGTGCTGGACCGCAACACCGTGACCATGCCCGCGATCCGCCAACACTTTCAGCAGAACCCCCGGCAACTCGACGACTACATCCGGCAGAACGAACGCTTCGTGTTTTTCGAGGAATACCCCGCGACCGATTGGCCGGCCGGGTCGCTGGGCTTCCGGGTCACGCCGCGCCGCAGCCTCGCGACCGACAAGAAGATCTTCCCGCGCGGCGGGGCGGTGGTGGTGTCGCAATTCACGTTGTTCGGGGATGCGCGGAAGGGCCGGCGACCGAGTTTTATCAGCGCCGCTCGGCCGGAGTTGGCCGAGGGGTTGTGCGATCGGTTTGCGACTCAGTTGAAATCGCTTGGGGTCGTGTCGGTGGCGACGGGGCGGTTCGGGGCGGACATGCAGGTGGCGATCCACAACGACGGGCCGGTGACGCTATGGTTGGATAGTGCCGAGTGGTGATAGTTTTTGCTTCAAAGACAATCGACTGCGCGGCGAGCGGCGGGGGCGATGCCCCTGCACTCTGAAGGCAGGCATTTTGGGTTAGCCTTCGACGAAAACAAGGTTTTCGATTGGAGTACGCCGCGGCGGCCCCGGGTCACTGACCCGGAGCTAAATTTATTCGGCGGCGGGTTCGAGGTCTTGGTCGAAGCCGTGGAAGAAGCGGGACCAGTTGGGGTTGAAGTAGCTGCCGTCGAAGGACACGGCCACGAACTTGGCCTTGCCGGTGATCTGCTTGAGATCGACGCCGCCGAAGAACCGGCCGTCGGACGAGTTGTCACGGTTGTCGCCGATCATGAGGTATTGGCCGTCGGGCACGGTGAACGGGCCGAAGTTGGCGAGGCGGGGGTCGAGGAAGCCGTTGCGTTTGCGCATCTCTTCGGGATCGTTGCGGACGTATTGGACCTGTCGGGAAATGCCGTCGAGGGTTTCGATGAGTTCGTAGGGGCCGACTTTGGTGTATGTCGCTTCTTCGCCGTTGAGGATCATCTTGCTGAAATGAAACTCTCGGCCGTCGAACTTCTCGACGGTCTGCCGCATCTCGATCACGTCGCCGGGTCCCGCGACGATACGCTTGACCATGCGGATGCCGCCGTCGGTGACGGTGGATTGCTTGCGGGCGGCGTCGTCGCGGAAGCCGGCGTCCTTGAGGCTTTCGTAAGACAACTCATGAAAGCCGCCGGGCTTCCAGAAGGTGACGATGTCGCTGTTTTCGGGCGACGACCAATAGAAGCCGGGCAGGAAATCCAGCGGATTGCCGAAGCTGATCTGGGTAAACGGGATCGCGACGACCGGGCCGTTGAAGGGCAGGTTGAAGGCGTAGGACAATTTGTTGACCACGATGCGGTCGCCGACGGCGACGGTCGGCACCATCGAACCCGTCGGCACGTCGTTCCAGTCGAGCAGCGACGAGCGGAGCGTGGTCACGATGATGATGACGGTTAGCAAGGGGCGGATCCAGCCCCGCCAGAGGCCCTGCGGCTCGGGCTTTTTCTTTTTTGGGTTGTCTTTCGCCTCGGGTGCAGCCGGGCTGGCGGCAGACGCTTCGGCGTTGTTTGCGGCGGGTTCGGATTCGGGGGTGGGGTCGGTCATGGTGGGTTCGGGACTTCGCGTCGCTCAGCCCTCGGCTTCATTGGACGGGTGAAGGTCAACTCCCGGGGGCGGGGGCGGCGAACATGGCTTCGATGAAGGACGCGGGGTCGAACGGTTCGACGTCGTCGGGGGTTTCGCCGACGCCGATGAACTTGACGGGGATGTTGAGGGCTTCGCGGATGGCGATGACGATGCCGCCGCGGGCGCTGCCGTCGAGCTTGGACAGGAAGATGCCGGTGACGTCGATGGACTCGGCGAAGACCTTGGCCTGGTTGACGCCGTTCTGCCCGGTGGTCGCATCGATGACGAGGATGACCTCGTGCGGGGCCCCCGGAATCTGTTTCTCCACGACGCGGCGGATTTTGGACAACTGGTCCATCAGGTGCGACTGGGTGTGGAGTCGGCCGGCGGTGTCGATGATCAGCACGTCCACGTTGCGGGCCACCGCCGCGGCCGCCGCGTCGAAGGCCACCGCCGCGGGGTCGCCGCCTTGCTGGCCCTTGACGACTTCGACGCCGAGCCGGCCCGACCAGACCTCGAGTTGTTCGACCGCCGCGGCGCGGAACGTGTCGCAGGCCGCGAGCAGTACGCTCTTGCCGTCGTCGCGGAGCGACTTACAGATCTTGGCGATGCTGGTGGTCTTGCCCGCGCCGTTGATGCCGGCGACGAGGATGACCGTTGGCCCCTCGCCGTCGGGGGCGAAATTCAAGGAGCGGTCCCACTCGGGGTAGTACGCGGTGAGTTGGGCTTTGAGGAAGTCCAGCGCCGCGTCGCCGTCGGCGATCTCCCCGCGTTCCCAGCCGGCCTCGATGTCCTTGCGGATCTCGATCGCGGTCTTGACCCCGATGTCGGCCTGGATCATCGCCCGCTCCAGATCACGCAGCAGTTCCTTGGAGAGCTGCTTACCCGAAAGGATCGTGCGCAACGCTCCCGTCGACCCTTCGCGGGTCTTGCCAAGGGCGCCGGTGAGCTTTTTGAGGGCGGATTTGAACAGGGCCATGACGCGGAGAGTTTAGCCGAAGCGGGTTGGCAAAGTTTGTGACAACTTTCAAGCTCGGAGCAGGGCCCGCCAAGGGATGATCCACGGCAGGGCCATCACCCAGACGACAAAAAATCCGGTCATCCCCCAAGGCAACCGCTCGGTTTCGCCGCGCCAAACCACCGGCCCCGCAACCACCGCCAGCCACAGCCCTTTGTAGATCAGCTGCACCATCAGCACCGCGGTCATCCCCGTCGGCCAGACCAACCCCATCGCCGACATCACCGCGATCGCGGTCCACAAGCATCCCACCAACCGAACCGCCAACACCGAGCCGTCGCCCCAGACCGCGCCAGTAAAGACCACGCTCATCGCGTTCGATGGCGACAACAGGCTCGTCAACCCCACCCAGCCCGCGACCAACACGTTGGCGGCGTAAACCAGGCGCAGGATGATTAGGTGGGTTTCAGTCATCGGCCTTCGCGTCGTCCAGCCACTCGCCGGCGTCGGCGGGTTTCACTGGGGGCGGGGCGGGTTCGGGCAGGTCCAACGATTTGTGCAGCTTGTCGAGCACGCCGTTGATAAACGCCGGGGCGTTCTCGTTACTGAACTGCTTGGCCAGGTCGAGGGCTTCGTTGATCGCGACCTTGGCGGGCGTCCGGCCGGTGGTCATCTCGTGGTAGGCCAGGCGCAGGATTGCCCGGTCCACCGGCGGTTGGCGGTGAGTCGGCCAGTCCTCGGCCAGGGCGGTGACCTTGGCGTCGGCGGCCTCGTGGTCGGCCCACGCGGCGAGGGCGAGTTCGACCGCTTCGGTGCGCACGGGGATCGGATCGTGGTCTTCGTCGAGGCCCGCGAAGATCACCTCGGCGTCGGTCTCGCCGGTGGCGTCGATCTGGTAGAGCACCTGCATCGCGAGGCGGCGGGCGGCGTGGCGTTTGGACATATGTGATTCGTTATGTAAAAAATTTAGCCCCGGGTCAATGACCCGGGGTGGAGTGTTTCGGCGCAAGTCGAGGCGACGTCCAGCGGTTTACAACTGTTCCATCAGGTTCGCCATCTCGACGGCGGTCATCATAGCCGACCGCCCGGCGTTGCCCATCTTGGCTCCGGCGCGGTGGATCGCTTGTTCCAGGGTGTCGCAGGTCAACACGCCGAAGATCGTCGGGACGCCGGTCTTTACGCCCACGTCTTTGATGCCCTTGGCGGTCTGTTCGACGACGTGGTCGTAGTGGTCGGTGTCGCCGCGGATGACGCAGCCCAGGCAGATCACCGCGGCGTAGTCGCCCGACTCGGCCAGCTTGAGCGCCGTCACGGGCAACTCGAAACTTCCGGGGACCCGTGCAACCGTTACATTTTCCGGGGGGCCGCCGAGCTGCTGCCAGGTGTCGAGGCAGGCGGTGAGCAGGTGTTCGGTGATGAACTCGTTGAAGCGGCCGACGGCGATGGCGATCTTGTGGTCGCCGGGCGTGAGTTGTCCGGTGTGGTCTTGGGGCATGAGGTTGTTGTTGGGGTAGAAAATCGTTGGTCAGAGCGGCGTAATTGTAGGGAACCCGCCGCGCGGCTGCGTGCCGTGCGATTTTCGGGCGGGGTCTTGGGTTTATGCATGGAGCGGTCGCCGTTTCGGGCATAAAAAAGCCGACGGCCGCGGGCGTGGAGGGGGGTTGGTTACACGCCGCGGCCGTCGGAGAAGGCTCTCGACGACGCGAGTGGGGCGGGACGCCGTCGAGAACGCACACCCTACGGCAAGCCGTCGGCGTTTCGCTTCGGGGAAACAGCCCAATCTGTTCATGTTTCCGTTAGCCCCGGGCTCCGCCCGGGGGCGGTAGTGGTGGTGGGGGTGGTCGAAGCACCCCCCGGGCAGAGCCCGGGGCTAATGGCGAAGGGTTACACCATCACGCGCTTCGTGTCGTCGACCGTCAGGCCCACGCGTTGGACGAGTTTGATCAGCGCGCCGCGGTCCGCGAGTTTTAGTTTGCGGCCGATGCTGTCGCGCTGCGTTTCGATCGTGCGGACCGAGCGGTGCAGCGTCCGCGCGGTTTCCTTCAGGCTCAAGCCACGACCCAGCAGAGCCACCACGACCAACTCCCGCGGCGAGAGCAGGTCCAACTCGCCCAGGTCGATCACGTCTGCGTCAATGCGTTCGATCCCCGCTGAGGTCAGGATCGCGTCGGCTGTGTCGCCCGCGGTCCGGCGGGTGATGACCAGCACTTTGGTCTGGTTCACCGTCCCCGCGACCAGTTCACCGGCCGGCTGTTCGTTGGGGTGGATCGGATAGATCCACGACAGGTGCTGGTGCCCCCGCCAGATCGCGCGGAACAGCAGGGTTGATCGGCGTCGATCACGCGCTGCACCAGCCGGTGGCGCTCGTCGGCGAACTCCGGCGGGTACAACTCCTCCAGCGTCCGGCCCGCCGCGTCGGCGACGCCTACCTTTGGCCCGAGGAAGATCTCGGCGGCCTGCTCGTTGAGGTAGACGATCCGCCCCTCGGCCGTGATCACCGACACGCCGGTCGCCGGCTCGCTCGCCAACGCCGCCCACACCGCGCCGTGCGCTTGCAGGTCCGACGCGTCACCCGACTCGGCCGCAGATTCATTCATCACCAAAGTGTACCCACCATTACGCCGACGACGACACCGTCGCCATCGGCCGTGCCGCCCCGCACTCGGGGCACATGTCGCTTTCCACGCCCGTGAGGTTGTAGCCGCAGTGGAGGCAGAGGTTGGTTTGGAGCCGGAGGTGACGCGATCGTTTATAGATCGCCAGTAGCCATAACGCACCAGGGGCGATCAGAATCAATCCAACAAGTGGGCTGGGAACAACTAACTCCGGTCGATAGGCAGCCACGCTCAGCGGATTATCGAGATTGGGACTCCCCGCGAAATAATCATTCGCATCAAACCAAGGAAATCGGGTCAACATGTCCCATATTGATGATTCTTGCCATGGAGCAAAGAAACCTACATCGAAAGCAATCTCGGGATTAGACGTACCAAATTTTCCTTCCATGCGGTCGTAATAAGAGATGAAATGTGCTCTGCCTTGTCCGACATGGAATGCCAGATGTTGATTAATTTGCGTGGTGTCGTTTGGCCAAGCGTCTATTTGGACGCTTACCCCAAGAACTTTCCAGAAGCTAAGGGGCGTTGCAATAAGATAAACCAGACCAAGCATCAGAAGCAGTAATAAACATACCGCTTTGCAATAAGAGAGCACACGCTTCATCGTTTAATGGTATCTCAAGGCAATCAAAATCCCGCATGTGATCTCAGATCGCATGCGGGATACGTGTTGATGACGACAATAAGTCGGAAATTATCCCAACATTTCCGCCACTGTCTCGCGTTCGCTGACGAGCTCGTCGTTCGTCGCGGCGATCTTGGACTTGGCGAAGTCGTCCATTTCTAAACCTTCGACGACTTCGTACTCGCCGGGGGCGGTGGTCTTGACCGGGAGGCCGGCCCAGACGTCGGGGTGGAAGCCGTAGTGTCCCTCAGACTTGACCGCTACGGAGTGAATACTTCCGGGGGTCGAGAGGTCGCGGACGTGGTCGATCAGGGCGTTGCCGGCGGAGGCGGCGCTGGACAGGCCGCGGGCGGCGATGATCGCGGCGCCGCGCTTACCAACGGTTTCGCAGAACTCGCCTTCGAGGTAGGCCTGGTCGTTGATCACCTCCGGGGCGGGTTGGCCGTTGATCTTGGCCAGGTGGAAGGCGGGGAACATCGTGGGGCTGTGGTTGCCGAAGATGGTGACGTCTTCGACGGCGGTGGTCGCGACGCCGGCCTTGTTGGCGAGCTGGGTCTGGGCGCGGTTCTGGTCGAGGCGGACCATCGCGGACCAGCGGTCGGCGGTGATGCGTTTGCAATGGGACGCGCCGATCATGCAGTTGGTGTTGGCGGGGTTGCCGACGACGGCGACGCGGGCGTTGTCGGCGGCGTTTTCGTCGATGGCTTTGCCCTGGCCGATGAAGATCTTGCCGTTGTCCTTGAGCAGGTCGGCCCGTTCCATGCCCGGCCCGCGGGGCTTGCTGCCGACCAGCAGGCACCAGTTGGCGTCTTTGAAGCCTTCGTTGGGATCGCTGGTCAGGACCATCGAATCCAGCAACGGGAAAGCGCAGTCGTCGAGTTCCATGGCGACGCCTTCGAGGGCGTTCATGGCTTTTTCGACGGGGATTTCGAGCAGCTGGAGGATGACCGGCTGGTCCTTGCCGAACATCTCGCCCGCGGCGATGCGGAACAGCAGGCTGTAGCAGATCTGGCCGGCGGCGCCGGTGACGGCCACGCGAATCGGGGCGTTCATGAGAACATTCCTTGGGAAAAGGGGGCGGGAAACCGAAGCACTTCGCCAGCGAGTATAGACGGTTTGGGGCGCACGCGAAACGCGGCCGACCGGACGATCGGGCACCGAAAATGTCTTGTTTTGCAATGAAAAACGGCGGCTTCCGCAAGAGCCACGGTGCCGAGGAAATCGATGGAAGCCTGGAATAAGTTTCGCACCAAAGGCGATGGCGTGACGGTCGATTAACCGCCGGAAGGATCGTGGCGATTCGTTTGAACCGACGGCCAGCCGTGGCCGTTATGATGGGTGGTCCGGCCTAGCAGAGGGCGATGAAGGTCAACGCCATCAGGATGAGGATGCGTTTGCGGTGAGATTTGGGGCCGGCGTTGAGGGCGAGCAGCGTGTTCATGGTCGGGCTCCTGATCGGGGGACATCAAACACGTTTCAACGGCCATGCCGGCTTTGATTCTGATTTAGAATTTGACGTAAGTTATTGAAATTAAATGATTTTTATGCATAAACAGCCGAATTTTGCCGAACGCAGATCGTGCGGGATGTGGCGTGGACGCCACGCCTTGGGGCGACGGTGTGGGGCGGGCGAATCACGTCGACGGGCCGATCGGCGTGGGCGGGTGTGGTGGGCCGTGGTGGCGGTGGGCGTGATGGTGTTGACGGTCGGGCAATCTGCGCAAGGCGTGGGCGGGCGGGCCGACGCAGAGGCGGGTTTTCCGGGTGTGCCGGGGGTAGATGAGTTTCACGGACGGTCGGTGCATCGCTTGGTGGAGGAATGGGTTCGGCAGGGCGGGGTGCCGGGCGAGCGGGCCGACGCGATCCGTGTGGTGGGGGCGCTGGGCGTGCGGGTGACGCTGCGGCTCGACGGGGTGAAGCTGGGGGAGGGGACGTGGGTTCGGCCGGACCTGGCGGAGCAGCTCACCGCCGACGGCCCGGGGCTTCCCTGGCGTGCGTTGCCCGTGATCGACCTGATCGACCTGATCGAGCCGGCCACGGCCGAGGCGCTCGACGACGCGGTCGATCAGGTCCGACGCCAACGGCTCGAAGCACGTATCCGAGCCGCCGGCGATCCCGATGCGCCCAACGTCGCGGCCGACGTGGACGCGGCGGAACTCGGGCCGCAGCTGACGGTGGACGTCCAGCTGGCCTTCGCGCCCGAGCAGGTGGTCATGGCGAACGATGCGCCCGCGGGCATGATCTACGCGAACTTTGCGCCGGGGTATCACGGCTTGTTTGCCGTGCCGACAGCGGGCGTCTCGGCGTTTGCCGCGCAGGACACGCCGGTGTGGCCCGCGTCGGCGCTGGCGCGAAACGCTTCGCCCGGCCAGCAGATCGTGCGGCTGCTCACGCGTTGCGGGCTGAAGCCCGACGACGAAAAAATGCTCGGCCGACCCGACGGCGTGGCGGTGGGGCGGTTCCGGGTGTTGCATGTCGTGAGGCCCAAGGCCGAACTGCCCGTGATGCGGTTGGTGCGCGGCGGTCAGCCGTTGCCGGCCCGGTTTGTGGATCAGCAGACGCTCGGCGACGTGGCGGAACGCGTGGCCATGCATCTCTACGGCCGATTCATCGGGATCAACGGCGAGGTCCGCGGGACGTACAAGCCGGCCCGGGGCATCTACGACCCCGAACTCGCCAGCGATCTCGAGGCGGCGTTGGCGTCGTATACCTTGGTCCGTTACTACGACTGGCGACAGCGCGAAGGCAACAAGGACGAGTTTTTCCAAGCGCTGGTCGACGCCAGCCAACGCACGGTCGATCGTGTGGTCGGTCGATTGCTCACGCCAGACGACCCGCCGAACGCGGTGACCGCGGCGTTTTGTTTACTAACGATTCTCGAGGCTCCGGCCGGGACGTTTGATCCGGCGATGGACGATCGGGTAGCGGGCTTGTTGCGGGGTCTGGTCGATGACGACGGCCGGGTGTTGGCCGACGCGGCGGCACCCGACCGGTTGCTTTCGCCGGCGGGCACGGGCGCGGTCTTGGCCGCACTCGGCCGGTGGTACGAACATACGCGCGACCCCGAGGTCGGCCAGGTCTTGGCGGCGGCGCTCGAGTCGTTTTGGAATCGCCAGCGGGGGCCGTTCGACGTGAACACGCTGCCGTGGGTGGCGTTGACGCACGTCCAAGCCAGCGGGCTGTTGCAAGACGCGGGGCTGATCGACGACGAGACACGCGCCCAACGGAGTGCCGGGCTGGCGGCCATGAACGAGTTGATCGCCGAACGGCAGGTGGTGGAGCGCCCGGAGCTCGGCCCGCCGGACGTCGAAGGCGGCATCGTCTTCGTCGACGCGCCGCCCGGCAGCCCGCCCAACCCCAATTGGCAGACCGCGCCGCTGTTTGGGTTCATGGCCACCACGCTGCGCGACGAACAGATCGTGCCCCGCCCGCAACGCCCCGGCACGCTCGTGACCGCCTCGGCCAGCGCGCGGTTTCTCGGGCAGCTCATGATCGACGACCCGAACTGCTTCGCCATCCGCAGCCCCGCGGAGGCCATCGGTGGTATTCGTTTGGCGTTGTGGGACAACGAGCTCGACATCGCCCCGTCGGCGATCACGCTGATGGCGATGCTGGAGATGCTCGAGACGCTGGATGTATTGAGTGGTGGTGAGGCGGTAGACGAGTAACGACGTGGGACGCTTCGCGTCGCCCGCTAAGCAAAACTCCGTGAAATCCAAGGGGTGTTTTACTTAGCCCGCGTTTTCGAGCGCGTTGACTTTTTCGAGTCGGCGTTCGTGGCGTTCTTCGCCGCTGAATTCGGCGGCGACGAAAGCGCGGACCAAGTCCTCGGCCAGCTGCGGGCCGATGATGCGGGAACCGAGGCAGAGCACGTTCATCGCGTCGTGTTCGACGCCTTGGTGGGCGGAGTAGACGTCGTGGCAGACCGAAGCGCGGATGCCGTCCATTTTGTTGGCGGCGATGCAGGCCCCGACGCCCGAGCCGCAGAGCAGCACACCCTTCTCGGCGTTGCCGTGCTGAATCGCGGTGCCGATGTAGCGGGCAAAGTCGGGGTAGTCGTCGTCCTTGTCGTACTCGTGGGCGCCCAGGTCAACCACCTCGTGGCCCATCGATTCGATGACTTGGATCAGCGGGTCTTTGAGCGGGAATCCGCCGTGGTCACAGGCGATGGCGATTTTCATACGGACGACTCCGGGCCGAGCTTCGGCGATGTTGGCAAGGCCGCATGATCGCCGCTGGCGCGGGGGGTTGTCAAAACGTCGCGGGGTTAAATTTAGCCCCGGGTCAATGACCCGGGGTCGTGCCCCGGCGACTCGACACACGCTTAATGGTGATACAACGTGGTACGAATCAATCACGGCCAAAAGGGTCGGGTCACTCAAACCCTTCCCGGATGTAATCGTTCACCGCGGTCGCCGAGTAGGCGGGCCACCACACGCCGCGGGGCCTGGCGCGGGCGGTGTCGAGGAAGCTCTCGAGCGAGGCCGCTTCCGCGGGGACGCCGAGGGTGACCAGATAACTCGCCACGTCGCGGTCGGGGTCGGGGAAGTCGCCGTCGATCACGTTGCCGGCCTGTTCGATCTGGCCGAACTTGACGGCGACGGTTTCACCGCCGCCGCGCCTGGGCCAGCGGTAGACCTTGTTGTTTTTCAGCGTCCCCGTGGCGGCCCGGCCGTTGAGCCATTCGACGTAGTTCTTCTCCCAGCTGAACTGGATCGCGTAGGCGTTGGGCAGGGTGCCCTGCTTCTGGCTGAGGATGTTGTTTTCGACGGTGGCTTTGAGACAGGGCAGGATCTCGATGCCGTGGCCGCGGGCTTCGCTGTCGCCGGATCCCATATCGATCGACTGGAGCACCACGTTGTCTTTCACCACGCTGGGGAACTTGCCGGTGAAGAAGCCCAGCGGGTTCTGTATGAAGAGGTTGTCGATGATGTTGCCGCCCGAGCGGAGTTGCAGGCCGTGGGCCGAGGCGCGGGTGATGAGGTTGCCGCGGACGTCGGTGGCGAAAGTGCAGTTGTCCTGGAGGTAGAGGTTGTGGTTGAACTTGGTACGTTTGGCGCCGGGCACGTCGGGGTGCCAGCCGTTGTGATCCCAGAGGTTGTCGGTGATGGTGAGCCCGTCGACGTAGGCGGCGTAGATGCCCGAGCTGTGGCCGGCGACTTTCTTGTCCCAGTGGCCGTAGCTGTTGAGGACGAGGTTGCGGTGGAGCTTGATGTCGGTGGCAAAGCCGTCCTGCGGGTTGGACTGGAAGACCATCGCGAACTTGAAGTACTCGAACTTGCAGTCTTCGACGGTGATGTTCTGGGCGTCGCCGAGGTAGGTGATCGCCGAGGCGTTCCACTGGTCGGACGTCAGCGCGGCGGCGTTGAAGCCGGGACGATTCGGGTCGCGGTTCACCGCCACGAAGTGCAGCCCCACAAAAACGACATGGTCGGCGGTGTCGCGGAAGTCGTTCTTCGCCCACGTCCCGCCGGGGCTGAGCAACACCGGACGCGGCGCGTTGGGTAGCTCGGCGTTCTCGTAGACGCCGATGACCATGGGTTGGGCGGCGCTGCGGCCGGATTTTTTGAGCGCGCCGAGGTTGCCTTCGAATTGATCTCCCGCGCGAAACAGTAAACGATCGGGTCGGCCGTCGCGGAGTTTTTGGTAGCCGGCCCGGGCGGTGCGTACCGGGGCATCGGGGGTGAAGCCGTGGTTGCGGTCGTTGCCCTCGGCCGAGACGTAAACGGTTCGCCCGTCCGGCGAAGGCGCAAACACCGTGAAGCCCGTCGCCACCGCGAGCGGCGCGGCGGGATCATTCGGCGTCAGCTTGGGTTTGGTCGTGTCGGTCGACGAAGTCGGGACCGGGCCGGGCGCGGCCTGGGCCAGGGACTCGACGGCCAAACGCAACGCGTCGCGTTCGCGCTCGGCCTCGTCGAGGCGGGCGTCTTGCGCGTCGATCCGTTCGATCAACGCCGCCGCGTCCACTTCCACGGTCGCGCTGCCGGTCAACGTTTGGGCGGAGGTCGCCACGCATAGCGCATAGGCCGCCAAGAGCAGCAGCCCGAAACCCGTCGCTCGACCGCCCACGATCGAGCCGCCCGTCCAACCACAAAATCGATCCGTCATTCCCAGAGGCTCCAACAAAGGTTCGCAGAGGTGATACACGTCTGAGGCCACGGGCGTTCGTAAAAACCGATGGCCTCTACCTGGGGCCGCCGCGACACGGTGGTGCGCACAAAACGTTCGCCGTCACGATCTTTGTCGGCTAAACCAAGCGGCAACAAGCAGATAAATTTCTTTGGGTTGATCGAAAAAAAGCCAGCCCGCGCGCTTTTTTGTGCGCGCCTCGGCCCCGATTTCACCCCCGTACTCTGCCCCGGATTCAAATCGGGTTCACCGGTTTTCGCGCATGTACCGCGGCAAGAAATACAGCAGCCCGGTCAGCGTCTGCACGCTGTTGAGCATGTGATCGATCAGGATGTTGAGCGTCTGCTCGGTGTCGTGGATCGCGTCGCGTTGGCAGGTCTGGAAGTAGCGTTGCTCGACGCGGCGCCAGCCGTTCCAGAGGTCGCGGTAGATGCGGGCGGTTTCGTCGCCGCTGAGCACGGGGCTCAGCCGGATGCCGCCGGCGGTGAGGCGGGCCAGCGGGGCTTCGAGTTGTTTCATGTGGATCTGGTATTGCTTGCGCCACTCCGAATCCGGGTGGGTGCAGCATTGGTGGAACACGTGCGACGCCGACTGATTGGGGTGGCGCAGCAGGAAGTCGCGGTAGGCGTCGGTGCCCAGGCGTCGCTTCGCCGCGGCCAGCGCGGTGAGCTTTTGGGGGTGGGCCGATTCGAGGGCGCCTTGCTTGAGCCAGTTCAGGTCGGCCTCGAGCAGCGCCAGCGCATCGCGGGTCTTGCCCGCCACGCCGTGGGGCAACTCGGGCGGCGTCTTGGCCGGGGGGATGCGGTCGGCGTCGGTCACGGCGCGCGGTCCTTCGTAATCGATCACCGCGGCGGTGATGTTGTCCGGCCCGCCGGCGTCGTTGGCCGCATCGATCAACGCCTGCGTCGCCGCGGCGGGGTCGGCGTGGATGCTCAGCAGCTGGAACAACACCTCGTCGTCCAGCGGGTCGGTCACGCCGTCGCTGCACAGCAAGAAGCGGTCGCCGTGCTGCAGCGGCATCGTGTCGACCGTCGGGTTGAGTTGTTCGGGCGAGCCGATGTATTCCATCAGCAGCCGGCGTTCGCCGACGTCGACCAACTCCCCGGTATCGATCTGGGTTTTGAATTTCTGCTGGTGGTGCGTGTGGTCGCGGGTGAGCGGGATCAGCCGGCCGTCACGCAAGAGATAAATGCGCGAGTCGCCGGCGTGGAGGTAATACACCGCCCGGGAATCGAACAGGGCGGCGCACATCGTGCAGCCCATCCCGACCAGCGCGGGCACGGCCTGGCTGTGAACGTACATCTGTTCGTTCATCGTGACCGCCGAGTCGACGAGCAACTGCTTGAGCAGCTTCTCGTCGAGCCTTCGGAGCCCGCGTAGTCGCCGCCGCAGCGCGTGGGCCAGCGTGTGCGAGACGATCTGCGAGGCGGCTTCGCCCGACGGCCGACCGCCCACGCCGTCGCACACCACGAACAGCCCCATGCGGACGTCGGCCGAGACCGCGTCTTCGTTGGCCAGACGTTTTCGGCCGACGTCGGTCAGCACGGCGTGTTGGAGTTGGGGGACGTGGCTGGGCATGAGCCGAGCCATGATACCCGTTGCGGCGTTCCCCCAAACGGGGATCGGCGTGTCGGCTCGTGCAGTTGGGGGATGCCAGGGCGGGGTGAGCGGCTGGAATTACTCGTGTTCGCCCGGGGCGAGCTCGCGCGGCGTCTCGCAGGACCAACACACCGCGAAGTTGCTCGGGTTTTCCTCCCCGCAGGACAAGCACGGCCAATCGTGGCCCTCGGCATACGGCGTCGGCGGGTCGGGCAACGGCTCGTCATTGGTCAGCCGTCGCATCAGGTCCAACGCTTCGAGGTACGCGTGAGCGGGCACGCCCAGCGGCATCGCCTCGCGGCTGATCAGCGCCCCCGCGTGTACGCCCAGCGCCGCGTCAAACTCCGACTGCACCGGCATCGCCGGGATCTGGTACAGCGAAAACAACTCCACGACCTCGGGCGTCGAACGCACCGGCTCGCCCCCGATCATCAGCGGCGGCGGATCGCCCGGCGGGATCAGGTCCTCCAATCGAAAACGCGTCCCGCACTCCGGGCACCGGTGAACGCTCAGCCCCACCACGGGGTACCGGCAATTCGGGCACCCCAGCCCCAGGTCCGGGATCGGCAGTTGATCGGGATCGAACATCGCAAGAGTCTAGGCGAGTTTGTGGATACGCTCTTTGGACCATACGAGGCCCGTCAAGCACGCACCATGCGGACGTGCGGGCCGTGGTGCGGGATATCGAAGCGTTCGGAGACCGCTCGCCAGCCGTGGCGTTCGTAAAACCGCTGGGCGGGCACTCGGGCGTTGCACCACACGCAGAACTCTGACGTCCGTTGTTGAAGCTGCGTCAGCAGCAAGGCGCCGACGCCGCGGCTTCGCCACGGTTCGGCCACCGCCATGCCGCGGAGTTGATGCGTCCGTGTGGGGTCTGCTGGCATCGGCCGGTGCATGAGCGAGACGCAGCCAATGACTTGATCGTCATGGTGGTACGCGGCGAGGTGGAGGGTGGTCGAGGCGTGGTCGCCGTCGAATTGGGCGGATTCGGGCGGTTGGCCGTCGCGCAAAACTTCGGTGCGCAGCGGCAGGATGACTTCGAGCGAAACCGCTTCGATCCGATTTACTTTGTCCTTCACGAAGACGCCTCGAGTTGCCGCGCGAGTTGATCAAGGAGTCGCATGTTGCCGAGCGTGTCCGCGGGCGTGACCGGCATCGGCTTTTCGTGTCGCACCGCGTCAGCGAAAGCGTCGGCCTGCTGTCCGTAGAGCGGGGCGGGGGAGTTGATCGTGACCACCTTCGGTTCGGGCGGTCCGGATTTGCCTTGCGCGAGGTCTTGCTTGGGCGGGGTTTGGCCGGAGAGGATGTAGGTTGCGCCCGTGGTCGGCGGCTTCCACGGGATCGGGATTTGCAGGTGGCCGTCGGTGCCGCCGAGGTGGGCGGTGTTGTCGAGTTGGACGGTCATGCCGAAGGTCAGCGCGGCGGTGACCACGCCGCGGAGCGGGGCGGGTTGCGTAGGGTCTTCCTCGAACTTGAGTATCGCGGTGGCGTAATCGTCGACGCCGGTGTCGTGGCGGTGGCCAACGATGTGCGCGGCGGCGGGTTCACGGCCGGCGATAAAGCGGGCGAAGCTGAGGCAGTAGCTGCCGATGTCCATGAGGGTGCCGCCGCCGATCGCGGGGTCGAAGCGGACGTTGCCGTCGATGCGCGTGGTGCGGTAGCAGAAACTCGCGCGGATCATGCGGAGTTCGCCGATGCCCCCGCCCCCGGAAGTCGACCCCTGAGTTCCCCCGGAAGCGCCTCCGGCAATAACCTCGTGGCGTACCGCGTCCATCAGCGGGTGGCAGCGATACATGAACGCTTCCATCAGCCGACGGTCGGTGCGCTCGGCCGCCGCGAACATCGCCGCGGCTTCCTCGGCGTTCATCGCGAACGGCTTCTCGCACAGCACGTGCTTGCCTGCTTCGAGCGCCTTGATCGTCCACTCGGCGTGCAGGTGATTCGGCAGCGAGACGTACACCGCGTCGGTCGCCGGATCATCGAGGAGCGCGGCGTACGAGCCGTGACACGCGGCCGGGGGCAGGCCCAAGCGTTCGCCAAACGCCGCGGCGGACTCGGCCGTGCGTGAGCCCACGGCCGTGACTCTGCTGCGGTGGGCGTCCGCCACACTGTGCGCAAACTGCCCGGCGATGTTGCCCGTGCCGAGGATACCGAAGCGGAAACGATCGTTCATGCCGGGCAGTTTAGCGGCCAATTGTGTCTAGCCGGTGTGTTGCTTGCCGTGGAGGCGCCGCTGATATGTGAATAACCGCATGGCGATCTGCGATCGTCCGCTAAACTGAGTGCATGAAATACTTGCTTGCTTGGATCGCGGTCTTCTCGATATCGATTTCGGGTCAAGTCGTTGCGGATGAACCCGACATCGCCCCTGTGATCCCACCCGACGCGGTGATCGAAGTCGTCAGCACCGGCAACTACAGATTCGTCGAAGGCACGGCCCTCGCGCCCGACGGATCGATCTACTTCAGCGATATCCCCAACAGCAGTATCCACCGCTACGATCCCTCGACCGGCGAGACCATGCTCTTCACCGCGGCGTCGGAGAATTCCAACGGCCTGGCGTTTTACGCCGTCAACCTCATCCAGTGCCGACACGGCGGGCGTGACGTATTTATTCAGCCGACCTTGCCCGGCGAGCCCGCGGACACCCACGCCGGTCGATCGGTTGCCACTTCCTACGACGCGTTAAAACTCAATAGCCCCAACGATGTGGTGATCGCGGAGAGTGATCTCTACTTCACCGACCCGCGCTACGGCAACCGCGACAGCATGGAGATGACGACCGAAGGCGTCTATTTCCTCGCCGGCCTTGACGACAAGCCCGCCGAGTTGATCCGCGTGATCGACGATCTCGTTCGACCCAACGGCATCGGCATCTCGCCGGATGGCCAGACGCTCTACGTCAACGATAACGGCGACAAGAAGATCTGGGCCTACCCCATCCTCGAGCCGGGCAAGCTCGGCGAAGCGCGATTGCTTAACGACTTGGCTGACCTCGGCGGGCCCGATGGGATGACCGTCGGCCCCCTCGGCCGTATCTACACCACGATCTACGGGCAAGGTGTCTTGATTCTCTCGCCGGACGGCGAACGCTTGGGCTTTCTGGAAACCGGGCCGCAGACGACCAACTGTGTATTCGGGGCCGACGGCCGAACGCTCTACGTCACCGCGGAGAAAAGCCTCAAACGCATCGTTCTAAACACCGGCGTTGATGCGCATCATTGATCTTTGACGCACTGCCGCTCCTGCCACCACCGCACGATCGCCGGGATTTTCTTACCAAACAGCCAGGCAAAGATCGGCAGGATAATCAGGTCGTCCAGCCAGCCGATGCCAAAGAAAACGTCGGGCATCAGGTCCGCCGGGCTGATCACGTAACCCAACGACGCGGCGATAAACGAGACCTTGCCCCACCACGGCACCGATCGGTCGCGCAGGATTCTCCAGAACGCCAGCGCACGGCCGATCGGCCCGATCTTTCCAAGAAATCCCATAAGTTGGAGTTTAAGTCCTTTAAGAAGAAAGAGACATGAATCATGTTGCGACGCGCCTGCGCGGCGGGCGGT
>JBCCST010000074.1:0-17287 GCA_039199695.1 Planctomycetota bacterium | reverse complement strand
GTCGGTCGAAGACGACCTGGTCGGCGAGGCCGGCATCATGGACCTGTGGACCCGCGAAGCCCGCTTGTTCAAGTACGGCAGCGGCACGGGCACGAACTTCTCCAGCATCCGCGGCGAAAACGAATCGCTGTCGGGCGGCGGCAAGTCGTCGGGCCTGATGAGCTTCCTGAAGATCGGCGACCGGGCGGCGGGCGCGATCAAGTCCGGCGGCACGACCCGCCGGGCGGCCAAGATGTGCTGCCTCGACCTGGACCACCCCGACATCGAAGACTTCGTGTCCTGGAAGGTCCGCGAAGAGATCAAAGTCGCGGCGCTGGTTGAAGGCATGAAGCACCTCGGCGACGAGATGCAAGACACCGCCAAGGAACTCGGCCTCGTCCTCGACTATGACTTCAACGGCGAGAGCTACGCCACCGTGTCGGGCCAAAACTCCAACAACTCGGTCCGTATCCCCAACGACTTCTTCCGCGCGGTGCGCGACAGTAGCGACTGGGGCCTGGTTCGTCGGACCGACGGCGAGCTGGCCAAGACGGTCAACGCCAAGGAACTCTGGGACAAGATCGGCTACGCCGCGTGGCGTTGTGCCGACCCCGGCGTGCAGTACGACACGACGATCAACGAGTGGCACACCTGCCCGGAAGCGGGGCGGATCAACGCGTCGAACCCCTGCTCGGAGTACATGTTCCTCGACAACACGGCCTGCAATCTCGCGTCGCTGAACCTGCTGACGTTCTACAACGCCCAGGAACGGACCTTCGATATCGAGCGGTTCGAGCACGGCGTGTCGTTGTGGACCATCGTCCTCGAGATCAGCGTGCTGATGGCGCAGTTCCCCTCGAAGGAGATCGCCGAGCTGAGCTACAAGTTCCGCACGCTCGGTCTGGGCTACGCCAACCTCGGCGCGATGTTGATGCAGGCGGGCATCCCGTACGACAGCGAACGCGGCCGGGCGATCTGCGGCTGCCTCAGCGCGACGCTGACCGGCCAGAGTTACGCGACCAGCGCGGCCATGGCCAAGGAGCTCGGCTCGTTCCCGGGCTACAAGAAGAACAAAAAGGCGGGTGGCCACATGCTCCGAGTCATCCGCAACCACCGTCGCGCCGCCTACGGCGTTTCCTCCTCCGACGCCGGGGCGGCCGCGGTTGGTGGGTACGAAGGTCTCGAGATCAACCCCGTGCCGATCGACGCCGACAAGCTGACCGACACGTCGGAGAGCTACGGCACGATCTCCAACAGCGACGCCTTGCTCGCCTCGGCCCGCGGCTGCTGGGACCAGGCCCTCGAACTCGGCGAGAAGCACGGCTACCGCAACGCCCAGGCCACCGTCATCGCGCCCACCGGCACGATCGGCCTGCTCATGGACTGCGACACCACGGGCGTCGAGCCCGACTTCGCGCTCGTGAAGTTCAAGAAACTCGCGGGCGGCGGCTACTTCAAGATCGCCAACCAGTCGCTGCGTCCGGCCCTCGAAAGCCTGGGCTACGACGAGCAGCAGGTCCGCGACGTGTTGACCCACGTCATGGGCACCCTGAGCCTCGACGTCCCGATGCCCGCCGGAACCGGCGACGACAAGACCTTTGCCGGTTGGTTGATGGACAAGGGTTTTGAGAGCGATGACCTGGCGAAAATCACGGATGCCCTACCGACGATCTTTGATGTCAGCTTTGCGTTCAACGCCTGGACGCTGGGCGAAGACTGCATGGACCGCATCGGTTTGGCTGAGCAGGCCAAGGACCCGAGCTTCAACCTGCTCAAGGCGTTGGGCCTGAGCGGCAAGCAGATCGCCGAGCTCAACGCGGTGATCTGCGGCACGCAGACCGTTGAGGGCGCTCCGCACCTCGCCGAGGAACACCTCGCGGTGTTCGACTGTGCCAACAAGTGCGGCCCGACCGGCGAACGGTTCATCCACGCCCACGGCCACATCCGCATGATGGCCGCCGCTCAGCCCTTTATCAGCGGCGCGATCTCCAAGACGATCAACCTGCCTAACGAAGCGACCATCGAAGACATCCAGGATTCGTACGAGATGTCGTGGGAACTCGCCCTCAAGGCCAACGCCCTGTACCGCGACGGCTGCAAGCTCAGCCAGCCGCTGAACAACAAGGCCAGCGACGAGGAAGAAGACGACGGCGTGGAAGATGTCGATGGCATCGAAGCGGCCTTGGAAGAAGTCGCCGAGGACATCGTCGAGACGGCGGCGGTCGCCGCGGCCAACGACGCCCTGGGCAATACCGAAAAGGTGCGGACGGTCGAGAAGATCGTCGAGAAAGTGGTCGAACGCCCGATGCGTCGCCGATTGCCCGACACCCGGATGAGCCGGACGCACAAGTTCAACGTGGCCGGCCACGAGGGTTACCTCACCGTCGGCCTCTACGAAGACGGCCAGCCCGGCGAACTCTTCATCACCATGGCCAAGGAAGGCTCGACCATCGGCGGCCTGATGGATTCGCTGGGCACCGCGATCTCGGTCGCGCTGCAGTACGGTGTGCCGACGTCGTCGCTGGTGACCAAGTTCAGCCACCAACGCTTCGAGCCCGCGGGCATGACGCACAACCGCGACATCCCGTTCGCCAAGAGCTTGGTCGACTACATCTTCCGCTGGATGGGCATGGAGTTCGTTCCCGGCTACCGCGAGGCTAACGCCCCACAACGGCCCAGCGAGAAGCCCGCCAAAGCCGAACAAGCCAAGCCCAAGGTCAAGATGTCGGCCGTGGTCGAAGGCAAGTCGGAAGACGCGGCCCCGTCCGACCGGGTAAAGATTGCCGAAGCCGAAGCCCAGTCCGACGAATCGACCGTCGTGGGCGATCGCCCCTGGGGCTTTGCCGAAGGCAAGACGTCCGACAAGCCCAGCCCCACCGGATCGCTGAAAGCCTGGGCCGAGGCCAAAACCGAAGCCGCGGCGTCCACTTCCGGGGCGTCCGGGGCCGAGAGCAACACGCTGACCGAAGCGATGAGCTCGATGCAGGCCGACGCCCCGGCGTGCGACGTCTGCGGCACCATCACTGTCCGCAACGGCACCTGCTACAAGTGCCTGAACTGCGGGGCGTCGATGGGCTGCTCGTAAATAACACCACCCGTCTCCCGCGTTCAACGACGCGAGGGACGATTCGGATTCGATGTTTTCAGACTACACCACCATGCCCCTAACCGAGGGGAAGCAACCGCGGCAGGTTCAAACCCAAGGACGACTTCCAGGATGACGACTTGAACCCCGACTTTAGATGAGCGTGCAAGACGCGACGCCCCGGGGCCAAGGCCGGCCCCCGCCCAACCCGCTTCCTTCTCCCTCCCCCCGATCGGACCCACCACCGGTCGGGGGCTTTTCTATTTTTGTACTCGGCATGCGGAAAATGTCGCTTGTCCAAATCACGGATAGAAAACGTCATAGCGGAAGTTGAAAATTACATCCGGCCACAGCTCACGGTCGTTGGTTGGATTTTCTACATACCAACCTTCATAACCCGCGCCCGTAGTGGCTATCTCGTTAATCTGATGTTCAACGCTGCCATCAACCTTCGTCATGTTCGCACCTCCGCTATGTCGAAAAGCCACTAGCGTCGGGTTGGCGTTGAAGTCAGTACCGTCAATACTACCTGAGGTTGTCGATGGGGTATCGTGAGCTCGGCCGTCTACAAATATCACAGTATTTCCCGGTTGTGGTACACGCGTTGATTTGAACCACGCAACAGGATCATTGTTCGGGGAAGGGGGGGTACTGATATTTGAGTTGCCGAAGAACGCATTCATCTTAATGGTCTGCATGTTTCGCCTGTCGGGGGTCGTTCCAGGCTCATCTTCAGGCAGGTCTAGCCAGACCGGGTCCTGTTTGAACTGTTCATAATTCCGTTCACCAGTATCGTTACGATCATAGTCCTTCGCGGTCTGTTGAAGGTAATAATCGATTGCATTAAACCATAGTGATCGGCCCGCGTCTTCGTCGCTGTAGCCACCACCTGTCTCTTGATGCGGCTGCGGAAACGTGTACTGATTGTCATTTAGGTAGCCGGTTGTCGCTAGTGCAAGTTGTCGCATATTGCTCATACACACTGCTGCTTTAGCTGAGTCGCGGACTCGTGCCACCACCGGCAGCAGAATACCTATCAGCAGGGCGATGATCCCGATGACCACGAGCAGTTCGATCAGGCTGAAGCCGCGGCGGCGGGGGGTAGAAGTGCGATGCATAGTCGTGTCCTTGAGGTAAACACAGGCTGTTTAAGTCTAACCGATGACTTGGCAGGTCCGGAACGCTTAACCGTTGATTAACCCGCCAACGCTGCGGTGATCATCTGCTGCAGTTCCGTCGCGTCTTGGTCCGAGAGTTCGCCCGCGGGCCAGTCGAAACGCAGGCCGGTGTCTGTATCGGTGTAGCGAGGGACGAGGTGGAAGTGGACGTGCATGACCACTTGTCCCGCGGCGCTGCCGTTGTTTTGCAGCACGTTCACGCCGTCGCAGCCCGTGGCCGATTTTACCGCGGCGACCAGACGGGGCAGGGCCTGTCCCAAAGCCGCGGCCACGTCCGCAGGCACCTCGTCCAATTCGACGTAACAGGTCTTGGGGATGAGCAGGCAGTGCCCCCGCGACACCGGGCCGATGTCGAGAAACGCCAGCACGTGCTCGTCTTCGTAGAGCCGGTGGCCGGGGATGTCACCCGCGACGATCTTGGTGAAGATGGATTCAGGCATAACGGGTTCAGCGAATCGCTGCCGACAAGACAAGGCCGAAGCTTGACCCGGTGCGGCGGGGTGTTGGGTGTTTTAGGGATCGGCCTCGTAGCGTTTGACCGCGAGGATGCGTGGCAGGCCTTGACCCGTGACCGACGAGCGGTCGAACGTTGCGACCAGGAAGTATTCGTCCGTGGGATCGAAGATGCCGTCGCCGTCGGTGTCGCCGTTGGCGCTGAAGTCGTTGGCCGGGTAGAGCCGGACGCGGACGTAAGCGGTGAACACGTCGGACCGCGTGGAGACCACTTGGTTGAGATAGTTGAGCAACATGGTTTGCTCTTCAATATCATTGCCGTAGGCATCAACAACGGCTGCGCCACCGGGCGTGGGGTTGGTGGCGTGGGTGATCTCCGGTTCGTATTCGTTGAAGTCGGTGACCTCGTTCGCGGGGGCTGCGGTTCCGTCGTAAACCGCGGGCAGGAAACCAAGCTGAGCGGGGTAGGCGATGCCCTTGAGGTTGGCGGAGCGCCCGACTCCTGAGCCTGGGTCGTCGGGGGTTTCACGCGCCGACACGATCGCGTTGGCGAGGGCGACGTCGTAACCCGCGGTGGTATTCAGCGTGGGCAGAATCTCGGCGAGCACGCGTTCGGGCATGGTGTTGATGTTGGGGCGGCCGGGGATGAGGCCGCCGTCGCCATCGTTGACGTCGATCGTGTTGAGCAACGCCATGTAGTAGGCGGCGTGGGGGATATTGAGATCTTCGGCGGCGGTCCCGACAGGCGTGCCGTCGTTGACATCGAGCATCGCGTCGGCAACGAAATATTCAGAAGTGTCGCCAGCGGCTACACGGTTAGCACGGAAAAGCTCCCAGACCTCGGCGACCGGCAGCGTCACGGTTCCGTTGTTTCGGGGCCCCAACATGACCGCCCGGAGGATGTCGCCGGCGCGGTAGAAACGGCCCGCGTTGCCGATGATCCAAGGTTCGTCGCCAGCCGCCGGAGCGTTCGCGCCCGTGAAGTAATCGGCAATGCGGTCGTCGAGATCTCGGTTGGCCGCAGGGAGTGCGGCATCTGGGCTTGATGCGCCCTTCAGGGCCGTACCGAATTGACTCGTTCCCGCCACGGGGAGGGGCGCGGTGGGTTGGATACCATCCGGGATATTGGCGGATTGAGTCAATAGTGATGGAGCCGTCGAAGCATAGAATTGTAAATCAACATCGATATCCCGAACCGTGAGCGCCGAGAGGCCATCACCGGTGCCCAAGGCCGTGATCTGGTAGTAGCCGGTATCGCCTATGGCCCCGCCTTGAGTATCGGCATAAAGCTCCAAGGCGGTCTGGGGCAGTTCGCCGACTGCGAACTCTTGGTAGCCGACGCGGTTGCCTTCGTCGGTGAGGGCGGCGAGCACGATGCCCGCGGCGTTGTTGCCGACCGGCCAACGATCGGCCTGGGCCGTGGTCATGGTGAAGGTCGTTACCGTGTTGACCGGTGCCGTCGCCGCGGACCCTTCGATGGCCGTGATTTCCGTGTTGTCACCGCCGCCGGCCACGCTGTCGTCGCGGGTCAGGATGATGACCTCGTCGCCGGCGAGCGTGGCTTTGCCGCCGGTGAGCGCGTCGAGCGTGCCCCACGACCGCGAGACCCCCGCATCATCGACCACCAGTACTTCGACATCCGGCATCTCAATGGTCCAAGGCCAAGGGTTGACGATTTCGATGGCCACCGCAAACGAGTTGGTGGTCGTCACGCCCGCCGTGGTCTCGACGTTCGCCAATTCCCAGATCACCTCGTCGTTCCCGCTTAATGTCGGCGTGGCGCTACCACCGTTAACGGTCGTTTTTTCGTAGCGGCCTTGCAGATAAACCTCGCTGACAAACGGCAGGTATTCCATGCCGTACATCTGGTTGATTTCGGTAAGTTCCGAGTCGCGGTCACGGAAGTCGATCAGGATACAGGCGAGTTGGTCGGCGTATGCGTCTGCGGTGGTCCAACCGCCGTAGGTATAAAGGTTTGAGGTCAGGGGTCCCAGGTCCAAAACTTCGCGCAATTCATCCTTAAGTAAGCGGTTGAGGTTTTCCTGGCCAAGCGCCGCCGACCCGGACACAAACGTGAAGGCTTTGCGGGGTTCATTGACGAAGTAAGGCTCGATGTCGCCTTCGGTACCCGCGGGCCCGCCGTATAGCGAATCGCTGTAAACCGTTTCCGTCGCGCCGGATCGAAACAGCGCGTTGTCAACGTTTTCGAAAGACGTGGTGATGTCTTCGTCGTTCAGGCCGTTGCGGTGGTGGAACTCGATTTCTTCTTGTCGGCGGGGGTAGGTGGCATAGGTGTTAGTGGGATCGTTGAGGGACTCGACGCCGTCCACCGTGCCGTCTTGTTCAATTTTGGACCCGATGTTGTCCCAACCGTTACGGCGAGTATTGACCAGCTCGAGCCAGTTGTCTAGACGATCGGCGAAGGTGTCGCCCGCCATGTTACGTCCCGCGGGAGCGGCATCACCGAGGATATCCTCCGACAACACGCTTCCTGCCCCCGAGCGGAACTTGATGCCTTCGAGGGCGGAGTCCAGGTCTAATTCGCCGGGCCAGAGCCAGCGGGCTGGCTGAGTCGCTTGACTAGGTTGACGGTACGACCAAGCGTTCACGTTTACCAAGGCCGAGTTGTCGATGATCCGCACCGCCATGATGGCGGCCTGCCCGCCTTCATAAGGTAGCGGGGCCCAGGTCCAGCGGCTGTCGGCGATGTTGTCGCGGTCGGCGTCGGCGAAAATACCCAACTCGGCCGGGCTCAGCAGTCCCATCGGAACCGCCGGGACGGTGTAGGCCACGTCCGAACGCTCCTGGTTCGCATTCGGCGTCCAGCCCGACGTGCCTTCAGCGGTCGCGAGGTACTGCGCGGGCATCGGACGGGCGCTGGACGGCACGGTATCGTTACCCGGCGCGATGTCGGCCAGGTCCAGGAACACGCCCGACAGATTCGTGATGTGCGCCCAATAGGGCACCGCACCTGCGATACCGGTGAAAAACGGCTCGATCGAAGCCAGCCAAGGGTCGTCGAGCTCTCCGCCTTGTGCTTGAGTTCTGCCTGCTGCGTCCGCGAGGGCGGCGTTGGCCCGGGGCTCGCGGGCGGGTTGGTCGCCGTTCGTCAAATTGGGGACCGGGCCGGGGACGACCGTTGGCGAATACAAGTCGGGGACCGTCCAGGGTTCGGCATTATTCGACCAGGGCACGTCGTACGGCTCGGGGCCGATACCTTCGTAGCCTTCGGGCAAATCCCCGGCCAAGACACCACCGATGAACCGCAAGATCGAACCGTCTTCCTGGTTCGACCGGGTATCGACGTCCGCCGCGGTTCGGCGGTCCGTACGGGCCACCTGCAGATACGCCGCCCCCAACATGACCAACATCACGATCGTCGCGATCGATAGGATCAACGCCGAACCGCCGGCCCGGCGGTCCGTCCTGCGGCCTTTAAACCTACCACTTCCCGGCCAGTTCCCGGCCACTTTCCGACCGGTGGCAGCGGCGTCGGCGGGGTGTTGAATTTCGAGCGTAAAGGGCGGTTGGTGGGAGGAGCGCATCATCGTGGCATCCTTTCGGGTCGGGGCGTCTTACGGTTCATCCCGTCATCGCGGGGTCAAATGCGGAATCAAAAACGAGGTCTTACGGTTCGTGATCAGTACAAGCCCTGGGGCCGGGGCACCGGCACCACCTGCTCAAACCACCGGCCGACGACGGTGAATTCTTCTCCGGTGATCGGGTCGGTTTCGAGCGTGCGGAACTCGCCCTTGCCGTCCATCAGGCGGTAGCGGAAACGGATGAGGTACGGCCAATACTTGCCGCTTCCTTCGATCAGGCCGGCCGGGGGGTCGGTAATCTCATCCGTCGCCAAGTTGTCGCCGGTGTGGGCGAATACAAAACTGTTGAAGCGGATAAACGGGTTGCCGGTCAGCGTGCTGCCTACGGTTCCGTCAAAAGCCGCAAGCGTAACCACGCTCGCGTCGTAGGTCACCGGCTCGCGGGGCCTATTGTCCCCAATACCGTTGCCGTCGGGCAGCGGCAAAATATCCGGGTTAGGGCGTACCAAGGTATACCAAATGATATTGCCTGCGGCATCGCGGTCGGGTTCGTAATCCGGTTGGCCGTCTTGTCCCGGCATTCCGTTGGCCTCGTCCCAGTCGTCGACCCAGTCCGCGGCAAATTCGATCGCAAAATCGGCAACGTGGGGGGCGAAGGAGCTGTGGAGTTGGGCAATCGTATCGGCGCGGAAGATACCGAACGAGAAATCGTTTTCTACGAATGTGGCGGCCCGCAGCCGTTCTCCGGGGGTGAGATACATCCACTCCAGCGCCCGCTCTGCGTAGGTGAGGTTTGGTAAGCCGCCCGCTCCCACCGCGCTGCCGAACCAACTGGGGTTGGCGGGAGCAGACACGTCGTACGTCGGTGTGCGGAAGAGGGCACGCGGCGCACCGGTGGGCGGATCGACGCCCGTATCGTCGTAAACCGAATACGTCTCGCCGAAGCGCTCGAAGCTATTGAGGCCCAGCGTGTCGTTGTATCCGAGGTAGCGGTTGCCGCTGAGGTCGCCCAACGATGAGCCCGCATCTCCCACTCGGCCTTGGACGCCAGCACCCGAGCCGTCCCCCCTAAGCCCGCCCGGGAAAACCGTTGCGGCGTCGTTTTCGATCAGCAGCGTGGCCTGCCGGCCGAGAGCCATCTGGCTGGAAAGATTGTAGTTCGCGTCACCGGGTCGATCGTTGTTGACGCCGCCGGCGGGGTTGACATCCGCCGGCCAGACGTGGCCGTACCAGATAAACGCGTGGCGGGCCGAAGCATCAGAGTCATACCGGCTGTTTTCGCCGGGCGTCAGCGACTCGAGCTTGTTGGCGTTGCGGAAGAAGCCGATCTGATCGGAACGCATCAAGTCATCGAAGTTATTCGCGCCGGTGTTTTCGTTAAAATTGCCGTCGCCGTCGCGGTCTACACCCCAAAAGCTGGTGTCGTCGGTGATGTCGTCCGGCGCGGGGTAGAGCACGCCGCCGAACGACCGTTGGGCGATCACGAGGAACCCCGGGTTGTTGCCGCCGAATCGGGATTCGAAGACGTTCATGTTGCGCACGTCATCGGTCAACGGCTGGCTGGTCGAGCGGGCGGTGGCGATGATCTGGCTGGTCTGTATGCCGCGCTGCACGCCGGATTGGGCGTCGTAGAAGATACGGGTCGCCAGGAAGAGCATCAGCGACAACACGCTGATGGCGACGATCAATTCAATGATCGTGAAGGCGGCGGGATGAGGTTGAAATCGTTTCATGATGAAGCGGTTCGGTAGGGGGAATCGCGGTCGCACAGACACCGGCCGGACAGGGCGCGGCGGTCAAACTCAATAGTCGTTGGTGCGGACCACCGTGTTCGACAACAGCCGGATGTCGGCCAGGGGGGAGTCCTGATTGAACCCGCCGGGGGCCGGAGCCACCCACAACGCGCCGAGGTCGCGGCGGTTGATGGGGGTATATTCGGTTTCTTCGGAAAGAATCATCGTGCCGCTGCCGCCGTCGATCTGCGAGACGCGATAGATGATGCCGTTGTCGCCCAGTACTTTTTCGCCGGGCTTGACGAAGCCGAAGAGGTTTACGTCAGGGGTAAATTCGAGGGGACGATTATCGTTCCACCCGTTGGCCGCCGCGGGGACGCGGAAGACCTTGGGCACGTAGGCTGCCAGATCGGGGTTGGCACAAACAATATCCGCGTCGTTCATAAACCCGTAGTTGCCCGGAAAAGTCACGCCTATCGTGCCGTCGGTCCGCATTGCGTAAGCGTTGCTCGTTCGCAGCTGGCTGTCGGGTTGGAGAATGAAGACATACACGTTCCAGTCGGGGAACAACTCGCTGGCTTCGAGGCCGGGGCGAACCAAAGGCACCCAGAAAACTTCACGATCGACATAAGACGGCGTGCCACCGTTATCGACGGGCGGGGTACGGGTCGGCAAACTCCGCATCGACAGCGGGATGTTGCCTAACGGATAACGGGTGTCGTCGTAAACGTACGAGTCCTCGAAATCTGCCACAGCAAATGAACCTGGCCCCATCCGCATATCCGGAGTAGACCCGGCGTTCATGGCAGGAACTTGAGGCAAGATGTCGTAAGAGCTATCGATATCGATATCCATCTCCGCCAACGCGAAGACGTCGTAGGCGGGCTCGTCGATCCCCGAGCGGACGTCGTAGGCGGGGTAGCCCGCGGGCCTGGTTTCGATGTACTCAACCATCTCCAGCAGGGTCACGTTGCGTAGACCGATCCCCTCAAGCACCGCGTCGGCCGAGCGGATGTGGTTCTGGCGCAGCGTTTCGTTGACTGCTTCTTTCTGCATGAACGCGGCGGTCGGAAACAGCGCGGCGACGGCGACCGTGCCGAGCGCGAGGATGCCGATGGCTACGAGGACCTCGCTGAGCGTGAACCCGGGACGGCCGGCGGCGATCGCTCGAGAAATCGGGGCGTGGGGGGGCGGTGCGGGATTCATCGGGTGAGGTCCTGACCGGTGTAGGGGTTAAACAACAGGATGCGGGCGTACGTCGGGTTGTCGGCGGCCCAGTTCATCAGCGCGGCCGACTCGGCTTGGGAATACGCCGAGACACGATCCCGCTCGAAATTGAGGTTCTGATCCGCGTTGGTGGCGGGGTTTTCAAACTCGCCCGGGACCCGCTCGGGCTCGATCACCAAAACGCCCGAGACGGTTTCGATGCTGCCGAAAGGCAACTGGACCCGGCCGTCGGGCATGAGCAGTTCGCCCTCGCGGCCGAAATCACCGAGGTCGATGTTGTTGCCAAGGTCCGAGCGTTCTTCCCTCACGTCGTAATCGGTGGTGACAATCGCGTTAGGCCCGCTGCCGACCGTACGGACGTTGCCGGTCGGGCTGACAAAGACCACACGATCCCAGTCCGGGTCGCCGCCGCTGCCCCATCCGCTGTCTTCGACGCCTTGCCCAATCGTTCCGTCCGCATTGAAACGGATAGCGAAGGGTGGTGGCAAGAGCTGAACGTCATAGGGCCCGACACCGGTACGAACGATGCCGAGCATCTGCACCCGGCCGGGGTAGCGGATGTCTTCAAACTCCGCGAGGGGCGTGTAGCCGTTGAGGGCGGGAACCTGAAGCTCAAGCCAGCCGTCCGACGTGCCCAGGTTGCTGGGGTCGTAGGCGTTTTGGTCGTTCTCCATAATCCGCAAGGAATTGTCCGGGGCGAAGAGAACAATGGTTCCCGAATAACCATCGCCGTTGTCCTGGGCGGTACGCAGGGTCGATCCCACACGCTTGGCGGAGATGAACGGCGTGTCTCGTGTGGCGTACACCCGGGCGGCAGACAGCGCATTACTGACTTGGCCGGCCGCGGCGTTCACGGCGGTGCTCTGCAGCGAGTTTTTCAGAAAGGGGAAGCTGATCGCGGTAAGTAGGGCGATGATAGAGATCACCACGAGGAGTTCGATGATGCTGAACGCCCGCCGTGTCGTGAAGACCGCAGAAAAGTGTCGTCGGGTTGTTGGGTTGATCGGATTCATAACAAGTTGATCTGAGACACGGTGGTCTTGCCCAGGCATGAAGCCCACGACCTAAATTTCTCTCAAGACGGACGTCACTATTGATCGACCTGGAAGCTGTAGATGTTGTCCGCGGCGTCGGCCACGCCGTCACCGTCGTTATCGACGCTGGCGTCGGGTTCGTTGGTTCCAAAAACGACCCGTCCCCATTCGCCGTCGGGGCCCGCGGAGGCGAAGAACGCGGTCGGGTGGGCGGGGAGATAGTCGTCATCGGTGAATGATCCGGTGCCGGTATCGTGAACGACCCCGCCCGCGTAGCGGATGGGATTGTCCCAGACATCGAGGAGTTCAACCTGACCGATAGTGCCAATGTTCAGGTCTGTCGCACCCAAACCAATACGGTCCGGAATATTGGGCATCGGGGTGCCGTCAAACTTTAAGTCGTTCTTGGCGGCGATGGCGATCAGATCGGCCGAGGTGGAAGACTGACCGGCAGTCAACACGAAGTAACCCAACGTCGCGTCGGTGTTCCCGCCGGTGTTTGGTGACGGCTGGCCGACGTTAAGCGTGATGTTGTTACCAAACGCGTCGGTATTGGCCGTGTGATCCACCACGTTGCCGGTGGTGACGTTGTAGTCATCGGCCGCGGCGGCCAAGTCCAAAAGCATACTCCGTGTTTGCGCGCTTTCGCTCTGCGCAAGCATCTTGATGGCGACCGGGAACGAGATCCCCACGAGGATGGCGATGAGCGAAACCACAACCAAGATCTCGATCAACGAGAACCCGGAGGCTCGGCGAGGGGATTGAATATTCGTTCTAATCATGGCGGCAAGGTCCGTAGATTTGACCGTAAAGACAAGGTCTGGAATAAACAAAACAAGCCCGGTTAAAGAGCGATCAAGCACGGCTTGAACACGAAGCGGTCTCTTACATCACCGACTGCATCAGCTTGACCAGCGGGAGGAACAGGGCGATGACGATCGCGCCGACGATGCCGCCCAGGACGACGACCATGACCGGCTCGAGCAGCGACACGAGGCCCGCAACGGCGACGTCGACTTCTTCGTCGTAGTTGTCGGCGATCTTCAGGAGCATCTTGTCCAGGTCACCGGTCTCTTCGCCGACGTCGATCATGTTGACCACCAGCGGGTCGCAGACTTTGGCTTTACGCAGCGGCTCGGCGAAGCTGTCGCCCTGGCGGACGCTGTCGTGCACATCCATAAGGGCGTTGGAGTAGACGTTGTTGGCGGTGGTTTCGGCGGTGATGGTGACGGCGTCGAGGATGGGGACGCCGGCGTTGACCAGGGTGCCGAGGGTTCGGGTGAATTTGGCGATGGTGGCCTTGCGGACCAGGCCGCCGAGGATCGGGGTGATGAGGGTGAGGCGGTCGAACGCGGCCTTGCCGCCGGAGGTCTTACGCAGCATCTTCACCGCGAAGAAGATGAAGAACGGCGAGAGGAGCACGAAGACGATGCCGGGGATCATCTGATCCTCGTTGTAGGTGCCGTCTTTGGCCCCGAGAAAGCCGAGCATGCTGCCGCCGAGCCACTTGGACATCTCGATCAGCCAGACGGTGAGGGCGGGCATGTCGGTGTCGAAGTCGTCGAAGATCTCGATGAACTTGGGCACGATCAGGATCATGATGCCCAACACGATGATGGCGGCGACGCTGATGACCGCGGCGGGGTAGATCATCGCGGAGATGATGCGGCGCTTGAGGCGAGCAGCTTTTTCGAGGAACTCGGCGAGGCGTTGCAGGATGAGGTCGAGCACACCGCCGACCTCGCCAGCCGCGATCATCTTGGTGTACAGCACGTTGAAGGCTTTGGGGTGTTTGGCGAAGGCGTCGGACAGAGAGGCCCCCGAAGAGACGTCTTCGTGAACCAGGTCGAGCGTGTCCTTCATCAGGCCGGGCTTCTGCTGCTGTTCGAGGATCGACAGCGAACGGAGGATGGGCAGGCCCGCGTCCTGGAGCGTCGAGAGCTGGCGGGTGAACAGCGTGAGGTGCTTTTGGCTGACCCCGCCGATGTTGATGGTGATGCTGCCGCCTTTTTTCTTAGTACCGCCGCCGGCCGCAGCACCGCTGGACGAGCCGCCGCCTTTCTTGACTTTCTGCTCGCGGATCGAGGTCGGGAAGAACCCTTGGCTCTTGATCCGGGCCAGGGCTTCGTCGCTGTTGGCAGCGTTGATCGTGCCTTTCTGCGGCTTGCCCGAGTCGTTGAGTGCTTCAAACTGGAAGGTTGGCATGGCGAAACTCCGTTTCGTAATTTTTGGTGGACAAGAAGGTGATTGACATCATCGCGGCGTCGTGGCGATTCAAATCAGGGGGAAGTCACGTTCGTTACCCATCAAAAATCCTCAATCAAAAAACAAAACCTTTAGTCTTCAATCATCGTTTCTTTCACGACCTCGTCGATCGTGGTCAGCCCGTCGTACAACGCCATCAGCCCGCCTTGGCGGAGCGTGCGCATCCCGCGTTTGCGGGCCTCGGCCCGGAGAATCTGAGTGGACGCTTGCTTCATGACCAGTTCGCGGATCTCGTCGTCGAACATCATGATCTCAAACAAACCCATACGGCCCTTGAAGCCCGACTGATTGCAGTAGTCACAGCCCACGCCGCGATACAGCTGCCGCCCTTCGAGGTCTTCGGGCGTGAGGCTGAGCATGAACAGCTCGTCTTCGGTGGGCGTGTAGGCTTCCTTGCAACGCGGGCAGATCTTGCGGACCAGGCGTTGGGCGAGGATGCCTTCGATCGTGGCCGTGATCAGGAACGACTCGAGGCCCAGGTCCAAAAGACGGGCGACCGACGACGGGGCGTCGTTGGTGTGCAGCGTGGTGAAGACCAAGTGGCCGGTGAGCGAGGCCTGCACACCGATGCGGGCGGTTTCGAGGTCACGGGTTTCGCCAACGAGGATGACGTCGGGGTCCTGACGCAGGAAGCTCCGCAGGGCGGCGGCGAAAGTCAGGCCGACCTCGGTGTTGACCTGGACCTGGCAGAGCCCGTCGATGTCGTACTCGACCGGGTCCTCGGCGGTGAGGATTTTCTCGGTGGGCTCGTTGAGCTCGGCGAGGGCGGAGTAGAGCGTGGTCGTCTTGCCCGAGCCGGTGGGGCCGGTGACGATCACGATGCCGTTGGGCTTACGGATGAGCTGGCGGAAGGTGTCCAGGTCGTCGGGCCGCATCCCGATCTGCTCGAGGTCGAGGTTCACGTTGCCGCGGTCGAGGACCCGCATGACGACCGACTCGCCGAACATCGTCGGCAGGACCGCGATCCGCAGGTCGACCGGCTGGCCGTTCACCACCAGCTCGATCCGGCCGTCTTGGGGCAGCCGTCGTTCGGCGATGTTGAGGTTCGCCATAACCTTGACCCGCGAAACGATCGGCAAAGCCAAGTGCTTCGGCGGGGGGATCATTTCGTAGAGGACGCCGTCGATGCGGTACCGCATCTTGAACTCGTCTTCGAACGGCTCGAAGTGGATGTCCGAAGCCTTGTCCTTGATGGCTTGCAGCAGGACAAGGTTAAGCAGCCGTTTGACCCGGTTGTCATCGGCCTGGGCGATCAGGTCTTCCAGGTCGATCGACTCGCCGCGGTCTTCGAAGTCCTCCATCGATTCGTCGTCGGCCAGGTCGGCCACGAGCGAAGCCAGGGACTCGTCGTCTTCCCCGTAGAACCGATCGATCATCTGATCGATCTGACCGGCCGGGGCGACGACCGCGTCGACCTTGAAACCCATCAGCAAGCGGAGGTCGTCGAGGGCCCGGAAGTTGTCGGCCGACTTGAGGGCCACCGTCAGCGTGTTACTCCCCGCGTCGTGGGCGATCGGCAGGATGTGGTAGGCGTTGGCCATCTCCGACGGCACCATCCGGACCACCTCGTCCTTGAGGTCGTATTCCTCGAGGTCGATCGTCCGCATCCCCGCCTGGGCCGCGAGCGCCATGTTGACGTCGTCGTGCGTGCAGTAACCCAACTCGACCAGAAGCTGCCCGATTGGAGCCCGCTTCTTCTTCTGGAGCTCAAGCCCTTCCTGCGCCTGGTCGCGGGTGATCTTGCCCATTTTGGTGAGCACCCGCCCGAGGCGACGGCCGGTGAGTTCAGGGTTAGCTCCGGTATTTTTAGCCATGGATGAGATTCCGAGATCGAGGTTGCTGCCGTGTGGGTCGAGTGATGAACTGCAAAACTGAAATCAAGCTGCTAATAAATCCAACTGTCCATCTTAAGGTTTTATTTTGAGGAAAATATTTCGCAAAAATAAAAGCAATGTGGCGTGGAGAGAGCTGGAGGGCTGATGAAGCGTGCTAGGAATGATCGTTTATCTGCTTAAATCTATGCGTGTATCGCAAAATTTTCACGTCTTACTCAATCTTTATCGTACCGCGGTGAGGCCACCGCACAAGAGATTTAGGCCGAAAGCGGTGGGTGGACACATGGAATATTGTCCATGTGGTGGTGGTGATTCGTCTCAATATTGAGGCTCAACTGCGGTTTATGCAGCACCCTCATCGAGTTCGGGCCGGCCGATGGTTCCACCCGCGCGGTGAACTTTTTCGATGAGTTGATCCGAATTCGAGCCGCGGTCGATCATGTCGCCCGCCGCGATTTTGCCCTCGGCGTAGAGTTCCCAGAGGAAGTCGTCGAGGAGTTTCATGCCGAACTTCTTGCCGGTCTGAATCGCCGAGGGGATCTTGAACGACTGCGCCTCGCGGATGAGGTTGGCGATAGCGGGGGTGACGACCATGAACTCGTAAGCCGCGCACATGCCCTTGACGTCGGCCCGCTTCATGAGCTGCTGCGACAGCACCGCGATCAGGGCGACCGACAGCTGGGCCCGGACCTGTTGCTGTTGGTTCGTGGGGAAAGCATCGATCAGGCGGTTGATCGTGCCCGCCGCGGAGTTGGTGTGGAGGGTGCCGAACACAAGGTGGCCGGTCTCAGCGGCGGTGATGGCCGCCTCGATCGTTTCGAGGTCCCGCATCTCGCCGACGAGGATAACGTCGGGGTCCTGACGCAGAGCCCGACGCAGGGCCTCGGAGAAGCTGGGCACGTCGTTGCCGACCTCGCGCTGGTTGACGATCGATTTTTTGTGGGGCTGGTAGTACT
>JBCCST010000073.1:0-17515 GCA_039199695.1 Planctomycetota bacterium | reverse complement strand
TCGACGAACACCAGACCCAACACCGCGACTACCTCGACCGCCTCGCCGACTCGGCCGACGGCGAGATGCAGGTGCAGGCCCAACGCCTCGACGAGTCCATGACCGGCCTCGCCGACCTGTTCGAAAGCCAGGCCGACCAAATCCTCACCGAACTCCGCGACCGCGCCACGACGCTGCTCGATCAAATGTCCGCCGCCGCGTCGAAACTGCACGACGGGTCGGCGGACTCCGAAACACCCGACATCCCTGATCGCCGCGCGGCCTGATCTCGGATGATCTATTGGCCGCGACGCGATGCGTCGCCGGTTCGCGTGACGTAGGCCGGTGCGGCGTCGCCGCCCGGCGGTCACCGACTCCATCCGGAACCCCACAATCCGCACCCAACCGGTCCCGGTAGCACCACGCCCCCGCGTGGTGTACGCTCCGGGTCTGTTCTGACGACCCGACCTCCACCGGAACCGAACCCCATGACCCCCGGAACCACCCGCACCGAAAAAGACTCGATGGGCGAGATGCAGGTCCCCGCCGAGGCGCTCTACGGCGCCTCGACCGCCCGCGCCGTGGCCAACTTCCCCATCGCCAACCGCCCGCTGCCCCCGGCCGTCATCCACGCCTTCGGCCACCTCAAGGCCGCCTGCGCCCAAGCCAACAAAGACCTCGGCAAGCTCCCCCCGGAATTGGCTGATGCGATTATCGCCGCCGCCGATGAAGTCGCCGAGGGCAAACACGACGCCCACTTCCCCGTCGACGTCTACCAAACCGGCAGCGGCACCAGCACCAACATGAACGCCAACGAGGTCATCGCCGCCGTCGCCAACGATAAGCTCGGCCTCGGCGCGACCACCAAAGCCGACGGCGGCGTCCACCCCAACGACCACGTCAACATGGGGCAGTCGAGCAATGACACGTTTCCGACGGCGATGTGTATCGCGGGTGCGTCCACAATCAAATCCCAGCTATCCCCTGCACTGAAAAATCTTCACCAAGCTCTCGACGACAAGGCGAAGCAGTACGACGCGATCCTCAAGACGGGACGCACTCACCTTATGGACGCGACTCCGATTCGCTTGGGCCAAGTGTTTGCGGGCTACGCTTCAGCGATTGAGCACTCGGGCTATCGGGCCAATAGTGCGTTGGGGGATATGGTCGCGAACATGCCGATCGGCGGAACGGCGGTTGGGACCGGTATCAACGCCCACCCTGAGTTTGCCCAACGTGTTTGTGACACGCTCAGCCTCCGGCTTGGTTTTAAGGGAACATGTGATTTTGAAGAAGCCAGCGACCACTGCGAAGCGCAGGCGGCAAAAGATTCGTTCGTACATGCCTCGGGCAACCTCAAAACCATTGCCACGTCCCTCTCCAAAATCGCCAACGACATCCGCCACCTCGGCTCGGGCCCACGCTGCGGCATCGGCGAACTGAACCTCCCCGCGATCCAGCCCGGCTCGTCGATCATGCCCGGCAAGGTCAACCCCGTGATCTGCGAATCCGTCATGCAGGTCGCCTGCCGCGTCATCGGCAACGACGCCACCGTGACCATGGCCGGCATGGGCGGCGTCGGGTCGATCTTCGAACTCAACGTCGCGATGCCCGTGATGATCGACGCCTTCCTCGAGTCCGTCGATCTCCTGGCCAACGTCTCCAACGTCTTCGTCGACAAGCTGCTTGATGGCCTGGAAGTCAACGAAGAACGCTGCACCGAACTGCTCGAAGCGTCGCTGATGACCATCACCGCGCTCGCCCCCGAGGTCGGCTACGACAAGTGCGCCGCTCTCGCCAAGCAGGCCCACAAAGAAGGCAAGACGATCAAAGAACTCGTCGGCGAACTCAACCTCATGCCCGCCGAACGCCTCGCGGAACTCATGGACTACGACAGCATGACCCGGCCGGGCTAAACGTTCGGGAGAAGCACGCGGCTTAATCGTTGTGCTTATCTGTCGGAATACCCAATACCCATGCGACCTTGCATCAAGCCGTGAAACTTGCGTTATCAACCAATAAAAGATATAAATATCTATAAATAGATATTGTGCCCCATTGACTCAGTTCACGTTTCAGGAGACCCGTCCGATGTTTCAGTCAACCCTTCGATTCTTTAGCGTTTTATGTGTCTTTTCTCTCAGCCCGCTCGCTTACGGTCAGCACGCCAACCTTGTGTTGTTTGGTGAAGCCAACCCCGATGCCGCGGCGGTGCCCGCCTCGCGCCAGGCGGTCCACCCGATCACCGCGCCGTACTACCACGAAGACTCGTTCGTCACGACCGACGTCCGCGCCTGGTTTCTTTACCACGACTTCCCCAAGTCCTCGGCCATCGACGGCGGCAGCGCCAAGGTCTACGCCCTCCAACTCCGCGCGGCCCTGACCGACTCGCTCCAGTTCGTGGCTTACAAAGACGGCTACACCGAATTTGATACGGGCCTGGTCGACGATGACGGCTGGAACGATGTCGCCGCCGGCCTCAAGTGGGCCTTCCTCCAAGACTTCACCACCGACACCCATGCCGCCGTCGGCGTCGGTTACGAACTCGGCATCGGTGACGACGAAGCGCTGCAAGAAGACGACGAGGTGCGCCTGTGGGCTTCGTTCAACAAGGGTTTCGAAGAACTTCACCTCGGCGGGACGGTCAACGTGCTGCTGCCGGTGGGCAGCGAAGACCCGCTGGGCGACTCGGACCGATTGACCTGGCACCTCCACGCCGACTACTGGCTGTGTTCGTGGTTCTCTGGCGTCGCCGAGATCAACGGCTACGTTACGCTCAACGACGGCGACAACGCGCCGCTGCCGTTCTCCGGTGTCGATGTCGCGAACCTCGGTGGCGGTGAGGACGAAGACGTGATCACGTTCGCCCCGGGCTTCGAACTGCGGCCGGCGGACAATGTCGGCCTCCGCGTGGCCTACGAGTTTCCGCTGACCGACAACGAAGACTTGTTCGGTTACCGCTGGACGATCTCTGCGGTCCTCAGCTTCTAAGCCGATTCAAAATCGTGCCTATCTTCCACGGCCGGCGTGCGGGCTCTGCACGCCGGTTTCTTGCGCCTGGTGGAATGAATGTCGGTGATAAACGCCGTGCCCGGGTTTCGTTCAGGGTCACGCCGAGCGACGCTTCAGGAGCATCGGCACCGTGAGGGCGATCAACGCGGCGGTGGTAGGTTCGGGGATGGTCGACGGGGCGGCGTTACCGCTGGTTTGGCCGAAGTTATCGGCCCAGATGGTGTAGTCGGCCGCGTTGACCACGCCGTCGTAGTTGCCGTCGGCGTCGAGTTCGGTGAGTGAACCGAAGTTGTCGGCCCAGACGGTGTAGTCGGCGGCATTGACGAAGCCGTCGCCGTTGTAGTCGCCTTGGAGTACGGTGCTGACGGTGTACGAAACCCAGTTGTCTAGGTCCAAAGGGTTTTCGAAGTCTTCGACGGGCACGGAGACGTAGGCGCCGTCGCGAAAGAGGCCCGACAAATTGACGGGGGACAGCGCGGCGGTGCCGTTGAGCAGCAGGTCCAGCCCGTCGATCACCCGGCCGAAGGTCGTGAAGCCGCCGTTCTCGGTATCCAAGTTCTCGTTGTCATCGAGGTTGAAAAAGAACTGCGAGGTGGCGCTATTCGGGTTGCCGCCGACCTTGGCCATCGCGATCGTCCCGAGAGTGTTGGACACGAAAGGCTCGTTGACCACGGGCGCGTCTACCGGCATCGGGAACGAGAGCGTGTCGCCCGGCAGGCTCGGGAAGTCGGACTGCAGGAACAGGTTGGAATAACCGCCCTGGATCACGAAGCCCGGGACGTAGCGGTGGAAAAAGCCGGGGTTGTATTGCCCGCCGTTGACGGTCGTGCCCTCGACGTAGTTGAGGAAGTTCGCGACGGTCTGGGGCGTGGTCGAGTCGAACAGGCCGACCGTGATGTCGCCGAAGTCGGTCTCGAAGACCACGATGCTGCCGATCGCCACCTCTTCGGCGTCGAGCAAAGTCGCTTGACCCGAAGGGGCCACGACGGCAGAGGAAACGAACACAACGGCCAATAAGCGGGCGAACGACGACGGCATGACAGACTCCTTAGATCCGTCGAAAAAGCTACCACAGCCGTTGCTAATTGCAAGAGCGTAACGCGTAAACGATCGATCTAAAATCGATGAGTGCGTCCCAACATTGGGGTTTGCTGAGCCGTCTGGCGAGGAATGGCGTGAGATCTGCGAGGCTTGGGTAGCTTGGGCAAGCTGGATGAGTACTACGGCCGACGTGCGCCACCACGCGTCGACCACTCGGCGTCACGCCGCCTGGTGCACATCACGCGTCAGGTCCGCGAAGAAGTGCATCGTGTTCTGAATCGCGTGCTCGGGCAGGACGGTTTCGTCGCCGTCCCAGTCGAGGAAATCGACCGCGCATCCCGCCTCGGCCAACTCGATCTGAAACAGCTCAGCCCGCCGCATCGCCCCCGCCGACGTCTGCGTCCCGCAGCCGATCAGCCACCGCACCGAATCAAGCGACGCCCCGTCCTCCACATCATCCACCGACGCCCAGGCGTCCGCGGACAACGCCGCACAGGCCAGTACGCTCTGCGGATGTTCAAGCGCAAAATACTGGGCCAGCCGCGCCCCGGCGCCGTGGCCCATTACCAACCCGCGTTCCGCCAGATCGTGTTCAGCCCCGAGTTTGGCGAACGTGGCGGGCCAGCCTTCCATCGCCTGCGGGTCCGACAGGTCCGGGCCGATCAACATCACGGGATACGCCAACGCCGCCTCCGCCGCCGCCGCGACCCGATCGAACCATGCGCGCGGATCATCCGCCGAGTCGGGCATCACGATCAGCGGGACCATCGGCCCGGCGGCCGAGCGATTCAGGGCTTGGTGCAACATCAGCGTTTCCTTAGAAAAACAACATTCCATCCGTGATATCGGGTCATCACGACCGCCGAATCAGCACCCAACCAAAAAATTATGGGACCTCGGGCCGTCGCATTTTTGTCCAGATCGTCGCACGCGCGGACTACATCGCGATGTCTTGCTCGGGGATGCGGCCGAAGGCGATCTTGTCGTCCATCGTGTAGTCCACCACATGCGTCATCGAGCCGGGGTGCAGCGCGTGGGCTTTGAACTTGCGGTTGACTCGATCGATGACTTGGGACAACTTGTCCGACTTTTCGGTCTGAGCGAACAAATGGCCGGGCGTCGAGTTGGCCGGCGTCAAACCACCAAGATCGACCGATACTTTCCGCGGAAGCTCGCCCGCCGATCCGCCCGGGATCGTCTGCCACGGCCGGCGTCGCCAGAGCCGTTCGAAATGCTCCAGCACCGTCGGCGTGTCGTGCACCGCGGGCAGTTCGACTTCGTCGGCCCAGTGTTGCCCCGACACGAACGACACGCTGATCCGCAAGCGGTGGGCGAAGTACCCGTCCCGGCGGCAGCGCATGACGGCCTTGCACAGCAGCCGGGTCATGATGCCGTGGGCGCCTTCGTCGTTGCGGTACTGCGGCGGCAGCATGTGGGCGTGGCCCATGCTCGACCGGCGGGTCTTGACTTCCTCGGCGTGTTGGCCGTGGAACCCCATCCAGAAATATTCGCCCTGCACCGAACCCCAGATGCGTCGGCAGTCGGCCTTGGCCAGCGCCCACAGATCCGCGGGCGTGGCGACGTCCTGCTGTCGAAGCCGAGCGGACATCCCGCTGCCGACCCCCGGGATGTCCGTGAGTTCCATCGGTTGGAGAATCTCGGGCATCTGGTCCATGGTGAGCACGGTCAACCCGTCGGGCTTGTAGAGTTCGCACGCGGTCTTGGCCAGCAACCGCGACGGCGCGATGCCGACCGAACACGGCAGCGCTCCGCCGAAGTCGTCGTGGACCTGTTGCTTGATCCGCTTCGCCAACGCCTCGGCCCGGTCGCGTTGGCGTTCCTGGCCGAGTAGTTCGATCGCCCATTCGTCGATCGAATACGCCTTGGTGATCGGCAGGTGTTTCTCGATCGACGCGGCGACGGCGTGGTGCAACTCGACGTATCGGGCCGGCCGAGCCTGGCGGAGTTCGATCTCCGGGCAAATCTTTCGGGCCTCGGCGACACGCATCATGCGGACGCCGCGGGCCTTGGCTTCGTAACTCGCCGCGACGATCGCCCCGCTCTCGGCCAGGATCGGGCAGACACCCACCGGCCGACCGCGCAGCGACGGGTCGTCGTACTGCTCGCAGGACGCGAAGAAGCTGTTCATGTCGAGAAAAAACCAGCGCAGCGGCGGAGAAACGTGCATCGGATCGGCCTTGAGTCATATGCTAACAAAAACCAATCAAATAATACCACGCGGTCGGTTCATCGCAAGCGTTGAGTTGTCAAAGAGCGAACCCGTGATTCCCGCTCAACCCGTGCCGTGGCCGGCGCGGGGTGGGCGACGAAGATCGGATTGAACCACAGAGGCACAGAGACACAGAGTGAAGACCAACAAATCAACTTCGGTGTCTTGCTTGCCTTGTCTCGGTGCCTCTGTGCCTCTGTGGTTCATCCTTCTTCAAAATCACGAGCCCTCGGCCAACGGCGGCGGGTTCGAGGACGGGCCTACCGGCAAGGTGGGGGTTCCCGTCGCTCGCCACGACCACGGCCGCGTGCGTCAGCCCGGTTCCGCGGATATGAGGGTGCTTGACGCCTTGCCTGTGCGATCGTCACCCTTGGAATGCCACCACGGTCCGACATCAGGGGACGCGACGCAAACGCGGTGCGCACAGCTGTGTCGTTCGGCGGGGGCAGGACAACGAAAAGCGTTCTTCTCCAAGGTGAAAATAATTTGCGAGCAATCCGAAATTTTGTCGGATAACCGCGTCGGCTTGTGCGCACGAACGTGTCGCTCAGAGCACGAAGCGTCAGCGAGTGACACGAAGTTTCTTGGGGTACGTCTTACTCGCTGACGCGTCGTGCTTTGACTTATTGAGTTTCGCGAACGATAAGGCGGCCGTCCGCCGCGGCGGCCCCGGGTCACTGACCCGGGGCTAAATTTGGGGATCGGCTTTTCGTTAAGGCGGAGTAAATAATGCGGGCGAGGAAGCCGGTCGGGGGCGGGGGAACTAAACTGAACGGATGCAAACACCAGCACTTTCGCGTCGCCGTTTTATGCAGTCCGCCGCCGCCGTCTCGGCGGGGTTTATGGGGTTGAGTCGTATGACCTCCGCCCACACGGCCGAGGCGTCGGCCTCGACGGCGGGCGAGGGGTTTGGGTTTGGGCCGTTGGTTGCCGACCCGCAGGGCGTGATCGATCTGCCGGAGGGGTTTTCGTACCGCGTGATCGCCCGGCTCGGCCAGGAGATGGACGACGGGCTGTTTGTGCCGGGCAAAGCCGACGGCTCGGCCGCGTTCGCCGTGCCCGGCGGCAAGCCCGAGGAAACCATCTTGATCGTGAACCACGAGGTCGACCCGCGGCGTTACCGCATGGGGCCGTTCGGCTGGTCGCTCGAGAAACTCGGCACGATCGACAAGCAAAAGATCTACGACTTCGGCAAGGGCCGACAGCCCGGCCTCGGCGGAACCACCACCCACGTCTACAACACCAAGACCGGCGACGTGTCGGTGCGGTACATGTCGCTGCTCGGCACGGAGCGCAACTGCGCCGGCGGGCCGACGCCCTGGAACTCGTGGATCAGTTGCGAGGAAACCGTCACCCGCGCTGGGGGGGCCATTGAGAAAGACCACGGCTATAACTTCGAGGTGCCGGCCAAGGTCGAGGTCGGCGCGGTGGACCCTGTGCCGCTGATCGATATGGGCCGGATGAACCACGAAGCCGTCGCGGTCGATCCGGCGACGGGCATCGTCTACCAGACCGAAGACCGGCAGGACGGCGCGATCTATCGCTTCATCCCGAACACGCCGGGCAAGCTACACGAGGGCGGCAAGCTGCAGGCCCTGATGGTCCGCGACCAGCCGAGCCTCGACACGCGGAACTGGCTCAAAGAAATCAGCAAGGAAGAAGCCGAGGCGTACCGGGCGATGGGCACCCACGCGGTGATCGACGCCAAAGAGTTCAGCCCGACCCAGACGCCGGCCCACGTGCCGATGGACGTGACGTGGATCGATGTCGAAGACGTGACCTCGCCGGGCGATGACCTGCGGCATCAGGTATTCGCCAATGGCGGCGCAAAGTTTGCCCGCGGCGAGGGGATGTGGTGGGGCCGGCAGAGCGTGTTCTTCGCCTGTACCACCGGCGGGATCAACCGCAAGGGTCAGTTGTGGCGTTATGTGCCGAGCCGTATCGAAGGGCAGCCCGACGAGGACCGCTTCCCCGGCCGGTTGGAGCTGTTCCTCGAACCGAACAACCACGACTTGGTGGAGAACTGCGACAACGTGACGATCTCGCCTTGGGGCGACCTGGTGCTCAGCGAGGACGCGAAGACCAAGAACGACCTGGTCGGCGTGACGCCGAAGGGCGAGGTTTATAAACTGGCCCGAAATGTCTTGAGCCACAGCGAGTTCGCCGGCAGCTGCTTCAGCCCCGACGGCACGACGCTGTTTACCAACATCCAACAAGACGGCATCACGCTGGCGATCACCGGGCCCTGGCGCGGGTGAATTAACCTCGCTAATCGGTAGCGCTATCTTGACGCTTAAGAAGCTGGATCGTATTCAAGGATTCTTCCAGAGCCACAGACTCATCTAAGCCAAGGCTCGGAGCATCGACGGCTCGAAAAACGTACAAGTTCATATCTTGTTGCATGAACATATTGCGTGAGCGAATCGGACCGAGAGTCGATCCGATAGGTGTATTCATGTGATAAGAGAAAGTCGTTTCAACCGCCGAAACACCGTTTGTATCTCGCAACGCCGGCGAAGCAACAACCTCAAACTGCGGAACCAAAGCAGATGAGTTTTTTAGGTCTGCTAAAGCTTGCTCTTCGAGATCGTACTCAATGGTGAATTCTGAACCTAACAGATTTCTGAGACGTCGGTTGTCGGGAAAGACAACATCCATATCGGGCACCATCATGTAAAGACTGGGCGCAATTGACGTGGGGTCATCGGTAAGGGGTCCGCGGCTGCATGTAACCATGGGGCCCTGAATTTTTCGGATCATCTCGACGAGAGCTTGGGTATCGGATTCATAGATTTGGTTGGCTGCTGCTTGACCGATGGTTGTTAATTCTGCCCACTGCCAATCGCGAGGCCGGCAGAAAGTAACGCCCAAGGCACGGTTCACGTAGCGTTGATTAATCGTTAAAGCGGCTTCGCCCGGGGTGGCAATAATCGCGGCGGCTGCCCCTCCCAGAGCTTTCATAAAATCTCGTCGATTAAGCATATCTCAAGCTTACAGAGCTATCGCGGCTACGCAATAAACGCATGCAAAGAGGACCGACGAAGGTTAGGCTTAAATCAGTTCGGCTTATGAACTCCCTAAATTCAATCTTCGTCGTCAAACAACATGCGCTTCGGCGGCGTGTCCAGGTCGTCGAGCTGGCCTTTCTTGACCGACCAGACGAAGCCCCACAACGCGGCCCCGGCGAGCACGATGGCGAGCGGGATCATGAGGTAAATCACCGACACGGTCGGCCTCCTTTCCAGCGGCTCAACCGAGACACGGCCAAGCTCAACACGGTCAGCGAACTGATCGGCATGAGGATCGCGGCGATCCACGGCGTGAGTAAACCCGCCGCCGCGAGCCCCACGGCCGAGGCGTTGTAGCCCAGCGACACCCAGAGGTTCTGCCGGATGAGGCGGACGGTGTAGCGGCTGAGCGCGACGAGTTCCGTGATCGGCGAGAGGCCGGGGCGGGCGGTGTAGGCGTCGGCGACCGCCATCGCGGCTTCGGCCCCGCCGTGCACCGCGAGGCCCACGTCGGCGGCGGCGAGCGCGGCGGCGTCGTTGACCCCGTCGCCCACCATGAGCACGGGCCGGCCGGCGTTGCGGTAACGCTGAACAAGTTGTGGTTTGTCTTCCGGGGCGAGTTGGGGGTGGACTTGGTCGGCGTCCAGTTGCAGTTCGTCGGCCACCGCGTGAACCGCCGCGTCGAGGTCGCCCGAAAGGATGGCGGGCGACCAGCCTCCCCGCGACAACTCGGCGACGGCCGCGGCGCTGTCGTCCCGCATCGCGTCTTCGAGCGCCACGAGCGCCGCGACTTTCTGGTTCACCGCGACCCAGACGAGAGACGCTCCGCGTTGGGCGTATCGCTCGGCCCGGTCGTGCCAAGCAGTTTCGATGGCGATGCGTTGGTCGGCGAAGAAGCGGGCGTTGCCCAGGTGCAGCGTCGTGTCGCCACGCTCGGCGGTCAGGCCGCCACGCGGGTCTTCGATCACGCGGGTAAACGCCGGGCGTTCGTGAATGAGGTCGGTGGAATTTGTACTAGACGAAAATCCGTACGCCCGATGCAGCGCCTGTCCCGCGGGGTGTCGCGCGTCGCGCTCGGCGAGTCCGACGTCGGCTTGCAGTTGCGCGTCCTCCTCGCCGACCCACGCGACGACGCGGAGTTGACCCCGCGTGATCGTGCCGGTTTTGTCTAGGGCCAATACGCCCGGTCGCTCGGCATCGACCGCGGCGAGTTTCTCGAACACCGCCGCGTCTTTCACCAAGATGTCCCGCCGCGCCGCGACGCCAATACCCAACGCCAACGTCAACGGCGTCGCCAAACCCAACGCGCACGGGCAGGCCACGATCAGCAAAGCCACCGCGTGGTTGACCGCCGGCTCCAGCCCGGCCGCGATCCACCAGCCGCCGAGCACCACCCCCGCCAACACCACAACGCACACCGTGAACACCCCCGCGATCCGGTCGGCGAAGCGGACGATCTCGGGCTTGGTCGCCACGCCCGCCGCGGCGTCTTCCATCAAGCGGGCCAGCCGCGTCTCGGTGCCCACCGCGTGGACGTCGATCTCCAGCGCCGCGCCGACGTTCTGCGATCCAGCAAACACCGCGTCGCCCTCGCGAACCGGCGTCGGCCGAGACTCACCGGTGAGCGAAGCCGTGTCGAGCGACGATCGACCCGCCACCACCACGCCGTCGATCGGCAGACGTTCGTTGCTGGGCACCCGCACGCGATCGCCTGGCTTGATCGCTTCGAGCGAGACCTCGATCCACGCCCCGCCGCGCCACACTGCGCAGCCCACCGGCGTCAGCGACTGCATCAGCGTCACCGCGTCCGTCGTCCGCCGCTGCTGCCGCATCTGCAAGTAACGCCCGACTAGCAGCAGAAACACCAGCACGCACAGCGAATCGAAGTACACCTCGCCGCGTCCGGCGACCACGTTGAACGTCCCCGCAAGTCCGCCGACGCCCAGCGCCAAAGCGATCGGCAAATCCAGCGTCACCCGCCGCGTTCGCAGCCCCGCCCACGCCCCGCGGAAAAACAACGCGCCCGGCCCCGCCAACGCCACCAGCCCGATGCCCAGGCTCACCCAGCGCAGAAACGCCTCGAACTCCGCCGCCATCCCGTCGATCAGCCCCATGTACAACGCGACCGCCAGCAGCATCGCGTTGCCCGCGCACGCCCCGGCGATGCCCACGCGGATCAGCATCTTCCGCTCGCCGTCGAGCCGCGTGGTCCGCGCATCCGAGTCCCCCGCCGGGTGGGGGGGGTAGCCCAAGCGGTGCAGGGCCAAGGCCACCTCCGACAACGCGACCTGCGTCGGGTCCCACACCACGCGGGCCACCGTCTGCCGCAGGCTTAGCCGGGCCTCGATCACGCCCGGACACACCCTCGGCAATCGTTCGATCAGCCACACACACGCCGCGCAGTGCACCCCGGCCAGGCGCAGGTCCGCGTGCCGCAAGCCTTGGGGCAACGGCTGCGAATGCGCTTCGAGAAACGCCGGGTCGTCGAACGTGGCGTAGCGCTTGGCCGACGGCTCGGTGGCGGGGCTTTGGTCGCCGGCGTTGGGTTGATCGCGCAGGTCGTAGTAGCGCCCGAGGTCGCAGCCGTGGATCATGCGGTACACGCTCGCGCAGCCCGAGCAGCAGAATTGCTGCTCGGCGTCGGCGACGATCAACCCCTTCGGCACCGGCAGACCGCAGTGGTCGCACGTCACGACCTCGCGGTTCGTTGCGTCACGAGAAGGCTCAAGACTCGGCGGCGGGGGGGCGAGTGTGGTCATCGCGCCGCCTCGTCGGCTGGGGTCGAACGGCACTGGTGTTCGGGCAACTCGACCACCAGCCCGGTGACGGGATCGAATTCCACCGTGTTGTTTTTGTCGTGACACGCTGCGGTCGGCGCGACGACGCCTTGCGCGTTCGCGGCCCACGCCTGCGAGGTGAGCGCGGGGATGTCAAACTGCGACCGGCCGACCACGGCCCACCCGCCGAACACGATCAACGCGATACACGTCAGCCCCGGCAGGCGACGCCCGATTGGCCCGGCCAACGCCTGCACGCCGACGCCGCAGGACACCAAAGCCGGCAGCGTCCCGCTCCAAAAGACCATCATCACCAGCCCGCCGACTAGCGAGCTCGCGGTCCCCGCCGCGGTCGCGGCGAAGGCGTACAACCAACCGCAAGGCAGAAGCGTCGTCAGCAGCCCGATGGTCAACGCCCGCTGTGTCGGTTGCATCTGCATGGCCAATCCTTGCAGCTGATGAACCTTCTTGACCCAGGCTTGGGGCAAGTGCAGCCGCTTGATCGACACGCCGCGTTGCCGCATCAGCCCGATCACGCCGAACGCGATCACAGTCAGTCCCGCCAAGGGCAACGCGACCGAATTGATGCCCGCCAACGCTCCGCCGAGGTCGAGCAACGATCCGGCGCTGCCCGCCGCGACGCCGAGCGCGGTGTAGGTCACCAGCCGCCCGCCGTGGTACGCCACCGACAGCCGCCAACGCCCGGCCGACGGCACGTCGGTAAACGCGATCGCCAGGAACGCGCCGCACATGCCCACGCAGTGCAGCGAGCCCAACACGCTGGCCAGAAACACGGCAACCACCAACGCGGTCATGACGCACCTTCCCCCGGCCGCGGATCAAGCCCGCCGACCGCGCGGATTTCTTGTTGCAGCACGAACCGATCGTTGCCGCGCTCGGCGAGCAGGTCGGCTTGATACCAACCGCCGACAGGCACCTCGGCGACGGCTTCGTATCGGCCGGTCTGCTGGGCGTGTGCGATCAGATTCATCTCGACGGCCTGTCCGTCTACCAACCGGATGAGCCGCAGCTGCACCGCCGCGTTATCGATGGGTTGTCCTTCGGCGTCGGTGAGCGTGGCCTGGATCACGCGTCGGCCTTCGGCATCGACCAGTGAGCCGGGCGTGAGCGTCACGGTCCAGCCGAGCTTGGCGCTCGCGGCGAGGTCGGCTTTGTGTTGATCGAAGTCGACCGCTTGGCGGTAGTAGTCCGGCACCACGCCACGGCCGGTCCCGCCGACCGCGAGCGTCACGGCGGTGATGATGATCGTCGCGTGGCCGCCGAGCAGGGCGACGACGATGATCGGCCAGGAGAAGCGTCGGCGTTTGGTGGGTGGGGTTGGCGTCGATTCAGTCTTCATCGGTCACGCTCGTTTCGGCAGTGGTACTCGACACGGGATTGGCTGGGCTCGAACTTTTGGGGCTAGGCCGCGCAGTGGGGCCCTGCAGGGTCAGGGTGTGGTCGAAGGCGGCGTCCTGGTCGTCGATCACGCTGAGGGTCGCGATCAGTCGGCCGCCGGTGAACGCTTCGTAGGGCAGCACCACACGGATGGGTTCGGTCATGGTCGCGCCGGCGTCGAGGGTGTAGGTCGGCTGGGTGCTGATGATCTGGGCCTCGGCCGAGCCGGGGACTTCGAAGCGGTAAGTGCGCGGTTCTTCGGTGCGGTTGGTGATCTTGATCCGCAAGACGTTTTCGATCCGGCCGTCCTGCATCACGGCGAACGGGCTGCCGAGCGTGCGCAACACCACCACGTCGGACGTCGGCTTGGTCACGAGGGTGACGATCAGCGCCGAGAACAGAACCAGGATGCCGATGGGGTAGAGCACGACGCGCGGCCGGAGCTTTCGGCCGGGCTTGCGGTCGATGGCGTCCTGCGAGCTGTAGCGGATCAAGCCTTCGGGGCGTTGGAAGCGTTGCATGACATCGTTGCAGGCGTCGATGCACTGGGCGCAGTTGATGCACTCGAGTTGCAGGCCGTCGCGGATGTCGATGCCGGTGGGGCAGACCTCGACGCACTGGTTGCAGGCCACGCAGTCGCCGAGCACGGGCAGCGCGACTTGCTGGCCGCGTTTGGCTTTGCGCGGCTTGCCGCGGGGTTCGCCGCGCTGGGGGTCGTAGCTGATGATGAGCGACTGGCGGTCGAGCATGACGCTCTGGAACCGGCCGTAGGGGCAGCCGATGATGCAGAACTGTTCGCGCCAGTAGGCGAAGTCGAACATCATGAAGCCGGTGATGCCGACAAACAACAAGAACGGCCCGGGGTGGTTCCACGGCGCGCTGGTCCAGATGTATTGCGTCAACTTGTCGGTGCCCAGGAAGTAGGCCAGGAACGTGTTGGCCATGTGCGCGCTGATCAACAGGAACACGGCGTACATCCCGATCATCCGCCAGCCGGGGATGCCCTTGCGCGGCGGTTGGCCGCCGACGCCCTTGCGGCCGTAGAACAGCCGCTCGATCGGGCGGAAAACAAATTCCATGTACACGGTCTGCGGACAGCCCCAGCCGCACCACACCCGGCCCATCACCGCGGTCAGGAAAAAGATCGTCAGGAAGATAATCAGGATCGACAGCGCCAGCGGCAGCGTATCGGTCGGCAGAAACGTCGTGCCGAAGATGTAGAACTTGCGGTTGGGCAGGTCCAGCAAAACCAACGGCGAGCCGTTCCAACGCAGCCACGGCAGCACGGTGAAGAACGCGATCAACCCCCACGCGACCAGCCGGCGGCGTTTCCAGTGCGTGCCCCGGGACAGCCGAGGGTACAGCCAGCGCCGCTTGCCGTCGGCTTCGAGCGTGGAGAGGACGCGCTCTTCGGGGGCCAGCAGGTTTTCGTTGGAGGTGGACATGGCGGTGCAGATTCAATCCTTTAGCCCCCGGCTTGGCCGCGGGTGAATGGGGCAACGGCACGTCAAGCCGCCCCCCGGCCAAGCCGGGGGCTAACGGTTATTCGGTCGATTCAAAAAACGGCGGGATCACTTCGCCCTCGGCCGCCCGCGGGCTGGGCAGGTTTTGGCCGCGGAGCGAGGCGACGTAGGCGCTGACCAGCACGACTTCGTTGGGTAGCAGCTTGCCTTCCCACGGCGGCATCGCGCCGTTCTTGGCGCCTTTGTTGATCACGGTGATGATGCCGGTGGCGTCGGCGAGGTGGATGAAGTGGTCGTCCGTGAGGTTGGGGGCCGAGACGCCGGCGCCGTTGGAGCCGTGGCAGGCGGCGCAGTTGGCCTGGAAGATCGATTGGCCGGCGCCCAGCCAGGCCGCGTCTTCCGCGGTGGGGTTGTCGGCGAAGCGGGCGAGGGTGATTTCGTTGGGCGTCAGTTCACCGAGCGTGGCGAATTGTTCCATCATGGCCGAGGTCTTGGCGGCTTCGTACGACTCGTCGTAGCCGAACAGCACCGGGGCCCCGGCGGCGACGATGAGGTAGAGCGGGGCGAAGAGGATCGACCCGACGAACAGCCAGGTCCACCAGCCGGGGGTGGGGTTGTCGTATTCCTGGATGCCGTCGTAGTTGTGGCCGGTCAGCGGGTCGTCGGGGATGTGGCCTTGTTCTTCGGTGGGGGGCTTGGTGTCGGGCATGGCGTTTACCTGCGGAGGTCAATTAATGTTTTGAAAATCGAAGCGAGGGTCAGTCTTGAGGCTTGGGTTGCGAGCGGTCTTCCACGACGTCATCCGGGTCTTCGTGCAGCGGCATCGACGCCCAGCGGTCGACGGTCTTCTTCTTGCGGGTCAACACCCACACCGCCACCATCACGAACACGGCGACAAAGATGACCAGCGCGATGCTGGAGAGCGTGTCCGCCGAGGTGGACTCGAAGATTTCTTTGAACTTGCCCATCAGCGCGCCTCCGAGAGTTGATCGTCGGCATCGGCCGCGACGGTTTCGGTGGTCTCGGCGGGCGTGACGCCGTCTTCTTCGGGCGCTTCCTCAACCGGCACGGTCTTGGCCAGATCGGTGCCGAGGCGTTGGAGGTAGGCGACCATGGCGATGACTTGGGTGTCGCTCAGGTCGAGTTCTTCGCCGTCGTAGGTCACAAACGGCCCCTGCTTTTCCTCAAGAAATCGCGCGTTGATTTCGGCGGCTTGCGTCTCGGCGTCTTCGATCGCGGTGGCGATCTGTTCGTCGGTGTAGGGCACACCCACGGCACGGTTGGCTTTCATCCGCAGGGGGATCGATTTGTAATCAATCTTCTTCTTCAGCAACCATCCGTACGACGGCATGATCGATTGATCCACTTCGCCGCGCGGGTCATAGAAGTGCGAGATATGCCACGAGTCGCTTCGCACACCGCCGATCCGCGCCAAGTCCGGGCCGATGCGTCGGCTGCCCCACTGGAACGGGTGGTCGTAGACCGACTCGCCGGGCTTGGAGTATTCGCCGTAGCGTTTGGTTTCGCTGATGATCGGCCGGATCATCTGCGAGTGGCAGTTGTAGCAGCCCTCGGAGATGTACAGGTCGCGGCCCGCCAATTCCAGCGGGGTGTACGGCCTGACCGACGCGATCGTCGGCACGTTGGACCGGATCACGAACGTCGGGATGATCTCAAACAACGACGCCACCGACACCGCCACGATCACCAGGATCGTGAACTTGATCGGCATCCGTTCCCACGTGCGGTGCCACCACATCGTCCGCCAGACGTCGATCTTCAGGGCCACCGGGGCGACGCCGTCGAGCGTCGAGACGGGGGCGACTTCACGTTCGAAGTCTTTGGACAGCGGGGCGGCTTCGATGACGGGTTCGTCGTACTTCTCGGGCCGGCCCTTCCACATCTTGTAGAGGTGATACGCCCCGACGCAGGTGCCGCCCAGGTACAGCAAACCGCCAAGCACGCGGATCCAGTAGAACGGGATGATCCGCGTGGTGGTTTCGACGAAGGTGGGGTAGGCGAGTTGGCCCTCGGGCGTCATCGCCCGCCACATCAGGCCCTGGGTCAGGCCGGCGACGTACATCGAGATGACGTAGAGCAGGATGCCGATGGTCGCGAGCCAGAAGTGCAGGCTGGCGAGCTTGACGTCGAACGCTTTGGACTGGAACAGCCGCGGGGCGAGCCAGTAGATCATGCCGAAGACCATGAAACCGTTCCAACCCAGCGCTCCGGAGTGGACGTGGGCGATGCCCCAGTCGTTGTAGTGCGACAGGGAGTTGACGGCCTTGATCGAAAGCATCGGGCCCTCGAACGTGGCCATGCCGTAGAACGTGATGCCGACGACGAAGAACTTGAGCACCGGGTCGGACGTGACCTTGTGCCACGCCCCGCGGAGCGTGAGCAGGCCGTTGATCATCCCGCCCCACGACGGCATCCACAGCATCAGGCTGAACACCATGCCCAGCGAGCTAGCCCACTCGGGCAACGCGGTGTAGTGCAAGTGGTGCGGCCCGGCCCAGATGTAGATGAACACCAGCGACCAGAAGTGCAGGATGCTCAGCCGATACGAAAACACCGGGCGGTTCGCCGCCTTGGGCAGGAAGTAAT
>JBCCST010000072.1:0-17536 GCA_039199695.1 Planctomycetota bacterium | reverse complement strand
GGCTTTGTGGTACTGGTCCGACCCGGGACGCTTCGGGTCACCCGCTAAGCGGATCGTCGGATTGTTTCACCATGACCTGCCGGATGGGTCAAACGATTTGCCCGGGGTCGACCGGGTTTTGCTCCACGTCCACGGGGTACACCGCGTCGGTCACCCAGCACTCCGCGGCCTCGCCTTCCGCGGGTTTCGACAGCATCCAGACAAACCAGGTGATCTCGCCGTGGTCATCGGTCACCGCGACCAACGCTTGCGCGACCGGGCGGTCGGCGGGTTGATCGAGCCGCGCGATCTCGTGCGTGGCGTGGCCGACGAGCACGCCGTAGGGCTCGGCCCGGACCATCGCGTCGAACCGCTCGAACGGCCCGGTCACTTCGCGGTTGGCCGGCGCGGCAAAGTTCCACACCACCCGCATGCCCGTCGCCGGGTCGGCGTCGGGGTCCGCGGCGATCTGCAGACCGACCAGTTGGGCGTTGATGACTTCGAGCGGCGTGAGCTCGGGCGTGGGCTCAAGCACCCGGTCGGGTTCAGCCGGCGGGGCGTCCTGCGCCCGCGCGGGCCGAGCGGGCATGAAACACAACGAAGCCAGCAGCAGACCGACCGCGATCAGCCCGGCCGACCACACGTTCGAGGGCAGGTATTCCATATTGAACTTTAGGCCAACCCTCAGCCGACGACCGGGGCCATCGTCGAATCGCCGTTGCCTTGGCCGTAGTGGGCGAAGATCATGCCCGGTTGGCCGGAGCGTTTGCGTTGGTACATGAGTTCGTCCGCCCCGGCCAGGAGTTGGTCGAGTTGGACGTCGGCGCCGACGCGTTCGTGGTAGATCGCCCCGAGGCTGAAGCTGATCTCGCAGGTCTGGTCTGGCGCGACCCGGACCTTTTTGCCCAGGCAGGTGTCGCGCAGCCGGGTGGCGGCGACGCGGGCGTCGTGTTCGTCGATGTCGGTGATCAGAACGGCGAACTCGTCGCCGCCGAGTCGGCCGATGATGTCGCTGCGGCTGACCGAACGCCGCAGCAGCTTGGCGATCCCGCGGAGCATGAGGTCGCCCGCGTCGTGGCCGTACCGGTCGTTGATGGGTTTGAAGTCGTTGAGGTCCATCATCATGCAGCAGGCGCTGAGGCCTTCGGGGGCTTTGGCGAAGCGTTGCTCGGCGAGGCCGAAGAACCCGCGGCGGTTGAGCACCTTGGTCAACGCGTCGGTGAACGCCTCGAAGCGCAGTGTGCTGAGGTCTTCTTTGTCCTTCGAATGCTTGTGCTTGATCGCGGTGAGTTGCGAGACGAGTTCGATGGTGTTGGACGAGATCGCGTCGAGGAACGGCTGGAGCTCGATGCCCTCGGCCGAGTCTTTGGCGATGTCGCGGTTCATCCGGCGTTGCGATTCGACGTAGACGTGGCCCAGGAACGCGTCCGGCGTGGCGTAGGCGTGGCTGAGCGTTTTCCCGTGGACGGCCATGAGCCGGTCGAGGTCGGTGGGGTCGATCTCGCCGTCGTCGTGCGGGAGCAGCCCGGCGACAAACAAGGCGAGGACGAGCCCGGCGTCCTGGCCGTCCGACGGCAGTTGGTGGTGGTTGCGGACGCGGTGGCAGGTCTCGGCCGAGACTTTCCATTCTTTGAGCACGTGGGCACCGGCTTGAGCGTGGTCGATGCCGAAGTGGGCGCGCTCGGCGTCGCTCCAGCTCTGCTCGGCGCTACGTAGCGGCATCCGGTTTTCGTAGAAGTCGGGGTCCAGCCCCATCAAGAGCGGCAGCCCGAGGTCGGCGATCAGCCCGGCCGAGTAGGCCGACTCCTGGCGGTCGGGGTCGATGGCCTGCGCCGCGAGGTGGGCCGCCTCGGCTTTGCGGAGCGAAGCGTTCCAGAACCCGCTGATCATCTCGGGGCTCAGTTGCATCTGCTCGGCGAGCATCTGCAGGCCCATCGCCAGGCCGAGCGTGCGGACCTGCACCGGGCCGAGCTGGAGGATCGCGCGGGAGACCTTGGTGATTTCGTTGAGTCGGCGGTTGCCCGCGGAGTTGACCACGCCCAGGACGCGGGCGGACATCGCCGGGTCGCGCTCGATGATCTGGGTGACTTCGTTCGCTTCTTCGCCGCTGCAAGCCAAGAGGTCCAACAGCGGGCCGGGCCGGACGGGCAGTTGATCCCCCAGCCGCTGAAGCGTGCTGCTGGACTTGGTGTCGGGGGCAGAAGAGTCGGTCAGCGGATTCATGGCAGAAACAAGGTGCTAGAACACCATCAAACGGTCAGGTCACATCCGCGGTGTCCGCGAAGACAGCACAACAGATAAAGACTTATCGTCTAGGAAAAAGAGCGAATTGATGTTGGGCAGCGCGGGATTACCCCATCAGCCGGACTTCAAGCCGTTGGCAAACGCGCTGAGTTCGGCCATGCTCTCGCAGATACGCAGGTTCTCGGACCCGCCTTCGCCCCGCGGCTGTCCCTGGCCGCCCACGATGAGCTTGGTGCCGTGCGGCGCGAGTTGCTCGGCGAGTTGATCCAGGGCCTTGGGCGTGGGCACAGCATCGACGAAAGAACACGACAGCCAAACCAGTTTGGGTTGATACTCCTCGACGGCTTCCACCAAAGCACTCAGCGGCAGGTTGGCCCCGAGGTTGACGTCGACGTAGCCGGCCTCGGCACAGATGCAGGCGGACATCAGCGAGCCGAGGATGTACGGGTCATTCGGCGGGGCACCACCCACGGCGTACGGCCTGGCGGGTTGTTCACCGGGCAGGGCGTCTTCGAGTTCGGGCTCGGCGACGAGCAAGCGGATCTGGGTCAACGCGTGGACACAGACGTCGATCGCGCGGTGTTCGATGTAGATGCCTTTGGAGTCGTGGGACCAGATTTCGCCGATTTTTGACATCGCCTGACGGATCGGCCCGTCACATAGCCAGGCCACGGTCTTGCCCTTGAGGTACAGGTCGAGGATCAGGCCGCGGGCTTCTTCGCCCTGGCCATCGACGAGCATCTTCTCGAGCATTTCGCCGGCCTTTTCGGGGGCCACGCTGCGGGCCTGAACCGAGAGTTTACCGGCCTGGTGGATTCCCAGCAGTTCGGGACGCACGATCGGCAGCCGGGCCTCGCGGGCAAAACGGACCGCTTCCTGCAACGTGATCCGGCGGTGTCCACCCATGGTCCGGGTTACGCGCACCCGCCCGCCGTCGGCCCAACGCTTGAGCGACGATTCGCTGACCCCAATCACTTGGGCCAATTCTTTGGGAGACAGACTCTGCTTCACGTTAACTAAACTCTAGGCTTCCACCCGACTCGGGACTGATTTACCCTCGACTTTGGGTGCATATCGTCCAGATCGTTCAGAATATCGAGCCTAGGCCCCGATAACGCGGGTTTCCAGCAGCATCCGCGGATCGCGATATGCTGGGCGGATGGGCCAAACCCCTTCCAAAACCGACCGACTCGACGTCACCGGCACCGGCTTTTCCCAGGACGATCTGCCCGAACTCGACCACGGCCCGCTGGACCTGCCGACCTGGTTTAAGTTCGCCTCGGCCGATTCCACTTCGACTTCCGCTTCCGGGGGTGGGGCCGAGGGGCGGGCGTTTGATCTGGAGATCGGCTCGGGCAAGGGGACGTTTCTGGTGCAGCAGGCCGGGCTGGAGCCGGACGTGGATTTCCTGGGGATCGAGTGGTCCAAGAAGTTTTGGCGGCTCGCCGCCGACCGCGCCCGGCGGCACGGGTTGGGCAACGTCCGGCTGTTGTGGGCCGACGCCACGGTCTTCGTTCGCAATTTCGTGGCCGACAAAGCGCTGCGGCGAGTCCACATCTACTTCCCCGACCCTTGGCCCAAAGCGCGGCACAACAAACGGCGGTCGGTGCAGGCCCCGTTTCTGCGCGAGCTGCACCGGGTGCTCCAGCCCGCCGGCGAGGTGCGGTTGGCCACGGACCACGCCGAGTATTTCGAGTGGATGGAAGACCACGCGGCCCAGGTGGCCGACCTGTTCGAACGTGTGGCCTTTGAACGGCCGGCGTCGGCGGGCGAGGGCGAGCTGGTCGGAACCAATTTTGAACGCAAGTACATCCGCGAGGGGCGCGAGTTCCAAGCGATGATTTTGGTCAAGCGGCCCGCCGGCCGATAAAAGTGTTGCACGGCCACGCCGTGGCATTCGCCGTCCGAGCCGTTGGGCTTGGGTTATAGTGGTGAACACGTCCCTACTTGGAGAGAACCGATGCGCTTGTTGACTTTCGCCCTGGCCGCCACGTTCACCGCATTCCCCCTGCTGTCGATCGGTTGTGCCGGCGGCGGCTCGTCGGCGACGACCACCGCAACCGCGGCCCCGGAGCCCGCGCCCGTCGCCAAGTTTGCCGAGCCGGTCGAGATCCTGGTCAAAGTCAGCGGCGAGGAATTGCCGCTTGAATCGCACGGCCTGGGCCTGCTGGATCGGGACGCCGTGGAAGGCCTGGGCCTCGACGCCGCGTTTGCCGAGGCCGGCGTGGCGGTCGATCTGAGTGTTCACTCGGTGGTGCTGTTCAGCCTCGGCCAACAGTCCACGGGCGGTTTCGCCGCCGACATCAACGCGTTGCAACTCAAGGGCGATCAGCTCTACGTGCAGGGCACCGCCGTGGCCCCCGGCCCCGACGCGGTGACCACGCAGGCCATCACCTTCCCCTACTGCGCGGTGGCGGTCGAAAAACTGCCCGCGGGCGTGACGATTCTCAGCGACATCACGTCGTTGCCGTGAATCGCGGATTGGGGAAGCCCAAGCGGGCTTGGTGAATGGCGGGGTGGGGGTAAAATAGGGGTAAGAGACGGGGACGTCTTGGTTTTATGAAGACGGCGTGATGGATGGAGGCCCGTCGGGTCGGGCTGGATTGCGTTGGGATTCGAGTCGATAAGCATGGCGGACGTTCGTTTCGCCCGATGAATATACGAGTATGTTGTTCTGACGGCAGAGTTCGCGGGCTTGCCTCGATGACGAAAGTCTTTGTGTCGTGTTGAAATTGGTCTGTCCAAGTTGTTCGAAGTCTTTGGAAGTCGATCCCGGCTTCGCCGGCGGCATCTGCCGCTGCTCTCATTGCGGTGCCGTGATCTCGGTGCCCCGCGACCCCGCGAAAGGTCAACCCAAAATGATCCGTAAGCCCAGCCCCGGTTCCAGTGGTTCGTCGCGTCCCGCCTCGCCCAGCGCTTCGGGTTCCGGCTCGTCGGCCGGCACGAAGTCCGGGACCAAAGCAGGCACCCGGGCCGGCACCGCGATGGGCACTCGCGTGGGCTTCACCACCGACACCGGCATCGCCGAGCCCGCTGGTGGGGCGGTCATGGCCATGCACCGCCCCAAACCCAAACCCGCGCTCGTCGGCCTGGCCATCGCCGGCTGGGCGACGTTTGCCGTGCAGTGGATCGTGGTCCTCGTGATCATCCTCGGCCGGGGCGGCGGCACCAACAACGTCACCGTGGCCCAGGCCAACACCGCCAATCGCCCCGTCCCGCAGGCCGCCACGCCCGCTCCGCAGAATCCTGCCCCGCGCACGACCACGACCACCACGACGCCACGCAACACGACGACCACGCCACGCAACACCACCACGACGCCCCGGGCCACCACGCCGACCCCAACGCCGTCGCCGCGTGCGACCAACCCCAACCCCACGCCCGCCCCGGCCGCGGCCGATCGCAATAACCCCTTCCTGGCCTTGAGCCCCAACGCCCTGGGCATGTCGCTCAACCCCGGCCACACCGCGATACTGCTCGACGCGGTCGACCGGTCCAGTGAATGGTTCGACGACGGCAAGGCCGGTCTGATCGCCGGCCTCACCCGGCCCGGCAACGGCCAAACCATCAGCCTCTTTACCATCCGCGACGGGCAGGTGGGCCGGTTCGCTAATAACCCGTTCACCCCCGCGCCCGCCCGGCTCTCGCCGTTGACCCGGTTCTTCAACCCGATCACCACGCAGGGCTCACGCGGACTGGGCACCGGCCTCGACGCGGCCATCCAGAGCGGCGCCGACGAAGTGATCTTCATCACGTCGCGTTCGACCAACTGGGGCGGCTACCTCAACACGCTCGAAAGCAAACTCAACACCGACGGCGGAAAGGTCAAACTCCACATCGTCCAAGTCGGCGACGTCTCGACCGAGCTCCGCGGGTTCGTGCAAGGCAACAAAAACAACGGCCGCTACACCCGGATCACGCCGCAGCAACTCCAGACGTGGCGCAGCGCCGCCCAATAACCGGCCCCCAATAAGCCATCGCCAGATCAAGCACCCACCGTCCACGCTTCGGCGTGGACGTTTTTGCGTGGAGACGAGGGTGCCAATAGAGCTGATCTTCATCCGTTCAAAAACCGCTTGTTTTTTGCAGGTTAAACGGTTAAACTGCCGATTCGTGTCTTTGGCCCTTCGCGTGACCCGTTCGGTTGTCCGCGGCGAAGGTCGGATTGTGGTTTCGGTTTCTGTGTCCATTCGTTTGGTGGTTCTGAGGAGTCTTGATGTTGAGTAAGGTCTGTTTTGGGCGTGCCCCCGCGGCGTGGGCTGCGCGACGTATCGCGGTCCTGCTGGGTTTGGGGTTGGGTGTCGGTCTGTCCGCCACGGGCCAAACGCCGGCGCCGATCGAGTTCGGTTTTCTCTGGCACATGCACCAGCCGATCTACACCCCCGGCAGCAACATCCTGGAAACCGACGCCTCGGGCCGGTTCTCCTTCAGCGTGCAGGATGTCCACAACCAGCGCACCGGGCCGTACACCACCTGGCCCCGCAACGCGGTGCAGTCCGGCTCGGGCCAGCCCAACCTCGGGGCCCAGGTTTCGTTCTCCGGCTCGCTGATCGAAAACCTCAACGTCCTCGAAGCCAACGGCAACGGGAACTTCAACAACTGGGACGGCGCGTACCAACAAGCCCGCGGGTTCAACACCGCCGAGGGCAACGCCCGCCTGGACCTGGTCAACTTCAACTACCACCACGCGCTGTCGCCGCTGCTCGATACCCGCGACCTGCGGATGCAGATCAAGCTGCACAAACACATCGTCGACCAGCAGTTCGGCGGCCCGCCGGAAGACCAGTCCCGCGGCTACTTCCCCGCCGAGACCGCGTTCTCGGCCCGGATGATCCCGGCGCTCAAAGCCGAAGGCATCGAGTGGACGCTCTTCGACAGCATCCACCTCGAACGCGCCACCCAGGGCTACCCGCACACCAACGGCAGCAACCTCTACGCCCCCAACCGGGCCGACCAGATCAACCCCGCGCTGCCCGATGATCAGTGGATCCAACTGAACAACCTCTGGGCCCCGAGCAAGGTCGCCGCGCCCTTCGCCTACCGCCCGCACATGGCCCAGTACGTCGACCCCAACACCGGCGACATCGAGAAGATCGTCGCCGTGCCCGCCGCGCGCTACGAGGGCAACGAAGACGGCCGGGGCGGTTTCGGCGCGCTGCAGTACGAAAGCGTGTTCAGCCAGTACCGCCACCTCAACACCGACCCCGACCACCCGATGTTCGTCGTCCTCCACCACGACGGCGACAACTTCGGCGGCGGCAGCGAAGGCTACTACCACGGGAACTTCAACAATATGGTCAACTGGGTCTCCAACACCCCCGACTACAACGCCAGCACCGTGCAGGACTACCTCGACCGATTCCCGGTCGATGAGAACGACGTGGTGCACATCGCGCCCGGTTCGTGGGCCGGGGCCGACAACGGCGACCCCGAGTTCAAGAAGTGGCTCGGCGATCCCGACCCCAACACGGGTTGGTCGCCCGACCGCAACTCCTGGGCCGTGCTGACCGCGGCGAAGAACCACGTCTTCACCGCCGACGACAACGTCGCGGTGCAGGACCTGCAGAACATCATCGACAACACCGGTAACGCCACCGAACGCGCCTGGCACTACCTCCTGCAGGCCGAGGCGTCGGACCACTGGTATTGGGACGGCACCGAGAGCTGGGACAGCAACGTCACGCTGGGCAGCAACCTCGCCGTGGAACAAGCCAATCAGGTGCTCGCCACGCTGAACGACGAGTCGACCGCGCCGTCGGTCTTCCTGCCGCAGCGCGAGTCGTACAACCCCGGCGGGTTCGAGTGGAGCGACACGCCCGAGCCCAGCGACTTCGAGGTCTGGACGTTTGCCTACGACGTGTCGGGTCTTGAGAGCGTGACGCTCAAGTACCGGCTCGACGAAGACGGCTTCAACCCGCTGGACTCGACCCAGAACGAGACGTATGCCGGGGGCGACGAGGTCGGCGAGTGGATCAGCCTGACGATGAGTTCCAGCGACGTCGAGCCGCCGGACGGCATTCTTGATCCGATCGTCCGGGCCGAGCGCTTCAGCGCGATGATCACCGGCCACTCCGAGGTGTTGCTGGACTACTACGTCGAAGCGGTCGACACCAACGGCAACATCGAACGCAGCGAGATCCAATCGGTCTACGTCGGCCAGGCCCTCACCGACGACACCGGGCCCGGCGGCAATTCCGGGGGCGGGTTTGCGATGGACGGCCAACTCGACGGCGAGGCCGAACTCGTCGCCAGCTACGGCGGCCAAAACCTCTACGCCGCGCTCGACGGGGATCAGCTGTACCTCGCCACCGAAGACGGCGGCGACGGGGCGGATGTGTTCATCTTCCTCGCCAACCAGCCCGGCAGCCTGGGCCCGGCCCAGTGGGGCAAGTCCGGCCAGGTCGCGCGCTGGGACGCCTTCCTGGCCAACGAAAACGACAACGGCTGGTCCGGCTGGTTCGACACCGAAGGCGATCAGGGCGAGTCGGCCACCGGCAACGGCGGCGGTTACCTCGAAGGCGTGCTCGACTTGGTTGCTGAGCTGGGCCTCGAAGAGATCCCCGAAGAGATCTGGGTGGCGGTGGCGTTGTACGACACGGCCGACGGTGGCGAACTGCTCGCGGCCAGCCTCGTGTCGGGCCCGGGCAACGGCGACGGCAACCTCGACGGCGTGGAATACATCCTGCTCGATCTGAGTCTCTTGACTTCGCTCGTGGGCGACTACAACGGCAACGGCGTCGTGGACGCGGCCGACTACACCATCTGGGCCGACACGTTTAACTCGACCACCGACCTGGCGGCCGACGGCAACGGCGACGGCGTGGTGGACGCGGCGGACTACACGATCTGGGCCGACAACTTCGGCAACGCGGCGGCGTTGAGCTCGGGTGCGTTCCCGGTTCCCGAGCCGACCTCGATGGCGTTGTTGCTCGGCGTCGGTGGACTGCTGCTCGGTCGCCGCCGCGCGTAAGTCGACCCGTTTCGATACGACATAAGAAGACAACAGCGAACACGCCTCGCCCCCGTTTACTGACCGCCCGGGGGCGAGACTGTTCGTTTTTTGCTCGCAGGCAAAATACTTATTTGGAGATCGACCGGGCAAAGGTATAGTTGATCCAGTACTCGGAAGCACCGCGGCGTCCTCCAAGAACGAGACGCATCCCGAACGGGAACTCGAACGCGGCCCGAGCCAAACGACCCGCGACGTGATCCTCGCCCAACCCTGAGCGCGAGTGAGCCAAGACGCCGCGGGCCGCTTTTTGCGCGGCTTTTATCTTGACGTGTCCGATACGGCGTCGGAAGATCGGTGGCATGACACTCAGTAAAGATCGACTTGAGGGCACTCTTCCGCGTTGTTTCCCTCGGTTATGGCTTTGGGTATGGGCTGGATGGATCTTTTTGATGTCCGGTATGGCCGTGGGCGACCCCGCGTATCAATTTGAAGACCTTTCCGGGCCGTCTTGGCTGGGCGGGCGGACGATCGAGTTGCGGGTGGTCGATACGGATCAGCGTCCGGTGGCCGGGGCTATGGTGCAGGTCGGCTCGTGGGAGAAATCTGCGCGCCTTCCCGCCCTGGATCGTCCGCGGTATCCCGATCGCGTTGCGGAAACCGATGCCGAAGGCCGACTCCGCTTCGAGTTGCCCGGTGAGTTCGCGGTGGTGGTCATCACCCACGCGCACGGGGTGGCTTTCATCGATCCGGAAGAACTCTTTGAGCACCGCGGAGAATGGACCGCGCAGATTGAGCCGTGGGCCGCCGTCAAGGGGGTGTTGGTAGACGCCCAGGGGCGGGCGCTGCCCGAGGAAACCGTGGAATTAAATTTGGGGCGGTGGACCGAGCACGCGCTGAACCCGCTGCTCGATACGCACTATCGAGTCACGACCGATGCCCGGGGCGTATTCGAGTTTCCTCGCGTACCGCCGGGTAGGTTGCGTATTGCTCACCGTATGAAAGCTTCGACCGGCAGCTCGGAAAAATACCGCAATGTCGTTCGGCTGGGCCGGTCTCTGGTCGTGCACACCGAGCCGAGCGGAACTTTGGAGACGAGGCTGGGCGGCGGCGGGCAGATGCTGCGGGGCCGTTTGCAGGTCGAGACGCTCGACGAAGCTCCGATCGATCTTCGCAACGTTTTGGTGAGAATCGTGCCAAGGGTTGAGTCAAAAGGTGCGCCAGCGCGGCTGGGTAAACCTGATGCGTTCGCGGCGTGGACCGATGAAAAGCGTGCGGCGTGGCACAGAGCCAGAAGTCGAGCGCATACCACGCTGAACTACGACCGGTGGTGGGCCGAGGCGAACTTTGAACGGCGAGCGTTGCGACATGTTGATCTTAAGGCCGACGGGTCGTTTGAGGTGTCCGACGTGGCGGCCGGGGACTATTGGTTTCGGGCTTCTTATCCGGGGATGCAGTCGGTGGAGTTTCCGATCGACGTCGTTGCGGCGGACGCTGGGGATGTTTCAATCGCCGCAGCGATCGATCTGGGGACGATCCGTCTTAGTCCGCGCCCTTCGTTGGCCGTGGGTGACGTGCTGCCGGGCTTCACCGCGACGCGGTTGCCCGTCACCGAGCCCCCGACCATCGCGACGTGGAATCAGTTTAAGGGCCGATATGTATTGCTCGATTTCTGGGCTACATGGTGTGGGCCATGTGTGGCCGAACTCCCGCATCTGCAGGCCACGGCCGAGAGTTTTGAAGGTGACGAACGATTCGTCTTCGTAAGCGTGAGCCTAGACAAGCGTGCCGAGCCCCCCACCCAGTATCTCGAAGCCATGTCTCCTAAGGGGGTTCACGTCTGGCTGTCGCCCGAGCAGGCTACGGCACGCTCGGCGGCGATCCCGATACCACGCATCCCGTCGATCTGGTTAATCGGCCCCGACGGCACCATCCTCGCCCAAGGTCTGCGCGGCGAACAGATTATGGCGACCGTCGCGGCGGCTTTGGCCGCCGAGGACCGTGGCGGTTGAGCTCCGGCGAGACCATACCTCTACTCGGGCTTAACGGCTACGTACACGCAATAGCCGGAACAAGCCCACGCTGGTGGCGACGACAAAGCCGAGTGCGGCGATCAAGCTCAAGTAGGATGCACCGCCGCGCTGGTCGGCGAGTACAAGGATTGATGCTCCCAGGATGATTGCGGCGATCACCAGAGCCCAGGCGATGTTTCGGCTGGCTTGTTCGAGTTCTCGTGTCAGCTTGTCGAGGTTCTGGTGTTCGAGGCGGACCGTGGTGCGGTTCTGTCGGACCATCCGCAACAGGTCGTCGATGCGGTGGGGCAGGTGGTCGAGCAAGTCGGCGTACGCCACGGCGTTGTTGCGGAAGCGGCGTTTGAGCGCGCGGAAGCCGAAGCGTTGTTTGACCAATCGCGTGACGTACGGCCGGACGTGGCCGACCAAGTCGAACTCGGGCGCGAGCTCTTGCGCGACGCCTTCGATCGTGGTGAGCGCTTTGATCAGATAAACGATGTCGGCGGGGCAACGCAGCTGGTGTTTCCGCATGACTTCGAAAAACTCGTCGAGGAGTTGGCCCATGCGCAGCGACGCGAGGCTGCCGCCCTTGAAGTGGTCGATGAACCGCCAGACGTCGGAGCGGAACGCGCGGTTGTCGGCCACGGCGGGGTCGGCGTCGGCGATCCGGATCGCGGTGCGGACGACGCGTTCGAGTTCGCCCTCGATCGTGCCGTGCGTGATCTGGGCGAGTTGCTCGGCCGAGCGCGGGTCGATGCTGCCGACCATGCCGCAGTCGATGAACGTGATCGAGCCGGCCTCGGGATCGACGAAGATGTTGCCCGGGTGCGGGTCGGCGTGGAAGAAGCCGACGTCGAGACACTGCCGGAACACCGCGTTGGCCGCCCGGCCCACGAGGGCGAGGCGTTGTTCTTTGGTGGTCGCGCCGAGGTCGAGGTTACTCAGCAGCGTGCCCTTGACGTGTTCGAGCGCCAACACGCGCCGCGTCGAGACTTCGCGGTAGACCTTGGGGAAGTTGACTTGGTCGTTATCGGCAAAGTCTTCCGTCATCCGCTGGGTCGAATCGGCCTCGACGCGGAGGTCGGTCTCCCGCTCGAGTTGATGCGTGAACTCTTCGACCACGTCGGGCGCATCGAAGCCCAGGTTTTGCAGGTAGCTGTCGGCGAGGCCGGCGACCCAGCGCATCAACTGGAGGTCGGCGGCGATGACGTCTTCGATGCCCGGCCGCAGCACCTTGAGCACGATGTCCTGCCCGTCGGCGAGCGTGGCGCAGTGGACCTGAGCCATCGACGCGGCGGCGAGCGGTTCGGGATCGATTTTTTGGAAGGCGGACTCGAAACGATCGCCGAGCTCGCGGCGTAGCGCCGCTTCGACGTGTTTGTCGGGGTGGTCGCCTTCCCACGGTGCAGGCGGGACGTTGGCTTGGAGTTTTTTGAACTCGTTGGCGAACTCGGCGGGGATGAGGTCGGGGCGGGTCGAGAGGATTTGGCCGGCCTTGATGAACGTCGGGCCGAGCTCTTCGACGAGCAGGCGGAGGCGTTCGGGGGCGGGGCGGTCGTGGTGGGCGGGGTCCGGCTTGAGTCCGCCGGGCAGGAGCTTGGCCAGGCCGGTCTGGGTCACGACTTCGCCGAAGCCGAACTTGAAGAGTTGCGCGGCGAGTTCGCCGCCGCGTTTGGCGGCGTGGAGCGACGCGGAGCCGGGGAGGTTGGGGATGGACATGGAATTAGTGTAAGCCACGCGCTGGCCACGCCGCGAAATCACGATCCGTCGGCGCGGGTTCGCGGCCGGGCCGATCGGGTCGGGGTAGAATCGATGGATCGTCACGTCTTGTTTTTGGGGCAGGCATGAATCGTTTGGCCGACACCTCCGTATCCGTTTCGCCGTGGGTTCGGCGTTGGTTGTATGGGTTGGGCGTGACGGCTTTGTTTTTTGTGGCTAACGCGTTGGCCTACGTGTCGCGGGCCGAGGGCCAACTGGTCACCACGCTGTGGTTCCCGACGGGTTTGCTGATCGGTTTGTTGTTGGTGTCGCCGCGGCGTCGGTGGTGGGCCTTGGGGGCGGTGTCGATCGGGACGCAGGTGGTTTACGCGTTGGCGGTATTGGGTTCGGGGGACCCGTGGTATTGGGCGTTGGCCTTTGCTTCGATCGATACGTTGGCGGCGGTGCTGGGCGCCGAGATCATCTGGCTGCGTCGTCGACGGATCGCGTTCGATACGCCGGGCGATGTGCTGTGGATGGCGGGTTCGGTGGCGGTGGTGCTGACGTTGGCCTCGGCGTTGTCGGCCACGGCGATCGTGGAGTTGAACCCGCAGCTCTCCTGGTGGTCCATGTTTGCGGTGTGGTGGGCGGGGGACGTGTTGTCGACGTTGGCGGTGACGCCGGTGGTGTTGGCGTGGCTGGGGCCGTCGGGGGGGATGGGTTGGACGGTACGGCGGCCGTGGGGTGTCGAGGCGCTGGGGTTGTTTGTCGGGTTGTTCGTGGTGGCGGGGGGTTTGGCGCTGTTGCCGGCGGGTTGGCACGCGACGCTGCCGATGTGGTACCTGGTGTTTCCGTTCTTGATGTGGGCGGCGTTGCGGTTTGATGGGCGGGTGACGGCGACGGCGTTGCTGGTGTTGTCGGGGGTGTTGGTGTTGGAGGTGGGCCAAGGCGTGGGCCCGTTCTGGGTGTTGGATACCGGCGAGCCGGCGTCTCCGCGGCAGGCGGTGTTGTCGGTGCAAATCTTTTTGAGCGTTCTTTGTTTGGGCACGCTGGTGATGTCGGCGGTGGTGAATCAACGGCATCAGGCTGAGCAGCAGCTGCGGGCCCAGCACGAGCAGCTCGAAGTCTTGGCCAAGACGATGCGGCCGACGCTTTGGGTGATGGACCTGCCGTCGGCGGAACTAACCTACCTCAGCCCGCCGTTCGAGGCGCTGGCGGGGCGAAACCCGGGGTCGATGCTCGGCCGACCCGACGCGTGGCGTGAGATCGTCCACCCCGACGACCGGGCGGTCACCGAAACCTCCCTCAGCGTGATGCGGGAACGCGGCTGGGACGACAACGAGTACCGCATCGTTCGGCCCGACGGCACGATGCGGTGGGTGCGCGAGTTGTCGTCGGCGGTCCGCGATGAAGACGGCACGATCCGACAGCTCGTCGGCAGCGTTGAAGACGTGACCCACCGCCACCGCGCCGCGGAGCAACACCGCATGTTGGTTGAAGAACTGCGGGACAGCAACGCGCGATACCAGGACTTCATGCGGATCAGCGGCGAAGCCGTGTGGCGGGCGGAATTCAATTTCCCCGTACTTATCGATCAACCCTACGACGGTTTCGAGGACGACGCCTGTAAATCGGCGTGGATCGCGGAATGCAATCAACGGTTCGCCGAGATGTTCGGTGCGCCCGACCCCGAAGCGATCGTGGGCCGGCGCGTCACCGAGTTCTTCCCATTGCGAGATCGCTCCAACCGGGTCTACCGCGACTTTTACGAACAGCAGTGCCAATCGATCACCGCCGAGGTGTGTGACAACCGCCAGCCCGAGAACCCGCGTTGGTACCTCGTCTCGTTCGCCGGCGTCGTCGAGGACGGCCACCTGGTCCGCATCTGGGGCACGCGGACCGAGACCACGGCGCAGCGGCTGCTCGAGGCGCAGCTCCGCGAGTCGCAAAAAATGGAAGCGGTGGGGCAGCTGGCCGGCGGCGTGGCGCACGACTTCAACAACCTGCTCGCGGTGATCTCGGCCCACGCCGAGCTGGTGCAGGACCGCGTCGGCGAAGTCGAGGGCGTGGCGAAGTCGTTGGCCGTGGTGCGCGAAGCGATCGACCACGCGGCCGGCGTGTCGCGGTCGCTCATGGCGTTCAGCAAGAACCTGCCGGCCGACAAACGCCCGACCGACCTGCGGCAGGTGGTGGTGCAGACGCAACGCTTGGTTGATCGCACCTTGCCGAGTACCGTTGAGTTGGCGGTGGAGATGCCCGGCGAGGGGCTGACCCCGGTGATGGGGGACCACGTTCAGTTGCAGCAGGTTTTGCTGAACCTCGCGATCAACGCCCGGGATGCCTTGCCCGCCGCGGGCGGAACGATCCGAATCGCCGCCGAGGACTTCGAGCGGCAGACCACCGACGGCGAGTCGGCGGGGCGGTGGGTGCGGATGGTTGTCCAGGACGACGGCGCGGGGATGACCGAGGAAGTGCGGCGACGGATTTTCGAGCCGTTCTTTTCCACCAAAGGCCCCGACGCCGGGACGGGGCTGGGCCTGTCGGTGGTGCGCGGCATCGTCGAAGACCACGGCGGCACGATCGCGGTGTTCAGTCGGTTTGGGCAAGGCACCACGTTTACGCTCGAACTGCCTTGCATCGATGATGTGGTGATGGGCGACCACCCGGAAGCCGACACGAGCGCGGAGGTGATGACGGTCCCGTCGGACCTGCCCGTGCTGCTGGGCGAAGACGATCCGCAAATCCGCGCGGTGATCGCCACGGCGTTGGTGGGGCGCGGCCACCGCGTGATTCAGGCCGGCGACGGCCACGCGCTCCGCGAAGCCTACGACGCCCACACCCAAGGCGGTCGGCCGTTCGCCGCCTTGGTCACCGACATCGACATGCCCGGCCGCACGGGGATCGATGTCTTGCGTGAGCTGCGCCGCGAGGGGTGCGCGACCCCCGCGGTGGTTTTGACCGGCAGCATCGAGATGACGCTGGACCCACGGCTCGACGGCGACACCGTGCTGGTGCACAAGCCGTTCGGCGTGGCGGAACTGTGTCGATTGGTGCAGAAGCGCATCGCCTCGGCCGAGAAGCCTGCATATGATGAAGACGTGTGAGGTTGAACCACTCGCCGGGAGCTGGCCATGAAGTCACCGGGGTCCAAAAAAATCCTGCTCGTTGACGACCACACGCTGATGCGCGAAACGCTGCGCGACCGCATCAATCAAGAACAAGACCTCGAAGTCGTCGGCAGCGCGTCCTCGGCGGACGAGGCGGTGGAGTTGGCCGGGCAGTTGTCGCCGGACGTGGTGGTGATGGACATCGACATGCCCGGCCGGCTGTGTTTCGACGCGGCGTGCGACATCGTGGCGATGTCGCCGGAGGTGCGGATGGTGTACCTCAGCGCGTTCTTCAACGACCGCTACATCCGCGATGCGCTGCAAGCCCACGCGGTGTCGTACCTGACCAAGGACGAGCCGCCCGAGGTGGTGGTCGATGCGATTCGGCAGGCCGCCGAGGGCTTGGCGTATTTTTCGCCCAACGTCCGCGATCGCCTGGTGGTCGGCCCCGACAACACCATCACGCTCGAAGACAACGGCAGCCCCACGACCAAGACCGACATGCTGACCCGGCGCGAGCTGGAGATGCTGCGCTACCTGGCCCGGGGCATGTCGAAGAAAGAGATCGCCGCGACCATCCACCGCAGCTACGGCACGGTGGATAAGCACGTCGAAAAACTGATGAACAAGCTCGACATCCACGACCGCGTCGAGCTGGCCCGCTTCGCCATCCGCGAGGGCTTGGCCGAGGCCTGAGTTTCTGAATCGACTCGCCGATTTGTGCTGTTTTTCACGGCTGAAAACAACCAAGTTGATCGAATCAAACCGGGGCGGGTACCCCATAGCGGATTTCGGTTCGCTTGCCGATACTACTCCCCGTAAGCCAAGCCCTCACCCCCTGAGGCAGCCTTCTTCCGGCGGCTTATTTTTATCTGAGCGAGCGGTGTCGGCCTTGGTGTCCACGGCGACATACACCCCCCGGTTGCCGCCCCGTGCCTCGTACCTGACCCCCCCAAGAGCGCGGGGCACACCGAGGCCGACACTCTTCGCTCCGATTTCGACCCCACCCTACGAAGCCCGCGTTCAACTGAACGCGGGTTTTGTTTGTGCAAATTCGATTCAACGGTCATGTCGAACGGCGCAACGTAACCGAGGCCGCGATACATTGGTGACCGATGGCGCACCACCACTCACCGTTGCTGTTGACTAAAATCCTGGCTACCGTCGGCCCCGCCAGCCAGGACGTCGGCACGCTCTCCCGCATGATCGAAGAAGGCGCCCGCGCTTTCCGCGTCAATTTCTCCCACGGCGACTTCGACGACTTCGAGAAATCCGTCGGCCTGATCCGCCAAGCCGCCGCCAGGACCGGCGTGCCGGTCGGCATCCTCGGCGACCTGTCGGGGCCCAAGATCCGCGTCACGACCGTCGAAAACGGCCAACTCGAACTCGCCGTCGGCGACCACGTCGAATTCACCCAACGCGACGTCGAGGCCTGCCGCCACCCCGACACCGGCGTCGTCACCGTCGGCACGACCTACCCCGAAATGGTCAACGACGTCGAGCCCGGCCAACGCCTCTTGGTCAACGACGGCGCGATCCGCATGCTC
>JBCCST010000071.1:0-18148 GCA_039199695.1 Planctomycetota bacterium | reverse complement strand
GACCACGACGAATTCAGCCGCGTGCTCTGGGACGAAGCCGATGCCATCGCCGCCGCGACCGAACACCTCATCACCTCGGGACACGATCGGCTGGTCATGCTCAGTTCGGACTACGACAGCCTGACCCAGGAGATGAGGCACGCAGCCTTCCTCAAGAAGCTGAGCGAGCACGGGCTTGACAATAGCCCCGGCGACATCCTGCGTCCCCCCCGCGGCCAGTCACCCGCCGACGCCTTGGACCACTATTTCAAGTCAACAAAGAACCCTGCCACCGGCCTGGTCGGCACCAACGACGCCCTCGCCTTTGCCGCCCTAGGCTATTGCGACCGCAACGGCATCAACGTCCCCGACGACCTCGCCGTCATCAGCGTCGGTGACTTCGAATACGCTTCCCACCGGCGGATGTCCCTCTCCACGGTCGCCCTCGACCGACACCAACTCGGGCGGCGCGCCGCCGAGGTTCTTGCCAGGCTCATCGACCATCAACCCAAAGAGCCCATCCACGAGACCCTCGAACGCGGTGACGTCATCCCCCGCAGCAGCACCTGACCGAAACCCCATCGATCGCGGGCACGCCCCGACAAGGCGTACCGACGCCGTTCGTTGATCGACGTTATTGTCCGAGTAAATCGTTTAATATTGCCCGGCAGACCCCTCGGACTCACGACGTTTTTCCCTTACTTATCTGACCTCCCCATTATCTCCCGTAGCCCATGAGTTCAAAACCCAACATCCTGATCTTCTGCACCGACCAGCAACGCGCCGATCAACTCGGCTGCGTCACCCCGCAACTCAAGACGCCCCACCTCGACGCCCTCGCCGCCCGCGGCCAACGCTTCACCAGTGCCTACGCCGCCACCCCCGCCTGTATGCCCGCACGCGCCGCGATGTTCACCGGGCACACCATCCGCGGCACCGGCATGCGACAGCACGGCGTTCCCCTCCCCGAAGACATCCCCACCCAGCCCGGCATGCACGGTAACGCCGGCTACCGCACCCACTCCGTCGGCAAGCTCCACCTCAAGCCCTGGGCCTCCCCGCCCGATACCGACTTCTCACACGTCGAAGCGCCCGGCGATAACCCCGAACGCCGACAACACTGGGACGACGGCCACTGGCGCCGCTCGCCCTCCAACTACTACGGGCTACAGACCCAGGACATGGTCCTCGGGCACGGCCTGCATACTTGCGAGGGCGGCGACTACGCCGCGTGGCTCAAGCAGCACGCCCCCGAAGAGATCCCCCGCTACGCCGAGAACGGCTGGGACTCGATCGACGTCAAGCCCGAGCACCACTACAACCACTGGATCGCCGACCGCAGCATCGACTTTATCGAGCGTCACACCAGCACCGAGGCGGACCGGCCGTTTTTCCTGTGGTGCTCGTTCCCCGACCCGCACACCCCGTTCGCCGCCTGCCGGGAGTACGCCGAGCTATACGATGTCGAAGACATGCCGCTCGGGCCCGCGGTCGGCGAAGTCCCCAACGCGGGCACCAGCCAGACCCTCGCCGCCATCGAGCCCTCACGCATGCCCGGCGTCCAGCCCCGCGACCCCGAACAGATGCGTCAATGGACCCGCCAGATGTTCGGCATGATGACCCACATCGACGAACAGATCGGCCGCGTCCTCGACTGCCTCCGCGAGCAAGGCCTCGCCGACAACACCGTCGTCGTCTTCATCTCCGACCACGGCGAACAACTGGGCGAGCACGGCGTCATGTTCAAGGGCCTGTTCCCCTACGACGGGTCCGCCCGCATCCCGTGGATCGTGCATGTGCCCTGGGCCGACCCGCAGCACGCCGGGCGGACCGTCAATACCCCCATCAGCCAGATCGACCTCGTGCCCACCATGCTCGACCTCGCCGGCGTCCCCCAGCCCACCGACCCCCGGCTCACCCCGGAAATCCTCGAGCAGTTCCCCAACCCCCCCGCCCCCCTGCCCGGCGAATCGCTCAAGCCCGTCCTGCTCGACGGCGCCGACCCGCAGCGCGGCTGCGCGCTGATCGAGTTCAATAACAACGACCTGCCCGAGTACGAGAACCTCATGGTCCGCACGCTGGTCACGCCTGACTTAAAGCTGGCTTTCTTCAGCCCGACCCGCGAGGTCCTGCTGTTTGACCGACGCAGCGACCCGCACGAAATGAACAACCTCGCGAAGGACCCGGAACACGCCGGCGTCGTCGCCGACATGCTTGCTCGCATGCTCGACGAGACGCAGCGCACCGAACCGATCCCACCCCGGTTCTTCAATTGCTAACGCTTATTTCGTTCGCGTGTAGCGGGTGCACCGAAGGTGCCCGCGGTTTCGGAGCGGGACGGTTTGCGTCTCCCGCTACACGCTTTGGAAATCTGATCTAGACCCAGGCGAATCCCGCAGAACGGCTCGGCCCGGGTCCGCCGCTATTCGTTCGCCGGCGGCGTCATCTGCTGCTCATCACTCCGCAACTGCGTGAGCCACGCATCGAGCCGGTCCGAAAGATCGTCCTTCGCCTGCGTGTCGCTAAGTCCCTGCTGCGGCAGTTCACGCGGATTGCTCAACAGGTCGGAAAACGCGATCGCCGGGACTTCGACGCCGTCGCTAGTTTTGGTCGTTCGGCCGTTGCGGGTGAGCTTCAGCGAACCGATCCGCGCGGCGCTCAACGCTCGCCACGACCAGTACAGCTCAGCCACGGGCGCGGGCTCGCCGTCACGCAGCCAGGGCAGCAGGTTCCGCCCCTCGTGCACCGGCGCGATCTCCGTACGACCCGCCGCCGCCAACGACGTCGGCAGGATGTCCAGCGCACTGACCGCGACCGACTCCTCCCGCCCGCCGTCCAGAGTGCCGGGCCAGGCCATGAAGAACGGCACCCGGATGCCGCCCTCATACATGTCCCCCTTGAAGCCCGTAAAGGGGTCGTTCCGCGAGCCGTTGCGGGCGGTCGGCCCGCCATTGTCACTCAGGAACCAGACGATCGTCCGCTCGGTCTGACCGGTCCTCTCCAGCGCATCCAGCACCTGACCGACACCTTCATCCAGTGAGTCCATCATGCCCACAAATGCCCGACGCATCGGCGGATTGATGTGGGCGTACTTTTCCATCTTGTTCGGCTTGGCCTGCATCGGCGTATGCGGCGCGTTGTACGACAGCAGCAGGAACCAGGGCTGCTCACGATTACGCTGCACAAACCGCGCCGCGTCCTCCGACAGGTAATCGGTCAGGTACGTCTGCGGCGACAGCCCCTCGACAAATTCGGGCTGCGCGCCCTCACGACGCACTAGCTCCAGCCGCGGCTCCCACTGCCGCTGTGTCATCCACGCCTTGCCCTCGGGGCTATACGGGAAGTAGTGCGAGGTGCCGCCGTCCAGCGACAGCACGTAGTCGAAGCCGCGTTTCTGCGGTAGGTTCTGCGGGTACTGGATGATGCCGTTCTTGTTACGTTGCACATCGACGTGCCACTTGCCGATCATACCGGTGGTGTAGCCGAGTTCTTTGAACTGCTCGGAGATGATCTGCACCGACTCGCGGGGCGGGATGCTCTTGGTCGCCGCGTTGTCGCGGAAGCCGAAGCGGGACTGATTCACGCCGGTCAGCAGCCCGGCCCGCGATGGCGCACACTGGGGGGCCGTAACGTAACCCGCCGTGAACCGGACCCCCGAGGCCGCGAGCGCATCGAGCCGGGGCGTCTCGAAGTCGGTCGCTCCCTGGGAGCTGAGGTCCTGGTAGCCCAGGTCGTCCACGAGGATGAGTAAGACGTTGGGCGAACGGTCCGCGACGGCGGTCGAAGCGACAGAACACATAACAAAGAGCGTTAGGCAGACAGCAAACGGTTTCAAGATTAACCTCCGAAGGTAATGAGCTTAGATACCGGTGATTGATTGGTAGTGGGATTCATAAGAACAGCTGGCTGGATCACCCGAAATCGCCCCCGGATCAACTCCGGACCGGGAGATCGAGACGCACCCCGCGGTTTCCAGCCCGTCGTTTCAACGACCGACCGGAGCCGGGGCGGCCCAGAAAAAGCTCCGTCCAGGGCGGGGCCGCAGGAAGTCGCGAGGAATCCACTTAAAAAATGACTTGTATATTAAACATCGGTTTAGTTGTTGGCCTGGTTGACGAAATTCGTCGCGCCGCCGAGGGCCATCGCGGCGTTGTCGTTGGGGCTGAAAGTGCCGCTGGTGATATCGTTAACGGTGGTGTCTTCGCTGTCGAACAGGTGGTCCGTAAGGTAGACGGGGGCATTGCCGTACTTAACATTCTCGACTTCTTCGGAGTTTTCGAAGGACGTCGAGTTATCGTTGCGAACGATAGTGCCTTGCCATTCCCCCCCGTTTTCTTCGGTCCAGGGAGAGCTGATCATATCACTGGTGTTGTCACCCGTGTTACGGTCCGTGACCATGACCGCCTGGGCGTTGATCGTGTCACTCCACTCGATGCCGCGTTCCGCCCTGGGGGGGTCGCCTTGGGTGAGGTTGGTAATGGCCGGGTCCGTATCCTGTATGCACAAAAGCGTGTAAGACAGGTTTGCGACCGCGGTAATATCGGTGGCCACAGTCCCGGGCGTCTTACCCGAGTCTTGTGGGTTAATGAGGTAATCGGGGGTGACGGTGTTTTCGTTGAGCAACTGGGTGAATCGGGCGACCGGAGCGAAACCGCCACCTGTAGCGCTGAACCTGTCGGGGTTACCCGGGGCCGTACCGAGATCGGCACCGATGCCCACCGTGCCGTCCGAAAGCAGGCCGGGGAAGAAAGTGCCGTTGCTCTGGGCGAAAGTGACCATGCCTTGGTGGATGCCGCGGAGTTGGGTGGAGTTGGCGACCTGACGGGCCGAGCGGCGGGCGGCACCCAGCGCGGGCAGGAGGATGCCGATGAGCAGCGCGATGATTGAGATCACCACGAGCAGTTCGATGAGTGTGAAGCCATGAGTACGTCGTTGCATGAGAGGGGTCTCCGTAAATAAAGATGGGGTCTGGCCGAACAGCGGTGACGCGGGACGCGGCCACGGGCTAAGCCCGAAAACCGATTGGCGGTTAGAAAAATAAGGGTGGGGTGTCCTGACGACGACGCGGGAAAGACCAAGATCCAATATGCTTACTAAAACACTCGGCGAGCGAACGCTGACCAGCCGTCCCGACGCGAGCGAAGGGACTACAATATAGTTTATTGATCCAGTGTAAAACCTTTTACCCAAAACCGCAAGCCCATTTACACCGAAATGTCGGCCGACTGCCGATTCCAAAACGTAGGCGTAGGTATTCCCCACCCCAAACTCGCGTCTTTACCGCCAGAGTACCGCTGGTCGAGCAGTATTCCCAGAAGGTAAATTCATAACCCCGGCAGTAACCGCCAACAGATCGGTAGACCCAGTTCATTGGCATGTGGAGATGGCATCAGATGGGCATGATGAGTCTAGCGGCCCGCCGGTAGTAGCTCTTGAGCAAGCCACCCAGTTCCGAACGGCAGCCAACCGAATCCGGCGACCTGTCCTCTTGCGCGAGCTTCAACACTGGCGTGTTTAGCTGGCTCACTACACGATTGCCCAAACCTTGATGCGGCCGATCCCGGTTGTAATAGCCAATAAAGGTCTGCGCCAGGTAATCGGTGTGATACAGGCTAAACCACGCGAAGTGATCCAAACACTCGCGTTTCACCGTCGCGATCCACGACTCCGCATACGCGTTGGCGTTCGGGGCCATCACCGGCCACTTCACCGCGCGAACGCCAGCAGCACGCAATAGTTGGTCGAACCTAGCCGTGAACTTTGTATCCCGGTCTCTCACCCATCTTAATACGAGGCTCCGCAGCACGAATACACCACGATTCAACGCAAACCCTCTCACTCGTAAACCCAGTATTGGCAAAGTGCCAACAAATCAGCACACCCCTCAGACGGCCCTCGAATCCTAACTCTTACGCCGATCATGCTCCCCTCTTCTCCTGCCTGCTCTGCCCCAGACTTATCAGCTAATGAACCCAAAATCAGAGCCATGTCAGGGTCTTTAGGTCTGACATCACACAACCCTTCTAATGAGCTCCCGTTAACCCCAGCGGCACTTCTCAAACCCTGACGCGACTGACATTAAATCAGCCCGCACCGCCTTTCAAACGTCTGTCCGAAGCAGAGACTGGTTGATATATCCCAGAGAACACCCCGCTTTCTACTGGCACCGTGTTCCTCAACGTCGGGGCTAGGGTTCAGTCGTTAATCTACACGACGAGAAACGAAGTGGCCGATCGGCTCTATCGGTTGAACCACTTTGGCGGCGGTTGCGAGAACAGTCTACCCTCAAACTTTCGTTCCACGGTCTTGAAGCGTTTCCTTGGGCGGGTTGGTCGGGATTGTGTTGGTGAAATAGCTCGCAATCGACTACGTTTCTGGGGTAGATGAACTCCACACGCCCATCCGCCCCATCGCAGCCCGCCCACCCGGATGCCCGCGCGGGTGTCGATCTTCTCGTGGGTGAAGCGTTGCAGCAGCGGGCGTCGGACTTGGTGGTTGAGCCCACGGCCGAGGACTTTCGGATCGACTTCCGGATTGACGGGTTGGTCCGTACCCACCAAACCGTGAGCCCGGAGATCGGGCAAGGCCTCGTCAACCGATTCATGGTCGCGGCAAAGCTGTTGACTTACCGGCGTGACATTCCACAAGAGGGGCACTGGACGCTTGCGGGATCACCCGCGGGGGACGTAGACCTGCGGGTCTCGGTGATGCCCACCAATCATGGCCTGCGGGTCGCGGTGCGTTTGCCCGCCGAGTTGTTGCAACCGCGCGAGCTCGAGGCGTTGGGCTTGAGCGGGCCCGTCGTGGCGGGCTTGAGAGAGTACGCCTCGGCCGACAGCGGGATGCTCCTGCTGGTCGGCCCCGCGGGATCGGGCAAGACCACCACGATCTACGCCCTGCTCGACATGATCCGGCAAGCCGCGGCGGGGCTGAGCATCGTCGCCCTCGAAGACCCGATCGAGCGCGACCTGCCGGGCGTCACGCAGATCCAGGTGACGCCGTTCGGCGAGCTGACCTACGAACGCGCGCTACGCAGCATGCTCCGCCAAGACCCGCAGGTCCTGGCCCTCGGTGAGATCCGCGACGCGGCCACCGCCTCGGTCGCGGTGCAGGCGGCGCTGTCGGGCCACCGCTTGCTGTCTACGCTGCACGCCGCGTCGCCCGGCGGGGCCGTCGTCCGCCTGCTGGAAATGGGGCTGGAGCGATACCAGATCACCGGGTCTTTGTGGGGCGTGTTGTCGATGCGTCTCCTTCGACGCCGCGACGCGAACGGCGGCTATGCGGGTCGGATTCCGGTCGCGTCGTTGGCGCGGATCACCCCCGAATTGCGTGAGGCTATCACCAACGGGCGGCCGCCGGCCGAGGTCGAAGCACTCATGCAACCGCAATCGGCGTACACGACCCTGGCCGAAGCGGCGGCGGAGCTGATCGAGCGAGGCCTGACCGACCAAGCTGAAGTAGACCGGGTTTTGGGATCGGGATGAAACACCCCTCCGGCGATTCCGTCTTCATTCTCAAGAAGGTTTGCGTTCTTCGATCCCCCGGGTTTGGTTCCTGATTGCGAGTACCAAACATGCCCCTGGCCGAAAACGATCTCGACCTGCTGCGACGCTTCATCGACGGCGGTGATGCGGACGCGTTTGCGGGGTTGGTCCGTCGGCACAGCGGGTTGGTGTATCACACTTGCCTCCGCGTGTTGGGTGATCGGCCGAGGGCCGAGGACGCGACGCAGGAAACGTTCCACCGCCTGATGCGGCACCCCGAAAAGGTCAACCACAGCCTCGCGGCCTGGCTGCACCGCGTGGCGACCCGCTGTTCGATCGACATCCTCCGCAGCGACACGGCCCGCCGAAAACGCGAACTGGCCTACCAGCAACGCATCGAGAACCGACGAAAGCCCGCCGAGCCGTGGGCTTCGGTCTCGGGCCAAATCGACGAAGCGCTCGCCAAGCTCAACCCGGCCGAGCGTGAACTGTTGGTCGAGCATTTTCTCAACGGTAAGACGCAGGCCGAGATCGCGCGGGCCAACGGCGTGTCCAAAGCCACCCTGTCCCGCCGAACCCAAGCGGCGCTCGACGCACTGCGTCAACACCTGGGTAAAACCGTGGCGGGCGGGCTCGCCGCGGCGCTCACCGGCCTGTCGGCCCAAGCCTCGGCCGGGGTACCCGCCACGCTCAGCACCGAACTCGGCAAGATGGCCCTGGTCAGCGGCCACGCCATCGCCCCGGCCGCCGTCGGTGTCCAGCTCGGGTCGATGTCGTTCAAACTCATCACCGTCGTGTGGATCGGCGGGCTGCTCGGCACCGCGGCGATCGGATTGCTGGCGCTGGCCATTATGTCGCTCAGCGCCGATCCGCCCCACCGTTCGACGACGCTCGAAAGCGCCGCCGCGGTGCAGCACGCGGTGGGCTCGACGGGCGAAACCGAATCGATCCCCGACACCACCGACCTGATCTACCTGCGCCCTCCGGGCGAGTCGCTGCGGTCCGACCACGTCTTGGCGTATTCGATCGAAGGCGATACCGTGAGCGTCGTGTTCGCCGACTCCCACGTCCGCTCGATGTCGCTCGAAGAGGCCCGGCCGATGATCGAAGAGCAGGCGGGCATGACGCTCGAACAGCTCGCCGCCCGCGCCTCGGCCCAGCCGTAACGCCGCTTAGCTTTAGGATGCCGCCGATGTTGACTTACCGCTACGCCGCGCAGACGCCGGCCGGACAAACCCTCGACGGCGTGATCCGGGCCGGCAGCGCCGACGAGGCCCGCCAAGCCCTCGAAGATTCGAGCCTGCAGGTGCTCACGCTCGACCACGAAACCGAGAACGCGGGTCGCCCGCTGCGGGGGCAAGACTTTTTTGCGTTTAACCAACAACTCGCGCAGCTCACGAAGGTCGGCCTGCCGATCGAATCGGGGCTGCGTCTGATCGCCCGGGATATGCGGCGTGGGCGGTTGTCGTCATCGATCAACGCGGTCGCCGAGGAACTCGAGCGCGGCGTCGCCTTGCCCGAAGCGTTCGACCGGCACGCCTCGCGGTTTCCACCGCTCTATAGCCAGATCGTCGAGGCGGGGATCACCTCCAACCGGCTTTCGGCGGTGTTGATGAACCTCAGCCGACACCTCGAACTCATGCAACGGCTGCGCAGCTCGTTGTGGCGGGCCGCGTCGTATCCGCTGGTGGTGTTGGTCAGCTTCATACTCGTCATGGCGTTCATCGGCACGGTCTTGATCCCGCAGTTTTCCGAAATCTACGACGATTTTGAGATGGATTTACCGGTCGTAACGGCCACGCTGATCGCCATTGCACGCTACACCTTGCCGATCACGATCGCGGTGTTCGCGGCGTTGCTGATCCTGCCCGCCCTGAGCGTGGTAACCCGCCTCGTCGGGCAAGGCGGCTGGGTGCGTGACCACCTGCTGATGCGGCTGCCCCTCGTCGGCCCGGCGCTCAACCGCAACCTCATGGCCCGGTGGTGCGACATGCTTCGCGTCGGCGTGACCGCCGGGATGGACCTGCCCGCCGCACTCGCACTCAGCGGTAAGGCGCTCGGGTCGCGCCGGCTTGAACAAGACACCCGGCGATTGATCGACGCGTTGGAAGCCGGCCGTTCATTGGATGTGGACCTCGGCCTTTCGCTCATCCCCGCGTCGGTCCCGGCGGCGATGCAGTTGGCGTCGGAACAGGCCGACCTCGCGGCGTTGGTGGGCGACCTCTCGGCGATCTACGAGCAGCAGGCCGACCTGCGGGTCAACGCGATCCAGATGTACCTGGGCCCGATGATGTTGATCGGATTGGGGTTGATGATGGGGATGGTGGCCGTGGCGTTGTTCATGCCGTTGGTTCATTTGCTGCAGTGGGTCATGTAGGAGTTGTTGGTGTTAGGACGCGCGTTGGGGCTGTTGCTTTCGTGGTTCGCTTGGTCTTTGGCCGGGGGCGCGGTGTTGGTGATCGTGACCGGGGTGTTTGGGTATCTGTTCACGCCGATCGTTGGGGTGGTGACCCCGATCGCGGTGCTGTTCTGCATGTTGATGGCCGGTCGACTGATCAAGAAGGCGCGGCAGCGCCGGGCCCTAACCGTCGTGGGATATCTCGAACAGGCGACCCGCCTGAACCTGCCGATCCCCTCGATGTTGGTCGCCGCCCAACGCAGCGAGACGGGCGCCGCGGCGCGGCGGTTGGCCGACCTCCGGCTTGCGATCCAGGCGGGGATGCCCGTCGGCGAGGCGATCCAGCACTACGCCCCGGAAGTGGCGTGGCGGGACCAGCGTGAGATCGCGGTCAGCGAACGCATGGGCCAACTCCGCGACGGGCTGTCGCGGGTCCACCGCCGTACCCTGCGCCGCCTCCGCAGCGAGGTCGGCGAACAGGACATGGTGATGGGCTGGAGTTACGGCGTGGTCGTCGTGGCGGTGGTCACGCTGGCGATCGGCGGCCTGACCGTGCTGGTCATGCCGAAGTACGTCGAAATTTTTGATGACTTCGACACGGTGATACCTTGGGCGACGCGGGTCACGTTTGCCGTCGGCCAACATATCGGTTGGGGGTTGGTGACTCTGGCAGTGCTGAGTGTGTTGTTCGTGGCGGGCTACGCGCCGTGGTCGGTGTTGCATCGCGACGAAGGTGTTTGGAGCCGGTTGCCCGGGGTCGAAGCGTTGTTGCGGTGGGTGCCGGGCGTTGGGCGGATGATGGACGACCGGTCGTGGTCGGCGGCCTACGGGGGCACGGCCGGCGCGGTCGCCGCGGGCTACGCCATGCCCGAAGCGTTGCGATTGGCCAGCGACGCGGCTTTGACCCGACGCGCCCGCCGCCGCTTGTTGCGGATGGCCGACGCGATGGAAGACGGCGCTGACCTGACCGCCGCGGCCCGGGTCGCGCGGCTGCCGGACCTGGCGTGCGGCTTGTTGGGCGCGGCCGAACACGGCGACAACGCCGAGGAAATACTGCGGTTTTTGTCGCGGTTCCATGGCGGGCGATTCAGCCGGGCGTGGAGCGTGATGCGGGCATCGGTGTTGCCGACGATCGTGATCGTGTTGTCGCTGGTGGTCGGTTGGGTCGCGTTCAGCATGTTCGTGCCGCTGGTGGACTTGATCTTCAGCGTCGCGCCCGAGTGGGAGGTGATGTGATGAAACACCCCAGGACGGCTTCGATTCAACGGCAGCCGCGCCGACAGGGCATGGTGTGGATGGATACGCTCATCGGCTTGTCGCTGATCGTCGCGCTCACGGCCGTACTCACCGCGACCCACGCCCAACACCGCAAGACCGGCAAGGCGATGGCCGAGCGACGCGAAGCGGTCCGGGTGTTGGAACGCGAGGCGGAACGCGTTCGGTTGGGTGAATCGATCCGAGACGAAGATATCGATCAACAACTCCTCGAGGGCGGCTGGGTCAAGCTCTCCAAAGCGTTATCGCGGGGCGAAGCCGAGTTGTTTGTGTTCCGCCCGTTGCCCAGGACCGCTTCCGCTGAAGTGGAGGAGCGGCCATGAGACCCATGCGTTCCGGTTATATCTTGCTGGAGATGGTGGCGACGCTCAGCCTGCTGACGGTGTTCCTGATCGTTGGCGGGCAGTTGGTGACGCGGGTTGTGGTCGTTCAACGCGACGCGGTCGACATGGAATGGTCGGTATCGCGCATGGAGTTCGCGCTGCGGCAACTCCGGCAAGACGTATGGACCGCGTCGGACATCTCAGCCGAGGGCAACGCGGATAACGCGGGCCGCATCGAGTTAACCCATCCCGACGGTGTACGGATTACGTGGTGGTTTGAGGCCGAACCTTCCCGCCGTTTCCCGGGACGCGGCTGGATGCACCGCGCGGTGTTGGACGACGAAGAGACAATCTCACACGACGACTCCACCACCCGATACGAGGTGCCGTTCAGCGTAACCCCCGCGGTAACGGCCAGCGACACGGGTTTACTTATCGAAATCGATGAACGATCGCTGTGGCTGCCCGGCCAGGTGCGGCTGGCACAGACCGCAACGCTTGAATCAGACAGGAGGCAACCATGAGCGTCTTCGCGCAACACTCGAAGCGTCGGGCGGGCGTGGCGAGCTTCTTTGCGGTGGCGGCGTTGGGTTTGGTGGCGACCGCGGCGTTGGCGATGGTGACGATGCTGCGGCTCGATCACCAGCGGACGCAAACGGCCGACGTCGATGCGCAGCTGCGTCAATTGCTGATCGCCGGGGCCGCGGCGGCCGAGAGCGACCTTGAAACCCGCGGCCCGATTACCACCGGTAAAACGTTGGATTGTCCCGCTCCACTCGCGGACCTTGGTGCAGTGGTCCGGTGGCAGCCGACCGAGGAAGACAACCGCAGCCAACCCGCCGGGGGAGATGACATCTTCATCACGGTCATCGCCGAGCTCGGCGAAGCGTCGGCGTACCAACGCCTGCGTTTCGTGCCCGATGAATCCGCGGGCGGTGTGCGGTTGGTGGCGGCGTCGTATCACCCGTAAACGCTCAACACGCTCGAGCGAACCGCGATCTATTCCACGTCGTTGACGCCGACGGTTTTGTTGAGCACCGCCGGGCCGTTCGTCTCCCGAACCCCGAGGCGGATATCGCTCTGCGAGAGCGCGGGCGCGGCATCAGTGAACTTGAACTGGCGGATCACCGCCTGGCCGGGATCGAGCCGGGGGATCAAGCGTTCTTTGCGGGCGTGGCCCAGCAGCTTGGCGAACACGTTGAGGGAGATCGACTCGTCTCCGGTGTTCGTGATGATGCAGGTCACCGAGGCGTTCACCGTGGAGCGCGCGGCGCCTTCTTCGAGCGTGAGCGACGCTTCAAAGCGCACGCCTTCGAGGCCGAGTTCCATCGGCGTGGCGAACTTGACGTCGTACTTGCGGTCGGCGGTGAACTCCATGTCCGCGGTCAGCTGCTTGCCCCCCGCCACTTCGTTGATCGGGAAACGCAGCGCGACGGGCAGTTCGAGCGTCCGCCCGGGGCCGATGGAAAACACATGGCGGTGCGGCTTGATGGTCCACGTCTCGGGGCCGGTGATGGTGAAGCGGCCGCTGACCGTGACCGGCCAGGGGTTGGTCAGCCGGACGCTGCGGACGTGCGGGACTTGGGTCGACGTGACAAACGGCTCGTTGAGGACAAAGCTGCTGCGGAATAGCGCGAGCTTCGCGTCGATGCCGGTGACGAAGACGGGGGTCTCGCTGAGTTCGAGCGTGTGTTCGCCGTTGGGGCCGAGCTCGAGGGATTGGGCGTTGCCCCAGACGTCGTAGACCTTGGGGCGATCGCCGAGGAACATATTGAGTTGGGACCGCGAGGCCGGGGCCTTGACGTTCCACGCCACCAGCATGCCTTCGCCGAGCCGGGCTTCGGGCATCGCCTGGGCCTCGTTTTCGCCGAGGAGTTTGCGTTCGAAGATGATGCCGACGCGCTCTTCGCCGAGGTTCAGTCGGCCGATGGCGCGGTAGCCCGCGAGGCGTTGGGACACATTGGCCACGACGCCCAGCAGCGGGTCGGGCAGCAACGACTCGCGCCGCTCGAGTCCGCGGGCCCAGAGGTCGGGGACCGCGACGCCGGTTTGGTTTTGTTCCCAGGCGTGGATCATCCGCAACGCCAAATCACTGACGCGGGCGGCGTGGGGCACAGCGTCGGCGGCGGGCGGCTTGAGGTGCAGCCGTCGCGACACACTCGGCGAAGCCCAGCCGAGTTCGCCCTGCTGTTGAATGTGATCGTTCAGCAAATCGGGCGTCACCCCCGCGGGCCACTGCACGGCATAACCGACGTGCTTGTTGTCCACGTCCGCCCGGGCGGGCTGATCGACCCGCCACGGCAACGCGAGGATGGGGGCCGGGGTCCAGTGACGAAATTCCTGGTAGACCCGGTCGACGGTCGGCCCGAGGTCGGGCAGGTAGGCCGCGCCGGGTTGCTGGGCGCTACCGAGTTGCCAAGTGTTGACGCGTTGGCCATGGCGGACGAGGATCGGCTGAACGTAAGGCATCCAGAAGTCGGTGGGGGCACCGAATACGCCCGCCGGGAGATTGGTGTTGACCCCGCGGGTGTGGACGAGTTCTTCGGGCAGCGGGGAGAAGGAAAGCTCGACGCGACGCCCGCCGTTTTTCAGCGGGCCGATGGTTTCTTTGAGCGTGTTCAGCCGGAGATCGAAACCCGCGAGCGAGGTCTCGGGGCTCCACGCCGACATGATCACCGTGCCGACACCGGCGACGTTGGCCAACTCGGGGAGCAACTTCAGTTGGCGTTTGTTCATGCCCTCGGCCACGATCGCAAACCGCTCGGCGTCCGCCCCGACCGCACCCGTGCCCGGCGGCAGCCAGAGCACCGCGTTGTACGTCTGGGCGATCACCCGGCTGCCGGTGCTTTGTTCCAGGTTGCTCGCCGAGACCGGCGCGTTCACCGGCGGCGGCGCGGCTTCGTCGATCGATAGGTTTTCCGACATGCCGCCGATGGTGATCGATCGGCCGTCGGGTGAGTCGCGGCTGGGCCGAACGCTGCGCGGGCCTTCCACGACGGCCAACTCGGTAAGGTACCAGCCGTAGCCCGGCAACTTCGGTGTCCAGCGCCACTTCGACGGCGCCCCCCAGCCCATCGGTCGGCGGTCCTGAATCACCACGTTCATGTTGTGGTCGTAAACCGTGACGCGGGCGGTGAGTTTGCCGCCCACCAAGTCGCGCACCGACACGTCCCAAAACGGACCGGCGTTGCTGCGGGTGATGTTGACCGGGCTGCCCGTGCTCAGCTGCACGTGCGGCAATTGCCAGACGCTGATGTCGTCGAACCACGCGTGGCCCGTCACGTCGTTGAGCACGATCTGTTGATTGCCGAGGATGTGGCGCGGGTCGGAGTTGGGCTGAACCAATTCGAGTTCGATGCCGACGTACGCGGCTTCGGCGTATTCGCCGGGGAGGATGAGCTCGATCTCGGACCACTCGCCCTCGGTACGGATGCGCGGCGTGACGCGGGTGCTGGTTTCGAGCCGCTTGCCCGCGGCGTCGACGAAGTAAGCCCGCATCCGAGCCGAGGCGTGTTCGAGGTCGGCGGTCTTGACTTTCCCGCTGACCAGGTAGTCGCTGCGGGGGACCGCAGGTAGGGCACCGACCTGGAGGTAGGCCCCGGCGCTGCCGCCGTCGATCGCCAAGTGCAGGCTGTAGTCTTCCGACGCCGCGTCGCCGATCTCGGAGTAGCGCACGAGATTGTGCATCGGGAAACCCGGTCGGCGGGACAGCCCATCGTGCATCGGCAGGCGGTTAAAGTTGGGATCGCGAGACTGCGGCGGCCGACCCATCGGGTACCAGCCCGGCGGCAGCGCGAGCCCGCGGCCCAGCTTGACGCCCTGGTCGTTCATGTCTTCGAAGTCGAACTTCTCGACCAGCCGCTTGGGCGTCAACGGATTGATCTGCGCGTGAGCGAGGCTCCCACCCAGCACGATCAGGGTGAAAGCGAGCAAGGCCGTGATGCGCCGCGGGTTCCGCATACCGTCTTATCGGTCGCGCGGCGACGGCTGGCAAAGTTTTTCGATTGTCCAAGCAGGCGAGATGAACTTTACGGCTGAGCGCGGTTCGTGACGACTACTCGGGCAACGCCGCGGCGGGCTCTTCGGTCAACGGCGGCTCGCCGCGCAGACGACGCAGAATATCCGCCCGGATCCGCGGATCGCGGTATGCCTCTTGGTGGGCCCGGTGCAGAAACGGCGTGTCCACCCACCACGGCGTCACGCCCTGGGGCGCGGTCCGATCCGAACCCACGATCGGATCGTTCAGCCGGGTGTACGCGGTCAACGTGTAGTCCGCGTCGGCCAGCGCTTCGTCCAGCCGGGCCAGAAAATCGGAACCCGCGCGCATATCGATGACCCGGCGGTCAAACGTCGGCAGCCTCGCCAACACCGCCCCGAGGTGCGGCGTGCTGATCGTGTAGAGATGGCGGATGTTCAGACGACGCAGCGGTTGGCCGTCCTCGGACGACACCGGCGAGGCGCTGTATCGCGCCACCAATCCGCCCATCGAAAACGCCACGACGTCGACTTCCGTGGTCCACGCCGGATCGTCGCTGGGCCACGCCTCCTGCACCGCCTCCACGACATGAGCGCGACACTTGGCAAAGTCCCCCTTGAACACAAACTTGAACCCCAGCACCTGGTCGTCTACCGCCCCGGCTCGGCGCAACTGCTTCACCCAATACGCATTCACAAACCCCGGGTCCGCCCAGCCGGCCATAACCACCACCGGCCGATCCAACGGCCGAGGGTCTTGCCTCTCGATCTGTTCGATCACGGCTTTCGCTTCGGCTTCGCTGACCGCGAACGACGGGTTCACCGGCCGCGAAGCGCAGCCCGCCGCCAGCCACGCAACGGCCAACCACACACCAAAAACAGAGGCCCGACGAAGTTTCATACGGTCACTCTTCCCCCGGCAAGGGTGCCGGTTGCGGATCGGCAAACGCGGGCTGACCGCGGAGGCGGGCCAGGATATCCGCCTGAATGCGGGCGTCGAACGCCGCTTGGATGTGCGCCATCTCGAACGCCCGGGCCGAGACCCATACCGGTTTTTCATCGGGCGGCGACGTGTTTTCGGGGCCGACCACCCAATCGCCCAGACGGGTATACGGCACCAACTCGTAATCCGCCTCGGCTCGCCCCGCATCCAGCCGGGCCAGAAAATCCGAGCCCGACTTCATGTCGTTGGCCAGACTGATCCACGGCCCGAGCGCCGCCCAGTTCGCGCCGCGGTGCGGCGAAGCAATTGTGTACAGCCGATTGATCTTGAGCCGTCGCGTCTGCCCCCGCTCGGGATCGGGCGGCAGCGCCGCGTACCGGGCGACTAATCCCCCCATCGAAAAACCGATGACATCGACTTCGACCGTGTCAATGCTGTCGGGGTCGGCCGATGGAAACAGGCGATCCACCTTTCGGATCGTTTTCGCGCGGCAGGCATCGAAGTTGTCCCACAACACAAACGAGACGCCGCCGATGTTCTGGTCGTCGGTGAAGTATTTCTTGGCGTGGCCGACCGAGACGAGCTCGGCGATAAAAGGGTCGACGAACGGGCCGAGGAAAATCAACGGCCGTTCTAGCGGCACCGGCTCGGCCCGCATGGCTTTCAGCTCGGCCTGGGCGTCGGCGTGCGACAGTTCAAACGATGGATTCACCGCGGTGAGGTTCGCACAACCCGCGGCGAGCAACACCAAACACCCGGGCATCAAGAACAACCCCCCGGATCGGAAGCGATGAGATCGATTCATGCCGACATGATAAGCCACCGCGGGGCCACCACCACGCTCAGCGAGTGACTTCGATGACCGTGTCGCGGGTGGTGCTCTGGTTGTAGTTGTCCTGCATCCGGCCGTTGCTGGAGCTGAACTTGTCGCGGACGGTGGTTTCGCTGATCGCGATGATCGTTCGGCGGGTGCCCGCCTCCACGCCCGGCCGTCGGTCGTGCCGGTCGTGATACCACGCGGTCCGCTCGTCGAGCCAGGGTTGAAACTCGAGCAACTCGGCCATCGCCGGGCTGTCCAAGGCCAGCGACCGCCGGGCTCCCTCCGCATCTACCAATGGGCCCAACTCAAAACGCACTTCTGCGTCGCGGGCCTCGACGGCGCGTTGCCGCTCGGCCGCCGACGGGGCACACCCCACCCCCAGCAAGGCCATCGCCAAGGCAAACCCGGTCAGTCCGTGCGCAAAGGTGCTCTTTCCCATGACCGGATACCAACGAAGGCCGTGCCTTGAGGCTCGAAGCATCTCGTTTGGATCGTAAACGTATTGAAAACATGATTTTGCAGCATGATCCGGGCCGCCTCCGTCCGCGGCCGGTTTCGAGGGATGTCGCGTCTACGCCACACTCCCCTTCCGCTGCAGTTCCGCAAACGCAACGCTCTGGCCGTCTCACCGCGAGCTTTCGGCACCCACGCGCCGTCAGGTCCGCGTTCGCGACCGGGCCGCTCACTTGACGTTTCCCCCGATTTCGCCACAATACGCGGCTCAACTTCGCAGGCCCGACGTGGGCCTGAACTTCCTGTTCACCGCAACACCGCAGCCGCGGTCAAGCATTCAGAAAGGCGTTCGCGGGAAACCGCAACGTAATCTCCCCATGGCCAATTACACCGGTCCCAAAGTCAAGCTCTCCCGCCGCGTCGGCGTGCCCATCGCCGACATTCCGAAGCACACCACCAAGCGTCAACTCAACCCCCCCGGCATGCACGGCTTCCGCG
>JBCCST010000070.1:0-18200 GCA_039199695.1 Planctomycetota bacterium | reverse complement strand
TGCAGCGGTCGGAGTAGAGCAGGACGTTGGGGCCCAAGTCCTTCTTGGGCTGTTTGATCTTGGTTTCTTCGAATCGGCTGGCGGATCGGCCGTACTGGTAACTGTAGTCCTGCAGCGAGCACTCGCCGGCCTGGTCGCAAACGGGACAGTCCAGCGGGTGGTTGATCAGCAGCATCTCCATCACCGACTTCTGGTTGGCGATGGTCTTGGGCGAGTTGGTGAGGTGGACCTCCATGCCGTCGGCCGCGGGGGTCTGGCAGGTCGGCACGAGCTTGGGGATCAGCTCGACTTTGTTGTCGTTGCGCGGGTTCGGCGCCCCAACCTCGGCCAGGCAGATCCGGCAGGACGCGACTACGGACATGCCCGGGTGGTAGCAGTAGTGGGGGATCTCGACGTTGTTGTCGAGGGCGACCTCGAGGATGGATTTCTTGCCTTCCCAGGTGCATTCACGGCCGTCGATGGTGAGGGTTTGCATATCATGGGTATCGTATGGCCGCGGCGGGGCGACGGCAAAGCGAAAACCGGTTTTGGGAGCGGAATCCGATGCGACGAAGAGACGTGATCAAAGGCGGGGCGGCGGTCGCGGCGGGGCTGGCGTTGACGGGGCCGGCCGCGCGGGCCAAGGGCGAGCCGCAAGGGGGCGACGAGCCGTGGGTCGCGCTGTTGAGCGACACGCATATCGATGCGGACGCGGGTCGGCAGGTCCGGGGGGTGAACATGGCCGAGCACCTGAGCGCGGTGATCGGACGGCTCCACGCGGCCGAGTCGAAGCCGCAAGGGATTTTGATCAACGGCGATATCGCGCGCGACGAAGGCCGCAACGGCGACTACGCCGTGCTCAATCGGCGTCTCGAAGCGCTGCAAGATCTTCGACCACAGACCCACGTGGTCCCGGGCAACCACGACCACCGCGGGAACATGATCGACGCCGGGCTTTTGCGGGCTGACGAAGGGGCGGTCGAGAACAAGCGCTGCCGCCGGCTGAGCCTCGGCGGGGGCGACTGGTATCTCTTGGATTCGTTGCGCTTTGTCGACGAAATCGCCGGCTCGCTCGGGTCGGAACAGATCGACTGGCTGGCCGCGCAACTCGATGCGGCTCCCGCCGATCGGCCCGCGATGGTGTTGACCCACCACCAGCCCGAAAACCCCCAAGACCCCGACGACGACGGCTTCGGCCTGGCCGACGGCGCGGCGCTGCTCGACATGCTGCGGGAGAGAAAACAAGTCAAAGCGATCTTCCACGGCCACCGCCACGCGTGGACCGTCCGCGAGGCCCACGGCATCCACATCGTCGGCCTGCCCGCGACGTCGTATGTGTTTGCGGAAGGCGAAACCGCCGGCTACGTCGAAGCCCGCGTCCGGCCCGACCACCTGCAGCTGACTCAGCGGTGCATCGACCCTCAAGACCCGGCCGAGGGACAGACTCATCGGCTGGGGTATCGGTAGAACACAAAAGGCCAGAGAACCGGGCGGACTGCGGCTGATGACCCGAAACCCGCATCAAAACCGCCCCGTTTCGTAGATCATCTTGAGTTATACATAACATGTATTATCGGGCTTTGGCTTGTTCTGACTTCTGTTAAATCAGGGTTTGCATGATGCTTAACGCGTCTCACCGGGATGATTTAACATGCTCTAGCCGTTGCAGAACCGCAATGTACCGGGACCGACAGACAGCGACGCCGTGCCGACGCTGAATGGGTTGCGTTCGAGGTAGGGCGTGCGAACGCCATGCTCGCCGAGTACCGCAAAGAATTGGAATGCGACAAACCGGGTTTAGGATGCCAAGACGTAGCAATGCTTTTCAAAAACTGATCAAGCACCTGGAAGAGTATTCACATAGCAAAGATGTGCGTGTGACAGAATCAGCCTTGGTCTACAACCCCATAGTAGACGACACTCAAGAAATCGACATTCTGATCGAATTTACGATGGGCGGTATAAATTATCGGACCGGAGTACACGTTGAAGATCGCAGTCGTAAAGCCGGACCGAACTGGGTTCGAGATACATCGCGACAGCGTGATGAAATGGGACTAGATCGTATTGCGTTAGTTCACTCCAAAGGTTTTACAAAGCAGGCTAGGTTAACAGCTAACGCGTACAACGTTGAGCTTATCAGTCCCAACTGGGAAGTAGACCACCCAGTTGCCAAGCTCCTGTTTCCAATTCACAGAATACACTTCAAACACGTTGGTTTAGTTAGTTACACGTTTACACTGCCCATAACTGAGAAGGATGTAGCGAACGAAGACTCAATCAGGTTTAGCGGCGATGGCAGCCGAAATTGGGCAATGTGGATGCAAGCCGTTGCTCATTTCAGCATATTCAATCGCTTGTGTGCAGATAATCAAACACTGATTCCGAACACGTTAATAAGCGATCACGATGTGGGATACCCCCAATACATAGGTAAATTTTCCATACACCTTCCTTCTGAATACAAAATTGATATCTCAGATGATACAGCGACTTTTAATAAATCCAGTCCTATCGTAATTGAGGCGTGCGTGGAATGTACATCATTTTATATTGACTACCCATACTGCGAACGCATGGCTTACAGAGATAAAAAAGCGTTCCAGCCTCGTTCAAACTCGAATCACGCACGTCCCGAAATACTGTTTTGCCCTGACGTAAATGGTCATTTTCACGCAACGGTACAAATGGGTGGCTTTAACACACCAAAAAAAAGCGATTTAGGCGTAACCGAAGACATTTTTTTGAGTTTAGACGAAATACGCAAGATGGAATCCACTTTCAATAAATACGATGGGTCGCCTAAGCACCAAGTGCATTATTCATATCAGTAGACTCAACCATCGCGGCGGCGGGCTGGTCATGTCGCGCTTTCCGTGTGCTCGAAATTAGGAACACCAATCGTTTCGACCGCATCGCGTCGTTGCAACGTTTGCGTCAACGGGTCGGTCGGTTCGGCTGCGTCAAAAGGCACCGCCATCAAAACGTCGGTATCGCCCTGTCGGGACAACGACCGTTGGCCGTGGTCGGTGGCCATGCGCAGTAGCAGCGCGGGGTCGGTTTGGTCGCGTTGGTACAGCCGGCGCATCTGCGGCAGGATGCCGAGGGGTTGCGTTTCGTCTGGCGGTTGGCAGACGATCGAGTCGGTGCCGAGGCAGACGTTGATCCCCGCGTCGAGCATGTCGCGGTAGCGGTGCACCCCCCCGGAAGCCCCGGAAGCCCCGGAAGCATGGTGGCCGAAGTATTCGCTGGCGATCGGGCAGTAGGCGACCGAAGCGCCCGTGTCGGCGAGCAGCGCGATGTCGTCGTCGCTGACGTAGTTGCAATGGGCCAGCAGCCAAGGCGCGCGGCGCAGGTACGGTTCCATCCATTGCACCGGCGACAAGCCGAGGCCGTAGTGCACGGCGAACTCGGGCGACCACTTGCCCAGGGATTCAAGCAGTTCAAGAAACGGCCCGTCGCCCTCGGCGATAAAACGCGCCTCATCGCGGGTCTCGGCGAGATGGCAACTCACCGGGCGACCCGAGGCGCAGGCCGCCTCGAACAGCGCCGGCCCCGCGGAGTACGGCGCGTGGGGTTGGACTCCGTCGGTGGCTGACGACCGCCCTATCGTCGCCAGGCCTTCGGCGTCCCACGGCGGGCCCATGCCGAAGACTTCGATAAAACTCACTCCGCCCAGCCCGGCGTCTTGGCGGGCTTGCGCCACTTCGGCGAAGCGTGTGATATCCCCGACGGCGTAAACACCCGCATCCAACGATTGACGCGCCCCCGCCGCAGCGGCTTCGGCGAACCACGCCGAGGACGGAGCCTTCGCGAACGGCTCGCCCTCGCCCGGCCAGTGCTGGCGGAGCATCGCGACCCAGCCGATGAAGTCGCCGCCGTAGGGCTGCGGGCCGATGGCGGTGAGTTCGAGGTGGGCGTGGGCGTTGACCATGCCCGGCAGGATCAGGCGGTCGGGGAACTGAATTGTCTTTTGCACGTCTGCGGCGTAGCGGCGGTCCATCTCGGCGGTCGGCCCGGCATCGATCACACCCCCCTGCCGCCCCACCACCAACGCCCCGGGACGGGCCCTGCCCTGGCCGTCGATCGAGGCCCAGTCGAACCCGTCGATGGCCCCGGCGCGGATCAGCGTCACGGGATCGCGGGAGGGCGGAGCGGGCGTGGAGTCGGTCGACGGCATGGGCGAATTTCCTGGCTGATCCAAGCATAGCACGGCGGCCGATAACTTAGACGGACCCGCTCGCACCACGCGTCGAGAGCGGGCGTGTTAAACTCTCGTGAAGCACAACGGTGCGTTCTACGCCGAATGATTAAGGGACCCACGACCATGAAATCTCGCTTGAATCTTGCCGCTTTCGCGCTCGCGTTGCCCGCCCTGCTTTCGGTGGGTTGCGTGAGCAACTCGGCCGTCGACAACTACCGCGCCCAGTACCGCGTGGCCCAGGAGCAAATCTTCGACCTCCAGGCCCAACTCGAAGACAAAAACCGTCAGATCGAGCTGCTGCGTAACGAGAAAGACCCCAACGCCGCGCTGCAAGCCCAGCTGGCCGACGCGTTGGCCGACCGGGCCGCTTTGGAAGCCGCCGTCGCCAAGCTCAAGGATCAGCTGGCCCGCGCCGGCACGACGCCGATCCCCGTCGAGCTGGCCGACGAGCTCGCCCGCCTGGCCGAGGCCAACCCCGACCTGATGAGCTACAACGAAGCAACCGGTGCGATCCGTTTCCGCAGCGACGTGACCTTCGCCACCGGTTCGGCCAACCTGCGTGAATCGGCCGAGCCGATCGTCAACAAACTGGCCGCCGTGCTCAGCTCGCCGGTGGCCTCGGAGTACGAAGTCCGCGTCGTTGGCCACACCGACAACGTGCCGATGCGCAACGCCTCGAACGTCCAACGCTTTGGTGACAACTGGGGGCTGTCCACCGCCCGCGCCGTGGCCGTGATGAAAGGCTTCCGCGAGGCCGGCATCCCCGAAGCGCGGATGAGCGTGGCGGGCTACGGCGAGTTCCGCCCCGTTGAGCCCAACGGCCCCCGCGGTTCGGAAGCCAACCGTCGGGTTGAGATCTTCCTGGTCGCGATGCCCGGCGAAGAAGCCGAGCCCGCCGAGGTCGCTCCCCCCGCCGAAACCGCGACGCCGGCCCCGGAAGATACCGTCGTCCCGATGGACTCGCCCGCCCCGGCCGAAGAGGGGCCCGACCTCTTCAAGTAAACCGCGTCTCCTCAACCACGAGAACGCTCGCTGAATCGATCTTCAATCACCCGCGTGTGCTCCACGCGGGTTTTTGATTACAGCCTCTTGTAGAGTTAGTTCTCGGGGGTGCCACACCTCGCCGAAGGCGATGTGTGCCGAGGCGAGCCAACACACATCGGCTGCGCCGAGGTGTGGCACCCGACACGTCACCATGAAAGATGTCCCCGCCGCTTCCACCGTGCGGTAGCATGACCACCGCCCCATGGAATTCACGCAACTCAAACTCGCCGAGCCGATCCTTCAGGCCGTGGCCGACCGCGGATACGAAACCGCGTCGCCGATCCAGGCGCAGACGATCCCGCACATCCTCGACGGACAAGATGTCTTGGGCTGCGCCCAGACCGGCACGGGCAAGACCGCCGCGTTCGCTCTGCCCACGCTACATCGCCTACTTGCCGACACGGGAAAATCCAAGCCCGGCAAGCGGAAACCGCGGTGCCTCGTGTTGGCCCCGACGCGCGAACTCGCCGCCCAGATCGCCGAGAGCTTTCAGGACTACGGCCAACGCACCGACCTAAACGGCGTCGTGATCTACGGCGGCGTCAACCAGAACCCCCAGGTCCGCAAGCTCCAACGCGGCGTCGATATCGTCGTCGCCACGCCCGGCCGACTGCTCGACCTGATCGAACAGGGCTTCGTCGATCTCTCGGCCATCGAAACCTTCGTGCTCGACGAAGCCGACCGCATGCTCGACATGGGCTTCGTGCCCGACATCCGCAAGGTCAGCAAGCTCATCCCGAAGAACCGGCAGACGCTGTTATTCTCCGCGACCATGCCCCCGCCGATCGAGAAGCTGGCGAACGACCTCTTGCGTGATCCGGTGAAGATCAGCACCGCCCCGCCGTCGAGCACCGCTGACCGCGTCGAGCAAGGTTTGTATTTCGTCGACAAGGCCCACAAGCCGGCGATGCTCGCCCACCTGCTGAACGCGTTGTCGATCTCGCGCACCATCGTGTTCACCCGCACCAAGTACGGCGCCGACAAGCTGGTGAAGAAGCTCCGCAAGCTCGACATCCCCAGCGAAGCGATCCACGGCAACAAGACCCAGAACGCCCGCCAGCGCAGCCTCGACCGTTTCAAGTCCGGCCAATGCCACGTCCTGGTCGCGACCGACATCGCGTCGCGCGGGATCGACGTCGACAACATCTCGCACGTGTTCAACTACGACCTGCCCGACGATCCCGAGTCGTATGTGCACCGCATCGGCCGGACGGCGAGGGCCGGGGCCTCGGGTATGGCGATCACGTTCTGCGACAAGGAAGAGCGGGCGAACCTCACCGCCGTGCAGAAGGTCATCCAGATGAAGGTGCCGATCCTCACCGACTTCCCCGAGCACATCCCCGAAGGCGCGGGAGCCAAGCTGCCCGACCACGCGCCCGCCAAGAAACGCTTGGCACGCGGCGGCCCCCGTCCACGGAACGCTCAAGGCAAGCGTGGCGGCAAGCCGGGCGGCGGCAGCGGTCAATCCAAACGCCGGTTCCAAGCCCGCGGCAAACCCGGCAAAGGTGCGTCGGGCCGCAACGCCGGCGGCCCCGGCAAACGCCCCGGCCGTGGGTCGAAATAAGGCCCGTGAGCCTGCCGAATCGGGCCAAACGGTCGGCCCGTTTGACACGCCGAGCGCGTTGGTTAATCTATGTGGCCCGGCCTTAAGCAAGCCGGGCACGCCTCGAAAATCGTTCGCGATGACCGAGACGTTTTCCCCGCAAGGGGGTGTAGCTCAATTGGTTAGAGCATCGGACTGTCGATCCGAAGGTTGCGGGTTCGAGCCCCGTCACCCTCGCTTGCAAACGACCCCGACGATAAAATTCGTTGGGGTTTTTTGTTGCGCCAATCGTGCCACCACGTATCGTTCACGCGACCGTTTTCGGTGCCTAACTGAGCGGTCGGGTTGATCGACGCTGCAGCAACCCGAACATGATGGAGACCAACCCGACCAGGGTGCTGGGTTCGGGGATCGAAGTGGTCGCCAAGGTCCCGCTCACCGTTCCGAAGTTGTCCGCCCAAACGGTGTAATCCGCCGCGTCCACGATGCCATCTCCGTTCCCGTCCGCCGCCAGCGCGATGGTGGAGCCAAAGCTGTCGGCCCAGATGGTGTAGTCGGCAGCATCGACCGAGCCGTTGCCGTTGTAATCGCCGGCGAGCATCGCGTCGTCGAGGCCGAGGATAACAACCCAAGCTTCCTTGCGGAAACCGCTGCCCGCCACGTAGCGTATGCCCTCCCCGGTGATAACTCGGCCATCGCCGCTGACGCCGGTGGCACGCTGCAGGTCCCAGCCCACCACTTGGTCGCCAGCCCCTTCGGCGACCAAAAGGTCTTCGATGCTGACTAAACCACTGGTCGCCTCCCAGATGAAAGCCCCGTCTGGGCCATTGGGAAAACCTTGGCTTTCGCCGACAATGAATTGACCATCGGCCGAAACCGCGTGGGCCTTGCTAGTGAAGTTTCCGCCGGGGAAATCCCCCAGCAGGGTCACGGTTTGGGTCGCAATGTCGTAGCTGAATGCTTGGTTCTGCGTGGTGCCAGCGGTTTGTCGCGAGCCAACCAACGTGCTCCCGTCGTCCGACACATCAGTCACCCGGTTCCAGTCCGGCAAGCTATTAAAAAGGTTTAAATGGTCTTTAGCGACGTCGTAAACGAAAACTTGGTCGGGCACTTGGGAATCAAGCGGATCAGATTCGACGCGACCAGCAATAATGTTGCCGTTTCCCGATATGGCGATCCCGTCGAGCAGCCTCCCGCCGGAGAGATCAATCACCGGCGTCATGGTTTGTGTGCCGACATCGTAAATGAATGGCTCGCGGCCGCGGGCCGAGGAGATACCGGTTCCCACAATGAATCGGCCGTCAGCCGAAATGTCGTTGGCCTCACTCGTTAGCGCTCGACCGGGCAAGTCCCCCAATCCCAGCATGATGCCGTTTTCGTATAAGAAGGCCTCGCGTCCCCGATCGCTGTCACTGTAGCCGACAATGCGCTGCCCATCGCCCGACACGCCGTAGGCGACGCTTTCAAAAAAGGGATTGCTCGGTAATGCGCCAAGGCTCTGTATAAGTCGATCAGAGGTTCGCCATACAAAAGCCTTGTCGCCGTTCTCCGCTCGGCTGTAGCCGACCACGGTTGAGCCGTCGGCGGAGACCGCAGTTGGCACAGTCATGTAGCTTCCCCCGTCGAGGTCGCCCAACGGTAGAAGCGTGGCCTGGCCGTCGGCACCGACAACACCGACCCAAGCGATTGCAATGATCCAAAGTAAAAGATCGGCAGATCGTAAACAACTAAACATCTCTATTACCCCTTCGGCTCGCCATGTAGAGCTACTTCATCAAAACGATAGCCTTAGATATATACACATACAAGTTGGGGGCCATTGCGAAATCCGATATCTTTTTGTTGTGCTCGCTCAAGTTCACAGCTTCGTGTTACAAGGCATCGACCCGCTTGCGTGTGAGGTCGAAGTCGATGTCGCGGAGTCGGGGTTTCCGAAGACCACGATCGTCGGGCTGCCCGATGCGGCGGTGAAGGAATCGGTGGAGCGGGTGCGGTCGGCGATGGTGAATTCGGGGTACCCGTTTCCGATGGCGCGGTTGCTGGTGAATTTGGCGCCGGCGGATACGCGGAAAGAGGGGCCGGTGTACGACCTGCCGATCGCGGTGGGGTTGTTGTTGGCGGCGCAGGTGATCCAGACGGCCCGGCACAAGCGGTTGTTGTTTGCCGGAGAGTTGGCGCTCGACGGTCGGCTGCGGCCGATTAATGGGGTGATCAACCTGGCGATCCTGGCGAAGCGGTTGGGCGTCGAGGGCGTGGTGGTGCCGACGGACAACGCGGAGGAGGCGCGGGCGGTGGACGGGATCGAGGTGTATCCGATGGATGCGCTGTCGAGCGTGGTCGGGTTTCTGAACGGGACGCACGAGGTCGAGCCGTTGGGGCCGGTGCCCGTTGATCACGAGTTGCAGCGGGCCCACGCGGCGATCGACTTCGCGGACGTGCGGGGGCAGGAAGCAGTCAAGCGGGCGTTGACGATCGCGGCGGCGGGCGGGCACAACCTCATGATGATCGGACCAGCGGGTACCGGAAAATCAATGTGTGCCAAGGCGTTGCCGGGTATCTTGCCGCCGTTGTCACGCGATGAAGCTTTGGAAGTGACGCGGATCTACTCGGCGGTCGGGCAGGTGCCTAAGGGCCAGTCGCTCATGACCGCCCGGCCGGTACGCAGCCCGCACCACACGGCCAGCCCCGTGGCGGTGGTCGGCGGGGGCGTGATCCCGCGGCCCGGCGAGGTGTCGCTCGCCCACCACGGCGTGTTGTTTCTCGACGAGATGCCGGAGTTCCCGCGGGCGGTGTTGGAGACGCTGCGTCAGCCGCTCGAAGACGGCGACGTCACCATCGCCCGGGCGCAGGGATCGATCCGGTTCCCGGCCCGGTTTATGTTGGTGGCGGCGATGAACCCGACGCCCAAGGGCAGCAAGCCGACGGACGAGGTGAGCCAGCGGGCGATGGATAAATACATGGCCAAGATTTCCGGGCCGTTGATCGACCGCGTGGACATCCACGTCGAGGTCCCGCCGGTGCCCTACCAACAGCTCACCGGGCAGAAGAACGGCAGCGATTCGGCCACGCTGCGGGCGAAGGTGATCGCCGCCCGTCAACGCCAGGCCGAACGCAACGGCGGGACGCTAAAGACCAACCGTGTGCTTTCGGGCAGTGAACTCGACGACTTTGCGCCGCTCGATCCCCAAGCCAAAGAGATGCTGCGGCAGGCGATGGGTGAGTTGGGCTTGAGCGCTCGGGCGTACGACAAGGTGCGGCGCGTGGCGCGGACGATCGCCGACCTGGAAGGCATCGCTGACATCACGGTCGCGCATGTGGCCGAGGCGATTCAGTATCGGTTGCTGGATCGGCAGATGTAAGGGAGACGCGCGGCGATCGGCGATCGCCGGCTAAACGGTCAACGTTTACCCCGGCAAAGCGTCGCGGCCGATCATCGGGACGAAGCGGCAGGGCAAGTCGTTTTGCCGAAGCAGCGCATCGCCTTGGCGGATAAAGATCGCCAGGACTTGTTCGTTGCGGTCGCCCAGGGGAATGACCATTCGGCCGTCGGGTTTAAGTTGCTGGTCCAACGCGATCGGCAGCCGGGGCGCCGCCGCCGCGACGAGGATCCGGTCGTACGGGGCCAAGTCGGGCCAACCCAACGAGCCGTCGCCGACGACGAGCGTGACGGGCGCTTCGGGGCAGTGGTGCTCGAGTCGGGCTTTGGCGGCGTCGGAGAGCAACGCATGTCGTTCGACGCTGACCACGACCGCGCCGAGCGCCGCGAGGACGGCGGTTTGGTAGCCGCTGCCGGTGCCGATTTCCAGGACGCGTTGGCCGGGCTGAACGTCGAGCAGCGTGGTCATGTGGGCGACGACGAAGGGTTGGCTGAGCGATTGTCCCTGGTCGATGGAAAGCGGGTGGTCGCCGTAGGCCTCGGCCGGCGAGACGTCGGGGAGGGCAAAGTGGTGACGCTCCACGCGACGCATCGCGTCGAGCACACGGGAGTCGCGGATGCCGCGCGTCCGCAGCTGCGTGCGGACCATGCGTTCGGCGGCCTGATCGAAAGTTAACGACACGTCCACCTCGCGGGTTGCGTGTGCAAGCCAAAGCGTGGGCCGCATCGACAGGACGCGGCCTCTCAACGTCCTATGATAAAGATGTACGGGACCGAATGTGGAAAAAGGCTTGACCCAAGCTCCCAAAGCCCCCCGTTTGACGCGGCACTTGACGGATCATCATTCAGCGCCCAAACTACCGATAACATTGTTCGCATGGAGGTGAACGCCTATGTCACAAGTAACCGACGGATCGGTTAATCCCCGCCCCAGCCAACCCCTTGACGCGATGCCCGCCTCGGCCGACCCGGCCCCGGCGACGCCCCCGGTTATAGTTTCGCGTCCCGATATCCTCGGCAGCATCGGCCCGGTGCCGAACGTCGCCACACCCAAGCCGCCGACGCAGCTCAGCCGCGGCCAGATCCTGGACGCTACCGAGGCCTGCCTGCAGGAGCTCGGCTACGACGGCACGACGATCCGCCGCATCGCCAAGCAACTCGACTGTGCGGTCGGTTCGATCTACCGCTACTTCGATGACAAGCGGGCACTGCTCGCGGCCGTGGTCCAACGCCGCTTCGAGCCGGTCCTCGAGCGCATCGAGCAGGGCGCCCCGGCCGACGCCTCGGCCAACCTCTACGCCCAGATCGCCAGCGAACAGCCCGAGCTTTACCGCCTGATGTTCTGGCTGTCGAGCATCGGCAAGACCACGCAGACCAACACCCTGCCCGACGTCGTGCAACGCATCGTCAAGGGTTGGACCACCCAATTCGGCGACGAACGCGTGGTCGAGTCGTTCTGGGCCCAGCTGCACGGGGCGATCATGCAGGGCCGGCGTATCGACGACTTGCTGCCCGCCACCGCGATCTCCACCGCCCCGGCCCCCGGAAGTGAAACAGCCCCTGGAAGTGAAGCAGTCCCCGGAAGCGAAGCAAGCTCGGCGGACATCGCCGGTCAACTCCCGCAGGGCTGATCCGATGCCGGGCGCGGTCACGATCGAATGCCCGGCGAAAGTCAACCTCGCGCTCGCGGTCGAACCCCCGACCGCGGACGGCATGCACCCCATCCTCAGCTGGATGGTGGCTTTGTTGTTTTCAGATCTACTCAAAATCGAACGGCTCGACGATTCATCCACCGCCCCGGCCGAATCGGCGTTTGACTTGTCGTTTGCCGAGGATGCGCCCCGGCCGAGCGAGATCGATTGGCCGTTGGCGGACGACCTTGCGGTGCGGGCTCACGGCTTGATGGAAAAAAGAGTTGGTCGCAAGCTGCCGGTGCGGGTCACGCTGCGCAAACGTATCCCCACCGGCGCGGGGCTGGGCGGCGGGTCGAGCGATGCCGCGGGCTTGATCGTCGCGGTGGATCGACTCTTTGGTTTGGGATTGACCGCCGCCGACCGCCACGACTTGGCCGGCGCGTTGGGCAGCGATGTGCACTTCGCGCTCGAGGCCTTGTCGGGGCAAACCTCGGCGATCGTCCGGGGGCTGGGTGACGTCGTCGAACCTGCGCCGCCGGCCGGGACTTGGCCGATTCATCTGGTTTTGGTGCTACCGCCGTTTGGTTGCCCGACCGGGCCGGTGTATGCGGCCTTCGATGAAATGCAGGCACAAGAAGCGGCGTCGAAGGCGGAGCTTTCGGATATGCACGAACTGGTCCGCGGTTTTTCGCCGCCGGGTGATGCGTTGTTTAACGATCTCGCTCGGCCGGCGGCGTCGGTGCAGCCGGGACTGGATTCGCTGCTCGACGGCTTGCGTCGCGTTTCGCCGGTTCCGCCCCACGTCACGGGCTCGGGCGCGGCGTGCTTCGTGGTGGTGCAGTCGGCCGACGAGGCACAAGCCTTGGCCGAATCGATCGCCGCGGAGCTTGATGTCGTGGCGATGGCGACCCAGACACGGTGAGCCGACTCAATAGGGATGCCCGCGACCTCGGGTTAGGGTTCAGCGCTCTGTGATTCACTATCCACTTCCGCGATTACCTGTCGGACGCGCTCCAACTCATTGGGACTCAGCGGGTCGGCCGGGTCGAGGTATTTCTGTTCACGCAGTTCCAAGACCTCGGCGTAACGCTGCCGGGCTACGTCTCGGTTACCCGCGGCCCACGCCAAATCCGCCCGCGCCAACCGGTCCTGGATGTTGTAAGGCGACTGCATCGCCAGCGCCGCAAAGGCCGACTCGGCCGCCGCAAACCGCTCTTCTCCGCCCCACTCCAACGCCGCCCGCTCCAGCAACGACGCCCGCAGGCGCGTCACGGTCGTCGGGCTCCGGTCTTCCGGCACCGCGTCTTCGAGCCAAGCGATCGCCTCACCCAAACGCATCTGCGCTTCGTCGGTGCGATTCATTTCCGTCAACGCTCGCATCGGATCAAACGCGTGGAGTTGGACCCGCCAACGCAACGCCCGCGTGTCCAGCCCCGCGGCGTCCTGCGCCTCGGCGAGGCGTTCAATCGCTAAGGTCGTGTCGCCCCGCCGCAGCGCCGCCTCGGCCCCGGCCATCGCCTGCTCGTGTCGCGTCACACCGACCGCCAACACGCCGGTCACGACCAACACCGCCAGTCCCGCGATTCCCGCCAGGCCAAGTTCGAGGCTCGGTTTGCCGGCCGGGGCGATGACGGTCTGTGCTTCTTCGGCATCGCTTGACTTCGGCCGCGGCGAAGACGCCAGCCCGGCACCCGCGGCGCCCAATATCAACCACAACACGCCCATGGACGGCGGCTGGAAAAACGCCATCTCCACCTGGTTATGCACCAACGCCATCGCCGCGGCCAAGAGCAACGCGATGCGCTGCGCCCGCTCGCTCAACGCACCGGGCGTACCCAACACCGCCGCGATGGCGATAAATCCCCCGATCGCGACCAACCACGCCAACGCCGAATCGAGATACAGCGTCGACTGGCGCACCACCAACATCACGCCGAATAAACACACCGAAGCCGCCAACGCCACCAAGATCGAAGTGCGCAACTTGTCAGGTGAAAAACCGTTTTCGCATGGGGGATGGAGCAGTGACTTTCCATCGTCCGTCGAAGGAGCGGCCGCCGCCCGTCCCGCACGCCACAACCACCACAACAGCAAACCCGACCACGCCCAGCCGCCGACGCCGAGCATGGTGATCTGATCGACGAACACGCTGTGGGCGCTCGTCACCGATTCGGGGTTGATCGGGTTCTTGGCCGACGGATAAAGATCCGCAAACCCGCGCGCGCCGCTACCTATCACCGGGTGACCCGCCGCGATCTCGCCCGCCGCGGTGAAGTAATGCCAACGAAACAGCAAGCTGCGTTCACCCTCGATCGCTGCGCCCGCCACGAAGCCATCAGGAGGCGCCGCCGGCGGCCCCATCGCGCCGCGCACCAACACCGCCGCAAGCGCCACCGCGACTAACCCCACCGCCGCCGCCGGAACCAGTTTCTGCACCATGACCACCCGCGACGCGATCCCCACCACGACGGCCAAGCCTATCACCATGGCGACCGCCACCGCCGCGCCCTTCGACGCGGTCAGCCCCACCACGGTTAACGCCGCTGCCGCCGACACCCCCGCGGCGGCAATCGCCCCGCCGTGAGCACGCAGAGTTTTCTTACGCACCGTGCCGATCAAACACCCCACGCTAACCATGCCCAGCACCCCCGCGACCGACGCCAACACGTTGGACAGCCCGAACGTGCCGGTGGCGTCGGCGAAGCGCAATCGACGTTCGTACAACGCCGCCGCTTCCGAGCCGGGCGCGATCCCGCGGGCCGCGAGTAATTCTTCCCGATGCGTCTCGAAAAACGCGACGCTCTCGGGGTGTTCGACCCAGACGTACCAGCCCGCCTCGGCCAAGAGCGGGACCGCCGCCGCCGCGCACAACGCCACCACCCACCGCCGGGCCGACTCAAGCTGCGCCAGGTGCATCGCGGACAGCCCCGCCATCGCCGCGGCGATCCACGCCCCGGCCTGCGTCCAGTCCTCCCAACGGGCCGTGCCTTTCGTCGCGTGCACCACCGCCGCCACGACGCCCAACCCCGCCAACGCCAACGCGACTTTGCTCAGCCGGACGCCGCACCAGGCCGCGGCGATCAGCCCCCCCGCCGCGACCAAGACCGTCAGCCACTGCACCCAAGCCACCGCCGCCGGCCCCAGGTCGGTCAACACTCTGTCCTGGCCGAACCCCAGATCGATCCGCGGGTCGCTCTCGAAATACGCCACCGGCGTCGTCGGCACCACGCAAGGCAACAACACCAACCCCGTCAACGCCACGGCGAAACCCGCGGCGAGCCCCGACTTGGCCGGGGAAAGTTCCGGCGATGAATGATCGATCGATTCCGACATCGCCCCAGTGTAAACCGGACGACCGGCAAGCGACCCAAATTGAAAGCCGCGGCTGGATGATTCCCAAAGCAGCTTCCCACACGGCACACATCGGCTGCGCCGAGGTGTGGCACCCGACATGTCACCGCGCCAAATGCGCTAAGCCACCGGGCAACCCGCGTCGCGGAAGATCGCCCGGGCCGCCTCGGCTTGTTCTTCGGTGGCCGGGGCGGTGGATTCCAACGGATAGGCTTCGCCCAGTTCCTGCCATTTGGCTCGCCCCATCTGATGGAACGGCAAGACTTCGACCCGTTCGACATGGGCCATGGGGGCCACGAATTCGGCCAACGCGGCGATGTCATCCTGGCCGTCGGTCAACCCCGGGACCAGCACATAACGGACCCAAGTCGGCCGGCCCCGCTCGGCCAACCGACGCGCAAACGCCAGGATGTCGGCGTTGTCGAAGCCCGTCACGCGGCGGTGTTGCTCGGCATCAAACGCCTTGAGGTCCAGCAGCATCAGGTCCACCGCGTCCAAGTCCTCGTCCCTCAACCGCGCCCCGAGGTAGCCGTTGGTGTCCAAAGCGGTATGCAGCTCGAGTTCCGCTTTGACCCGCCGCATCAGATCGAAGGCGAACGGGGCCTGCACTAGTGGCTCGCCGCCCGAAACGGTGAAGCCGCCGCCGGTGGCTCGGAGAAACTTCGCGAAGCGGGCCACATCGCGGACCACGTCCTCAACGCGGCGCCGTTCGCCGTGGTTCATGGCCCAGGTGTCGGGGTTGTGGCAGTATTGGCAACGCAGGTGACAGCCCGCCAGCCAGACGACGTAGCGAAACCCCGGGCCATCAACCGTCGAGGCGTTTTCCGAGCTGTGCACCCACCCCCCACCCGAGGCCGCCCCCCCCGAGGCGGTCGCGGAATGGAGCGTGGGCAAGGGCACGGTTTTGGCGGGGTCGTCCGCCGGGCGTTCAGAAGGAAAGTTCATCGCACGAAGATCGTAGTGGATCGGCCGACCTCACAACTTGGCGTGGAACGTCCGGTTCACCACATCTTGTTGCTGCTCCTTCGTGAGCTTGACGAAATTGACGGCGTAGCCCGATACCCGAACCGTAAGCTGCGGATACTGCTCGGGGTGTTCCATCGCGTCGAGCAGGGTCTCGCGATCCAGCACGTTGACGTTCATGTGGAAGCCCGAGCTGCCGAAGTAGCCGTCGAGGCAGGCCGCGAGGTTCTTGATCTGGTCGTCGCGGTTCGAACCCAGAGCCGAAGGCAAGACGGTGTTGGTCAGGCTGATGCCGTCTTGCGCCGAGTCGTAAGGCAACTTCGCCACCGACAGGGCCGAGGCGACGTAGCCCTCAACGTCGCGGCCGTGCATCGGGTTGGCCCCGGGGGCGAAGGGTTCGCCGCGCTTCCGGCCGTCGGGCGTCGAGCCGGTGGACTTGCCGTAGACCACGTTGGACGTGATCGTCAGCACGCTCATGGTGTGCTCGGCGTTGCGGTACGTCGGGTGCTTCCGCAGTTTCTCCATGAACGTTTCGACCAGCCAGCTGGCGTACGGATCGACCGCTTCGTCGTTGTTGCCGTAGGCGGGGTAGTCGCCCTGGACTTCGTAGTCGGTGACCAGGCCGGTCTCGTCCCGGACGACTTTGACGGTGGCGTTCTGGATCGCCGAGAGCGAGTCGGCGACGACCGACAAACCCGCGATGCCGAAGGCCATCGTGCGCTTCGGGGCGTAGTCGTGCAGCGCCATCTCGATGCGCTCGTAGGCGTACTTGTCGTGCATGTAATGGATGCAGTTCATCGCGTTGGCGTACACGCCGGCGAGCCAGTCCATCGCGACGTCGTAGCGTTTCATCACCTCGTCGCAGTCGAGGGTGTCGCCTTGGATCGGGTCGAACGCGGGCATGACCTGATCGCCCGACAGCTCGTCCCGGCCGCCGTTGATCGCGTAGAGCAAGCACTTGGCGAGGTTGACCCGAGCCCCGAAGAACTGCATCTGCTTGCCGACCTCCATGCCGCTGACGCAGCAGGCGATCGCGCTGTCGTCGCCGCCCATGCCGCGGAGCATGTCGTCGTTTTCGTACTGCACGCTCGAGGTGTCGATACTGACCTTCGCACAGAACTTCTTGAAGCCTTCGGGCAACGCCGGCGACCAGAACACCGTCATGTTCGGCTCGGGCGCCGGGCCGAGGTTGTATAGCGTCTGCAGGAAGCGGAACGAGTTCTTGGTGACCAACGGCCGACCGTCTTCGCCGACGCCGCCGATCGCTTCGGTGACCCACGTCGGGTCGCCGCTGAACAACTCGTCGTATTCCGGCGTGCGGAGGAAGCGAACGATGCGGAGCTTGATCACGAAGTCGTCGATGATCTCTTGCGCTTCGCTCTCGGTGAGCGTGCCTTCTTCGAGGTCGCGTTGGATATAGACATCGAGGAAGGTCGAGGTTCGGCCGAGCGACATCGCGGCGCCGTTCTGCTCTTTGACCGCGGCGAGGTAGGCGAAGTACGTCCACTGCACCGCTTCCCGGGCGTTGGTGGCGGGCTGGCTGAGGTCGAAGCCGTACGCCTGGCCCATGGTTTTCAGTTCATTCAGTGCCTTGATCTGCTCGGCGAGTTCTTCGCGGTCGCGGATCACGTCTTCGGTCGAGTGCAGCGCGTCGAGGCCGCCCTTCTCGGTTTTCTTTTGTTGGATGAGTCGATCGACGCCGTAGAGCGCGACCCGGCGGTAGTCGCCGATGATTCGGCCGCGGCCGTAGGCGTCGGGCAGGCCGGTGACGATGTGGGCGCTGCGGGCCTTGCGGATTTCGGGGGTGTAGACGTCGAAGACGCCGTCGTTGTGGGTCTTGCGGTACTTGGTGAAGGCCTCGGCGACGTGCGCGTCGGGCTCGTAGCCGTAGGCCTTGAGCGAGCCGACGACCATCCGCCATCCGCCGTTGGGGAAGATGGCGCGTTTGAGCGGGGCGTCGGTCTGCAGGCCGACGCCCCGCACAAACGCGCCAGCTTCCCCAACGGCGGATGGCGGATGGTCGTCGGCTCGCACAAGGCCTACGGCTACGAGCCCGACGCGCACGTCGCCGAGGCCGTCACCAAGTACCGCACGACCCACAACGAC
>JBCCST010000069.1:0-18722 GCA_039199695.1 Planctomycetota bacterium | reverse complement strand
GCTCGGCCGAGTCGCACCGCTGAACGCTGTATTCATTGGCGAAATCTTCGTCCCAGTAGAGGTCGAAGGCGATCGCGGGCATGCCGAAGGCGGCCCCGCGTTTGATGACTTCCTTGCCGATCCGGCCCATGCCCACGATGCCGAGGGTCTTGCCGGCCAGTTCGGTGCCGGTTTGTCTCGTCCAATTCCCCGCCTCGACTTCGCGGAGGTGCATCTTGAAGTGTTTGGCAAGGCCGATCATCAGGCCGAAGGCGTGCTCGGCCACGGTGGTGTGGTTCACGCCGGGCGTGAACAGCACGGGGATTTTCTTCGCGGTGGCGTGGGCGACGTCGATCGAGTCGAGGCCGATGCCGTACTTGGCGATGACTTGGAGCGGCGTGGGGGCGGCGAGGGCGGCGTCGATGACCGCGGCGGTGATCTCGTCGTCGCCGTTAAGCAGGCCGTCGAAGCCTTGGTGTTCTTCAACCAAGGCGAGCATCTCGGCCTCGTGCAGCGGGCCGCGGGCGCGGACGACGTCGAAGCCCGAGGCCTCGAGGGCGGCGTGGTGTTCGCCGGGGGTGTCTTGGTAGCTGGTGGTGGTCAGGAGGATTTTCACGTGCAGCCTTTCGAGCGGGAAGTGATTTAACTCCGACTGGCGGAGTGAAAACTTCCGGGGGGCACGTCCCTCCTGACATCGCGACACGCGACCGACGACCTCCGTGCGAGGTGGAGTACAAAAATACCCGCTGAACGAGGCGTGTCAATGGACGAATGGCCTCGGGGTTGACCGGATCGGACAAGTCACGGCCCACTTCAGACCCGCCAGATCACCCGCCGCCACGTCAGGGCCCACACCACCCACGCCAGCCCGAGGGTTTGGACGCCCGCCCAGACCGCCGCCGACCACGGCCCGCCGTCGAACACGTTCGATAACATCCAAGCGTTCACCGACGCCCCCCCGGAACCGCTTTCCCCCACCCACCACAACACCGGCAGCGCCATCAGCGGAGCCAACAGATTCCGGATGCCCAGGTACGCCAGCATCGGGTTCTGCCCGTTCGCGATCACCCAGGCCCACGGCCAACGCACCCGCCGCACGTCGATCCACACCGCGCCCGCCGCCAACAACAACACCGACACGCCCAGGCTGACGAGGTACCAGCTCAACGTCGCCGGCGGCCCCTTCTTGATCCCGCCTTCGAAATAGCCAAACGCTGTGTCCAACGTCGGCCCGGGCAGGACCGCGAGGATCATGCCGATGATCAGAAACCCGCTGCCCCACGCGGTGAGCGTGCGGACGTATCGGCCGTCGGCGTCGTCGTCCCGCTTGGTCCCGAGGCCGCTGGCCAGCACCGCCAGCACCGCGGGCAAACCACCCAGCAGCAAGGCCGCGTAGGGCGAAGCCAAACGCCACCCGCCGACTTCGGCAAACGTGGTCGCGTAATCCTTCAGCCCCACAAAGCTGCCGACGACCGCCGTGAGCAGCAGCACCGTCAACAACATGTCTCGGCCGAATCCACGCTTCGCCTCGTTCGCGGCCGACGACTTGTTTTGCCACTTCACCAACACGTCGCCGATGACCGTGCCCAGCACCACGATGCCCGCAAACTTGAACCAGGTGAAATCGTACAACCCGCTGAAATCGAGCAACCCGTCCGGCAAGGGTCCGCTCCAGGCCGAGCGATCCAGCCACCGCTTGGGCGATTGCAACCACTCCATCCACGGATCAAACGAATCGCCGAACACCCGCCAGCCCGGCCGCATCGCCTGATGGTGCGCCAGCCCGGCGATCGGCAGCACGATGAGCAAACGCAGCCACACCCAACGCCCCGCGATCAGCGTCGCCACAGATACCAACACCGACGACCACGCGAGCAGCAGGATGATGATGTCTTTGTCGTCCCACGAAAACGCACGCTCGGATCGACTCTGCGCAAAGGCCACCACGCCGATCGCGCTCGCCCAGCCAACGCTCCGGAGAACGAGGACGCTCCGCTTCGACCATCCGCCTGGCAAACGGGTCAACACCAGCCCGGCCGGGACCATCGCCAACAACGCCAACCCCCACGTCGCCGCGCTCGGCGGGTTTTCCATGAAGTACGGCGTCACCTGCTGGCAGTACACCGCAAACCCCACCAACAACCCAAACCGCGCCAGCGACGAAAGCAGCAGTTGCCCAAACGTTGCGCCGCGCTTGCGACGGGCGTGGATCGACAGCGGGATCGCGGCGCCCATCGCAAACAGAAACATCGGGAACACCGCGTCGACCCAGGTGAACGAAGGCCAATCCGCCCGGAATTTTTTGATTGGCACCGGCTCCCATTCCCCCAAGTGGTTGCCCGGCCCGGCGTCGATTTCGTTCGCCGCTCCGCCCGTGGTCAGCAGCGTGCTGGGCAAATGCGTCGGGTAATACCCGTGGTACATCCAGTTCGGAAGCGCCCCGGGCAAAATCCCCGACAAGCACATCAGCAAGATCGCCAGGCCGCGCAGGGCGTCCAGACTCTCGGCCCGCGGCGTCGGCGGCAGAGAGACGGGCGATTCAGAGCCGGGTGCAGGAGATGAGCTTGACATGAATCTGGGCTGAGATGCTTTTGGTTTTACTCCTCCCCCTTGAGGGGGAGGTGGGGTGGGGGTGTCGAACAATCGTAAGCGTGTCGGTACTCGGCACCCTCCCCTAACCCCTCCCTCCAGGGAGGGGGATAATTAGGCGGGCGTGTCCGAAGACAATTGCCCGCGCACCAGCGTCACGACCCGGTCCGCCGCGTCCGCGACGTTGTCGTCGTGCGTCACCAACACCATCGTCTGCCCCTCGGCGTGCAATTCGTGAAACAGGTCGAGGATCGCTTTCCCGGTGTCGGCGTCGAGGTTGCCCGTGGGTTCGTCGGCCAGCAAGACGTCAGGCTCATTGATCAGCGCCCGGGCGATCGCGACGCGTTGCCGTTCGCCGCCCGACAGCTTGGCGGGGCGGTGCTTCGTGCGGTCCTGGAGGCCGACGCGTTCGAGCAAAGCCTCGGCCCGCTGCTTGACCTCGTGTTTGGTTCGGCCGTCGTCGGCGATGAGCCCGCCGATCAACACGTTTTCGACCGCGCTGAGTTCCGGCAGCAGGTGGTAAAACTGAAACACCAGCCCGACGTGTTTTCGGCGGTAGGCGTCGATCTGCGGTTCCGTCAGCCCGTGCAGGTCGGCTCCGCGGAACAACACCTGCCCGTCGGTCGGCGTGTCGAGGCCGCCGATGAGGTGTAGCAGCGTCGACTTCCCCGAGCCCGATCGGCCGAGGATGGCCAGCTTCTCCCCGGCGGCGATCGCGGTATCCACCCCGTCGAGCACGCGCAGCTCCCGCCCGCCCTCGGCAAAGGTCCGGCCCAGCCCGCGGGTTTCGAGGATCGGTTCACTCATAACGCAGCGTCTCCACGGGTTCGAGCGACGACGCGATCAACGCCGGGATCAGCGAGCCGATCACACAACTCACGATCATGCCCGCCGCGATCAGCGTGATCTCCAGCGGATCGATCCGGTCCGGGATCCGATCGAAGAAGTACGTCGCCGGGTCCCACATCACAAACCGGATGTTCCCGTTCAGCCAGGCGTTGACCTGACTCATCGACAGCACCACCACGAGGCTGGGCAGAAACAACAGCGTCGCCCCGGCGATCGGGAGGCGTTTGATCCAGTACACCATCCGCCGCTGCCGGAAGCCGATCAGGATCGCCACGATCAAGCCCAGCAACCCGCCGAGCACGGCGCTACCGATCAGCAGCGACGTCACGCCGAGGTAGTGACCCAGGAAGTACTGCACGAGATTCAGCGCCCGCACCACGCCGATGCCCAGCGCCGTCCCGCCGACCGCGCCGAGGACGCCGATGGCCAGGCCGTAGCCGACGAACAGGCCGAGGATGCCTTTGCGGGTCGCGCCGATCGCCCGCAGGATGCCGATGTCGCGGGTCTTGTCTTGGATGAGGGTGTAGAACGTCGTGGCGACCATGAAGATGGCGACCAGGCTGATCACGCCGAAGAGGAAGCTGACCAGGTTCTTTTCGTTTTTCACCGCCCCGATGATTTGGCTGTGCACATCCTCCCACGTCAGCGCCCGAGGCTTGGCGAGTTGGAAGCTTTCCCGTTCGTCGTAGAACGTCGCGATGGTGCGTTGCACCGCGTTGCGGGCGTCGATGACGTCGACGCCGGGGGCGACCTTGAGGATCAGGCGGTTCGCCCGGCCCGGAATCGTGATCTCTCGGCCGCCCTCGCCCGTCTCCGGATTGAAATCTTCGGTGATCTCCCGGGCCTGCCGTTCGTCCATCGCCAGCATCTTCTGCAGCGTCTCGAACGGCACGAAAACGTACTGCCCGTCGATGTCGAACAGCCCGCTCTTGAACTCGTTGACGACGACGAACTCTTTGCGTTCTTGTTCGAGCGACGTCGCCCCGCCGGAGGTCAGCGGCACCACGGTCAGCGTGATCGGGGCACGGGCCCACGTCCGATCAATGTCGTATTGGCCGTTCTCGTCGCGAAACTGAAACGGGTTGACTTCGATCCCGATGAGTGCTTCGGGCGGGCCGATCGGCTCGTCGGACGTTTCGCGATCGGCCGAAGCGGGATCAATCGGGTGGTCGCGGGTGAGTTGTTCTTCGATTTGTCGGTAGCGTTCGTTGTCTTCGCCGAAGAGGTCCCGAGGCAGTTCGAGCAGTTCTTCGGTGTCCCAGACCAGGGTGTGTTTGTAGCCGACGATTGCTTCGAGCTCAGCCATGTCGACGCCCTGCACGCGGACGGGCTTGGCGCTGTCGCGGAAATTGATCAGGCCGAAGGTTTCGATCAGCGGCGTGCCGCGCTCGATCTCGGGGAGTGCTTCGATGACCGCCAACAGTTCTTCGTATTGCTCAAACCCCTGGAGCGAGCCCTCGACGATGACGTCGCCGGTGAGGTTCCGGGCCGACTCACGGAACTGGTCGAGGAAGCCGCCCATCACGCTCATGACGATGATGACCATCGCCGTGCACAGCATCACCGCCAACGCCGCGAACAACGGCGCGAGCTTTCGGCGGAGGTACTTCAAGATGAGCAATAGTTTGTACATGACGGGGGAGGGCCTTCACCACGGAGACTCGGAGGCGCAAAGGCTCAGAGAAAACAGTTTAAAACATTGATCCGCATCGCTACGCCTTTATCCATTCGAGGGTTCAGGTCTTCTCCGCGTCTTCGAGCCTCCGCGTCTCCGTGATGAAGGCCGTCGTCACGATCCCTGCGGCCGCATCAGCGGGAACAGGATCACGTCGCGGATCGACTCGGCGCCGGTGAGCATCATGACCAGCCGGTCGATGCCCAGGCCTAAGCCACCCGCGGGCGGCATGCCGACGCGTAGGGCTTCGAGGAAGTCTTCGTCGATCTGTTGTTGTTCTTCTTTGTCGCCGACTTGTTTGCGGAAGTTGGCTTCCTGGACTTCGGGGTCATTCAACTCCGTGTAGCCCGGGCTGATCTCGACGCCGTTGATGGCGAGTTCGTAGACGTCGGCAAAATAATCGTCGTCCGCGCACTTCTTCGCCAACGGGATAATCACGCTCGGCACGCGGGTGACGAAGCACGGATCGATCAGCGTGGGTTCGATTAGCTTTTCGTAGACTTCAGTAAGCTGTTCAGCGGGGGACATTGGCTTTAAATGGTCCAGGTAAGCATCGACGTCGAATCGTTTGTAGGTGTCATTTAAGTCCTCGACTGATACATCTTTGAGATCGTCTAACTTTCCTTTATCTGAAAGAACAAGAAGTAGCTTGGTCTGTGGACCGCCGTCTAGTTTCAACGGCGTTTTATCGAACTTCCATCCGGTGCGTTCCTCGACCAGCTCGGCCATGGGGACGCGACGCCAAGGGCGGGTGAGGTCGATGGTCTTGGTGACTTCGCCGTCTTCGTTCTTATGTTCGATCTTGAGGGTGCCGAAGATTTTTTCGGCCACGGTACACGTCATGTCTTCGACCAGCTCGGCCATGGTTTCCCAGTTGCCGTAGGCCTCGTACGCCTCGAGCATGGTGAACTCGGGGTTGTGGCGGGGGCTGATGCCTTCGTTGCGGAAGTTGCGGTTGATCTCGAAGACCTTGGGCATCCCGCCGACGAGCAGGCGTTTGAGGTAGAGCTCGGGGGCGATGCGGAGGGTGAGCGGCAGGTCCAGGGCGTTGTGGTGGGTTTTGAACGGCCGGGCGGCGGCGCCGCCGTGCAGGCTCTGGAGCATCGGCGTTTCGACCTCCATGAACCCTTTGCCGCGGAGGTAGTCGCGGATCGCGTCGATGATGCGGATGCGGAGCTGCATCGTCCGCATCACTTCGGGGTTGGCGTAGAGGTCGACGTAGCGCTTGCGGTAGCGGGTTTCGGGGTCGGTCAGGCCGTGGTGCTTGCCGGGCGGCAGGGCCAACGACTTGGTGGTGATGCGGTAGGCGGGCGTGGCTTCGGTGATGTCGAAGCCTTCGCCGGCCCAGACCGAGATTTCGCCGGTCTTGGTGGTGCCCAGGGCGCCGCGGGCGGTGACCAGGTCGCCGTAGTCGGTCATCTTCGCCAGGCCGAAGTCGGGTTGGCCAACGGTCTTCTTCGACACGGCGATCTGCACGTCGCCCGAGTGGTCGCGCAGCGACAGGAAGATCAGGTTGCCCATGACGCGGTGCTGCACTACCCGGCCGGCCACGGCGACGACGGCGCGGGAGTCTTCCGTCGCCGCGGGGTCTTCGGTCGATTTGAAGGCTTCGTCGGCCGCGGCGTCGTAGCGGCCGCGGGCCTCGGCGATGTCGATCAGTCCGTCGGTGCGTTGGCCGTAGGGGTCGAGGCCGAACTCGTCGCGGAGCCGCTTGAGTTTGTTCCGGCGGTCGCCGAGGAGTTGGTTCTCAGATTTTTCGGGTTTTCCGGGGTTGGCGTCGGGCATGGGGATTCAGATCGTAGCAAGCGGGGGAGAAAAGTTTTTTAACCACGGAGGCACGGAGGCCACGGAGGGAGGCCGATCAAGTTTTGCTTCTCTGTGCTCCTTCGTGTCCTCCGTGGTTCAAAGAAAAAACCTCGCCACGAGTTCGCGGCGAGGTTCTTGTTTGTTCGGGGCAGCGAAACCGGCCGCGGGTTTACGCTTCGGCGGTTTCTTCTTGTTTGGACTCCGCAGCAGCGGCTTCCGCGGCGGCGTTGGCCGAGGCGTTGGCGGCCTCTTCCTGCTTGAGCAGGGTGTCCAGGCCACGGCGGCGGTCGCGGAGGCGACGCTTCTTGCCCACCCGGTCACGCAGGTAGTACAGCTTGGCCCGGCGGGCGTCGCCGCGGCGCAAGATCTCGATCTTGGCGATGCGGGGGCTGTGCAGCGGGAAGGTCCGCTCGACGCCTTCGTTGGCGACGATACGGCGGACGGTGATGGTGGTTTCCAGGCCGCCGTTCTGCTGCTTGATCACCACGCCTTGGAACACCTGGATGCGCTCTTTGGCGCCTTCGATGATGCGGACGTGGACGTCGACGGTGTCGCCGACGTGAACGACGGGCAGGTCGCTCTTGAGTTGCTTTTCTTGGACGGCGGCGATGATGGCGTCGCTCATGGCTGTACCAGGGGTTGGGAGTTGGAAGTTTGGGATTGGGGTGTGGGGCGTCCGCCACCCCGGCCTTACGGCGAGCCACACAGTGTAGCAAAGCGTGCTTGGCCTGTCGAGACGTGTCGCGGGATGTTTCACGGCCCCAGATGGTTGAACGCCGGGGCATAACTCACCCGGCCCGGCGGGGCGGGGCGGGATTCGCGCAGCGGAATCACCTGAAATGCTTCGCCGCCGCCGAAATCGTCGGTAAACCCATGTTGGGAAGCGGGTTGGAAGCCGAATCGGCCGTAGAAATCCGGGTCGCCGAGCACGAACAGGGCGGTCACCCGGTTGGCCCGGCCCTGACGGATGGCCTCGCGGACCAGGGCCGAGCCGATGCCGCGGCGCTGGTGGTCGGGATGAACCGCGATCGGCGCGAGGCCGACGAGGCCGCGGACGCTGCCGCCGTGTTCGTGGGTCATGCCGGTCAAGAGGGCGTGGCCGGTGATCCGGGGCTGGCCCGCGACGTGTTGCTCGGCCGCGAGGGAAAACAGCACATCATGCCCGTCGAGCAACTCAGCGACCAGATTGGCCTCGGCGTCGGTCGGGAAGGCGGCGGCGTGGACCGCGACCAACGCCTCGGTGTCGGATTCGTCCGCGTCGCGCAGCGTGGTGATCGGGACGGCAGGAGCGGATGTCCCGGCCGACGCGGGATCGCCCAGCAGGTCGGGGCGGCGCTGGCGGGTCAGTTCGAGCGAGCGGTCTTTCCGCCACGCCGCGATCTTGGCGTGGTCGCCGCTGAGCAGCACGTCCGGCACCGCGCGGCCGTCCCATTCCGGGGGCCCCCATTCCGGGGGGCGGGTGTAGGGCGGATGATCCAGCAGCCGATCCACCCCCGCCGAGAAGCTGTCTTCGTGGGCTGAGTCGGCGTGCCCCAGCGCCCCCGGAAGGAGTCGCACGACCGCATCGATGATCGTCATCGCCGGGAGTTCGCCGCCCGAGAGCACATAGTCGCCGAGGCTGATTTCCGTCAGCCCGCCCCCGGAAGCATCGCCCCCGGAATCACCACGGTCGCCTTCGCGCAGCCGATCGATCACCCGTTGGTCCAGGCCTTCGTAATGCCCGGCGATGATCAGCAGCCGGTCTTCTTTCGCCAGCTCTTCACACAACGCCTGGGTCAGCGGCTGGCCCTTGGGCGTGGTCAGGATGCGACGCGGCTTGGCGGCGTGTTGGGCGGTGACGGCTTGCACGGCGTCCCACACCGGTTGGCATTGAATCACCATGCCCGGCCCGCCGCCGTAGGGCGGGCTGTCGACTTTCTGGTGCTTCTCGTCGGCCGACCAGTCGCGGAGGTTGTGCACGTGGTAAGACGCTACCGCTTCTCGCACCCGCGCCGGATCGTCCGGGGCCGTAGGGTCGGGGATGTCGGCCGCGGCACGTTTCAGGATGCTCGAATCAAGCACCCCCGCGAACATCTCGGGGAACAAAGTCAGCACGTCGATCCGCATGCGGACATCCTACGGCCAATCTCCGCGGTACGGTTTTACAGCCAACGCCGAGTCTGCTGACCGTAGGCCCGATACGCTTCGCCGAAGCGCTCGGTCAGCATCCGCTCTTCGGCGCGAATCAAGACGCGATCGACCACGAGCATAAACAACGGCGGCGCGAGCCAGACCGTCGCGCTGCCCGCGATGACGCAGACGCCGACGAGGATCAACACCATGCCCAGGTACATCGGGTTGCGGGTCCACCGGAACACCCCGGTCGTGACCAGCACCCGGCTGTCGTGGCGGGGCAGGATCGTGGTGCGGCGTTTGGCAAAGTGGCCCGCCCCCGCGGCGCACAGCCCGCAGCCGAGCAAGATCGGCCCCCACCCCGCCATCTTCCAAGGCATCGTGAACCAAATCGCCGCGGGCCAGAGCTTGTCGATCACGTGGATCGCGATCAGGGCAAGGCCAAGGTAGGTCGGCGCGGTAAAAACCCGCCACGCGATCGACACGCGGGCGGGTTCGGGGTTGCGGGAGGCGGTGGCGGGGGCCTGACTCATACCACGTCAAGCTTAGGCCGGCTTAGTCGGCCGCGGGGGCCGGGGTGGCTTTGCCGGTCTTCTTGTCGAGGATGCCGGCCTTGGCCAGCATGTCGCGGACGGTCTCCGACGGCTGGGCACCGACACCCAGCCAGTAGCGGATGCGGTCTTCCTTGAGGCTGATTTGCTTCGATTCGTCCTGGTGGCAGGGGTCGAAGTAGCCGAGCTGTTCGATCGGCTTGCCGTCGCGGGGCGAGCGTTGATCGATGGCGTTGAGGCGGTAGAACGGCTTGTGGGTGCGGCCGAAGCGCTTGAGACGAAGACGAACCATGATTGAGATCTCCGGGGGGCCGGTTCCTTTCGGCTTACCACCTCGCAGGGGGCAAACTTCCGGGGGGGGCGTGACCGTGAACAGGGTGCCGGGGCGGAACATCCGCCGGGGCGAGCCGCATAGTGTAGGGAAAAGCGAAAACCGCGCCAAGCCGGGGGATGGTGTGGGGGTGGCGAGTCCTCGTGCGCGCCAGGGCGTTTAGCACCCTCCCCTAACCCCTCCCTCAAGGGGGGAATTTGCACCAAACCTATTCGGCGCTGGGCGAGACGAAGTGACCCGGCTCGCCGTCGACGGGGACGAGGTCGGGGCGGTGCAGCAGGCTGTGGCGGGTGATGTATTCGACGCCGTCTTCTCGCTGGGCGTCGAGCTCGGCTTTTTCCTCCGCGGTCAGCCCGTTCGCGCTCTGCCCCTCGTTCTTGAACAGGTGGATCGGCGAGGGCACGTCACCCAACAGCATGATCCGCCGTTTCTCGGCGTCGGGATCGGGCATCGGGGCGGCACTCAAGAGCGCCCGGGTGTACGGGTGGACCGGGTTGCGGTACAGCGTGTCGCGGTCGGCGAGCTCCACGATTCGGCCCAGGTACATCACCGCGACGCGGTCGCAGAAGTGTTCGACCACCGCGAGATTGTGCGCGATGAACAGGTACGACAGCCCGAACTCGTCCTGCAGGTCGTTGAGCAGGTTGAGCACCTGCGACTGCACCGACACGTCGAGGGCCGAGACGGGTTCGTCGCAGACGATGAACTTGGGCGACAAAGCCAGGGCGCGGGCGATGCCGATGCGTTGGCGTTGGCCGCCGGAGAACTCGTGGGGGTAACGGCGGGCGTGGTCTTTTTGTAGGCCGACTTTGACCAGGAGGTCCGCGACGCGTTCGGGGATCTCGGCCTTGGGGCAGACGCGGTGGACCGCCATGGGTTCGCCGATGATTTTGCCGACCGCCATCCGCGGGTTCAGGCTGCCGACGGGGTCCTGGAAGATGATCTGCATCTCGCGGCGCAGCTGCTGCATCCGGACGTTGGGGGCGGCGAGGACGTCTTCGCCCTGGTAGTGGACGCTACCCGCGGTCGCGGGGATGAGGCGGAGGATCGATCGGCCGACGGTCGATTTGCCGCAGCCCGACTCGCCGACGAGGCCGAGCGTTTCGTTCGGGGCGATGTCGAACGACACGTCGTCCACCGCCCGCACGTCGCCGATGTGCGACTTCAGTAAACCACGCTTGACCGGGAAATAGGTCTTGAGGTTCTTCACGCTCAGCAGCGGCGGCGAGTTGGCGTCGTTCGGAGCGATCATGAAGTCGAATGATAACCCACATCTCAGCCGAGGGATGTCGACCACACGGTTCGGTTTTGGATATCGCCCAGGTTTGCCGTCAGTTCGGCTGAATCTCGAGCAACGCGAATCGGCTGACCAGTTCCCCGTAGTCTGGTTCCCAGGTCAACACGGTGAACCGCAGCGGGAGCGAATCGGGGTAGCGGTCCAGGGCTTCGAGCAGTTCGCGGGTGTTGGCGATCGGGGCATCGCCGACGTGGGTGATGATCGATTGGGGGAACACGCCTTGGCGGGCGGCGGTCGAGCCGCGCCGGATTTCCACGACAAACACGCCGGAGAACGGCGACAAGCCGTTGGTCCGGGCGTCATCCGGGGTGAAGTCGGCGATGTGACCGATGCCCAATCGTCGGAGCCGTTCGTCTTCGACGGGGGCCACCGGCGAGAAATCGAAGTTGGCCGGCACGCGCGGGTTCGCCGCGACCTGCGTGGGCAATTCGGCGAGTTTGACCGAAAACGTCTGGGGCTCGCCCTTGCGGATCGCGGTCACCTCGATGGTCTCGCTCGGCGGATAGGCCGCCACGGCGTAACGCAGGTCGTCCACGTTATCGACTTTCATGCCCTGGACGTGGGTGAGGATGTCGCCGGACTGCATCCCCGTCCGATCGGCCGGGCCGTCGCCGATGGCGTGGTCGACGAGGATGCCTTCGCCGACAAACTCGAACGACGCGGCCAGTTGGGTGTCGAGGTCGCGGATGAGTACGCCGAGGTAGCCGCGACGCACTTCACCTTCTTCGATGATCCGTGTGGCGACGTCGACCGCCATCTGTACGGGGATGGCAAAGCCCAGCCCCATGAACCCACCGGGGTCGCTGGCGTCGCGTCGGCTCGAGGCGATGGCGGTGTTCATGCCGACGACTCGGCCGTAGATGTCGGTGAGCGGCCCGCCGGAGTTGCCGGGGTTGATCGCGGCGTCGGTCTGGATGAAGTCTTCGTATTTGCCGGAGTTGCCGATGTCGAGCTGCCGACCACTGGCCGAGACGATGCCCTGGCTGACCGAGAAGTCGAAGCGGAACGGGCTGCCGAAGGCGAAGACGATCTGACCCTTTTTCACCGGGTCGGGGCTGAGCGCGGCTGCGTGAAGAAACTGGTCGGGCACTTCGAGGACCGCGACGTCGGTGAGTTTGTCGGAGTTCACCAGCCGGGCGGTATGCTCGCCGCCGTCGGCGAAGCGGACGCGGATGCGTTGGGCTTTTTCTACGACGTGGTGGTTGGTCAGGATGTAGTTCTTGACTTCGCCGGTGTCGCGGTCGGTGTGTTGATAAACCCAGCCCGACCCGTTGCCGTTGGGCGTCAACGGGTCGTAGCCCATGAACAGCCCGCCGGTCTGGGCCGAAGGCCCGAGCGTTTGGATGTGGACCACGCTGGGCTCGACGACTTCCGAAACCTTGCTGAACGCCTCGGAAAGGGAACTGAGGGCGGAACTGTCGAGCAGTTCCTGCCGGACCTGTTGGATATTGCCCTCGGCGTGGCTCCAGGCTATCGAGCGGGCGATGCCCGGCCCGAGCAACATCACCGTGATGACGGTGGCCAAGAGAATCAGCGATGGACCGTACCAGCGAATAGGCAAAAGTTTATCTCGTCTGTAGTTACAGGATTATATACGGCTTAATGTGCTAGATGGTTCTCTGTTCCGTATGTTCGGCGTGGCATATATTTAAAAGAAATCGAATGATTACTTATTTTTCAGTGAAAATTTAGGGGTCTTGAATCAGCCAAGGCCCTTTAATTTCGCCCTTCAAATATTTTTTGTAGCTTCGGCGTATTCTGTACCGTTCAACGCGGGACAACACATACAGCGTTCCCCCAAATACTCCTATACCAAAGAACGGCCAAAGTAGCATCAGTAACTGAAGATACCCCGAGACGGGCTCGCCATCGTCATAGTTAAATTCTATTCCTTTTACCTTGTACAACCTCATCCCCGCCAGATAACCCTCAAAACCATAGGCGTAGGCGACACAGATTAGTATCCAAAGTTCATTAAATACCCACATCGATACGATGACTGCACCGACGCTGCTGAAGAAAACCCACTCTTTTTTTCGATCGACTTCAAACTGAGCCCGACAATACCCCCTCGATATTGGAGGTAGATTTTTATGGTTGTTTTGAGGGAGTGTCGCGGATTTAGCCATGGCAATCACGATTCGTCGTTATGCATCCCATACGGCCCGCCGTCCTTCAGATATCGACCGGATTTCACTAATTCGACCCACCGCTCGGCCATGTCCTGGACCGACTTGCCGCCGTTGGCCGCGGGCGGCGCGAAGCTGGGCTGCCAGTCGGTCATGCCCAGCCAGTCGTGAAGCACGACGACGTGGCCGTGGCAGTCCGGCCCGGCCCCGCAGCCGAGCACGGGAATCTCCACCGCCTCGATCACCGCCCGCGCCGCCTCGGCGGTTGCTTGCTCGATCAGCAGCATCGCCGCGCCCGCGTCTTCGAGCTTCTTGGCCAAGTCGACCATCTTCTTGATCTTCTTGGGCGTCCGCCCCGCGACGATCGGCACGCCCGTGCGCGGCGTGCGCTGCGGCCGCCAGCCGATGTGCGCCACCACCGGGATCGACGCCCGGTCGAGCTTCTCGACCAGCCCGACGAACCGCTCGTCCACCTCAATCTTCACCGCGTCGGCCATGCCTTCGGTCATGAACCGCCCAGCGTTTTTCACCGCCTCCCACTCGTCCGCCTGATAACTCATGAACGGCATGTCGCCCATGACAAACGCGTTCGGCGCCCCGCGCTTCACCGCCGCGGTGATCGTCAGCATGAACGGCAGCGGCGCGTGGATCGTGTCGTCAAACCCCAGCACCATGCTGCCCGCGGTATCGCCGACCAGCATGACGTCCACCCCGCCGCGGTACAGCCACTTCGCCGTGGTCGCGTCGTAGCAGGTGAGCATCGCGATCTTCTGGCCTTTTTTCACGCGGTGCCGAAGGTCACGCATACTCACACCCCCGGAAGGAGCAACGGCGGTGCGGGCAGATTCAGCGGGGGGAGAAGAGGGCATGACCTCATTGTAATCCCGCTTCCCCGGGGAAGACATGCGGTTAGACTCGGGATCATGAAACCTTTGTCACCCAGCCCCGCCGAGGAGTCCGCTGAGACCTCGGCCGGCCCGGCGGTCTCGACTCCGCCGCCGCATGGGTTTTGGCGGATATGGGGGCGGGTGTTGACGTTGCGTTTCGACGCGGCCGACATCGCGGCGTTGGGGCACGCGCATCTCGCGGTGGGCGTGTTGGTGGTGTGGGCGGTGGGGACGGGCCGGTATTGGGACTCGCCCCGGGCCGAGGTGTTGCAGAAGTTGGGCGTGGGGTCGCTGATCTATGTGCCGGTGTTGGCCTTGATTTTGTGGTGGGTGTCCCGAGCGTTGCGGCCTGAGCGGAGCGGCTACGTCAAACTGGTCACGTTTCTGACCCTGACCGCGCCGCCCGCGGTGGTGTACGCGATCCCGATCGAGCGTTGGGTGTCGCTGACGACGGCCCAGAACCTGAACGCCTGGGCGTTGGGGGTGGTCGCGGTGTGGCGGGTCGCGATGTACGGCCGATTTCTGCACGTCTGGAACCGCCTGCCGCCTCCCGCCTTGGCCGTGGCGTTGCTCTTGCCGCTGACCGCGATCGTGTTTGTGCTGGCGATGCTGAATCTGGAACACGTCGTGTTCAACATCATGGGCGGGCTCGGCCAGTCCGAGCCCTCGGCCGCGGACAATCGGTACGCGATCGTGGTGCTCCTGGCGATGTTCAGTTTCTTCCTCGGGCCGGTATTGTTCGTCGCTTGGTTGATCTTGGTCGTGAAGGAGTACAACGATCGGCGCGTCCGCAAGCCCCCGATGCGATGAAAACTTCGACCGCCAGAGAACGGTTGTGAAGCGTTACCGATCTCTCGGGTGAACTACAGTTCTAAGTTTTTTTTGGGTTCCGGTTGAGCGCCCCTTGCCCCCGTGATCCACGAAAAAGCCCGCCACGTCCAAAGACGGCGGCGGGCCCTGAGCGATCAAAGAGATGGGGGTGGCGGATGATCGCGGAGAGAGCGTGGTGGGTTTACGCCTGACGACGCCGACGGGCCAGCAGTCCCAGCCCACCCACGGCGATCAGGCCCGCGGTGGTCGGCTCGGGGATGATCTGGATCCGACCGTCGCCGCCCAAGGGGTAGAGCGCCGCCGAGACGTCGCCGCCCAGCCCGCCGTCGGCGATCGAGGTCTGGATGAAGTCGATCAACGGCTCGTTGTAGAGGATGCCCAGGTCGGTGAAGGTCAGCGATTCGAACACGTCGTACGAGTCGCCGCCGCCAGCGGTGAAGCTGTTGGTCACCATCGAAATCGTCAGGGCCGCTTCGAGCAGGCCGCCCTGGTCTTCGTCGAAGATCACGGTGCCGTCGTCGAGCGCGACGCTGATCAGCGAGCCGTCGGCCTCATCGACCACGACCGAAAAACCGCTGATCTGCGGGAATCGGCCGCTGCCGCCGCCCAGCCGGGAGAAGCCGTTTTCCAACGCGCTGACCAAGTCGGCCCCGGTGATCTCGATGACGCCGATGGAGTTCGCAAACGGCAAGACATCGATGACCTCGGCCACGGTGATGTCGCCTTCGTCGATCACCGCGCGGATGCCGCCGGAGTTGGTGAAGCCGATGACCGGGTTAACGCCCAGCACGTTGCCGAACTCGCCGGCGGAGAAAACAAAAGCGTCGGCGATCAGGTTGCCGAGGTTGGTTTCCATCTCCCGGATGTTGGCGCGGTCGCCGTCGAGGAAAACGCTGGACGTGCCGATCACCTGGGCTTCGAGGGCCGCGACGTCGGCGGTGAGCGGGTTGATGATGTCGTTCTGGATGTCGATGCCGTTGAAGGTGCCCACGGCTTGATTGGTGGAGTTCGCCGGGTCGACGAGGATCGGGTTGCCGGTGAGCGAGCCGCCGTTGGGGTTGCCGTTGACGTCGAACGTCAGGCCGCCGGCGGAGGTGACGTTGCCGTTGGCGTCGAATTCGAGTTCGAGTTCGCCGACGTAGCGGTATTCGCCCTGCGTGGTGACGAGGGCGACGTTGCGGCCGTCGGCGTCGGTTTGGGCGCTGATGACGGGGTACTGGTCTTCGACCGACGGGCCGAAGGGGGCGAGCGTGTTGGCGTCGTCGCCGTTGCGCAGGAGTTCGTCACCGCCGCCGGCGATGATGACGTCGACGCCCGAGATCAGGGGCACGAGGGCCTGGTCGTCGCCGAGACCCTGGAGGTGTCCCGAGAGGATGATGTTGTCGACGCCCGCGGTGGTCAGGGCGGCGACCTCGGCGTTGATCGCCGCGGCCACGTCGGTCAGGTCCGGGCCGGTCGGCACGACGCCGCCGGGCGAGGAGATGTTGGTGACCAACGGGGTGGTGACCCCGATGATCCCGTAGTTCGTGCCGCTGGTGCCGGTGACGGTGACGCTCGACGAGATGCCGCTGCCGACGAAGGGGTTGAGGAAGGCGTCGCCGGAGAAGTCGAGGTTGGAGCTGATGAAGTCCGCGGTGCCGCCGGCGTTCTGGTAGCCGGTGATGAAGTCGGCGAAGGTGTCGCTGCCCAGGTCGAACTCGTGGTTGCCGATGGTGATCGCGTCGTAGCCGACCGCGGTTAGGGCCAACGCGTCGTAATAGTTTTGCGTGTTGCCGAGGGTGCCGGCGGGGTTGGTGGTGCCGACGCGGTCCTGGCTGGCCTGGAAGGTGAGGCCCGGCAGGATGTTGTCGCCCGAAGAGATGGTGAGTACGTCGCGGCCGGCGAACGTAGCCGCATCGCGGGCGGCGTTGAGCTCGCCGAGGAAGAAGTCGAAACCGCCGAAGTCGCCGCTGCCCAGCAGGCGCGACTCGCCGTCGTTGTTGTGGAACAGGGTGAGGCTGGACTGGGCCGCGGCCGCGGCCGCGGTGCTCAGCGTGGCGACCGATAGGCCCGCCACACCCAGCCGTTGCAGGACACGGCGGCGGAAGCAAGACGAAACGTTCATGGACATTCTCCTCTGATCAAACGGAACACGCGGATACAAACCGGCCGGCGAAGAGTGCCGCGGGCCGATGAGGAAAATAGACCGCGTGTGTGAGCGAAGTTTCAGGGTTTGGTCGCGATGGTGTTGAAGTTCGGTGAGTTGTTCGCCGAGCGTTGTTCCAGCGGCGACAGCTTGGTTTTGATTGACCCGCGTCGGCCTTGCCGATAGGTTTGGCCGCTGTACCGCGAGCCTAAGGCACCGTTGCCTGCGTGTAGGCGCCCCGCGAACCCCAAAACTCAATCGGAACCCCCATGACCGCTGCCCCCCCGGAAGCCCCGGAGTCCCCGGCTTCCTCGGAATCTCATTCCTCGCCCGCCCTGGCCTACGACCCCCACGAACCCAAGCCGCGCATCGGCCTGCGGTCGATGCTGCCGGCCTCGCCCAAGGCCGACCTGCTGTCGGGCCTGACCGTGGCGTTGGCGTTGGTGCCCGAGGCGGTGGCGTTTGCGTTTGTGGCCGGGGTGGACCCGATGATCGGGCTGTACTCGGCGTTTTTCATGGGGCTGATCACCGCGGTGCTCGGCGGTCGGCCGGGCATGATCTCGGGGGCGACCGGGGCGATGGCGGTGGTCGTTGTCGCGCTGGTCGCGATCCACGGCGTGGAATATCTGTTCCCGGCTGTGATCCTCTGCGGCCTCATCCAGATCACTATCGGCCTGCTGCGCTTGGGCAAGCTCATCCGCATGGTGCCGCACCCGGTCATGCTCGGCTTCGTCAACGGCCTGGCGATCGTCATCGGCCTGGCCCAGATCGGCAGCTTCAAAGAGATCAACGCCGACGGCGTGATGCAGTTCCTTTCTAGCGGCCGGATGACGCTGATGGTCGCGTTGGTCGCGTTAACCATGGCGATCATTTATTACCTGCCGAAGCTGACCAAGGCGGTGCCGTCGTCGCTGGCGGCGATCGTGACGGTGTCGCTGCTCGCGGCGGGCATCAACGCGGTGTTCACCGGCGATGATGGCAAGGCGATCGTGCCCACGGTGCAGAACATGCTGGCCGACGGCAAGCAGGCCGCGGCCGTGACCGCCGCGGCGAAAGATCAACTCAAGACCGATGCCGAGCGGGCGAACACGCTGTTGATTGACAACGGCTTACTCGATCCCGAGGCCGCCGACGCGACGGTCGAACTCGACAAACACGCCATCGGCGACGCGGTGGACGGGCTGTCGGAAGAATCGGTGGCCACGGCATTGAGCACGGTGAACCCCGAAGAAGTCACGATGTCCGGCGGTCTGCCGGAGTTGTTCTTCCTCGACGACAAGTACACCGAAGGCGCGGCCGACGGGTCGAGCCTGATCCCGCCGTTGAGCCTCGAAACCCTGTGGATCATCTTGCCGTTCGCGTTGGTGCTAGCGGGCGTGGGCCTGATCGAGTCGCTGATGACGATGACGCTGATCGACGAGATCACCGAAACCCGCGGCCGGGGCAACCGCGAGTGCGTCGGCCAGGGCGTGGCGAACGTGACCTGCGGGATGTTCGGCGGCATGGGCGGCTGCGCGATGATCGGCCAGTCGCTCATCAACGTGAAGTCCGGCGGCAAGGG
>JBCCST010000068.1:0-19123 GCA_039199695.1 Planctomycetota bacterium | reverse complement strand
GTCGACTTCCCGATGGTCGAGTGGAGCGAAGAGAAGAAGCGCTGGGACAGCCTGCACCACCCCTTCACCGCGCCCAACGACGAAGACCTCGACAAGCTCGACTCGGACGACCACGACACCATCGCTTCGATCAAGTCCAAGTCGTGGCCGAGCTTGACGCGGAGTTCGCCGAGCACGCGGTGGACCGTCGCGGGCTTGGGGTCGACGCCGAAGCACAGCAGATCGCCGTCCTCGGCGCCCATCCGCTGGACCAATGGCTCGGCGATGGGCATCAGGAACTTGGCCACGCCCGTGGCGATCGTCCCGCCCTCGACTTTGCAGACCGGCAGGCCGCCCGCGCCGAACTGCTTGACCCACTCGGCCAGGGCGTCGGTTTCTTTGCGGGTCATCTTTGCGCCGCCGGGCACGCGGATGGCTTTCACGATACCGCCTTGTTCGACCGCGCCGCTAAACACCTTGAAGTCAGTCTGCGTCGCGAGGTCCGAGACATCGACGAGTTTCATATCGAAGCGCAGGTCGGGCCGATCGCTGCCGTAGTCGTTCATCGCGTCGGCGTAGGTCATCCGTTTGATCGGGTCGGGGATGTCGATGTCCAGCACATCCTTCCAGATACGCCGCATCAAGCCCTCGTTGACGCTCATGACGTCTTCCTGTTCGACAAACGCCATCTCCATATCGACCTGCGTGAACTCGGCCTGGCGGTCGGCCCGCGGATCCTCGTCGCGGAAGCAACGCGCGATCTGGATGTATTTTTCGATGCCACCGACCATCAGGATCTGTTTGAAGAGCTGCGGGCTCTGCGGCAGGGCATAGAACTCGCCCGCCTGCAGCCGCGACGGCACGAGGAAGTCGCGGGCGCCTTCGGGGGTGCTACGGCAGAGGAACGGCGTCTCGACTTCGTAGAAGCCGTGCTCGTCGAAGTAGTCGCGGGTGATCTTGGTGACGCGGTGACGGGTCTTGAGGATGTGCTGCATCGCGGGGCGGCGCAGGTCGACGTAGCGATAGCGCAGCCGGGTCTCTTCGCCGACCTTCTCGGCCTCGTCGGGGATGAACGGCGGGTTCTCGGCGTCGTTGAGCACGATCGCTTCGGTGGCGTCGACCTCGATCTTGCCGGTGGCGAGTTTGGGGTTTTCGCCGCCCTCGCGGATGATGCACTTGCCGGTGACGGTGATCACGTCTTCACGCCGCAGCTTTTGTGCCACAGCGTGGGCTTCCGCGGCCTCGGGGTGGAAGACGATCTGGGTGATGCCTTCGCGGTCGCGCAGGTCGATGAAACGCACGCCGCCGTGGTCGCGGTAGTTGTTGACCCAGCCCGAGAGGGTGACGGTCTGATCGAGTTGGGTTTCGCGGAGTTCGCCGCAGGTGTGGGTTCGGTATTGCATGGTGGGTGGGTTCGGATAACGCGGAGAATCGCCCGCAAAGCCGAAGGTGAAACTTCTAATCGGCTTCCAAGGGGGCGGAGAGCGAGGATGATACCTAAACTAATCAGCATGTTCACCGGCATCGTTCAAACCCAAGGCCAAATCCGCACGCTTACCCCCAATGAATTCGGGGCGAAGCTCACCGTCGATCGCGGGCAGATGACCCCGGAAACCACCGCGGTCGCCCACGGCGATTCGATCTGCGTTTCGGGCGTCTGCCTCACGGCGATCGACATCACCGACGACACACTGAGCTTCGACGTCATCGCCGAAACCTTGGCGAAGACCAAACTCGGCGATCTGGCCGAGGGCGATACGGTGAACCTTGAGCCTGCCGTCACGCCTAATCAGCCGCTGGGCGGGCACTTCATGCAGGGCCATGTCGACGGCGTCGGGGAAATCGTTGCGGTGCTCGACACCCCCGAGGAATGGCGGACCACCGTCCGCCCGCCCGCCGAGCTGATGCGGTACATCGTGCCCAAAGGCTCGGTCGCGATCGACGGCGTCAGCCTGACCCTGGCGTCGGTCACGGCCGACACCTTCGATGTGGCCCTGATCCCCGAGACGCTGGAACGCACCACGCTGGGGACCCAACGCGAAGGCACCCGGGTGAATCTCGAAGCCGACATCCTGGCCAAGACGGTGGTACACACCGTGGAGCGGATGCAGGTCGGTTCAGACAAACCGCATGATGTTGGGGTCACGATGGAGACACTGCGCGACGCGGGTTTCGCGGGTTGAGGGATCTCCAGCGGATGCCGAGCTAGATGTGATCGCCGAGTGGGATCATCTTCGGCAGCTTCGGTTTGTTCATCCCGATCAGGCGATCGATCGAGAGCCCATTGCTGTGGTCCTTGGATTGGATCCAGGTTTGCATCACGTCGCTGGCCTTGTCGAGCATCGCTTCGCTGAAACCGAGAAAGACCTCGGCCATTTCCGGGTCAAATTGGCTGCCGGCACAGGCTTGGATTTCCCGCATCGCTTCGTCGTGGGTTTTGGTCTTGCGGTACGAACGGTCGCTGGTCATCGCGTCGTAGGAGTCGGCGATCGCCAGGACTCGAGAGAGCTTGGGGATGTCGTGCCCGGCCAGCTTGTCGGGGTAGCCCCGGCCGTCCCAACGTTCGTGGTGATGCCGGACGATCTGGTTGGCCCGGCCCAGGTGCGGGATGCGTTTGAGGATTTCGTGGCCGACCACCGGATGGACGCGGATGATGTCGAACTCTTCGTCCGTGAGCGTGTCGGGTTTGTTGAGAATGTCGTCGGGGATGGCGACTTTGCCGATATCGTGCAGCAGGCCGCCGAGGCGAACGATGGATTGGTCTTCATTGGAAAGCCCCATCGCTTGGGCGAGCGCGAGCGCGTAGGCGGTGACGCGTTGGACGTGGCCCCCGGTGTATGAATCCCGTGATTCAATGGCCAGCGAGAACCCGCAGACCACCTCGACCACCATTTCGTTGAGCGATTCGATGAAGTGACGATTCTCGACCGAGATGGCGACGTACCGCAAGATCGACCTGAGCAAGCGGTCCCGAATGTCCTCATCGATCGGCGAGACGCCGTGGGTCGTAAACACGAGACACCCGAAGAACTGATCGTGCATCAGGATCGGCATGGCCGTCCCGGTTCGCCCGTCGGACAGCGTGATCTTCAGCCGATCCGGCTGCGGCCGTTGAAAGAAAACGCTCTCGCACAAGCCCGCGATTTCGAGGGGCAAATCCGAAGCGCCGACCACGATTTCGCCCAGCATGTGCACCATGCCCAGAGCGCTGTCGGGGCCGGCCTCGACGACCCAAACCTCAGAGCTGCCGGTCATCATCGCGACCTGCTCCATCGCGTCGGCGATCAACTCGTCGTTGTCGGTATGAACCGCCAGGCCGTCGATGACCTGTTCGAGGATGCGCAGCTGCTTGAACTGCTGCAAAGATGCGGTTACGGCGTCTTCGCTCTGGTCGGCAATCTGCGCCGCCAGTTGGGCGATGTGGTCGATATGTTGGATCGGGTCGCTGGACTCGGTCGTGTTGACGGACTCGGCGAGTTGATCCGTAGAACCGGAACAAGGCTTCATGATGCTGGACTCGGACATCGGGCGGCACACGACATGAAACTCACGCCCTAGGTGGAATCCCCCTAATGGCTTATCGGTGATCGAACCATGCCGCTGAAGCCGATGGCTCTGCGGCTAGGCCGGAAGTTGATGGTTTGTAACCGATTAACGGACGTGCACGGATCAGGCCACCGAGCGGGCGTCGGGCCGATCCATGGCCGCGCGTTGCTGCTCCACGTCGGCGTTTGCCTTTACGCTCGAGCAAATGACGGTCAGGTCATCCCGTTGGTTGAGCGAACCCGATTGCAGGTCGAGCAGACCCTGAAGGTGTTCGAGTGCTTCCTGGCCTGTGCCGTTGCGCAGGCCTTCGAATTCTTTGGTGAAGTGTTCGTTGGCCAGTCGGCCTTTGTCTCCACGACCCGGGAAGGCGACCTCGAAACCGTCGGAATAGAGCAGGAAACGGTCGCCGTCTTCGAGATCGATCACCAGTTCTTCGAAGACTTCCTCGGCGAAGATGCCCAGCATCGCGCCGTCGGGTTCGAGCCATTCGGTTTGGCCGTCGCCGCGCAAGAGCAGCGGGGCCGGGTGCCCGGCCCGGGCGACGGTGAGCCGTTGGGTGCGGGTATCGATGACGCCGTAGGCCGCGGTGCCGAGGCTGGCGCTACCCGCGTCGAGTTCGATCATGGCTTTGTTGATCGTCGCCAAGGCCTCCCCCGGCGGCAGCACGCGGTAGCCCGCGCCGATGCCCGGCGTGATCTGGCGGGTCTTGATCGACTGCTTGATGAAGATCGAAACCAGCGCCGCGGGCACGCCGTGGCCCACCGCGTCGGCGATAAACATGCCCACGTGGTGTTCGTCCAACCGCATGACGTCGTAGATGTCGCCGCTGACGTAGGACGCGGGCCGCCAGAGCACATCAAAACCTAAGCCTTCGGGATCGGGAAGTTCTTTGGGCAAAAACTCGCGCTGGATCTTGCACGCCATACGGAGTTCTTCGTCGATCTTGTCGAACTGCCCGGCCATGCCCGAACTCTGGGCCCGCAACATCCGCGATTCCATCGACAACGCCTGCATCATCGGCGTGGTTGCGAACAAGCCCGACCACATCGCCCACATCGCGGCGGGCTCCGCGTCGGCGGGGCAGGCGACGACGCCCGAGTCGATCATCTGGCCCAACGTTTCGTCCATCGTCGGGCGCGTGATCGCGGCCGGCACGACTTTTTCTTGCAGCGCTGCAATCAACGCAAATTCGTCGTAGTCATCCGATTCATGACCTTCGGACCACAGCCAAGCAGCGTTGTTTCCGGTGAGGTCGACTTGGTTGGCGAGCAACTCATGAGTGCTGGCGGTTTCGAGCTCGGGCCGAGCGTCTTCCGCGACCGCCGATAACATCGCCTCGGCCGCCTCCCGAGCCGCGGTCTGAGCTTGGGGCGTGTCCGTGATGATCAGGAGGGTCGATCCGAGCATGCCTCGGGGTCTTTCTGGAATAGGAATGTGGGAATCCCTAACGCTATCGACCTACCTCGCGCGACGCTTAAGCTCAAGCACCGGCAACTCGATCGAGTCGCCCGCCTGTACGCCCAGCCGTTCGACCGTGCCCCCGGCCAACTCGATCACCAACGCGGATTTGCCTTCGCTGACGTATCGCTTGAGTTCACGTTCGGGCGTATCGACGGGCTCGACGAGCATCGCGTGGGTATTGAGCACGGTGCCCCGGGGGTCCAAAAACAGGATGTCGATCGGCACCAGGCAGCGGCGCATCACAAACTCACGCTCGTCTTCGTACGGAAACACAAACAACATGCCGCCGTCGGGCGCGATGAAGTCGCGGTCGCTGAGACCTTGGATCCGGCTGGGGTTGTCGAGGGCGAGTTCGAGTTTGAACACCTCGCCCGCGATCTCGACCCGCTGGGTACCGCCGGTGGTTTCCCCGGCACAACCCGTGAGCAGCAGGGCCGAGGCGAAAATCAGTACCCAGCCGAAAACGAGTGGGGTGGGTTTCAGACGTTTTGCGTGAGCCATTGGTGGTCTGCCGGGGTGAAGGTGATGGGGGTGCGGGGCAGTTTCGTCCAGTCGAAAGCGCTGAGAAATTCTTCGGTGCCGAGTTCGGTGCGGGCGTCCGTCAGGCCGGACCACCACGCGAGCAGGCCGACGATACGCTCGGGCCGAACGCCGAGTTCGCGGTACAGGGCGGTGCGGGTGTCGCCGTGGCGCTTGGCCAGGCGGTGGCCGTCTTCGCCCAGCACCAGCGGGACATGGTAGTACCGGGGACGCGGGCTTAGGCCCAACGCGTCTTGCAGTAAGACCTGGCGGGCGGTCGACCGCAGCAAATCGTCGCCGCGAACGATATCGGTCACGCCCTGCCGGGCGTCGTCGACCACCACCGCGAGTTGGTACGACGGCAGGCCCGCCTTGGTCTGCACGATGAAGTCGCCGACCTGTTGTTGCACGTTGACCGCTTGGGGGCCGAGCTGTTCATCGACGAATCCGATCTCGTCGTCGGGCACGATAACCCGGACCGCGGTGTCGGCATCGTCGGGGATTGCGGGGAGTGTTTTTCCGGCGGCGGGGCGGTAGAGGCCGGGGTAACGCTGTTCGTGGTCGTCGGCGTGAGGGGCCGAGGCGGCGGCGAGGATCTCGCTGCGCGTCGCGGGACAGCGGTACGTCAGGCCCTTGCCGTTCAGTGTGCGCAGTGCTTCTTCGTAGGGCGACAAGTCGTGCGACTGGTACAGCACCTCGCCGTCCCAGTCCATGCTCAACCACTTCATCAGGTCGATGGCCTGCTGCGACGCTTCGGGTTTGACCCGCGGCCCGTCGAGGTCTTCGATCCGCAACACCACTTTCCAATCCGCCTGCCGGGCAGCCGCCCAGTTGATCAGGAAAGTACGCATGTTGCCCAGGTGCAGCGCCCCGGTGGGCGAGGGGGCCAGTCGTGTGACGCGGTCGGACATCACGGGTTATCTTACCGCCATGCCCACCCCGGAAGGTTCAACCTCAAGGCCGTTGCCCTTGGCGGTGTTGCTCAGCGGGGGCGGCACCACGATGCTTAACCTCGCCGAGCGGATCGCCGACGGTTCGCTGCACGCCGAGATCAAACTGGTCGTCGCGTCCAACGATACCTCGGCGGCAAAGGGGATTGAGCGGGCCGAACAACTCGGCTTGCCGTGCCGGGTCATCCGTCGGAAAGACCACGCCGACACCACGGCGTTTTCCGACGCGGTGTTCTCGGCGGTGCGTGAAGCCGGTTGCGAACTCGTCTGCATGGCCGGGTTCCTGAGCCTGCTGGTGATCCCCGAGGACTTCGAGCGGCGGGTGATGAATATCCACCCGTCGCTGCTGCCCGCGTTCGGCGGCAAGGGCATGCACGGCCGACACGTCCACGAGGCGGTGATCGCCGCCGGGGAAACCGAGTCGGGGTGCACGGTGCATTTCGCCGACAACACCTACGACACGGGGCCGATGATTCTCCAGAAGCGTTGCCCGGTGCGGCCCGACGACACCCCCGAATCGTTGGCGGCGCGGGTCTTCGAGCAGGAATGCGCGGCCTACCCCGAGGCGATCCAACGGTTCATTACCGAACAAACCGGTTGACCGTTTAGCCGTGGATCGAAGGTCCGCGTTTGGTGCACACGGACGGTCGTACGACGATCTGCGATCGCCCGCTAAACGTGACGTTTGACTGGATCAAGGCTCCAGCAAGACTTTGATCACGTCAGAGCGTGTCGCGGTTTTGAGCGCCGCCACGCCGTCGGCCAGCTTCATCCGGCGGCTGATCAGACTTACCACGTCAACCGTTTGCGCACTGAGCGCCTCGAGCGCATCGGGGAACGGCCCGCATCGCGAACCGATCAGGTTGATCTCGCGAACCACCAGCGGGCTCAGATCAAGGTGCGGCTCACCCGGCGCGGGCGGGGCCGTGGTCGTCTTCATCACGATCGTGCCGCGCGGCCGAACCATCTGCATCGCGGTTTCCAGGCCGCGCGGCGAGCCGGTGCAGTCGATGACGATGTCTTGGTCTTGCCGGAGGCCGACGTCTCCGAGCAGGCGGTGTTTGATGCCCCACTTCTCACAGAGCCGGAGTTTTTCTTCGTGCTTGCCGACCACGCGGACCGTGGCGTTGAGTTGGTTGACGACCTGGGCGACGAGCAAGCCGAGTCGGCCGTCGCCGAGCACGGTGATGAACGGGCGGCCCTCTACGGTCAACTGCCGCAGGATCTGAAACGCCGCGGCCAACGGCTCGACGAAGACCGCGTGGTCGTCGTCCACGTTGTCAGGTACCTCGTACAAGTTTTCGACGGGCAGCGCAAACAAATCTGAGAAACACCCGTCGCGCTCTTTGATCCCCAGCACGCTGCGGTCCCGGGCGTGATCGCGTAGCCCGGCCTTGCACAAATCGCAGACCGAGCGGACGCAGTTGATGTTGCCCACCACGCGCTTGCCGATCCAGTCGGCGTCCTTCTTCTCGGCCACCACCTCGACCACGCCGACAAACTCGTGGCCCAGCACCCCGGTGAACCCCATGTAACCGCGGCAGATCTCCAGGTCGGTCGAGCACACGCCCAACCGTGTCGGGCGGATCAGGCACTCGCCCGGCGGCGGGGTCGGCTCATCGCGACGCGGGTCGAGAGTGGGTTGGGTTCCATCAAAAACGAGTGCTTGCATGAGGGGTGGCATCCGGGGGGCGTTGCTGCGGGTGGCGTGGGGTCGTTCACCCAAGGCGGCGGGTGCCCGCTATCGTAAAACTAACATCGACCATTGGGCGGCGGGTCGCCAGCAAGCCGTGGCCGGGCGCGTACACTAATGCTATGTCCCGTCGACCGCGTATCCTGATTCTGGCCAACATGAAGAAAGACCCTGTGCTCGAAGCCATCGAGGCGTTCGGCCCGTGGTTGCGTGAGCGGGCCGAGGTCGTGGCGGTAATGGACACCTGGGAGACGCGGGACGGGTTCGACGTTGAGCCGCCGGAGTGTGATCTGACGCTCGTGCTCGGCGGCGACGGGACGTTTCTATCCCAAGCCCGGGTCACGGTGGACCGGGGCGTACCGTTATTGGGGGTCAACTTCGGGAAGGTCGGCTTTCTCGCCGAGTTCGAGATCGAAGACGTTAAGGAACACTGGGACGCGATCGCGTCCGGCGCCTGCCGACACACTCAGCGGGTGATGATCGACGTGGACGTGATGCCGTTGGGGACCGAGAAGTGGAAGGGCGACGGCGTCGAGCCGGGGCATTCCTACATCGCGATGAACGACGCGGTGATCACCGCCGGGCCGCCGTTCCGGATGGTGGAGATGGATCTGGCGATCGAGCCGGACGTGTCGCAGCGTTCGGCCCTGACGTTCGGGGGCGACGGGATCATCGTCGCGACGGCGTCGGGATCGACGGCGTACAACCTGAGTGTGGGCGGGCCGATCGTGTCGCCGGGCGTGGACGCGCTGGTGGTGTCGGCGATCGCGCCGCAGTCGATCGCGTATCGGCCGATCGTGTTCGGCGCGGATTGTGACGTGTGGATCACGATGAACAAGGCCAACGCCGGGACCACGCTCGTCATCGACGGCCAGGAATCCACCACGATCCAGGAAGGCCAGCAGGTCCGCATCCGCCGCCACCCCAACCGCCTGCAGTTGATCCAGAACCCCAACCGCACGTACTGGAACATGCTGTCGCACAAAATGCACTGGGCGGTCCGGCCGAGCCGGACGTAGCCCTTGAGCAACTTCTGTTTGGATGCCGGATGACCCAACTGGACGACGCGTATGCCACGCACGATGTTGTTGTTTGATATCGACGGAACCTTGGTCGACACCGGCGGGGCGGGGCTGAAGGTCTTGCACGACACCGCGCACGAGTTGTTCGACGGCCAACTGTCGTTCGAGGGCATCGACACGGCCGGGCGGCTGGACCCGTCGCTGTTTGACGAAGCGGTGGCGCGCAGCGGATTCGATCCGGCGGATGACGCCCACGACCGCTTGCGGGATGCGTACATCGACGCGTTGGGTGTGGCTTTGTCCCGGCCCGACCAACGACTGCGAGCGTTGCCGGGCACGCTGGAACTGATGGACGAATTGGCCCAGCGGGTGGAGCAGCGCAACGGCGACGGCCCCGTGCTGGGCTGCCTGACCGGGAACTACGGCGGGGCCGCCCACGTGAAACTCGATGCCACAGGTTTTGACCCGACGGTTTTCACCGTGACCGCGTTCGGCGACGAAGCGCCGACCCGGCCCGGCCTGACCGAGTTGGCTCTGCAACGCTACGCATCCCAGCACGGCCACACCGCGGACCCGTCGCGGGTGGTGGTCATCGGCGACACCCCGTACGATATCGATTGCGCTCACGCCCACGGCTGCGTGGCGTTGGGCGTGGCGACGGGGCGGTTCAGCCGAGAACAACTCGAACAGGCCGGGGCCGACGTGGTGGCGGATGACCTGAGCGATGCCTCGGTGGTTTTGGATTGGGTGGACTGAGCGGAGACTAACCGCGGAGTTCGGCGACGGCTTGATCCCAGTTGGCCTGCTCCTGGCCGTAGGGCCGCCCGTTTTCGAGCCAGATTTCGTAGGCGCGTTGGCCGATCTGCTCTTCGGTGACTTCCGGGGCGGTTTGGGGTTGGGCGGATGCCGCTTCGACGGCAGGATCGCCCAACTGAGCAACCTCAGCCGCAACCTCTACGGGCTTCGCGGGGGTGACCTTCTTCTTCGACGCAGGCTTCGAGGATTTCTTGGTTTTGACGGCGGCTTTGGCCCGCGTTTTCTTGGCGGCGGGCTTGGCCTTGGCCGATTTGCTGCGTGTAGAGGCGGTAGCGCTCATCAGAATCAATCCGGGTAAGGGGTGAACAGGCAATCGATGTTCGATTCAGCCGTCCCATACTCATATTTTGCGGTGGCCAGGCGGGACCGATCGGGATCGGCGGTAAGCGAAGCGCAAAATCGGACAACGGTTGGATCAACCCATAAAATAGCTGATCGCCAAAAAATCTGCTAGGCCGATTTCATTTATTTGATTGATTTTTAGCAAAAAAATTTGCTTCGACCAGTCTTGTTTTATCCAGCGTGTTCGGCGAGGGTTTCCAGGACCGCTTCGACGTGGCCGGGCACCTTGACCTTGTCCCAGCGGTGAGCGACTTTGCCCTTGGGATCGATGAGGTAGGTGGTCCGCACCGCACCCATGTACTTCTTGCCGTACATGGATTTCTCCTGCCACACGCCGTATTTCGTGCAGATCGCTTGATCCGGATCGGCGAGCAGCGGGAAGTTAAGCGACTGTTTCTCGGCAAATTTTGCGTGGGATTTGATGTCGTCCGGGCTGACGCCGAAGACCACGGCCCCGGCTTTCTGCAGGTCCTTGGCCGCGTCGCGGAAGGCGCAGGCTTCTTTGGTGCAGCCGGGGGTGCTGTCTTTGGGGTAGAAGTACAGAACAACCCACTTACCTTTGTAGGTGGATAACCGATGGCCCTGATCTTCTTGGTCTTTGAGGTTGAAAGCGGGGGCGGTTTTGCCGATTTCGACGAGTTCTGACATATTAATTGCTTTCCGGGGTGGTTTTACGGAGAAACTGCGGCAGACTGTAGGGTCGAAGTCCGGAGTTTTCGACCCCGCTGATGTACAATCGTGTGATATAGAGGAAAACCGCCCGGGGGCCTCGTGCGACGCGGTTTGGCGTAGACTGCCCCGGTTATCCGTGTCCCCGTAAATATTTGTCGGAGAATTGTTTTGGCTAACCCCACCAAATCCGCCCTGATTACCGGTATCACGGGCCAGGACGGCTCGTATCTGGCCGAGTTTTTGCTCGAAAAGGGCTACGACGTCCACGGCATCATCCGCCGGGCCTCGACGTTCAACACCGACCGGATCGACCACATCTACACCGATCCCCACGAAGACGGCCCCCGCCTAACGCTCCACTACGGCGACCTGACCGACGCCAACAGCCTGTTCAAGATCATCCGCGCCGCCAAGCCCACCGAGGTCTACAACCTCGGGGCCCAGAGCCACGTCCGCGTCAGCTTTGACCAGCCGATCTACACCGCCGAGGCCACTGGGGCCGGCACGATCAACCTGCTCGAAGCCGTCCGCCAATACCAAAACGAATTCGACGCCGAGGTGCGTTACTACCAGGCCTCAACCTCCGAGATGTTCGGCGGCATGCCCGAAACGGCCCCGCAGTCCGAGGCCACACCGTTCCACCCGCGGTCGCCCTACGGCGTCGCCAAGCTCTACGGCCACTGGATCACGATCAACTACCGCGAGTCGTACGACATGCACGCGTCCTGCGGCATCCTGTTCAACCACGAGTCGCCCCGCCGCGGCGAGACGTTCGTAACCCGCAAGATCACCCGGGCCGTCGGCCGGATCAAGCACGGCCTGCAGGACAAGCTGTTCATGGGCAACCTCGACGCCAAACGCGACTGGGGTTTCGCCGGGGACTACGTCGAGCAGATGTGGCTGATGCTTCAGCAGGAGACGCCCGACGACTACGTCGTGGCGACCGGCGAGACGCACACCGTCCGCGAGTTCTGCGAGCGGGCGTTCGGCCGGGTGGATTTGGACTACAACGACTACGTCGAGATCGACCCGCGCTACTACCGGCCCGCCGAGGTGGACCTGCTCTGGGGTGACCCGAGCAAGGCTAAGCGACAACTCGGCTGGGAGCCGCGCGTTGGCTTTGAAGGTTTGGTCGATATGATGGTGGACGCCGACATGGACTTGGCGGCGCGCGAGAAAACATTGATCGACGCGGGTCACGCGGTGGCGGGCGTTGAAGGGGTAAGACACTAAACGATGTTGCAGTTGAAGGATCATCGGATCGTCGTCACCGGCGGCGCGGGGTTTTTGGGGCGTTTTGTCATCGAAGCCCTCAAGAGCCGCGGCGTCGCGGATGAGCAGATTTTTGTCCCCCGGCGGAAGGACTACGACCTCACCCAAGAGGCGGATGTCGTGCGGATGTACGACGACGCGCACCCCGATGTTGTCATCCACCTCGCGGCGGAAGTCGGCGGGATCGGGGCGAACCAGAAACACCCCGGCCGGTTCTTCTTCGCCAACGCCGCGATGGGCATGCACCTGATCGAGCACGGTCGCCAGCGCGGCATCCAGAAGTTCCTGCAGACCGGGACCGTGTGTGCGTACCCGAAATTCGCCGCGGTGCCGTTCAACGAAGAAGACCTCTGGAAAGGTTTCCCCGAGGAAACCAACGCCCCGTACGGCGTGGCCAAGAAGGCGTTGTTCATCATGCTCGACGGCTACAAGCGCGAGTACGGCTTGGACAGCAGCGTTGTTGTTCCCGTGAACCTCTACGGCCCGCACGACAACTTCGACCTCGAAACCAGCCACGTGATCCCCGCGCTGATCCGCAAGTGCGTCGAAGCCCGTGACGCGGGTGCCGAGTCGATCACTTGTTGGGGCACGGGCAGCGCGTCGCGGGAGTTCTTGTTTGCCGAGGACGCGGCCGAGGGCATCGTCGTGGCGACCGAGAAGATGGACGAGCCGACGCCGATCAATCTGGGGACGGGCAACGAGATCAAGATCAAAGACCTCGTCGAACTCATCGCTCGGCTCAGCAAATTTGAAGGTCAAATTGTCTGGGACAGCAACAAGCCCGACGGCCAACCGCGTCGCTGCCTCGATACCTCCAAGGCCCAGCGGTTGATGAACTGGCAAGCCCAAGTCGGCTTCGAAGAAGGCCTCGCCCGCACGATCGAATGGTTCGAGCAACACCGCCACGAAGTCCGCGAAGTGGTTTACGGCTAGGCGATACCCAAACAAAACAAGCTTGTCCGGATCTGTCCGGTAGGTCTTGGTGGATCGGGCTACACTTAATCGAAGTGCAGTTCGGAAGTCCTTAGTCCATCGATCGGTATTTTTCATGGCCATCAAAAAAGACGGCGATTTCGTCACGTTTACGCAGTTCATCCAAGACGAGCAACAACACTACCCCGGGTCGTCCGGCCAGTTCTCCTGGCTGATGTCCGGCGTTGCGCTAGCCACGCGGATGATCGGCAGCTACATCCGCCGAGCGGGTCTGATCGATGTCTGGGGAGAGCACGGCACGACCAACGTGCAGGGCGAAGTCGTCAAGAAACTCGACATCATGGCCAACGATGCGCTCAAACGCACGCTCGCCTACCGTGGCAACGTGGGGGTGATCGCGTCGGAAGAAGACGACGAACCTCGCGTGCTTCAAGAAGTTGATGCCGACGACAGCTATATCGTGATGTTCGATCCGCTCGACGGATCGTCCAACATCGACGTCAACGTTTCGGTCGGAACGATCTTCACAATTTTCAAGAACCCGCCGAACGTGAAAGGGGCCGAGCGTTCGGTGCTCCAGACCGGCAGCAAGCAGGTCGCCGCGGGCTACGTGCTCTACGGCAGCTCGACCGTGCTGGTCTACACCGCGGGCCGGGGCACGCACATGTTCACGCTCGACCCGCAGTTCGGCACCTATCTGCTGACTCGCGAAAATATCCAGATGCCTCCGCACGCCCCGCAGTACTCGGTGAACGAGGCCTACAGCCACACGTTCCCCGAGGGCTATCGCCGTTACCTGGATTGGGTCAAGCTACAGGACAGCCCGATCTACTCGTCGCGCTACGTCGGCTCGCTCGTCGCCGACTTCCACCGCATCCTGATCAACGGCGGGGTATACATGTATCCCCCGACCAGCAAAGACCCGCAGGGGAAGCTCCGTCTGATGTACGAGTGCAATCCGTTGGCTTTCGTCGCCGAGCAGGCGGGCGGGGTCGCGAGTGCGGGGGACGAGCGGATCATGGACATCGTGCCGACGGACGTCCACGACCGCGTGCCGATCATCATCGGCTCGGCGAAAAACGTCGAAGAAGTCACCCGCTACGCCGCTAAAAAGTAAACCACGGGTTTTCGGATTCAGCCAAATTTCCACGTTTAGCGGGCGTTCGGAGATCGCCGTGATGTCATCTGTCCCGCTACGATAACCCCATGCCCGATCGCAGCGTCCTGACCCTCGGCAACTTCGACGGCCCCCACGTCGGCCACCTGGCCATCCTCGACCACGCCAAATCTTTGGCCGGTCAGCACGACGCCCGGGTCACGGCGATCACGTTCGACCCGCCGCCGATCAAGGTGCTCCGACCCGGTCAAGAGCCGCCCACGATCACCCCGCTCGACCAACGCGTCGCCCGGCTTAAGGCCGGCGGCGCGGACGAGGTGATCGTGCTGAATCCCACCCCCGAATTGCTCGGCCAACCCGCCGAGGAATTCATCGCCCGCTTGGTCGAACAACACCAACCCGTCGCGATCGTCGAGGGACCCGACTTCCGCTTCGGCAAAGGGCGTGGTGGTGACATGGACAACCTCGCCGAGCTCGGCCGACGCCACGGCTTCGAAGCGGTCACCGTGCCGCGGGTTGAGGCGCCGCTTTCGGACCAGCAACTCGCCCCGGTGAGTAGCTCGCTCGTGCGTTGGCTCGTCGGCCGCGGACGCGTCGCCGACGCCGCGGTGTGTTTGGGCCGACCGTTCAGCCTGACCGCCAAGGTGGTCAAGGGCGAACAACGCGGCCGGCAACTCGATATCCCGACCGCGAACCTCGACGCCGAGACGATCGCCCCGTTCATCGTCCCCGCCGACGGCGTATACGCGGGTCTCGCCGAAATCAGCGATTCCGTAGAAGACACCGCTCATCAAAAGTCATCGGTCAAAAATCAAAAATCGTTCTTCCCTACCGCCATCTCCGTCGGCATTAAACCCACCTTCGGCCGCACAGCCCTGACCGTCGAGGCCCACCTGTTGGACTACCGGCCCGACGTGGCCGATGAGCTCTACGGCCAAACGCTCACGCTGCACTTTGCCCGTTGGGTCCGCGACCAGTACCCTTTCCCCGGGGTGGGTCCGCTGCGTGAGCAGCTGTTCCGCGATATCGAGCAGACCCGGCAATGGCACGCGTCCGGCGTGCTTGAACCAGAGCTGTCCGCGGATCATGTCCAACCGTCTCCCGTTCCCCGCAAGGCCCCGGCTTGAACTCTTCGACCTATACCCAATCCACACACGACCTGCCCGCGATCGCCGACCTGCTTCGGCAGACTGACGGGCCGATCCTCGTACTCACCCACGCCAAGCCCGACGGCGACGCCTTCGGTTCGGTCGTCTCGCTCGTCGCCACGCTGCAAAGCCTGGGCAAGACCGCCCGCGGCGTGTTTGTTCCGCCGTTGCCGGTGGCGTTGGGCAAACTGCACGGGGCCGAGTTGGCCGATCTTTGGGACGAGGATTACGCCCTGCCGTTTGAGCCCGCGCTGTTTGTGGTGGTCGACACCGGCGCGTGGTCGCAGGTCGGCCCGATGCGGGAACACCTCGAGCCGCACCTCGACCGCACGGTCATCATCGACCACCACCTCTCGGGCGATATCGACGCGGCCCACCGCCACGTCGTCGGCGAAGCCGCCGCGGCCTGCGAAGTCTTGGCCGAGCTGATCGAACTGTTGATCCCGTCCTGCGTCCCGCCGGGCCGACGCGACGGCGACACCGCGGGCTACACCCCGCTACCCGCCGCGATCCGCGAGGCCCTGTTCGTCGGCATCGCGTCCGACACCGGCTGGTTCCGCTTCTCCAACGTCCGCCCACAAACCCACGAGCTCGCCGCCAAGCTGATCCGTCAGGGCGTGGACCACGCCGATCTGTACCAAAGACTCGAACAGGCCGAGCGTCCCGAGAAGCTGGCCCTGCTCACCCGAGCGCTGCAAAGCCTGACGCTCCACGCCGACGGCCGGGCCGCGGTCATCACGCTCCGCCAAAAAGATTTTGAAGAAACCGGTGCCTTGCCTGAAGAAACCGAACGCCTGATCGACACGCCGCAGATGGTGGGGGGGATCGAGGTGTTCGTGGTGGTGACCGAGGCCGCGACTCCGGAGGGCCAGCCGCAGTCGCGGATGAGCTTCCGCTCCAAGCACGCCACGGATGACAGCGCGATCAACGTCGCCGAGCTCGCCAGCCGGTTCGGCGGCGGCGGCCACGCCCGCGCCGCCGGAGCCAAAGTCGATCGACCGGTCGACGACGTCCTCGCGGAGTTGTCGGCCATGCTCGGCGAGCTCTGAGACAAGCATTCCCATCCTCGGTGTGTCAGGGCTCGACGGCTGATGACGTTTATTTTTCTGGTCGGGCCACCTGGGCTCGCCGTCAAGCCAGGTCCATACACCCCCATATCTTGGGTCTCACGCCCCGCTCATCGACGCTTAACGCGCCCCTCATCGGCCCTTCATATGCCGTGTCCCTGTGGATAACTTGTCTCGATCCGTCGACAAACGGTCGAACCGCAGAAAACACCCTAGCTTTACCCTAACCGTGAGAAAAAAGTGAATCCCGGTAAGCGCTTGAGATCATGGCGCTTAAGGAAAATCACCCCAAATCACCACTAGATTTGGTAAAGAAATCGATTGAAGGCGCAAGATATAGTGGGTAAGATGCTTCGCGGCTCAGTGAGTCTGCTGAGCCACGGACGCTAGGGGCGTCCCAGCGAGGCCATCTTCAGGAACGGCAACATACTCCGTATGAATGGTGTTTGTTGGGCGTTTAACGAGATGGTGATTAGGTGGATTCGAACATCCCACCCCTCGGCTCGACCGGCGAAATTTGGCCGGGGCTTTCCCGTCGCCTGAACCCAAACCACCCCTCGGGGAGAAACCACGACCCATGCCCGTACTCTGCGACACCCAAATCCGTGAACTGGTGCCCATCGAGCCCTTCGAAGACGCCGTCAAACGCCCCGGCAAGATCAGCTACGGCGTTTCGTCCTACGGCTACGACGTCCGCGTCGGCTCGCTGTTCAAGATCTTCACCAACGCCCCGACCGACGGCGGCCAGTCCATCGTCGATCCCAAAAACTTCGACGACCGCAACTTCGTCACCGTCGACACCCTGGACACCGGCAAAGACCACGTCATCATCCCGCCCAACAGCTTCGCGCTGTGCGAGACCGTCGAAGAGTTCGACATCCCCCGCGACGTGCTGGTGATCTGCGTCGGCAAGTCGACCTACGCCCGCTGCGGCATCATCGTCAACGTCACCCCGCTCGAGCCCGAATGGCGGGGCAAGGTCACCATCGAGATCAGCAACACCACGCCGCTGCCCGCCAAGATCTACGCCAACGAAGGCATCGCCCAGATGATCTTCCTCAAGGCCGAGCGCGTCTGCGCCCAGTCCTACGCCGACAAGTCCGGCAAGTACCAGGACCAGACCGGCCTCGTCCTCCCCAAAGTCGACTAACCCCCATACGCCGTACACGGCGTGCGGGCTTCAGCCCACGTGCACCCCAATCAAAAATCCTCAATCCAAAATCAAAAATTCCCCCATGCCCTTCGAATCCCTCGAACCCGAACTCGCCAACCACCTCACGGCGATCTGCCAGGCCCAGATGTCCGGCCATCTGGACCCCCGCATGGTCTTCCGCCCCGGCAGCGGCCTCATCGGCATCAGCCGTACCGGCGGCGACGAACAAACCATCAGCGCGGACATCGACCGCAACGACCTCCGCGCCCTGGCCACCCACGACTACATCAGCCTCGCCACCCCCCGAGCCCACTGGTTCGTCGCGGCGACGGCAAAAGCGTTGACCGAGTACGCGGAAGACTAAAGAAAGAAATTCATGTCGATTTCAGCACACATCGTCATGGTTCCGGATGACGCTTTCAATGACTTCTTTCAAGAAAGGCACCTTGAGTTCAAAACCGTTCCTCGAATCGGTGAATACCTAGTTCATGAGGATACAGACAACAACGCTCAAGCTTTCGAAGTGCTCGCCGTTATTCACCCAACAGGCTCAAACCCAATAACCGCCGACACTGAGTTACGTGTCAAACACATTGGGACCGAGGTCGAATTATTTACAGCGATCAACGCATCGACAAACTGACATACCCCGCCCCGGGCACGGACGATCCGCGGCTAACCGATTCAATTTTTAGATTTATACATTTAGTACAGGATTAGGGAACACATGCAGATTAAACGGAAATTTACCGAAGCCGGACAGGACGTCTTCACCACCGTCGAGTGGACGACGCGTTCCACGCGGATCGCGAACATGGACGGCAGCGTCGTGTTCGAGATGAACGACGCCGAGCTCCCCAAGGCGTGGTCGCAGTTGGCCTCGGACATCATGGTTTCGAAGTATTTCCGTAAGGCGGGCGTGCCCAGCGACGGTGGGCCCAACGGCATCGCGAATCCCGACTACACCCCCGGCGACGAAGTCACGACGGGTCCCGAGAAATCCGCGAAGCAGGTCATCCACCGGCTCGCCGGGTGCTGGCGGCACTGGGGCGAAAGCCACGGCTACTTCGATTCGGCGGACGACGCGCAGGCATTCTACGACGAGCTCTGCCACATGATGCTGCACCAGCAGTGCGCCCCCAACAGCCCGCAGTGGTTCAACACCGGGCTCAACTGGGCCTACGGCATCAACGGCCCCGCCCAGGGACACCACTACGTCGATCCGAAGACCGGCAAGGTGAAGAAATCGGAAGACGCCTACACCCACCCCCAGCCGCACGCCTGCTTCATCCAGTCGGTCGAAGACGACCTGGTCGGCGAGGCGGGCATCATGGACCTGTGGACCCGCGAAGCCCGCCTGTTCAAGTACGGCAGCGGCACCGGCACCAACTTCTCCAGCATCCGCGGTGAGAACGAACCCCTGTCCGGCGGCG
>JBCCST010000067.1:0-19187 GCA_039199695.1 Planctomycetota bacterium | reverse complement strand
CACCCCCACCCGGCCTCCCCCTCGAGGGGGAGGAGTCCAGGCCGCAGCCCAAACCGTTATAAAACTGACCCCACCCCACCCCGCCGCGGGACCCGCCCCATCTTGACAAACCCCCGCCAAACCTTACTCTTATGGGTTCGCCAGCGGGCATTGGGTCCGCCGGCGGCTTGAGGTTGACCGGATGCAACACGCACACGCGATCTACGGCACGGAACGGCTCCGCAAGTAATGGGTGGTCAAACCGCCCAACTTGGTCAGCTCCCCCCTGCCCACGGCCCCCAAAGGCTCGGCTCGATCTGCCCCCTGCAGACCAAGCCCCAACCCACGGAGGCCGCGATCATGGCCTAACCCGCCAAACGCGCATCCCCCGACCGTCCCCGGCCCCTCGCCCCGGAAGTTCGCAAGCGTTGCTTGTGAGACTCCCCGCGAAGCCGGCAAAGGACACGACCTCAAGCCACGAGCGAATTTCGCCTCGTGGTTTTTTGTTTCCCCGGCTCGCTCGCCCGAACCTCAGCCCGCTTCGACATCCCGACACAACTCGAACATTTTTAGAACCAGGACAGAACAACATGAACGGCTCCGAAATGCTCCGCCTCGTCGACTCGATCTCCCGCGACCGCAACGTCGACAAAGAAACCCTGCTCACCGACCTCGAACAAGCGATGGTCTCGGCCGCGCGTAAACACTTCAACGCCGTCGACACCGAAGACTTCTCCTGCGAGATCGATCGGCTCAACGGCGAGATCAACGTCTTCCGCGGCGAGGAGTACATCCCGCTCGAAGACCTGGGCCGTATCCCCGCGCAGACCGCCAAGCAGGTCATGATCCAACGCTTCCGCGAAGACGAGCGGGCCAGCATCTTCAACGAATACATCGACCGCGTCGGCGAACTGGTCACCGGCATGGCCCAGCGTTACGAAGGCGGCGCGTTGGTCGTGCAGATCGGCCGGGCCGAAGGCTTCATGCCCCGCAGCGAGCAGATTCCGGGCGAGCAACACCAGCCCGGCGAACGCGTCCGCTGCCTGATCCTCGACGTCCGCGACGCGGGCAACCAAGTCAAGATCGTCCTCAGCCGGGCCGACCCGAAGCTGATCCAACGGCTGTTCGAAGTGGAAGTCCCCGAAGTCGCCGAACGGATCATCGAAATCCGCGCCATGGCCCGCGAGCCCGGCCACCGCACTAAGTTGGCCGTCGCCTCGGTCGACTCCAAGGTCGACGCGGTCGGCGCCTGCGTCGGCGTCCGCGGCTCGCGCATCAAGAACATCGTCGATGAACTCGGCGGCGAAAAGATCGACATCGTTCGCTGGAACGATTCGTCGCAGCTGCTCATCCAAAACGCGCTCAAGCCCGCCGAGGTCGTCGAGATCTCGTTGTGCTTCGAGCTCGGCCGGGCCACCGTGGTGGTCAACGAAGACCAGCTGTCGCTCGCCATCGGCAAACGCGGCCAGAACGTCCGCCTCGCCGCCCGGCTGACCAACTGGGACGTGGACATCCTCACGCCGGCCGAGTTCACCAAGTCGCTCGACATCATGGAAGAAACCCTCAAGGCCATCGACGGCGTCAGCGAAGAACAAGTCGACCGCCTCGCGGCGCTGGGCCTCATCAGCGTGTTCGACGTCGAAGAAGTCGGCCCCGAATACCTGGCCGAGACCCTCGGCGTGGACGAAGCCAAGGCCCTCGAAGTCATCGGCGTCGCCAGCGACAAGGGCAAGGAAGTCGCCGAGCAGCAGGCCCAGGAAAAGGAAGAAGCCGAGCAACGCAAGAAGGAAGAGTTCAAAGCCCAGCAAGCCGCGTACACCGGCGGGGCCGCGATCGACGACCTTTTGGGCGGGGCCGCGTCCGACGCGCCCGCGCCGCCGCCGACCGACGCCCCCGCCGACGGCGAAGGCTCGATCATCGACATGCTCGAAGCCCGGGACGACGAGGCCCCCGCTGCCGAAGCGGAAGCCGAAACCGCCGAAGCCGTGGCCGAAGAAACCCCGGCCGGCGAAGAAACCAAAGACGCCTGATTCCTTTAACCACCCCCTCGGCCGCGGCGTGTTGCCCCGGCCGAAAAGCGACCGACCCCCGATTCGATTGACCGACTGCTTTACCCGGAGCGCCTCTTGCCACCGAAAAACCTACGAGTCCACCAACTTGCCAAAGAACTTGGCGTTAACAGCAAGGTGATCGTCGCCAAATGCGAAGCCGAGGGTGTCCCCGGCATCACCAACCACATGTCCGTGGTGAAGCTCGGCCTCGCCGCGACCGTGCGCGAATGGTTCTCCGGCGACGACGCCGACGCCGATCACAACGCGGTCGAAACCGCCGAGAAGGTCGACCTCGAAAAGGTACGCAAGCCCGCCAAACGTAAAGCCGCCAAGAAAAAACCGGCCGAAGAAAAGGCCGCCGACACCGAGGCCACCGCCGAAGCCGCCGAAGAAAAACCCAAGCCCAAACCCAAGCGTAAACGCAAACCCGTTGAGCCTGTTGTCGAACTGGCATCCGCCGCAACGGACGCACAAGCCGAAGCCCCCGCCGATCAAGCCGCCGAGCCTGCCCCCGAGATCGCGGCCACGCCCGACACCCCCGCTCCCGCCGTGCCCGAAATGCCCAAGGGCCCCGCGGGTGTCCAAAACGTGCCGGACCGCCCCGACATCATCAAGCCCGTCGGCGAACAACTCGACGCCCCCAAGAAAGCCAAGCTCTCGGGCCCCAAGGTCATCCGCGTCGAGAAGCCCGAGCCCGACGCTTCGCCGCGTCCGCGGCGCACCCCTGGCGGTGGTGGCGGCGGACCGCGCGGCGGCCGTGACGGCGGTGGTGGCGGCGGCATGGGCGGCAACGTCGAAGGCATCAGCCGATCGCGCGGCCCGGTCCGCGGCGGCGGGGTGCGCGGCGGTGGGGGTGGAGGCGGTGGCGAAGAACGCGGCAACAAGCGGCGCGGCGGTATGAACAGCCGACGCGGACGCTCGGCCGACGCCCTGCTCACCGGCCCGACCCAACTCTCCAAAGCCGACGCCGACGAACTCGACGCCCGCCTCAAGGGCTCGACCGGCTACATGAAACAACGCCGCCGCGACCTGCGCAACAAAGGCGGCGGCGCCACCGGCTTCCAGACCCAGACCGCGGTCCAGACCGGCGGCAAGGTCGAGATCGAAGAACCCATCACCATCAAAGGCCTCTCCGCCGCCACCGGCATCAAGACCGCCCAGATCATCAAGTTCCTGTTCAAGCAGGGCGTGATGGCCACGGTCAACTCGGCCATCGGCACCGAGGCCGCGATGGAAGCCGCGATGGAGTACGACATCGAGCTCGAAGTCAAAGAACTCGAAACCGCTGAGGAAAAAGTCGAGAAGCAATTCGCCGCCCGCGAAAAAGTCGACGAGCAATCCCGCCCGCCGGTCGTCACCGTTCTCGGCCACGTCGACCACGGCAAGACCTCGCTGCTCGACCGCATCCGCCAGGCCGACGTCGCTGACCACGAAGACGGCGGTATCACCCAACACGTCGGCGCCTACCGCGTCAGCATCGAGGGCCAAGACGGCGAGAAGAAATCGGTCGTCTTCCTCGACACGCCCGGCCACGAGGCGTTCAGCACCATGCGGGCCCGCGGCGCGAAGATGACCGACCTGGTCGTGCTCGTCGTCGCCGCCGACGACGGCGTCATGCCCACCACCATCGAAGCGATCGCCCACGCCAAGGCCGCCGAGGTGCCCATCATCGTCGCGATGAACAAGATCGATACGCCCCAGGCGACCGACGAAAACATCCGCAAGATCTACGGCCAACTCGCCGAGCACGGCCTCAACCCCACCGAATGGGGCGGCGAAACCGAGATCGTCAAGACCTCGGCCACCGAAGGCACGGGCATCACCGAGCTACTCGAAATCCTCGACTACCAGGCCGAGTTGCTCGAACTCACCGCCGACTACGGCGGCCCGGCCCGCGGCACCGTCATCGAGGCCGAGATGCAGACCGGCCGCGGCTCGGTCGCCCGAGTTCTCGTGCAAGACGGCCAGGTCAAGGTCGGCGACTTCATCGTCTCGGGCCGGGCGTTCGGCCGGGTCCGCGACATGATCAACGACCGCGAGCAGTCGGTGACCGACGCCGGTCCCGCCACCCCGCTCGAACTCTCGGGTATCGACCTGGTCCCCGACGCCGGCGACAAGTTCTTCGTGACCGACTCGCTCAAGCGGGCCGAGGAAGTCGAGCTGCAGTACCGCGAAACCGAGCGCCAACAAACCCTGGCCAGTAAGACCAAGGTCACGCTCGACAACTTCGCCGACGCGGTCGCCGCGGGCAACATCAAAGACCTCCGCGTCGTCATCAAGGCCGACGTGCAGGGTTCGATCGAGACGCTCACCAGCAGCCTCGAAAAGATGGGCAACGACGAAGTCACGGTCAAAGTGTTGCACGCGGCCGTCGGCGGGATCACCGAAGGCGACGTGCTGCTTGCCGACGCGTCCGACGCGATCATCCTCGGCTTCCACGTCACCGCGACGCCGGCCGTCCGCGAGATCGCCGACGAACGCAAGGTCGATATCCGCATGTACCGCGTGATCTACGACCTGACCGACGACGTGAAGAAGGGCCTCGAGGGCATGCTCACGCCCGACCGCAACGAGGAAGAGATCGGCCAGGCCGAGGTCAAGGAAGTCTTCCGCATCGGCGGCGTCGGCGCGATCGCCGGCTGCCTGATCACCGAAGGCTCGGCCCAGAAAACCGACGTCAAAGTCCGCGTGTCCCGCGACGGCGTCGTCATCACCGACGACCGCGATGTCGAAAGCCTCCGCCGCGTGAAAGACGAGGTCAAGGAAGTCCGGGCGGGCACCGAGTGCGGCGTCCGCGTGGCGAACTTCGACGACCTCAAGGCCGGCGACACGTTGATCTTCTACAAAGTCATCGAGGTGCAACGCACGTTGGATTAAAGCATTTGGCGATTTTGTGATTGAGTGATTTGGCGATTGAACACCAACGCCCTTTCACTTCCTCGATCACTAAATCGCCAAATCACGAAATCACCAAATGTCAGAACAACGCCAGAAACAGATCGAATCCCTGTTGCAACGCGCCGTCGCGTCGGTGCTGCAGCGTGGGCTCAACGATCCCCGGCTGCAAGGCGTGCTGATCAGCGTGACCCGCGTCAAAGTCAGCAGCGACCTCAAACACGCCAAGACGTTTGTCTCGATCACCCCCGAGCAGTACGAGTCCCGCGTGATCCACGGCCTGCAAGACGCGACGCTGCACATCCAGCACCAAGTCAACAAAGCCGTCGCCCTCCGCGTCGTGCCGCACCTCAAGTTCCAGATCGACGAAGACCTCAAGAAACAAGCCGCCGTCTTCGCCGCGATCGACGAAGGCATGAAACGCACCGCGGCGAACGCCCCCACCACCACCGAAGACAACACCACGCCGGACGCCGCTTCGCCCCTCCCGGAAGGCGACGCGACCCCGGACACGCCCCTGGAAGAGAAATAACCGTTGGCCAAACAAGACCCCGCGACCGCAAAGAAATTCGCCGCCCTGCTCAAGAAATGCCTGTCCGCCTACAAGGGCGAAGACCCGCCGCCGCGCGACCCCGTCGCGCAGCTGATCGTCAGCTTCATGCAGTGGGACGCGACCCGCAAGCAGGCCGAGGACGCCTTCGTCGCGCTCATGGAGGAGATGATCGACGTCAACGACCTCCGCGTCAGCCACCCGCACGAGTTGGTCGCCGTGGTCGGCGAGGACTACCCCAACGGCACGATCCGCATGATCCGCCTGCGTGAGTCGTTGCACGAGGTGTATGCCCGCGAGCACGACATCCAGATGCACTCGATCGCCGGCAAAGGCAAAAAAGAACAGCGGGCCTACCTCGACTCCCTGCCCGGCATCGCCCCGTTCGTCGCGGCCCAGGTCACGCTCCTGTCCTTCGGCGGACACGCCATGCCCATCGACGACAAACTGTTGGCCCTGCTCATCGGCGAAGGCTGCCTCGACGAAGGCACCTCGGTCGAAGACGCCGAGTCGTACCTCCTCCGCCAGATCAAGGCCGGCGACGCCCTCGAAGCCCACCTCGCCCTCCAGGCCTGGGCCGACAAACGCAAGAGCCCCACGGCCAAGTCCGCCCCCAAAACCACCAAGAAAACCACCAAAGCCCCGGCCAAAAAAGCGCCGGCGAAAAAGGTGAGTAAATCCACCAAGAAGAAAACGACCAAGAAAAAGACGACCAAAAAGAAGGTCGCCAAGAAGAAATGAATTTAGCCCCGGGTCACCGACCCGGGGTGCCGCGGCTCAAGTCACACTCAAACCACACCGGCTTCGGATCGAATCGGCCGCACGATTCGCCACCCCCTCCATACTTTTCCACTCCGCCCCGGATCACGAGTCCGGGGCGAAACCCAAAGACCATGACCACCGACCCCACCAAACTCCGCCTCGGCATCCCCAAGGGCTCGCTGCAAGACCCCACCGTCGACCTCTTCTACCGGGCCGGCTACCGCATCAACGTCTCCAGCCGGTCCTACTACCCCGAGATCGACGACCCCGGCATGTCCGTGGTCATGTTCCGCTCGCAAGAGATGTCGCGCTACGTCGAAGACGGCGTCGTCGACTTCGGCATCTGCGGCCACGACTGGGTCGTCGAAAACAACAGCGACGTCCACGAGGTCGGCGAACTCACCTACTCCCGCGCCACCAGCAACCCCGCCCGCTGGGTCCTCTGCGTCCCCGACGAGTCGCCCGTCCAGAAGCCCGAAGACCTGGCCGACGGCATCATCGCCACCGAACTGCTCGGCACGGTCAAACGCTACTTCGCCGACAAGAACATCCCCGTGAAGAAAGTCGAGTTCTCCTGGGGTGCCACCGAAGTTAAAGCCCGCCTCATCGATGCCATCGTCGACATCACCGAGACCGGCAGCTCGATCCGCGCCAACAAGCTGCGCATCATCGACACCATCCTCACCTCGACCACCCGCATGATCGCCAACAAGGACGCTTGGGCCGACCCCAAGAAGCGCGAGAAGATCGAGGACATCGCATTACTGCTCCGCGGCGCGATCGCCGCCAAAGGCCAAGTCGGCCTCAAGCTCAACGTCCCCCGCACCAAACTCAACGACGTCCTGGCCCAAATGCCCGCCGCCCAGTCGCCGACGGTCAACGACCTGGCCGACAAAGACTGGGTCGCCGTCGAGGTCATCGTCGATCGCACCATCGAACGCGAGCTGGTGCCCAAGCTCTCCCGGGCCGGAGCTCAGGCGATTTTCAGCTACCCGCTGAACAAGATCATCCCCTGACCCCCGGAAGAAATCTGAAAAGAACATTTGTCTCCGGGCATCCCGCCGCCCATCCGCCGAGTTAATCACGCGGGCCGCTCCCCGAACAGCAACGGCCCGCGTAGAATCACGGGATGTTGAACCGTTTTTGTTTCACGCCCGTGCTGCTGTTCGCCGCTTTGGTGATCCCGTCGTGCGTTTCCGATCCCGCCGGCGAATCGGGCACCTCCGCGTCCCGCACCGCGAACCCCGGCGGCGAGCCGATCCGGCTGACCGACGTGCCGCCCCCGCCGGGCGTGCCGCCCATCGCGCTGACGCCTTACGACGAATCGCAAACCGCGAAGGCCGACATGTCACGGCAACAGGCGATCGCGACGCTCGCCGCCCCCCGCTACCTCGACCAACTCGGCCAAGCCCCCGAGCCCCGCGACACCACCCCGCCGCTCGCCGCCCAGAAGTTCTACGCCGCGGGCAAGCAGGCGCTTTTGGAAAACGACAACTTCCGGGCCGTGCAACAACTCGAAAAAGCGTTGCGGCTCTCGCCCGGCGAGCCGGCGATCCTCCGCTCCCTCGCCGAGGCCTGGACGCGGGCCGGCAACCGCGTGTCGGCGTCGAACTTCTACCGCCAAGCCTTCGCCGCCGACCCCACCGACCTCGACAGCGTGTTCATGCTCGGCCGATTCGCACTCGACGAACGCCGCTGGGATCAAGCCATCCTCAACCTCGACGCGGCCCTCCAACTCGCCGCCCCTAACCCCGAGGCCAACGATAACGCCAACGGAGAAACCCCCGCTTCGCCTCGAACCGCAGACCCCGTCGCGACCCACCTGATCCACTACTACCTCGCCAACGCCCTGAACCAAGCGGGCTACGGCAAGGCCGCCGCCGAGATGTTCGACGCCTATCTCGCCGGCCGCCCCCGCCTCTCCGGCATCTCGCCGTACGCCCGGGAGATCGCGGTCCTCAACAACCAGCGCGGCGAAACGCTCATGCTCGCCGGCGACCTCCAGCACCGCCTGAACAACCCCCGCGCCGCGTGGGCCGCCTACGCCGCCGCCGCCGAGAACGGCGTGCTCAACCGCAGCGCGCTGCACAAACGCCTGATCTTCACCCGGCTGCGCCTCGGACAGACCCGCGCCGCTCAGGAACTGGTCGCCGAGGCCATCACCGAATCGCGGGGCGATGCCGAGACCCTGAAACTCGTGCCGTACGCCATCGCCCAGGGCGTTTCGGCCGAAGCGCTGTCGTCGCAGCTCACCGCGTTATACGAAGAACGCGGTCGGCCGGCGTCGCTGGCGTTGGCGATCGCCGACGTGCTGCCCGCCGAAGTCGCGACACCGCTGCTCCAGCAACACCTCGAAGACCAGCCCGGCGACGACGCGGTCTTCGGGCGGCTGTTGGCCATGCTGCTGGGCGAATCTCCCTCGCTCGGAGCGCTTCAACAAGCGGTGTCCGCCACCGCCGACGCGATGGCCGCGGAGCCCGGCCTCGCCGACGCCTACGCCGAGCGGTTGCTCGCCAACGTGCGCCAACCCGCGTCGTTGCTGGACGCTTTTCCCGAGCCGGCGACCGCGACCACGCTGACCTTGCGCGGCAAAGTCCTGCTCGCCGACGGGCAGCGTGACGCCGCCGCCGAAGCGTTCGCGCAAGCGTTGGAACTCGATGCCCAGGCCGAGTTGGCCCGGCTGGAGTTGAGCGCGGTGGAACTGGACCGCGGCAACGTCGAGCGGGCCGAGGCGCTTCTCGAACCGCTGGCCGACTCGAACGACCCGCGGGTCACGATGCTCCGTGTCCGGGCGCTCGCCGAGACGGGTCAAACCGAAGCGGCGCTTTCGCTACTCAACGACGTGTTGCGTCGTACCCCGCCGGGCAGCCCGCTGATGCTGGACAAGGCGGACCTCTTACTCAAGCTTGGCCGGGTCGAAGACGCCGAGCGCACCCTGCTGGATGCGCTCAACGCCCGGCCGACGGACGAGGCGATCTATGAGGCGCTGCTGGACATCTACAACGACAACGGCAACATGATCCGCAACTACCAGCGGCTGGTCCGGCGGATGGTCGACACCATCCCCGACGCCCGCATCACCCGGCTGGTCAAGCTCGAAACCCTCGTCGCCATGAGGCAGTTCCCGCAAGCCCAGGCCCTGATCGCCACGTTTGAAGAACCCGACGAAGCAGGCGAGGACCGGCTGCTGCTCCAACGGCTGCGGCTCGAAATCTTCATCGGCACCGACCAAGCCGAGGCGGTCGAATCGCTGATCGAGCAACACCTCAACGAAACCGAGGCCCAGGGCGTCAAGCCCAGCGAAGAGATGCTGACGCTGGCGGTGCGTTACTTTGCGCGACGCAACGAAGCCTTGGCGTTGCGCCTGGAGACTATACGTTGGGAAATCACCGCCCCCAGCGTGCAGCGGAGCCTGACGCTGGGCAGTCTCTACTACACGCAGGAGCGCTACGCCGACGCGGCGCAGACCGCCCGCGAGACGTTCGACCAAGGTTTCGAGTTGACCAACGAACAGACGATTCAGAGCATCGGGCTGCTCTTGGCGTCGCTGTTGAAACTCGAACGATTCACCGACGCGATCGCGGCGGTCGAACAAACCTTCGAGGTCAAGCTCGACGACGACCAGCGGATGGGTTTGACGTTTGAACTGATCGACCGGTTATTTGACGCCGGGCTCTTCGAGGAGGCCGAGCAATACGTCGCGCGGTTCGTCGCCGGACATCCCGACCTCGGCGGCGACGCCACGATGATCCTAGCGATGCAATACGAAGAACTCGGCGACACCGACACGTCTCGTCGGGTGATGGAAGCGGCGCTCGAAGACTTCCCCCGCCACCCCGGGCTGAACAACTCGCTGGGTTACGGCCTAGCGAACGACGGCGTCCGGCTGAACGACGCCGAGCGCATGATCGCCCGCGCGGTGGCGGCCGAGCCGGACGAGGCGGCGTACCTGGATTCGATGGGCTGGGTCTACTACAAGAAAGCCGAGTTCGAGCGGGCGTTGAAATGGCTGGAGCGCAGCCAAGCCGCCAACGGCGGCGTGCACCCGGTCATCGTCGATCACATCGGCGACACGCTCTATCGGTTGGGCCGACCCGCCGAGGCGGTGCGGTCGTGGAACACCGCGCGGGTGTTGATGTCGGCCGAAGGCTACCAGTCGATGGACCCCGAAGAAGAAACGCTGCCCACGCGGCTGAACGCGAAGATCCAAGCCGTCGCCGAAGCCCGCCCCGCCCCCGTCGCGGATGTGGGCCAAGGCGTCGAAATCCCCGCGTCAGAGCCCCCAGCCGAGGCGGAACCCGCGGCCTTGGCCGAGCCCGAAATCGGGGCGGTCGAGCCCGCGTTGCCGGCCGAAGTTACGGCCGGTGAATAACGCCGTTCCCGGTCTCCGCCAATCCCCGTAAATCACTGTTTTAGAAGCGGTTTTCACGCTGCCTGTCGCGTTGTGAGGGGCCGTGATTTCTGCTAAAATGAGAGGCTTGAGGACAGGGGATTCGCCGGCCGTCACGGCTGCCCCCGGTCGCCCGGAACCACTTCTCTCGAGGCCGCCCCCGCATGCAAGATGGCACCCCTCCCGCCCCGGAAAACGCCCCCGATTCCGGCAGCAACGAACCGGTTGAAAACGGTTATTCCGAGGACAGCATCTCGGTGCTCGAAGGCTTGGCGGCGGTGCGTAAGCGGCCGGCGATGTACGTCGGCGGCACCGACTCGCGCGGCCTGCACCACCTGGTCTGGGAGACCGTCGACAACTCGATCGACGAAGCGCTGGCCGGCCACTGCGACGATATTCAGGTCACGCTCAAGGCGGACAACTCGGTGATGGTCGTCGACAACGGCCGGGGCATCCCCGTCGGGCCGTACAAACACGAGAACCCCAACCTCAACGGCAAGCCCACGGTCGAGATCGTGATGACGGTGCTCCACGCCGGCGGCAAGTTCGACTCCAACAGCTACAAGGTCTCCGGCGGGCTGCACGGCGTCGGCGTGTCCTGCGTCAACGCGCTGTCCGAATGGCTCGAAGTCGAGGTCGCCCGCGACGGCAAGCTGCACCACATGTCCTTCGCCCGCGGCGACACGAACGAAGAACTCAAGCAGATCGGCACCCGCGACGCCACCGGCACCAAGATCCACTGGCGGCCCGACCGCGACATCTTCGGCGACCTCACCCACGACTACGCCACCATCGCCAACCGCCTCCGCGAACGCGCCTACCTCAACCCCGGCATCAAGCTCACCATCTCGGACGAGCGTAACCTCGAGCAAGGCGGCACGACCAACGAAGGCAAGACCGAAACCTTCAAGTTCGACGACGGCATCATCGAGATGGTCCGCCACCTCAACGCCGCCAAGACCGCCCTGCACGAACCCATCGCGGTCAACAGCGAGTCGGACGACGGCCAACTGGTCTGCGACGTCGCCCTCCAATACGTCGACAGCTACAGCGAAAACCTCATCTGCTTCGCCAACAACATCAACACGCCCGACGGCGGCACCCATCTTTCGGGCTTCAAGACCGCGTTGACCCGCACGCTCAACACCTACGCCAAAGCGAACGGCGTGCTCAAGGGCAGCGGCCCCTCGCCGTCCGGCGACGATTGGCGCGAAGGCCTCGTCGCGGTGATCTCCGTGAAAATCCCCGACCCCCAGTTCGAAGGCCAGACCAAAGGCAAGCTGCTCAACCCTGAAGTCGAGGGCCTGGTCAGCGCCGCGATGGGCGAAGCCCTCAACAACTGGACCGAAGAAAACCCCGGCGACGCCAAGAAGATCTGCATGAAGGCCGTGATGGCCGCCGAGGCCCGCGAGGCCGCCCGCAAGGCGAGAGACCTCACCCGGCGCAAGGGTGCCTTGGATTCCGGGGGCCTGCCCGGCAAGCTCTACGACTGCACCAGCAAGAACGTCGAGGAATCCGAAATCTACCTGGTCGAAGGCGACTCCGCGGGCGGCTCGGCCAAGGGCGGCCGCGACCACAACACCCAGGCGATCCTCCCGCTCAAGGGCAAGATCCTCAACGTCGAAAAAGCCCGCCTCGACAAGATCCTGGGTTTCGAAGAAATCCGCACGATCATCCAGGCGCTCAACTGCGGCATCGGCAGCGACGACTTCGACGTCGAGAAACTCCGCTACGGCAAGATCATCATCATGACCGACGCCGACGTCGACGGCAGCCACATCCGCACGCTGCTGCTCACGTTCTTCTTCCGCCAGATGCCCGACCTCATCAAGCAGGGCCGCGTCTTCATCGCCCAGCCCCCGCTCTACCAGGTGCTGCGCGGCAAGAAGTCCGAGTACGTCCTCAATGAGCGCCGGATGCAGACCGTGCTCGGCGGCCTGGGCCTCGAAGACTCCGAACTGATCGTCTACGGCAACCACGACAACGCCGACCGCGCTGAAGCCACCCGCATCGCCGGCGAAGACCTGGGCCAGGTGCTCGAAGCGCTGACCCAACTCGACGACCTGGTCGAGATCGTCAAGCGTCGCGGCCTGACGCTCGCCGAACTGTTGGCCATGCGGTCGCAAGACCCCAATGGTGAAGGCAAGCTGCCGAAGCTGCAGATCGACGTCGCCGCCGACGAAACCAGCAACGGCCTCACGGGCAGCCACTTCTTCTGGTCCGAAGACGAAGAGGAAGCATTCCGCGAAAAAAACAACCTGGTCGTCGAAGACCCCGACCTGCCGGTCGAATCGCCCGACCGCGTGTTCTCGCCCGGGCAACGGGTGGTGGTCCGTCGCGAGTTGCATGAAGTCGTCGACCTCGAAAAGGTGTTCGCCAAGCTCGAAGCGCTGGGCCTGGACATCCAGGACTACTTCCTCAAGCCCGTGCCCACGGTCACCGGCGCGATGGCCCCGACCAAGTTTGAACTGGTCGCCAAGGCCCGCAGCGACTCGCCGAAGATCACGCCGCTGGTCAACCTCGCCGAGGTCGCTGCGGGCATCCTCGACGCCGGGCGTCAGGGCCTGGAGATCAAGCGGTTCAAAGGCTTGGGCGAGATGGACGCCGACCAGCTCTGGGACACGACGATGAACCCCGAGAACCGCACCCTGATGCGCGTCACCTGGGACGCCGCCAGCGAAGCGGAGAGCCTGTTCAGCGTCCTCATGGGCGAACACGTTGAGCCTCGCCGCAAGTACATCGAGGACCACGCGCTGGAAGTGAAGAACCTCGACGTGTAGATTTTCGCGGGGAATCCAAAGCGTGACCGATATACTCGTGGCATGATAACCCCAGCCGGCAAACTCGCGTTGGAGATGCTCGTGGGCGATCAGACCATCCTCAATCTCGCCCGAGAGGTAACCGCGGCGATCGAAGCCTCGGGGGCCGAGGGGGGCGTGATTGGCGGTATCGCGGTATTCCTGCACGGCTACGAACGCACCACGACCGACATCGACGTCTACACCACCGACCGCGCCGCTTTGGCCGAGCAGTTAACGCAGCGCGGCTTCGTGTGGTCCGATGAGCGTCGGCAATTCGAGAAGAACGACATCCCCGTTCAGCTCTTGGCTCCGGAAGACAAGCTGCCGTACTACCCCAAGCGATTCAGATCTTTGCACGATATCCAGACGCTGACCCTTGGTGAATTAGTCACCATGAAACTGTCTACCGGCACCGAGTTCGTCCATCGGGCCCAAGACCTGGCCGACGTCATCCGGTTGATCGAAGCCATCCCGCTCGACAAGAGTTTCGTCACTCAGATCGATACGGCGTACCGATCGGCGTTTAAAAAATTGATCGACGATCTGGTGCAAGAGCGCGGCTGATCACTCCGGCGAAGACAATCGCTGGACTTCATCGCGGACTTTCCCCGCGACGTCCTGCCAGCCTGTTTTGTGATTAGGGGTCTCCGCAAAGTTCATCGGTTCACCGATGCGCAGACGTAAAGACCGCGGTCGAGGGAACGCCGCGCCTTTGGGTAACGCGTTGTACGCGCCGGAGAGATAGCACGGCACGACCGGCACGTCGGCCCCCGCGACCAACGTGCCGACACCGGCGCGAAACTTCTGCAACTTGCCGTCGGGGCTGCGGGTGCCTTCGGGGAAGAGGATGAAGCCCGCGTCGCCGGCCACGAAACGCTCGCGGAGTTGGCCCATGGCGTGTCGGCCCGCGTTCTTCCGCCACATGGGCAACGCGTTGAGGCACCACGCCGAGAACGCGGTGGCGAGTTTGGTTTCGAAAAACACGTCGCCCGCCGAGATCGGGAAGACGTACCGCCGGTGCCGGGCCGGCAACGCCGCGGCGAGGACCAGCGCGTCGAGGTGGCTGCTGTGGTTGGCCACCAGCACGAACGGCGGCTCGCTGGGCAAGTGTTCGCGCCCCTCGATCCGCAGCCGGTGAAACACCTTGAGGTACACCCGCACCACGCCCCACCACAGGTGACTGGTCAGCAACGAGAACAACCCCGGCTCGCGTTGCAGACTCCGCGCCCGCTCCACTTCGGGTAGGCCCAGGTCTTTGGCGGGTTGCAGATCAAAATCACGCATCTAGCAAACTCGAAATTCGGTCCGATCTCACCGCGACGGTTAACGGTTGAGTGGGTGATCGTAGACCGCCCTGCCGTGTTGCGCCGTGTGACGCTCAGCCGCCCGTCAAAACCCGCGCCGGCTGATCCAACCCCACCCCCCGGAAATACGCCACGAAGTAAAAAATCACCGGCGAGGCCAACAACAAACTATCGAATCGATCCAGCAGCCCGCCGTGGCCCGGCAGCAGCGTACCGGTGTCCTTGATGCCGATGTCGCGTTTGATCGAAGACAAGACCAAATCGCCCATCTGCCCCGCGACGCTGAGCAGCACCCCCGCGATCAGCAAGTGCAGCCACCACACCCGCATGCCGTCGGCCACCACGAAGTGGCCGAGCGTGACCACCAACGCCGTCGTGCACACCACCGCGCCGGCCGCACCCGCAACCGTTTTGTTCGGGCTGGTCTTCGGGCAGAGTTTTCGCTTGCCGAACGTCTTGCCGCTGAGGTACGCGAACACGTCGTTGCCCTGCACCGCGGCGATGATGATGAACAGGATCGGCCGGAACTGCGCGTCGTTGGCGAAGTACGCCAAGTGGCCCAGCCCCGTGCCGAACAGCGTGAAGCCGAGGACGCCCAACGCCACCCGCTGCACATACCCCGTCGGCCGATCGCTGAGCACTGCCGCCGCCATGATGACCACCGCCGTGATCGGCGTCACCGCGACGAACATCGTGTACCAGTTGTCGAGGATCGCGAAGTACAACGCCACCAATCCCAGCATCGCCGCGCCCATCACCATCGGCTCGCGGAACACGCCCGTGATCCGTCCGAACTCGCGCAGGCACAACACCGACAACACGAACATCGCCCCGATCCACCACGCCGCCCCGAGCAACACCGGCACCAGCAACGCCGCCGCGATCACCGCCCACGACCCGCACCGCAGGAGTAACTCCCGCCGATGCGCCGCGTCGAGCTTCCCCGCTTTCGACAACAACAGCACCAGCAACGGCGAAACGATCAGCAACGCCCCCACCCCAACCGTCCCCCACCACGTGATCGGCGAATCGAACACGCCCGACACCCCAAACAATCGCTCCCGGCTGATCGGGTCCATCACGCCGCTCCCTCACGCAGGCGACGACCCGCACGAACCAAACGCCCCGCTACGGTCAAAGTGCAGCCGGCACTGATCAACACCAGCACCGCCTGCGGCACGCCCCAGGTCTGCAGCGTCATCTTGTGGTTGCTCGCCTCCGTCGGCCCCCAAAACGCCATCCGCCACTCGGACGGCGCCAACGCCATGAACAAACACCCGATCGCCACGAGTTGCATCCGCACGGGCTTCGACATGATCCCCCGGTAGTCCTGCCCCGCGCCCGAGACCGCCGACTGGGCACGCACATACGCCACCATCACCGCGGCGGTCGCCGCGATCCAGCCGAGCGTCGGTGCGGCCGCGACATCCGCAAACTCGTGGACCGATCCCGCGGCATACCCCAGCCCCACAAACATCAATACATCCGAAATCCGGTCGGGCACCTCGTTGTAAAGCTCACCCATCGGTGAGGCGGTCTGCGTCTTCACCGCCACCATCCCGTCCAACAGATTGCAGAACGCCCGCAACTCCACGCCGATCACTCCGATCAGCCATAAGCCCCGATGCGAAAGACCGGCCGCGCTGCCGGTTGCCGCCGTCGCCCCGGCCCCGATGGCCGCGAAAACCATGCTTAACATCGAAATGTCATTGGCCGACAACCCCAACCGGATCGCCCCGTCGGTGAACCACCGCATCACCGCCCACTCCCGCGGCGGCATCGGCCGGCGGTCGTGAACTTCGTAACCCGCGTTCTCGGTTTCTTCAGTCATCTCGCGACCCACCGGACCCTTCCAGCCACCACCAACTTGGCTATAGTCTCCCATCGACGTCAAACCACTGTCAATCCGAAGACTCACCGCTATGACCGAATCCGCTTCCGCTCCCGCATCGACCGCACCCGCCGCGACCACGCCGGCCGACGACAACGGCTCCGAACTGCCCGGCCGAGTGCCGTCGCGGGGCTGGTACGGCCTCGCGTTCGTGCTCATGCTCATCGGGGTCGCGGCGTTTATCGCGTCGGTCAACGTGGCCCAGTCCCAGGTCGACGCGGCCGTCGGCTCGATGCAACGCTTCGTCGCGCCCGGCAGCGGCGAACTCGCCTTCGATCAGCCCGGCGACTACCTGGTCTACTACGAAAAGATCGGCACGTTTAACGGCGAAGACTTCGACACCACCGGCGTCTTCCGCGAAACCCCCGCCCTCGACATCGACGTCGAACACCAAGCATCCGGCGATTTCCTCACGGTCCGCCAGGCGAAATACGACAAGAGCGAATCCCAGATCTTCAACCACGGCAAGGCCAACAGCGAATTCATCTTCACCCTGCCCGCCGAACACTTCGGCCCCGACGCCGAGCGCCCCGTGCGCTACACGATCAGCGGCGCCCACGAAAACCTCGACCTCGACGACCGGGTCCTGCTGGCCGTCGGCCCGCCCGTGGTGGGTAGCTTGATGTCCGACTGGCGGGGCCCGTTCGGCGGCGCGGCGGTTCTGTCGTTTGCCTTCGTGATCAGCGCGACGACGGTGCTCGTGACCTGGATGCTGCGCCACGGCAAAGTGACGCGTCGGCAGGATTAAGAAGCGGGCCGAATAAAACTGAAGTGCAACTCGGCGTGTCGGCAGTTCATCTGGATGCACTCTTCCGGGGTCATCTGGCCGAACAGCGGGCTGGGGTGGTGCATGCCGTGTTCGTTGGCGTAGGCGACCTCGTCCCGCAGCTTCTGCTTGGCTTGTTCGAGCGTAATGTCCGGGTCGGGGGCAAACGCCGCGGCGACCTTGGCCGGGGGCTTGATGCCGGGGTTCATCGGTTTGGTGTGCATGCCGAACTTTTTCATGATTCGGCCAAGCAGTTTCATCGGCAGCGGAATCTTCAGATCGATACCGTGATTGAGCATGTGGACGCCGAAGGCGACGTGATCGATGATCTGCGGCGGCGTCCAGTTGCCCGTCGCGGTGGAGGAGTCGGTGACGGCCTCCGCGTCGGCGAGCACTTCGTCGAGCGTATCGAAGTGCAGTTCACGTCGTTCAGCTTGCTTCACATTCACGGCCATTTTTGGTTTCCTTGAACAAGATCAATACTTTTATTTTACGCCAACTGATCCTCGGACGTTACAAACCTGCATGCGGTATTCGGGGTGCAGGGGCAGAGCCCCTGCCGCTCGCCGCGCAGGCGACCCCAAAGAAAAACCCACGGTCGAAACCGTGGGTCGTAAAAATCCAATAGTCGTTCTTTCAAATGCTTAGCGTTTCGAGAACTGGAACCGGCGACGGGCACCGCGTTGGCCGTATTTCTTACGTTCAACCTTACGCGGGTCGCGGGTCATGAAGTCCTTGTCGCGGAGGGTTTGCTCGAGCGCGGGGTCGTAACCGACGAGGGCGCGGGCGACGCCCAGCAGGATCGCCTCGGCTTGGCCGGTGATGCCGCCGCCGGTGGTGGAGACGAACACGTCGAGGTTGCCGAGCGTGCCGGTGGCTTCGAGCGGGGCGACGCAGGCGTTGCGGTGCTGCGGCTCGCTGAAGAACTCTTCGACGGTCTTGTTCTTGGCCTTGGGGCCCGAGATCAGGAACTTGCCTTCCCCCTTGGCGGCGGGCTTGACGCGGACCCGGGCGATGGCGGATTTACGTCGGCCGGTGCCCCAGACAAAGCCGCCCTTGTCGGGCTTGGCGGGTTCACGCAGGGGACGCGGCTCGGCCGTGGTTTCGGCCGCGTCGACGCCGAACGAGGATTCGGTGGTACTGCCGAGGGCGGGGGCTTCGGAGGAGAGGCCGTCGAGGGTGGGGGTGGTGGTGTCTTCCATGGTGTGCTTATCCAGATGCCGGGCGGGCCGGGGGCGGCGAAGGTTCATCGCCGATGAAGAGTGAGTTTAAAGATCAGGCGGATTGAAGTTCGTAAGGCTTGGGCTGCTGCGCGGCGTGGGGGTGTTCGGTGCCGACGTACACGTTGAGCTTCTTGGACATCGCCACGCCCAGCTTGCTCTTGGGCAGCATCCGGCGGACCGACTCTTCGATCAGCCGCTCGGGCTTGGTCTTCATCACTTCGCGGAAGCTCTTGACCTTGCGGCCCGACGGGTGGCCGGAGAAGGTCTGGTGGAATTTTTGATCGAGCTTGTTGCCGGTGACGCGGATCTTCTCGGCGTTGAGCACGATGACGAAGTCGCCCACGTCGTGGTGCGGCGTGTAGGTGGGCTTGTCTTTGCCCATCAGGATCGTGGCGATCTGCGTCGACAGGCGACCGAGGATCTGGTCGGCGGCATCGATGATCACCCACTCGCGGGGCACTTGGTTGTTCTTGGCTAAGGTCGTCTGGCGGTTCATGGCGGTTCCGTTTCCGGGGGCGGGGCAGGGGGTCCAATACGGGGCGATCGCGTGGAGGGTTGATGCTCCCTTGACGCTT
>JBCCST010000066.1:0-19755 GCA_039199695.1 Planctomycetota bacterium | reverse complement strand
GCGGGGGGGGCTCCCGCGCGGTCGTTCCCACATTCCCGCGCGGGGTGGGGTTTTTTCCCCCCCCCCCCCCACCCCCCACTACCCATTGCCTACATCCGTCACACCAAACCCGCGGCCTTCATCTCGGCCAACAGCAGCCGGGCGGCTTGGCCGCGGTGGGAGATGCTGTTCTTTTGCTCGGGCGTCAGTTCGGCGGTGGTCAAACCGGCATAATCGTGATCGGGTGCCAGCATAAACAGCGGGTCGTAACCGAAGCCGTTTTCGCCACGGCCACGCTCGGGGAAGCGGGGGTCGTCGACTTCGGACGGCAGCAAGATGCGACCCTCCACGGTGCCGCGGACGATCAGTTGCACGGAGTCATCGCCCGGCCGCAGGAGTTGGTCGTAACCCTCGGCCGAGACGTTCTCGCGTTGGTGGCCGGGGATGACCAGGCACATCGTGCAGACAAACCGCGCGGTCCGTTGCGTGATCGGCACGTCCGTGAGCTCCTCCAACAGCTTCGTGTTGTTGGCGGGGTCCACTTTGGTACGCGGGCCGCGGACGCCGGAATAGCGGGCGCTGATCACGCCGGGGGCTCCGTTGAGGTGGTCCACCTCAATGCCGCTGTCGTCGGCCAGACAGATGCGGTCGGTGAACTTGGCGTAGTGCCGGGCCTTGAGCGCGGCGTTGCCTTCAAACGTAGGTTGATCTTCGACGGGGTCGGTGATCCCGTCGTGGTACTCGCGCTTGATCTCGTCGAGCAGCGTCCAGCTGATACCTCGCGTGGCCGTGGGTTCGCTATCGAACACCGACTTGATTTCTTCGAGTTTGTGGGGATTGGTGGTGGCGAGGATGATTTGCATGGCGGGGTGGACAATGGGCAATGGGCAATGGGGGTGGGGCAGTGGGGTCTACTGACGAAGTGATTTACGCAGGGCGGTCAGGAGTTTACCGACGGACTGGAGCAGAGACCAAGCGAGCTCGGCGTCGTTGCGTGTGACGTAGCCGAGGCGGCCGGCGATGATGAGTTGGGTTTCGACTTCGCGGAGCGAGCCGTTGGCGATGGACAAGTGTCGAAGATATTCCTTGCGGGTGTTGCGTCCGTAACCCTCCGCGATGTTAGACGGAACGGAAACGACCGCACGGCGAATCTGCGAAATCAACGCGTATTTCTCGTCTTCGGGGAAAGCCTTGGCCAACGCATAGACCGCTTCGACCAGATCGATCGATAACTGCCAGACCTCAAGGTCACGATAGGAGCGAATCGGAACACGTTTCGATTGTGTCATCAACCAGCCCCGCTTTCCCCCACTGCCCCACCCCCATTGCCCACTGCCCAGTCACATACTCCACCACTCCAGATCGATCTCCGGGAAGATCACGTCGTGGATATCGGCGTCGGCGATCTCGTGCTTCTCGACTTCCGTCAGGCCGCCGAGGTACTTCGAGTCGGCGGCGACCTTCTCGGCGATGTCGGTCAGGTTTTCAAACCGGGCGACGTGCTGCATGTACCGCTTGATGCCGTAGTCCACGGCCTGGCCGCGACGGATGACGAACGGCCAATCGCTGGCCTGCAGCAAGAGTAACTCCCGCCCCGCTTTTTCGAGCAGTTCTTTGACCTCGGGCTTGTTCCGCCAGCCGAGTTCGTGCAGCAACCGCAGCATCGTCCCCTCGCAGCGGTACTCGATCTCCCACATCCAGTTGACCTGTTCGTTGGTCCAGACGCGGTGGTCGCCTTCTTCACCCCACGAGCCCTCGGGCATCGTCACGACTTTGTCGACGAACACGCTGTCGAGGTGTTCCTGCGTCGTTTGCAGCTCGACCTCGGGGTCGGCGTTGAGCTGGAGCATCACGTCCTTGAGGAACTGTGGGCCTTCAAACCACCAGTGGCCGAACAGCTCGGCGTCAAAGGTGCAGCAGACCATGCCCTTGCGGCCGGTTTTGTCTTTGTGCGCCCGCAGGCGGTCCTTGATCGCGCTGACAAAGTGTTGGGCGTGTTCGTGGATCTTGCCCGCGATGTTTTCGGGGTAGTAGAGGTGCTTGTCGCCGAGGTCGGTCTTGGCCCCGGTGATCTTCCAGTAACGTAGGCCGCGGCGGGGCCCCCACTGCTTGTGAAACTCGAGGTAGGTCCCGTCGGCCGGGTAGCCGATGCTGCCGGACCAGACTTTTTCGCAGACCTCGTTGTCGCGGGCAAACGCAAAAGCGCGGGCCAGGCCGTTGCCGTCGGAGTTCACGCCGTGCGGTTCGTTAACCGACCGCCAACCGCGGTTGGGGTAGTTGGTCGCCTCGTCCCAGCCGACTTTGTACCACAGTCCGTCGTTGTAGACCTGCTCGGATTTGCTTTCTTCGATGAGGTGCGACTCGACGAAGAAGTGGTCGACGCCTTCGTCGGCCACGAGGTGTTCGATGCCGCAGCGGACCCGGCCCTCGCCCCAGGGGATCGGCGCATTCCAGTGGCCGCTGGGGCGGTAGGCACACTCGGGCAGCCACATGCCTTTGGGTTTGAACCCCAAGATGCGTTCGCTGGTGGCGACGCCGGCGCGGATTTGGGCGCGGATGGCTTCGTCGGTCAGTAGCAACGGCATGTAGCCGTGGGTCGCGTTGGACGTGATGATCTCGATCAGCCCGCGCTCGGCCATGTCGGCGAAGGCTTTGGGAATGTCCTGGCCGATGTCGTTGAACTGGGCCGAGAGCTTGGTGAAGGTTTTCTCCCACTCGGTGGCGAGGTAGGCGAGGTGGCCGTTGTCGATTTGCTCGAACTCGGCGCGGTCCAATCGCGCCCGCTCGGCCCGGTCGTTGAGGTAGTGTTCGAAGCCGCGCTTGAAGTGCGGGTGGGCGAGTTGCTCGAGCAGTACGGGCGTCAGGCCCATGGTCAGCTTCGGCGTGGCGTTGAAGAACACGCACTCGTCGAGCATCGCCAGGATCGGTAGATACGTCTCGGCCGCGGCTTCGTACAGCCAGTCTTCGCCGTGCGGCCAGGTGCCGTGGCGCAGGACGTAGGGCAGGTGGCCGTGGAGCACGAGACAGAACGAGCCGAGGGAGTCAGACATGGTGCGCAATGGTAACCCTTTTGGGACCGGTAAGGGCAGGTAAAACGGTAGAATCTGGCGATGGAATCCGCCCCGACACCCGCCGCCGCTTCACACCCCGCTGCTCATCAGCTCGACGGCCGCCGTCTGCACTTCGTGGGCATCGGCGGCAGCGGCATGTCCGGGTTGGCCAAGCTCGCCCAACAGCGCGGCGCCGTCGTCACGGGCTCGGACCGCGGCCCGGGTCCCGCGGTTGAGGCTTTACGGAAGGCCGGGATCAGCGTGGTGCTTGAGCAGACCGCAGCGAGCGTTCCCGAGTCGTGCGACACGGTCGTGATCTCGGCCGCCATCCCGCCGGACCACGCCGAGGTCGTCGAGGCTCGCCGACGCGGGGTCGAGGTCGTCAAATACGCCGCGATGCTCGGCCGACTCATGGCCAACGCCCAAACCACCGGCGTCGCCATCGCCGGGACCCACGGCAAGTCCACGACCACCTCGATCCTCTGCCACATCTTGCTCCGGGCCGAACTCGACCCGTCGTTTATCCTCGGGGCCCACTGCGAACAGATCGGCGGCGGCTCGCGTGCCGGGGGTGGCGCAACGCTGATCGCCGAGGCGTGTGAGTACGACCGCAGCTTCCACAACTACCGCCCCACCCACGCGACGATCCTGAACGTGGAAGCCGACCACTTGGACTTGTACAAATCGATCGACGAGATCGTGGAGAGCTTCGCGACGTTCGCCCGGCTGATCGATCCGCAGGGTTCGTTGTTGATCCACCACGAGTCGCCCCACCGTTTGAGTATCACCGCCGGGCTGGACGCCCAGGTCGAAACGTTGGGCTTTGCGTCGCAGGCCGATTGGCGGGTCAAGATCGACGGCCACGAGGTCACGTTGCATGACCGCGGCAAGCCGATCTGCCGATGGACCAAACCGATGCCCGGCGACCACTTCGCCTACAACGCCGCCGCCGCCGCGGTCACCGCCCACCGCCTCGGCGCCGACTGGGACTCCATCGGCCAGGCGATCACCGGGTTCAACGGACTGGACCGGCGGATGCAGACGATCGGCGAGCGCGACGGCGTCCTCGTCCTCGACGACTACGGCCACCACCCCACCGAAATCGACACCACCCTCCGGGCCCTGCGGCAACACCACGAACCCGAGCGCTTGATCTGCGTGTTCCAGCCCCACCAACACTCGCGGACCCGTCACCTGATGGAGCAGTTCGCGGTGAGTTTCAGCGCCGCGGATATCGCGATCGTGCCGGAGATTTATTTCGTGCGCGACAGCGAAAAAGAACGCCAGGCCGTGACCGCCGGAGCTTTGGTTGATCGGCTGCGCAAACAGGGCGTGACCGCGATGCACCTGCACCCGTTCGAGGCGATCGTCGAACAACTCGAAGTCTTGACCAAGCCCGGCGACCTGGTGGTCACGATGGGGGCGGGCGACGTGTGGAAGATCGGCCGAGCGTTTCTGGATCAGGGGCAGGCTTGAGCGAATCGGCTTATCGCATTCATCGTGCTGCGACCCCGCCGGCGTTGGACGCGGCGTGGGACGATCCCGCATGGGCGAACGCCGAGGTGGCCGAGATCACTTACTTCCACGAAGGCCCGGAGGCCTCGGCTCACCGGCCCGCCACCGCGGTCCGGGTGTTGTACGACGACGACAACCTCTACTTGCAGTTTGAAGTCCACGACCGCTACGTCCGGGTGGTCAAGCACGGGCACCACGCGATGGTCTGTCGCGACAGCTGCGTCGAGTTTTTCTTTGCCCCGATGCCGCGGGAACAGGCGGCGGCGGTGGGGGCTGCGTACTTCAATCTCGAGACCAACGCCGGCGGCCACCAGTTGATGTATCGCTGTAAAAACCAGGGCGAGATCGAGGTGTATATCCCCGAGGAGATCGACTACGAACCGGTCCCCGATTTATGGATGGACCGCATCGCGGTGTGGACGAGCCTGCCCTCGCGGCTCGAGCCGGAGATCACCGAGCCCATGATTTGGCGGGCAGCGATGGCGTTGCCGTTGGCATTGGTGCGTAAGGTGCACGGGCCGATCGACATCCATCCGGGTGCGGAATGGTCGGGCAATTTTTACAAGTGTGGCGACGAAACTTCACACCCGCACTGGGCGAGTTGGCGACCGATTCAAAGCGAACCGTTCCGCTTTCACGATTCGTCGAGCTTCGGTCGGCTCGTGTTTACCTGAACGCTTGTTTCCGATTCGCTGGCGATCCATCGGAGTTCAACCGTCAGTTCGACGAGGTCGCCGATCGATCCGTTCGCCAGCCCGTTGGTGAGGCCGAAGGCGCTGCGTTCGACGCGGAACGTGCAGCGGTAGGCCGGTCCATCGGCCACGCCAGGCAGCGGGGTGAGGGTCACGGTGAGGGGTTGCTCGACGCCAAGCATGGCGAGCGTACCGCGGGCCAGCAACGTGCCGACTTCTTCTCCGGGCTGGACCTCGCCGCTAAAGGCGACGGCGGGGTGTTGGCTGACGTGGAAGAAATCACCGGTCCGCAGGTGGGCGTCCCGTAAACCGTTGGCGGTATCGATGCTGCCGGCCGCCACCGCGGCGTAGATTGTGCCGGACGCTTCGGCACTGGCTGGCGTGTACGCCCCGTTGGTAGTGCGGAACTTTCCGGTTAGCGGTCGGCCGTTGTGATCGATGGTGAACGTCACCGTTGAACGCTCACCGTCGAGCAGGTAAGTCGCTTGGGGCGGCGGCGCCAACTCGTGACTGGCGCAGCCTACCAGCAGCAAAAGAGAACCCACGAAAACAGGCCACCGCAAAAACCTCATGTCGAAGCATAGGCCGCGGGCCAAGGCCGGATCAACCGGGCTCGTCGAGGCCGAATTGTTTGATTTTTTTGTAGAGCGTCGTGCGGTTGATGTCGAGTTGGCGGGCGGTTTCCTGGCGGTTCCAGCCGTTGGCTTCGAGGGCGGCCAGGACGATCTGCCGCTCGGGTTCTTGCAGCGCTTCGGCCAGCGGCGTCGGCGTCCAGCCGTCGGCCAACGCAGGGATCGCGCCGCCCCCCCCGGAGTTGGCCGCGCCGCGTCCGTGGGCGGCGGGTATCCCAATCGCCGCCATCACGGACTCGGGCAGATCGCCGGGCTCGATCTGCGGGCCCTTGCTCAGCACCACCGCGCGCTCGATCGCGTTTTCCAGCTCCCGCACGTTGCCCGGCCAGTCGTAAGCCTGCAAGGCCTGCACCGCCTCGGCCGAAAGCGTACGGCTCTTTTTGGTTTCTTGGGTGTACTTTCCCAAGAAGTGTTCGGCCAACAGCGGGATGTCGCTCGGCCGTTCGCGCAGCGCGGGCATCTGAAGATTGACCACGTTGATGCGGTAGTACAGGTCTTCGCGGAACTGCCCCGCCGCAACCAATTCTTTGAGGTCCTGATTGGTTGCGATGATGAAGCGGACATCGACGTGCATCGTCTGCGTGCTGCCGACGGGCTCGAACGCTTTTTCCTGCAGCACGCGGAGGAGCTTGAGTTGGAGCGCCGGAGTCGCGGAGTTGATCTCGTCGATGAAGAGCGTGCCGCCCTCGGCCGCGAGGATCTTGCCGGGCTTATCGAAGTCGGCACCGGTGAACGCGCCCTTCGTATGGCCGAACAGTTCACTCTCTAAAAGTGTTTCGGGGATCGATCCGCAGGCAAAAGTGACGAACGGCCCGCCGGGGTAGCCGCCTTTGCGTTTCGGGTTGCGACGCTCGACTTGTTTTTTGTGCTTGGCCCGCGGTGGGGCGTGGGGTCGGCGTCGGTCGGCGCCGCGGTCGCTCATCGCGTGGATCGCGCGGCCGACCATGCTCTTGCCCGTGCCCGACTCGCCGGAGATCAGCACGGTGGTTTTCGAGTCCGCCACCGACTCGACCAGGTCGTAGACCTTCTGCATCCGGTAATCGGCGCCGATGAGGTTCGACATGCCGAAGCGCTGGGACAGCTGGTCTTTTAGCGTGTGGTTCTCGGCGAGCAGGGCTTGCTGATTCGCCGCTTTGCTCACCGCGAGCCGGAGTTCGTCGTCCACCAAGGGCTTGGTGAGGTAGTCGGCGGCGCCGAGCTTGACCGCGTTGACCGCGGTTTCGATCTTACCGAAGCCGGTGATCACGATCGGGACGATATCGCTCTCGCGGTCTTTGAGTTCTTTGAGCAGTTCCATCCCGTCGCAGCGCGGCATGTTGAGGTCGGTGATGAGCAGGTTGAACTTGTCTTGCACCTCGTCGATCAGCGACAACGCCTCCCGGCCGTCGTGGGCCGTGGCGATGTCGTGGCCTTCGTCGCGTAGGACATCGGCCAAGCTCTCGGCGACGATCGGGTCGTCATCGACAATCAAGATGCGTGTCTTACCCGGCAAGACGTTCCCCCTTGTCCGCGACGGCCTGAACGTCAGGGTTGGCGGTGGCGATGACGGGATGCGGGTATTGCAGCGTGAGTTGCGTGCCTCGGCCGGCGGGGTTGGCCGACAGTTGGAGTTGGCCCCGCAGGTCGTCGGCAATGCGTCGGCAGAGGTCCAGCCCGATGCCGTGGCCGTTGCGGCGCGTTGTGACGCCGAAGCGGAAGCCGCCGTGCTGATCGAACAGTACCGGATCGAGGCCGACGCCGGTGTCGGTGATCTTGACCACCACGTCGCGGTCGGTGGGGGTCATGGTGATCTCGATGCGGTGATTCAGGTCGGCCTCGTCGCAGCGTTGGATCGCTTGGACCGCGTTGTTGATCGCGTTGGCGAGCACGGTGTAGACCGGGCCGGCGGGGAGGTCGGCCACGGCGGCGTCGAGACGCGTGGTGAGTTCGATGTCGGCGTCTTGGATCGCGGGGCCGTAGACGTTGACCGCGTGGGTCAACACGTCCAGCAGGGTCCCGCGGGCTTGGAAGACGTCGGCCGAAGACGTAGCGGATGTGTCCTCGGCGTGAAGCTTTCCGGGGGCGGGCGTGGGCGCGTTGGCGTAGCGTTCGATCACGTCGGCCATCTGGTGCATGGATTGGTCGGCGGTGCGGAGACGCTGGGTCAGTTGGCTCTGCGTGGCCTCGTCGGCATCGAGTTCTTTGAGCTCGCGCATCACCATGCCGACGTGACGCAGCGAGCCGTCGAGGAGGTTGTTGAGCTCGTGGGCGAGTTGCGACGGCGTCATCGCGGGCGCGGTGCCGGCGGCCTTGGCGTTGTGGTGTTTAAGCGACATCTTGGGGATGTCATCGTCGCAAACCGTGGGGTGATTTAGCGCCGTGTGGCGTGAACGCAACACTTTTTGCCAGGGGCGTTGTCGCGTGGCCGCCACAGGCGCTTAGGCCGCTTCGGTATCGCCTGCGGGCAAAGGGTCTGCGGGCGATTCGGATTCGGTTTGGTCCGCGTCGGCCGGAATCTCCACGGCAGATTCAACGGTATCCGCTGATATGGCTTGAGTGTTAGCGCTGGCAGGAGCGACTGGAGTGACGGCCCCTTGGCTGGAGTAAGCGGGTTTTAGCCTCGACAGCCAATCCGCATCGTCCCACGTGTTTTGCTCGGCCTGATCAAGATGAATCTTGACTTGGGTCGTTGCGATACCCACCGCCTCGGCTTTACGCAGCGCCCGGTCGAGGAGCAGCCGACCAAGCCCGGGATTGATATCGGGCTTGAGGTGGATGTGGATGTGTCGCCGAGCGTCGTCGCCCACTTCGTGGAGCGCCGAGCCGAGGATGGCCTTGTCGCCGTTGATCGCCACGAGGCTGAGTTGGTGACGCACCGCCGCCTTGGCGAGGTCCGCACCTTGATCCACGGCGAACGCCAAAGCGTCGTCGATCTCTTCCCGGCGGACTTCACGGAACTCGATAGGCATGGATGCAATCTCCACTGTCCTATCGTCCATGCCTCGGCACCGATCCAACCGCGTGCCCAGATCGACCACCCGGCTTAGCTGAAATCACGGCTGAGATGCTTGCAGATTCCGATAAGCCCACACCGCCAGCAGGTCGCCGACCGTGGTTACGGTGTCGTCGGGCAGGACAACTTCGCGATCCAGCGGCCCCCAGGTTTCCAAGGCGCGGGAAGTCAACAGGGCGAAATGCCCAAGGTCTTCCGGCGGGCGACCGAGGATCTCGATGGCGTCCCAGTCGTGCTCGATCAATCGATCCATCAACGGTTGGAGTCGAGGCGGCGGTTGCTTGCGTCCATCCGACCAGGCCGCGACGGCGTGGGGTGCGAGTGTGCTCACCTCGTTGGGTCTGAGGGTGACGCTACCCGCGGCGGCGCCCGGTCGGTTGTCGTAGAAAAACATGCTGACGTGCAACGTCGTTGCGGGCAGGCCGCGGTAGATCGCCGGGCCGTGCCCGCGGGCGTGGTACGTTAACAAGGCATGGGACAGAAAGCGGTCGTCCCACGCCAGGAAAAACAGAATCGGGTCGGCCGCGAGCGGTTGAGTGCTGAGCACCGCGATGTATCCGCCGTTCGCGTTGCGTTCCTCGAGGTGCAGTTCGCCGGTGCCTACGGGTTTGAGGGTAAGTTCGGCCGCGTCGTCGGAGGGTACGGCCACGTTCTCCGCCACACCGCGCAGGTGGACGATCGAGGCTTGCGCCTTCCAGACTTCGGTCACCGCAGGCTGATCGATCTCACGCTGCTGTTGGTGGTCCCAGGCGTGCCAAGACTGCGCCACGACGCGATATCGGCCGGGCAACACCTGCGGAAAAGTGAAACGTCCGTCCGTGTCGGTCACCGCCAGCGTCCAGGCGTTGATCTTGTTCTGGACCAACTGACCTTCCGGCGTGATGAGGGTCTCACCGAGACGTCGCCCGGTCTCGATGTCGAGGGGTTGGCCGGTGGCTTGGTCCAGCAGCGCCACAGTGACACCCGGCAGAGCTTGCCCGTCTGCGTCCACGACAACACCGCTGATCATATGCTCCGGGCCATCTCGTTTATTGGCCTCGGCCGGCAGCGTTAGCCCCAGCCCCAGGAAAAAACCCAACGCCCAAGCCAAGCGAGTGAGAGTGCGCATGCCCTGATTTTACGCCCAACGCCGTCCCCCGCGAAGAGGTGATTTACGGATTCAAGCCAAACCCAACGCCGCGGCGTCGCGGTCCGACAGCATCGCGTCGAGTTCACGCTCCGCATCGTGGCGTTGTTTGACCGTGCCGTCGCGTTTCCACGAGCGTTCGCAGCGCGGCTCGGCCGAGAGGTCTTCCACGCCGAGCGCTTCGCCGCCCGTCGAGAACCGGCTGATCCCGCACAGGTCGGCCAAGTCTTCGTGGGCAAAACCCGCGAGATCGACCGGCGCGTTGGAAGCCGTGATGCCCAGGTCCAACGGGTTGTCGAGGTCGTTTTCCTGGCGGAAGTCTTCGAGCGCTTTGAGCCAAGCATCGCGTTGTTGCATCACGGCCGACCACTGCTCGTCCACCGGGATTTCGCCGGGGTGGTCCGGGTCGGGGAAGGTTTCGAGGTGGACGCAGCCGTCGGCATGGCCTTCGCCCGGCAGGGCGCGCCAGGCCTCGTCCGCGGTGTGCGGGAGGATGGGGCCGAGCAGTTGGCAGAGCGCCGAGGCGATCTTGTAACACGCGGTCTGCGATCGGCGACGCCGGGGGCTGCCGGGGGCGTCGCAGTACAGCCGGTCTTTCACGGCCGCGAGGTAGACCGCGCTGAGCGTGTCGTTGCAGAAGTTGAAGATCGCTTCGGTGGCTTTGCGGGTGTTGTAGTTCTCGTAGGCATCGCGGACGGTGGCGATGAGGTTCGACAACTCGCCCATCGCCCACGCGTCGAGGCTGGCCGCGTCAGCGTCGGTAAAGTGGTGGCGGTGTTGGCCGTTGTCCGATTCAAAATCGTCAAGGTTCGACAGCAAGAACCGCAGCGTGTTGCGGACCTTGCGGTATTCTTCGCCGGCGAGTTTGAAGAACTCCATGTCAACTTTGATGTCGTTGTCGGGGTTCAGCGACGCGACCCACCACCGGCAGACGTCGGCACCGTAGTCTTTGAACAGGGCTTCGATGGTCAGGGCGTTGCCGCCGGACTTCGACATTTTCTTACCGTCTTTGTCGACCATGAAGCCGTGGGTGAGCACGGTCTTGAACGGCGACTGCCCCGTTACTGCCAACGCGGGCAGCAGCGAGTGTTGGAACCAGCCGCGGTGTTGGTCGCTGCCTTCGAGGTACAGGTCGGTGGGATAGCCTTGACCGGACTGTTTGTCGTTCCAGCCCTCACGCATGACCGCGTTCCACGAGGAACCCGACTCGAACCACACGTCGAAGGTGTCCTTGCCTTTGGTCAGCGTGGACTTGTCCAGGCCGTCTTCTTCGTAGTGCACCAAAAGGTCTTCGGGCGACATGTAGAACCACGCGTCGCTGCCCTTCTCGGCGAAGACTCGGGCGACGGCGCGGACGCTGTCGGGGTTGAGCACGGGCGTGCCGTCTTCTTTGAAAAACGCGGGGATCGGCAGTCCCCACGAGCGCTGCCGGCTGATGCACCAGTCGGGGCGGGATTCGAGCATGCCGCGCATGCGGTTGCGCCCCCAGCCCGGAAGAAAGTCCACGTCCTCGGCGGTTTGTTCGAGTGCGGCATCACGCATCGACGCGGGGCCCTTCGGGCCACCCGCTAAACCTTCGACGGGGCGATCGACGCCGACGAACCATTGTTCGGTCGCGCGGAAGATGATGGGTTTTTTGCCGCGCCAGTCGTGGGGGTAGCTGTGCAGGAATTTTTGGTCGTGAAACAGGTGGCCGGAGTCACGGAGGCGTTCCACCACCATGTCGTTGGCTTTCCAGATCGATTCGCCTTGCAGCCAGTCGGGCACGGTGTCGTCGTAGGTGCCGTCGGCCCGGACGGGGCAGTAGACGTCGAGGCCCTCGCGGAGGCCGGTCTGGTAGTCCTCGGCCCCGTGGCCCGGCGCGGTGTGGACCAGGCCGGTGCCGTCTTCGAGGGTGACGTACTCGGCGGCGACCACCCGGCGGGTTTGCGCGTCGTCGATGAACGGGTGTTTGTACGTCGCGCCAACCAGTTCTTCACCGGTGATCGCGGTCCCCGGATCCATGCCCGGCCCAGAGAACTCCGGGCTCTTGGTCTTCAGCACCGACTCCGCGAGTTCCTCGGCGATGATGCCGTAGGAATTTTGACCGAGGTGTGGAAGCGGGTAGAGGTTGTAGCGGTAGCGCGGGTGGACGGCGACGGCCAAGTTCGCGGGGAGCGTCCACGGCGTGGTGGTCCAGATCATCAAGTAAAACTTGGGGGCATCCGTCGAATTAACCGCTTGCCGCATCGCATCAACCGAAAGTCCGTCACCCAACGTCTCGAGTTCAAACAAGACGTGGACGCTCGTGTCTTCCCGGTCGTAATACTCCAATTCCGCCTCGGCCAACGCGGTCTGGTTGTCGATCGACCAGTGCACGGGCTTGAGGTCGCGATAAACCACGCCCTTCTCGACCAGCCCGGCGAAGACCTCGAGCACGCCCGCCTCAAACTTCGGGGCCATGGTGAGATACGGGTCGTCGTAGTCGGCCAGGGTCAACAGCCGCTGCATCTGTTTCGATTGCGTCTTGACGAATTTGTCGGCGTAGGCCTTGCACTTCTGGCGGATCTTGAGGGGCTCCATCGTGCGGGCGGCGTCGCCGAGGTCTTGCATGACCTTATGTTCGATGGGCAGGCCGTGGCAGTCCCAGCCGGGGGTGTAGGGGCAGTCGTAGCCGAGCATCGACCGGCTGCGCACCACGAAGTCCTTGAGGCATTTGTTGAGCAGGTGGCCGAGGTGGATGTCGCCGTTGGCGTAGGGCGGGCCGTCGTGAAACACGAACGGCGGCAGCGGCTGGCCGTCGGCCTCGGCCTGCGCAGCGCGTTCGCGGAGCTTGGCGTACAGGCCGAGCTGGTCCCACCGCTTCTGCGAAGCGGCCTCGTTCTGCACGAGGTTGGCCTTCATGGGGAAGGCGGTTTTGGGCAGGTTGAGCGTCTTCTTGTACGGGCTTTTTGGCGGCTTGGGCTTGGCGTCGGTCATGGCGGGGCTTTGCGGGCGGGGCAAGAGTTGAACTTTGGTGTCGGTCGTGTCGCGTGGGTTTGGGGTCGCGTCGTAAAAATTTCCGGCGGCTGGGGGTTGGGGTAACAAAAAACCCTGCCGGGTGGGCAGGGCGGGTTGATTCAATGAACGTGGGAGGACCGCCCTACCGGAGGTTGGGAATCGCAATCATAATTCGCGGGTTGGGGCGTGGGGCGGTCGGCATGGCGGAAGTATAGCGAGTTGTCGTTGGACATTCGATGCCGCCCCATCGTTCGCAGTGGCTGCTCAGCGAACCCGGTCCGACAGGATGCTGTTTGGCGCAGCGGGTTCGGGGGAAAGCAGGGCGTCCCAGGTCGCGGCGGCCGGGGCGGGGGCGTCGAAGTCGGGTTCGATGCCCAGGCCGTCGGCCAGGGACTCGCCCCAGGCTTTGAGTTGGTTGAGCTCGGCCAACTCGGCGTGGATGTCCACGTTGGAGCCTTCCAGGTGTTTGTGTTGGAGAGTGCCCAGGCCCAGGCCGCCGGGGGTATCGACCAACGGCGGGCCGGACTCGGCCGTGGCGACGTAGCGGCCGGTTGCGGTTTGATCGAGACCCGCGTCGTTGGCGAAGCGGGCGAGGTGGAGTTGCCCGATGGGCGTCCAGCGGGCCCGCGCCCCGGCGAGGACTTGGATCACGCCGTCGGAGGTGATGCGGATGTCGCGGAACTCGTCGGGGAAGACGACGATGGGTTCGAGCAGAGGCCCGCTGGGCGAGCCGGCGACCAGCTTGCCTTCGGGGCTGATGTAGAGTTGGCCGGCCCGAGAATAGGCCAGCCCGTCCACGCCGCCCGCCGCGGGGTCGTCGAGGATGAAGTAGCCCGCCCCGCGGATCGCCACGTCGAGCCAGCGCCCGGTCTTCACCGGCCGGCCGGGGCTGGGGTCGCGGTACATGACCGGGACCATCGCACCGTTCTTGCCCAAAGCCTGCCCGGAGGCGACTTCGAAGATCGGGCGCACTGCGCGGTAGCCGGGGGTCTGGGCGTGGGCGAGGTTTTCGAGGACGACGCCGTAGGCTTCGTAAACCCCGTCGAGCGTCTGTTCAAAGCGCTCGCGGTTGGGTTCCATCGAACGCTCTTCGGCCGGGGCGGCTTTGGCCGACGCCGCGGCGGCGCCTTGGGGTTCGCCGCAGCCCGTCAGGCCCAACGCCCCGATCATCAACACACCGCTTAGGCCCAGGCCGAGGTTCTGCATCTTGGTTTCCCTACTCGATTGATCGCTGTTTCGTCCGTGAAGTGCAGCATATTATCGGCCATTCGCCGTGACGGCCTGCAACGGAGCAAACAATATTCATTCGCCGCGCATTTTTTGCGCCTGACTCGAGTTCATCCGCTCCCCGTTTTTCACGCGCACGAGAACGATTAGTCGAAATATCACCTAAGACGGGAGTTCGCCGTTGATTGTCCGATAACCCTGGTTATCATTCAATTGAGCCTGCAGCGTCATTCAAGGAGGATGCGCACTATGCAACAAGTACTGAAACTCACCATCACCGCCGTCGGCGAGCCGGACTCCATTTTTCTGGTGCCTTGTGATCCCATCACACTGCACGAATCCGAGATCGAAACCGACCGCGACGTGGTGATCGAAGACGGCTTAGATGTGGAAGAAAGCTCGGCGTTTGAAGACCCGGCCGACGCCTTGGCGTCGCTGGCTTCGCCCGAAGTGATGATTCTGGCCGACGAGCCGCCGTTGCCACGCTCTCACCGCCGGGCTTCGTGATCGACGGGTCGGCCGAGAAACAACACTCGCCGTACTCCTTCCGTTGAATTTATTGACTTTTGCGCCGAGCGTGGAGAACTCGACCGGTATCGACCGCGGCTATACTGTGCCCGCTCCGGTCAGAGCCTGATCCCCCGGAAGCGTTCACGCCACGGCGTGAAGCGTTTCGAGAAATCGGTGGATCGCCATGTTTAACAACCTATCCGACAAGTTTGAAGGGGCGCTGCGCAAGCTCAGCGGCCGGGGCAAGATCAGCGAGTCCAACGTCCGCGAGGCGATGGAGGAGGTCCGCGAGGCCCTGCTCGAAGCGGATGTCCACTACGAGGTGGCCGAGTCGTTCTGCGCGAAAGTGCTCGAGCAGGCCGTCGGGGCCGAGGTCCTCGACGCGGTTCAGCCCGGCCAGCAGATGATCAAGATCGTCAACGACGAGTTGGTCACACTGCTCGGCGGCGAACGCTCGGTCGATCCCGAGACCGGCCAGCCGGTCGCGGCCGAACACATCATGTACGTTGAGCCCGGCCCGACGGTGCTCATGATGTCGGGCCTCCAGGGTTCGGGCAAGACCACGACCTGCGGCAAGCTCGCGGCCTACCTCAAGAAGAAGGGTAAGTCGGTCATGCTCTGCGCCGCCGACCTCCAACGCCCCGCGGCGGTGACGCAGCTCCAAGTCTTAACCGAACAGGTCGAAAACGAAGTCGAAGGCCCCGGACGCGTCAGCTTCTACGGCGAGCCCGACAAAGTTGCCGCCTACGGCGAAGCGGTGGGCGTCGCCGTGGACGTCTGCCGCAACGCGCTCAAAGCCGCCAAGCGTGACAAGGTGGACGTGCTGATCCTCGACACCGCCGGCCGATTGCACATCGACGACGACCTGATGGGCGAGCTCCGCCGGGTCAACGCCGCGGTCATGCCGCACCAGATCTTCCTGGTCATCGACGCCATGACCGGCCAGGACGCGGTCAACTCCGCCAAAGCCTTCAACGACCAACTCGAACTCGACGCCGTCATCCTCACCAAATTCGACTCCGACACCCGCGGCGGCGCCGCCCTCTCGGTCAAGTCTGTCACCGGCAAACCGATCCGGTTCATCGGCGTGGGCGAAAAACTCGACAACCTCGAAGAGTTCCACGCCGACCGCATCGCGTCGCGCATCCTCGGCATGGGTGACATCGTCTCACTGGTCGAGAAAGCCCAGGAACAAGTCAGCGAAGAAGAAGCCCTCGCCCTTCAGGAAAAGATGGCCAAGGGCCAACTCACCATGGAGGACTTCCTCAAGCAGCTCAAACAGCTCCGCCGGATGGGCAGCATGAAGTCGCTGCTCGGGATGCTGCCCGGCGTCGGCAAGGCGCTCAAGGACATCGACCTCGACGACAAACAGATCGACCGCACCGAAGCGATCATCAACTCGATGACGCCCCCGGAGAGAAAAGACGTCAAGCTCCTCGACAACTCGCGTCGCCGCCGGATTTCTCGCGGTTCGGGCACGGATCAAAAAGACGTCAGCCAGCTGGTCAAAGGCTTCGACATGATCAGCGGGATGTCCAAACAGATGGCCGGCATGGGCGCGATGAACCGGCTCAGCGCCATGAAAAACATGGCCGCCGCGGGCGGGCCCGGCATGGGCGGAATGCCCGGAATGCCTGGCCGCAAGGGATCAACCAAGGCGCAGAAGAACAAGAATAAATACAAGAAGCGCAAGCGAAAATAGCTTTGATACGCCTTTGCTTGCGGAGTATTGACGAAGCGGGTTGCTACGCAGCAGGTTCCGGGGCTTTGCCCGTTTCACTCTCAAAATGAAGAGCTAGCGTAACGACACATAGCGAGATGTTTCATAAGCGAGGCCGTTAGAAAGCCTCGGGGATACTCCCTTGGGCGACGGGTTTGAGGCCGGCCGCGGCCGCGTCTTGGAAATCGTCCGGCGGCCAGATGTCGCCGAACTCTTTGCCGCAGGGTCCCCCTTCGGGCGAGGTCGCGAAGCTCCGGTGTTCCCGGCCGTCGAAGTGGAGGCAAGGTTGATAGTAATCAGAGATCTCGGTCGCGCTGGCCGGGGCGTAGTGGCAGATGAAACTACGCCGCCATTGGTCCTTGGTGTGGTTCGGCCGTGAACCGTGGACGACGCTGCCGTTGAAAAACAAGACGTCGCCGGGCTCGAGCTCGGCGGGTACGGGGTTGAGTCCCGCCGGCGGCCGTACGAAGTGAGTCGTGAAGCTCTCGTCGGGGTTCGCCAACTCGGGGCATTGGAGTTCCAGCGTGTGCGTGCCGGGGCAGACGTACAGTCCGCCGTTGTCGGGCGTCGCTCGGTCGATCGCCGTCCACGCCGCGACGCAGGTGGTCGGCCGTACCCGCAGATAAAAGTTGTCCTGGTGCAAGGCTTGGCCCTTGCCGCCCGGCGGCTTGAAATAGAACATCGACTGCGTCGCGATCGGCTCCTCGCCGATGAGCGTCGCCAGCACCGCACCAATGCGATCGTCCAGCAACATCCGGCGGCTGAGCTCGTCGAAGCGGTGCGGGTGGAGAACACGGGGATACCGTTTTAGAGGTACCGCGGATGCACGGTCCGGCTCGTAATAGCCGGGGATCGTCGGCCCGTTGGCGATCATTTCGAAATGCTCTCGACAGGTCGAGATTTCCTCGGCCGACCACAGCCCGCGGGCGATGAAATAGCCGTCTTTGTTCCACTGGTCGACGTCGATCGGAAACGGAGTTGGCGGGGGGTTCCATGTCATTGGGCTAGGTTCCGAGACGGGCAGGAATGAAACAGATTCAGGCGGACAGTACTCCGACGTAAACGACCCTTATTGTGCCCCATATCCGAAATCAAACCATACCCGCGTCAACCATAAACCTGTATGATACTGCTATGTCTAGTCGACCCGTTACCCCATCCAGCGATCCGCTGACGCTCATTTCGGGCCTATGGACCCAGGGGCTGGACTACCGCAATTGGCGGCCCCAGGGAACCCGAGACTATTTATTGATCTACACCGCGAGCGGGGCCGGACGGATCGTTACCGCCCAGTCGTCTTTTAAAGTCAATTCAGGGAATTGGTTGCTGTATCGCCCCGAGACGCGTCAGGAATACCGCACGGCCCGCGATCCGGGGTCATGGGGATTGTTGTGGGCCCACGTCCACCCGCCGCCGACCTGGATGCCGCTGCTGGACTGGCCTGAGATCAGCCCAGGGGTCCAGCTGCTTAACCTAGACGATCAAGCTGTCCGGGAGGATGTTGAGACCGCGCTCGAAGCCATGGTCCGTTACGACGCGATGCCGGGCCGAACGGGCAAGCCGTTGGCGATGAACGCCTTAGAAAAAGCGTTGCTGTTGGCCGACGCGGCCCGGCCGGACCGCCAAACCCAGCCCCTCGACGCCCGGCTTAACGTCGTGATCGACCTGATCCACCGTGAGATCGACCGGGCGTGGACCGTCGACGAACTGGCTGGTTTGGCCCACCTATCGCCGTCCCGCTTCGCCCATCTGTTCCGCGAGCAGCTCGGCCTGACCCCGCTGCAATACGTTGAGGCCCAGCGGATGCAGCGCGCCCGTCAGTTGCTCGAACAGACCGGCCTGGGCGTCGGACAGATCGCGCTCGAAGTCGGGTTCCATTGCCCGTTCTACTTTTCCCGCCGGTTTCGCCTGGCCACCGGGCGCAGCCCCCGGGATTACCGACAACATGTGGCCGACGGTCCTCGGTAGAATCCCCGCGTGTCCTCGGCCCCCACCACCCACCTCCTGCGCTTCACCGGCGAAGACCGGCCCGGCCTGACCGCCGAGTTGTCGGACACCCTCGCCGAACTCGGCGCGACCGTGCTCGACATCAACCAAGCGGTCATCCACCAATCGCTGCTGCTGGGCATGATGGTGCGCTTGCCCGAAGCCACGGTCGGCGACGAGGCGGCGATCAAGCAAACCCTCAAGGCGATCCGCCGGGCCGCCAAGCGACACGACCTGAAACTCAAGGCCAAGGCCATCGCCGACGCCGACTACGACCACTGGGTCGGCCGACAAGGCAAGCCCCGGTACATCCTCACGCTGCTCACCCGCTCACTCACCGCCGAGCAACTCGCCGCGGTGACGTCGGTGATCGCCAGCCAGGGCTTGAACATCGACGTGATCCACCGGCTGTCGGGTCGCCCGCCCCGCCCCGGGAGCGATGCCGACCAAGGCCAACCGCGGCGGGCGTGCGTCGAGTTCTGGCTGCGGGGTGAGCTGCGTGACGCCGACGCGATGCACGCCCACTTCATGCAGCTCGGCGGCGACTTGTCGCTCGACCTCGCTTGGCAGAAAGACGACGTTTACCGGCGATCGCGGCGGATGGTCGTGTTCGACATGGACTCGACGTTGATCCAGGCTGAGGTGATCGACGAACTCGCCAAAGAGGCGGGCGTCGGCGAGCAGGTCGCGGCCATCACCGAGGCCGCAATGCGCGGCGAGATTGACTTCGATGAATCGCTACGGCAACGCGTCGCCTCGTTGGCGGGCCTGCCGGAATCGGTTTTGCAAAAAGTGGCCGAGCGTTTGGAACTGACCGAAGGGGCCGAGGTATTGCTCGCCAACCTGCGGGAGTTTGGCTACAAAACCGCGGTGCTCTCTGGCGGGTTTACCTACTTCGGTCGTTACCTCCAAGACAAGCTCGGCCTCGACCACGTCCACGCCAACGACCTCGAAATCCAAGACGGCAAACTCACCGGCCAAGTGCTCGGCCCGATCGTCAACGGCTCGCGCAAGGCCGAGTTGCTCAGCGAGATCGCCTCGGCCGAGGGCATCAACCGTCGGCAGGTTGTCGCGGTGGGCGACGGGGCGAACGATTTGCCCATGTTGAACCGCGCCGGTCTGGGGATCGCGTTTCACGCCAAGCCGATTGTCCGTAAACAGGCTGAGCAATCCGTCTCGACGCTCGGCCTCGACGCCGTGCTGTACCTGCTCGGCGTCCGCGACCGCCAACGCCTGACCGCCAGCGGTTCGCCCCCGCCTTCCAACGACATCATTTAGCCCCGGGTCACTGACCCGGGGCCGCCGCGGCCTCCCCTACCCGCGAAACCGTAACCCCCTGCTACAATC
>JBCCST010000065.1:0-20299 GCA_039199695.1 Planctomycetota bacterium | reverse complement strand
CGGCGTCGTTCTGGTCGAGTCGTTTCGACGGCGACCGGCCGGATCAATTTCAGGTCGGGGTCGCGCAGTCGGCGGTGTTCAACAACCATTCGTGGGACCTGTGGACCCAGATGTGGCACGCCCAGCTCACGCCGATCGATCGCTACGGCGAGTGGTTGGACGTGATGGACGAGGCGGGTTTTGGTACGTCGACCCCGGGCCGCGATGTACCCCCGTCTATCCGCGAGTACCTGCGGGCGACGCAGCCTTTGGTGGAGTTGATGGCGGGGCCATAGGGGGGTGATTGGGGCCAACCGTACTCCAGTCGAATCGAGTCTAGAGGATGACCATCAAGCGACCAACAGGCGCCTGATAAGTGGCTAAAGAAGAGCTGCGTACCTTGGGCAACGGGCTGACGACCTTCCGGACCTACGGCCAGTCTGCCCACCTGCTGACCTGTCAACTCACTCACGACTCACCGACACCGCCGGTCCGCAGCCAGAGCGATCGCCCCAACCTCTGGCGGACCTATACCTACGATGCCAACAAGAAACTGAGCGCCGTAGTCAACAATGTGCCGGGCAAATAGAGCTTGCAATACGATGCACGACGCCGAGGACCGTCTGGCCGGCTTCTCGCGTGAGAACGTGGAGTTGCAAACTTGGACGCTGAGTAACTTGGGCAAGTGGGACGCGTATTCTGGCGAGGAGTTGGCGGGTGTCGTGCTGAAGCCGTTCGTGCGACCCAGGCACATAATGTGTTTTGCATTGAAAAATTTACGAACCATTCGATGCTTGGCTTTCCTCGATCCAAAAGTACAAGGTGGCTGTACCTCAAACAGGATCAGTTTAAAAGTAGCATTCCAAATAAATTGACTTAACTCCGCGTGTCAGAATTTTATTTCTAGCATAGCGTCGAACGGTTCTTCGGCGTCTAACGAATGATATAAAGGATGAGAATAAAGTTTCGACGGTTGAAATCCCTTGGCTATATGTTCGTCAGTGACGAATAGCCGCCAGGGTTTCGTCGGTTTCGCGTTTTTGACGGTGGCCTAACCCGCTTTGGTAATCACCGAGACCTGTTCGCCCAACCTACCACTATACAAGACAAGGCCTGCGACCTGGTCTCCATGCGGCCAAGAAAAAAGACCAGCCGCCAGTGGATGGTCTTTCGTCGCTTAGGAAATAGCGGGGAGTGGATTCGAACCACTGACCTCCGGGTTATGAGCCCGACGAGCTACCAGGCTGCTCTACCCCGCAATCTGGATCGATGACTATATGTAGCAGCTTGCCGGCTGTCAAATGAATCGTGTGGGTGACTTGGTAGACCTCGTTCTGCGGTAAAGGTTGGACCGCTTGGCGATCGGGTAGGGTGACAGTTTGGGGGATGACGGGCTGTCAGACTGACAGACAGCGTCGCTCAGTTGTGGATTGTGCATTGACGGATTGAGGGGCGGATGGGCTTTGATGGCCCTCATTCGCGTTTTCTGCTTCCGGCAGCCCCGCGCTACCTTGAGCGGCCACTGGCACGGTAATTGCCAGTGTTTCGGGTCGCGTTTGTTTTTCCCGAACACGCGTGACCTGTAACGACAATGTGGCGGGCGGTGATGAGCCGCGTGTCGATTGTCCGTCTCGAACTTTTTTACGCAACTGGAGTTACACGAATGGCCGTCAAGGACCTGACGTTTGAATCGGAAGCACGGGCGAGTCTGCTCGCGGGAGTCGAAAAACTGGCCGCCGCGGTGAAAAGCACCCTCGGGCCTCGGGGCCGCAACGCGGTGATCGACAAAAGCTGGGGCGGGCCGACCGTCACCAAGGACGGCGTGACGGTCGCGGAAGAAATCGACCTGGTTGACAAAGCCGAAAACATGGGTGCTCAGCTCGTGAAGGAAGCCGCCAGCCAGACCTCAGATAAGGCCGGCGACGGCACGACGACCTCGACCGTGCTCGCCGAAGCACTATTCAAAGAAGGCCTGCGTCAAGTGACCGCGGGTGTCGACGCCAACGCGTTGGTGCGGGGCATGAAAAAAGCGGTCGCCGCCGCTACCGAAGAGATTCAAAAGCAGGCTAAGCCGATCAAAGGCAAGGCCGACATCGCCAACGTCGCCACCATCTCGGCCAACAACGACCCCGAGATCGGCAAGATCATGGCCGACGCCATGGAGAAAGTGGGCCAAGACGGCGTCATCACCGTCGAGGAAGGCAAGGCCCTCGATACCTACGTCGACGTCGTTGAAGGCATGCAGTTCGACCGCGGCTACCTCTCGCCGAACTTCATCACCAACCCGGACGACATGCTCGTGGAGCTCGACAAAGCTCTAATCCTGGTCTACGAAGACAAGATCAGCAGCATCCAAAAGCTCGTCCCGCTGCTGGAAAAAGTGCAGCAAGCCAAGAAGCCGCTGTTCATTATCGCCGAGGATATCGAAGGCGAAGCGTTGTCGACGCTGGTGATCAACAAGCTCCGCGGTGTTCTGAACGTCTGTGCGGTGAAAGCCCCCGGCTACGGCGATCGCCGTAAGGCCATGCTCGGCGATATCGCCGCCCTGACCGGCGCCGAACCCATCATGAAAGACCTTGGTGTTGAACTCGACGCCGTGGAACTTTCGCAACTGGGCATGGCCAAGAAGATCACCGTTGATGCCGACAACACCACGATCATCGAGGGGGCCGGCAAGTCTTCGGACATTCAGGGCTGCATCGCTCAAATCCGTAACGAGATCGCTACCACCACCTCCGACTACGACCGCGAGAAGCTCCAAGAACGCCTCGCCAAGCTCGCCGGCGGCGTCGCCCAGATCAACGTGGGGGCCGCCTCGGAAGCCGAACTCAAAGAAAAGAAAGCCCGCGTCGAAGACGCCCTCCACGCGACCCGCGCCGCGGTCGAAGAAGGCATCGTCCCCGGCGGCGGCATCAGCTTTATCCGTGCCCTCAAGGCTTTGGACAAAGTCGAAGTCGTCGGTGAAGAATCGGCCGGCGTCGATACCGTCCGCAATGCACTCACCGTGCCGCTGTTCACCATCGCCGAGAACGCCGGCGAACGCGGCAGCGTGGTCGTCGCCAAAGTGGCGAGCCAGAAGGGCAGCCACGGCTTCGATGCGCTGAAGCTCGACTACTGCGACCTAGTCGAAGCCGGCGTCATCACCCCCGCCAAGGTCGACCGCACCGCGTTGCAGAACGCGATGAGCGTCGCGACGCTCCTGCTGACCTGCGACTGCGTGGTCTCCGAGGCTCCGGCCGACGAAGACGACCATGCCGGCGGTGCCCCCGACATGGGAGGCATGGGCGGAATGGGCGGCGGCATGCCGGGAATGGGCGGTATGGGAGGAATGGGTGGCATGGGCGGAATGCCCGGCATGATGTAAGCCCGTCGTTCTCCAGCACCGTCAACACTGATCCTCAATCCGATTAAACCAACCACTCAACGGAGTAGATTCAAATGGCCACCGCCACCAAGACCAGCATCAAGCCGCTCGACGACCGCGTTCTCGTGAAGCCTCAGGAAGCCGAAGAGAAAACCGCTTCGGGCATCTACCTGCCCGAAGGCGCGAAAGAAAAGCCCCAGCACGGCAAGATCGTTGCCGCCGGCCCCGGCAAGCTCAACGACGACGGCAGCCGCAACAAGCTCACCGTCAAGAAGGGCGACACCGTCCTCTACGGCAAGTACGCCGGCACCGAGATCGATGTCGACGGCGTCACCCACATGATCATGCGTGAGTCCGAGTTGCTCGGCGTCATGGAAAAATAATCGGGCTCGGAAATAACCGGTCTGTTTGCTGATGGATTGCAGTCTGCTTCGAGTATTCGAGGAGGCCAGACCACCAAAACCAGACCGCGATCCAACCGCCGCCGTGCATTCCCTTAATCAGTTACCCCCACCCCAACCTTACGGAGCCACCTACCGATGGCCAAGAAACAAATGATTTTCGGCGCTGAAGCGCAAGCCGAGTTGAAGAAGGGCCTGGCCCAACTCGCCGCGGCCGTGAAAGTGACCATGGGCCCGACCGGCCGGAACGTGGTCATGCAGAAATCCTTCGGCGGCCCGAGCGTCACCAAGGACGGCGTCAGCGTCGCCAAAGAAGTCGAACTCGAGAGTCCTTTCCAGAATATGGGCGCGAAGATGGTCGTCGAGGTCGCCAAGAAGACCGCCGACAAGGCCGGCGACGGCACGACCACCGCGACCGTGCTCGCCGAAGCGATCTACAACGAAGGCCTCCGCCACGTGGCCGCCGGTGCCAACGCCATCGCGCTGCAGCGGGGTATTAACGCCGCCGCCGAAGCCGCCGCCGAGGCGATCCAAGCCCTCGCCACCAAGTGCAAGGGCAAGGACGACCTCCAAGCCGTGGCCACCGTCTCGGCCAACCACGACGCCGAGATCGGCTCGCTGATCGCCGAAGCCATCCATAAGGTCGGCAAGGACGGCGTCGTCGAAGTCGAAGAAGGCAAGTCCGCCGAGACCACGCTCGACTACGTCGAGGGCATGCAGTTCGACAAGGGCTACCTCTCGCCGTACTTCATGACCGATCCCGCGACGCAGGAGTGCGTCCTCGAAGACCCGCTGATCTTGGTCCACGAAAAGAAGATCAGCAACCTTCCCGACCTGCTGCCTTTGCTCAACAAAGTGGCCATGGCGCAGAAGCCGCTGCTGATCATCGCCGAAGACGTGGAAAACGAAGCGCTCGCCGCGCTCGTCGTTAACCGCCTCCGCGGCGTGCTGAAGGTCGCCGCGGTGAAAGCCCCCGGCTTCGGCGACCGCCGCAAGGCGCTGCTCGGCGATATCGCGACCGTGACCGGCGCGACCTTCGTCAGCGAAGACCTCGGCGTCCAACTCGAAACCCTCGAAGTCGATGCCTTGGGTACCGCCAAGAAGGTCACGGTGGACAAAGACAACACCACGATCATCGAAGGCGCCGGCAAGAAGAAAGACATCGCCGGCCGCATCGATCAGATCCGCTCGCAGATCGAGAAGACCACCAGCGACTACGACCGCGAGAAGCTTCAAGAGCGCCTCGCCAAGCTCACCGGCGGCGTTGCCATGATCCGCATCGGTGCGATCACCGAAACCGCGATGAAAGAACGCAAAGACCGCGTCGACGACGCCCTCGCGGCCACCAAAGCCGCGGCCCAGGAAGGCTACGTCCCCGGCGGCGGCGTGTCGTTCGTCCGGGCGATCGAAGCCGTCGAAGTCAACCGTAAGTCCGCCAAGGGCGACGCGAAGATCGGCTTCGACATCGTCGCCGCCGCGCTCGAAGCGCCGCTGCGGCAGATCGTCGACAACGCGGGTGAAGACGGCTACGTCGTCGTCGAACAGGTCCGCGCCTCGAAAGGCAACAAGGGCTACAACGCCGCGACCGGCGAGCACGTCGATCTGGTCAAGGCCGGCATCATCGACCCCGCGTTGGTCAGCCGCACCGCGTTGCAAAACGCCGCGTCCGTGTCGGGACTGATGCTCACCACGAACGTGTTGGTCACCGACTACGACGAAGACGCCGACGTCGTCGCCGGGGCCGTGCACTAAGTCGCGCGACGCCTAAAAACCAAACCCTCGAAGCTCAGGGGCAAACGTCTCTGAGCTTCTTTTAAAAAGTCTGTGACCTCCCAAGCAGTGACCCATGGCCACCCAGCGCGACTACTACGAAATCCTCAGCGTCGAGCGCACCGCCAGCGGTGACGAGATCAAACGCTCGTACCGCAAGCTGGCGATGAAGTGGCACCCCGACCGTAACCCCGGCGACGCCGACGCCGAGGCGAAGTTCAAAGAGTGTGCCGAGGCCTACGAGGTGTTGTCGGACACCGAGAAACGCCAGCGTTACGACCAATATGGACACGCTGGGCTTAAGGGCCAGGCCGGCCACGACTTCAGCCACATGAACGCCGGCGACATCTTCTCGATGTTCGACGAGATCTTCGGCGGCGGCATGGGCGGGGGCGGGCGACGCCGACGCGGTCCGGGCGGCGCTCAACGCGGCTACGACCTCGAGACCCAGACTGAGATCACGCTCAACGAAGCCTTTGCGGGCACCACCACCGACATCGAGTTCACCCGCCAGGACGTCTGCGAAACCTGCAACGGCACCGGCGGTAAGCCGGGCACTCAGCCGTCGACCTGCACGATGTGCGGCGGGTCGGGCCAGGTCCAACAGGCCGGCCTCGGCGGGATGTTCCGCATGGTCAACACCTGCCCCAACTGCAAAGGGTCGGGCAAGGTCTACCTCGAGAAATGCACGACCTGCCGCGGCAGCGGTCGGGTCGGCAAGAAACGCAAGTTGTCGATCAAGGTCCCCGCGGGGATTCAGGACGGCCAGGCGATCCGCGTCGCCGGTGAAGGCGAGCCGGGTAGCGGCGGCGGGCCCCAGGGCGACCTGCACGTCGTCATCCGGGTCGCCGAACACGAACTGTTTACCCGCGAAGAAGACCACCTGATCATGAAGATGCCGGTGAGCTTCACGCAGGCGGCGTTGGGCGCGAAGGTCAACGTGCCGACGCTCGACGGCGAGACCCAACTCACCATCAAGCCCGGCACGCAACACGGCGAACTCTTCCGTGTCCGCGGCGAGGGTATGCCCGACCTCCGCAGCGGTCGCCGTGGCGATCTGATTGTCGCACTATTGCTCGAAGTCCCCACAAAGCTGACCGCCAAACAAGAAGAGCTGCTCCGCGAATACGCCGACAGCGAAAACCACGACGTGCTCCCGGAAAACAAGGGTTTCTGGAAGAAGATCAAAGAACACCTTGGCTAATTCACGAGCCAACCCATGACGCAAGACCCCACCCCCCAAGACGACGCTTACGTTCCCGCCGATGAAACCGAGGCCGGCGAGTTCGACCTGACGCCCGATGGCGAAGAACCCACCCTGGAAGACGCGCTCGATCCCGAGGCCGCGGCGGCGCAGGCCGAGGCGGTGATCGACGACGAGTTTGCGTCCTTGCAGAAAGAACGCGATGAACTCGAAGCCAAGCTGATGCGGACCGCCGCGGACTACCAGAACTTTGTCCGCCGGTCACAGCTGAACCTCGATGCGACGAAGCAGGAGACCTTGATGAAGGTCGCCAAGTCGTTGGTCGGCGTGATGGATAACTTTGACCGCGCCCTCGAACTCGACCCGGAGACGACGAGTGCCGAAGACGTACAGAAAGGGGCGGCCACCATCCAGGCCGCGCTGCTGCAAGCGCTCGAAAGCTTTGGCCTCAAGAAGATCACCGTCGAGCCGGGCGACGAATTCGACCCCAACCTGCACGAGGCGCTGATGCGTCAGCCCTCGAACGAGATCGAATCGAACCACGTCGCCGCCCAGTTCATGCCCGGCTATATCCTCAACGACCAACCCGTCCGCCCCGCGCAGGTCAGCGTGGCGGAATGAGATCATTTGGCGATTTGGTGATTGCGTGATTTGGCGATTGATCCCAATCACAAAATCGCCAAATCACGAAATCGCTAAATGGAGCGAAGCAACCATGCCCACTTACGACTACGTCTGCGATGCGTGCGGACACGCTTTCGAGGAGTTTCAATCCATGACCGCCAAGGTGCTCAAGAAGTGCCCGGCGTGCGGCAAGATGAAACTACGCCGACTCATCGGCACCGGGGCGGGCGTAATCTTCAAAGGTGGCGGGTTCTATGAGACCGACTACCGCTCGGAGAGCTACCAGAAGGACGCCAAGGCGGACAAGCCGGCTGAGACGAAAAGCGACAGCAAGTCCGGCGACACGAAGAAAGCCGAGAGCAAGTCCTCAGAATCGAAGCCCAAAACCGAAGCGAAAAAACCCGCGACCAAGAAGGACACGGGTTCGTAAGCGTTTGAGGGGAACCGTACGCAACGGGCCGTTTCGACCCGCGTTATTTACCGAGTACGCCGCTTTCCCGGAGCGTGGCCATGATCTTTTCGACGCACTCGTCGATCGACAGGTCGTTGGTCGCCAAGCGAAGGGCGGGCGACTCGGGCTTTTCGTAGGGGGCGGCCATGTCGCTGAACGCGGCCATGTTGGAGCCTTCTTCCTTCGCGCGTTCTTTGCAGATGTCTTGCGGGGCGTCGGTGTGGATCTCGAAGAAGCGGTCTTCGCCGACGATCTCTTTCGCCGCGGCGCGGTCGGCGGCGGACGGGGAGAGGAAGGCACACACGGCGATCAGCCCGGCCCCATTAGCGGTCTTGGCGAGCTCGGCGGCGCGGCGGAGGTTTTCACTGCGGTCGGCATCACTGAACGTCAGGTCGGACGACAGGCCTAGCCGCGTGTTGCGGCCGTCGATGGCGAGGGGGGTGTAACCCTCTTCGAACAGCCGACGCTCGAGGGCGTAGGCGATCGGCGACTTGCCCGAGCCGGTGAGGCCGGTGAGCCAGACGGTGGCGGGCTGCTGCTTGAGGCGGGTCGCGCGTTCCTCGGCGGTAATCAACGACGAGTGCTGACGCGCTTCGGTCGCCAGCGACTGGGCCAAGCGTTCCCGTGCGACCTGCTCGGCGGTGGTCGACTGGTCGAGGATCATGCCCGACGCGACGGTGTTGTTGGTCAGGCGATCGATGACGATGAACGCGCCGGTGCCGCGGTTCTTCTTGTACGGGTCAAAGGCGATGGGGCGGGCCAACTCGATGACGACCCGGCCGATCTCGTTGAGGTCGAGGGTGTCGGCTTCTTCGTGCTTGTGCAGCGTGTTGACGTCCATGCGGTAACGCAGGTCCGCGATGACGCCGGGCGTTTGGCGGGTGGGGTGTTTGATGAGGTATTGCCCGCCGGGCTTCATCGCGTCTTCACTCATCCAGACGATCATGGCTTCGAAGGCCTGGGCGACCTTCGGCTGGTTGTTGACGTGGACGAGCATGTCGCCGCGGCTGACGTCGATCTCGTCTTCGAGCGTGATCGTGGGCGACATGGGAGCGAAGGCCTCGTTGACCTCGCCGTCGAAGGTCACTATCGATTTGACCTTGGAGGTCTTGCGTGACGGTAGGACCATGAGGTCGTCACCGGGCCGAACGATGCCCGACGCGATCGTGCCGCAGAAGCCGCGGAAGTTGAGGTTCGGCCGGTTGACGTACTGCACCGGCATCCGCAGGTCGATGAGGTTGCGGTCGCTGCCGATGTAGACGGTTTCCAAAAGGTGCATCAGCGTGCCGCCGTCGTACCAGGGCGTGTGTTCGCTGGCGTTGACGACGTTGTCGCCGTTGAGGGCGGACATCGGCACGAAGCGGATGTCCGGCAGGTCGAGCTTGGCCGAGAAGTCGGCGTACTCTTTCTTGATTTCGTTGTAGCGGTCCTCGGAGAAATCCACGAGGTCCATCTTGTTGATCGCCACGATGATGTGCTTGATGCCCAGGAGCGACGCGATGAACGAGTGGCGGCGGGTCTGGGTCTGCACGCCGTGGCGGGCGTCGATGAGGATGATCGCGAGGTCGGCGGTGGACGCGCCGGTGGCCATGTTGCGGGTGTACTGCTCGTGGCCGGGGGTGTCGGCGATGATGAACTTGCGTTTGGTCGTCGAGAAGTAGCGGTAGGCCACGTCGATGGTGATGCCTTGCTCACGCTCGGCCTTGAGGCCGTCGGTAAGCAGGGCGGGATCAAACGTGCCGCCCGTCGTGCCGAATTTCTTGGAGTCGACTTCGAGCGAAGCGAGCTGGTCTTCGTAGACCATCTTCGAGTCGTAGAGCAGCCGGCCGATGAGGGTGGATTTGCCGTCGTCCACGCTGCCGCAGGTCAGGAAGCGCAGGAGTTCCTTTTCCTCATGCTGCTTGAGGTAGGCGTTGATGTCGGTGGCGATTAGTTCGCTTTGGTGGCTCATAGGTAGGCGCTAGGGGTTAGGCGTTAGGCGCTAGGTTGTGGTTTGGGACTGGATCAATCGGGTCAGGAGTTTTCCGACATCCCGCGTTAGTATCCACGCGGGTTTGACTTGATCTCTTTTAAGTTGGTCGCAGCGGACGGTTAGTTCAATCTGAGTTTCGAGTTCGGCGAGCGAGCCTCTGGCGTATCGAAGATGCTTAGCGTAATCTTTCCCGGCTCCTCTGCCGTAACCTTCAGCAATGTTGGAAGGGATCGAAACGGCGGCTCGTTGCATCTGCGAGATCAGACCAAAGCGTTCAGATTCGGGTAACTGAGAACAGAGCTGGTAGACCGATTCACATAGCTCCATAGATTTTTGCCAAGCAATCAGACCCCGATATCCTTGAATCTCATCGCCCATGACAAACCCTCGGATAATGACCGAGCGCCTAGCGCCGAGTCCCTAACGCCTGCTTAGTAGTACCCCTGTTTCTTCTTCTCTTCCATGCCGGCACCGGGGTCTTTGTCGACGGTGCGGCCTTCGCGTTCGCTGCGGGTGGCCAGGAGCATCTCTTGGATGATGAGGGGCAGGTCGCGAGCTTCGCTGCGGGTGGCGCCCGAGAGCGGGTAGTCGCCGAGGGTGCGGAAACGGACCCATTCTTTCTTGGCGGTCTTGCGCAGCTCTTCGGGCATGCGGTCGTCGTCGACGGCGATGAGGTTGCCTTCGAATTCGACGACTTCGCGTTCCTCGGCGAAATACGCGGGGACGAGTTTGATGTCTTCGAGGTGGATGTACTGCCAGATGTCGAGCTCGGTCCAGTTGCTCAGCGGGAAGGCGCGGATCTGTTCGCCCTTTTGCACGTTAGCGTTGTAGACGTTCCAGAGCTCGGGCCGCTGGTTCTTGGGGTCCCAGGAGTGGTTGGCGTCGCGGAAGGAGTAGACGCGCTCTTTGGCGCGGGACTTTTCTTCGTCGCGTCGGCCGCCGCCGAAGGCCGCGTCGAAGTCGTATTTGTCGAGCGCCTGGCGGAGGGCGCCGAGGTTCATCACGTCGGTGAAGACCTTGCTGCCGTCCTTGAACGGATCGACGCCTTTCTCCAGGCCTTCCTCGTTGATGTGGACCAGGCATTCCATGCCCAGCTCGCCGACGATGTACTCGTCGCGGAACTTGTACATGGACTGGAAGTTCCAGGTCGTGTCGATCTGGAGCAGCGGGAAGGGCGGTTTGTCGGGGTAGAAGGCCTTGCGGGCCAGGTGGAGCATGACGCAGGAGTCTTTGCCGATGGAAAACAGCATCACCGGGTTGTCGAATTCGGCGACAACCTCGCGGATGATGTGGATGCTCTCGGCCTCGAGTTGTTTGAGGTGGGTCAGGTTGTGAGATGCCAACGCGGTCTGCCTCGTGATCGAAAGGGGCGGTTTGCACAGGGCTCGGCGTGTTTCGCCTGGATGCGGGACCCTGAATGGACACCATACCCCACACCGCCAAGCCCAGCCAACCCGAGTTCGCCCCCACCCGCACGGGATGTCAGCAGGGTTCGGGTCGTGACGGCTTGACCGTTTGCGTCATCCGATAACCCGCCGGAACCGCCTGCTTTAACCGGCGCGGGTGGTTCCTCGCTGCGGCGCCGATCCGGCTGATGTTTGCGGCCCCGCCCGGCGGCCCGTACGATCCCGCACATACCCTAAAACCACCCTGGAGTAAGCCCATGGCCTCCCCCGACGACCGCCGATACCTCGAATCCCACGAATGGCACAAGCCCGAGGGCGATCTGGTGGTGATCGGCGTCAGCCAGTTTGCCGTCGACGAACTGACCGATGTGACCTATCTCGAAGTCTCGGTCGACTCGGGCGACATCGCGGCGGGCGACATTTTCGGCGAGATCGAGTCGGTGAAGGCCACCAGCGACCTGTACTGCGGGATCGACGGCGAGGTCGTCGAGGTGAACCAAGGCGTGATCGACAACCCCGCTTTAGTCAACGACGACCCGTTCGGCGAGGCGTGGATCATCAAAGTCAAGCCCGCCGATCCGTCGCAAGTCGAATCGCTCAAGGCCGCGGCAGACTACGACGCCGACCACGGCTGAGTCGTTTCGGTGTTTGGCGGGCGGGCGGGCGGCCGCTAACATAATCTCATTCTTGGCCTGTCACGGCTTTCGGAAACGAACCCCGTCATGATTGTCGATCTGCACACCCGCATCTGGGAATCCGTCGAAGAACTCGGCAGCTCGGTGGCCAACACCTACCGCCGTCGGCGGGGCGAGCCCTGGGAACACACCCACGCCTCGGCCCAGACCCACGCCCACGCGATGCAGCCGGTCGACTACGCCGCCGTCCTCGGCTTCGAGAGCGGGCTGCTCGACGCGTCGATCGATGCCGAGCAGGTGCTGCGGGCGGTACAAACCCAGCCGGGCAAAACCGTTGGTTTCGTTGGCGTCGACCCGACGCTCGACAAACCCGTGGCGAAGCTCGAAGCCGCTTTGGCGATGGGCCTGGTCGGCCTGACCGTCAGCCCCGCCGCCGCGGGCTTCCACCCCGCCGACACCCGGGCGATGGAACTGTACGAAGCCTGTGAAGCCAAGGGCATCCCGGTGATCATCGAATCCAACGCGATGCTGTCGCAGGACGCCAAACTCGAATTCGCGATCCCGTACCTGCTCGACGAAGTCGCCCGGAGTTTCCCCGAACTCAAGCTGGTGCTCAGCTCGTTCGGCCTGCCGTGGATCGACCAGTGCGTCGCCCTTATGGCCAAACACCCCAACGTCTACGCCGACGTGTCCGGGCTGGTCGTCCAGTCGTGGCAACTCTACAACGCGATGGTCCAGGCGTTCCAGGGCGGCGTGATGAATCAGGTGCTCTTCGGCAGCGGCTTCCCCTTCGGCGACCCACAACAAGCCATCGTGACGCTCTATTCGGTCAACGTCACGTCCCAAGGCACCCCGCTGCCGAGCGTCCCCCGCGAACAACTCCGGACCGTGGTCGAACGCGACACGCTGGCGGAACTGGGCATCGCAAAACCCACCGGCGACGCCACGCCCGCCCCCGTCGAAGAAGAACCCGTCGGCGAATTCGAAAAGATCGCGAACGCCCAAGATCAGGGCCAAGCCCAATGAGCGATCAGCCCACCCCGCCGAGGTCGAGCCGCCGGTTGGGTCGCGGAAGGTTTGCCGCCATATTCGGCGTGCTCGTCGGCCTGATGCTGCTCTCGGCAGTTGGCTGTACCCGGCCCCTGATCGACGGCGACGCCCAACTCCAGATCTCCAGCCGCGATACCGCCGACCGCGAAGGCCTCGCGATGTCCGGCGAATTCACGCAGGCTTTCTACCGCTTCGAAGACAAGAACACCGTCACGGTCTTGCTCATCCAGGGGCCCGACGAGAACCCCGAACGCGTCGCGGCGTTGGAGATGTTCTGGAAGCCGCGGGCCGGGCTCACGCCGATCGACCGCACGGCCACCAACGCGTTGGTCCGCTACTTCGAGTTTCGCGGCACGGCCACCGAGCCCGACACCGTTGGCGTCTACGCCGGGGCGGGTTTCATGCGGCTGCACGACGACCCGGCGGTGGGCACCGTCGAGGGCAACCTCTGGGACGCCGACCTCCGGCTGACCGACCGGTCCGAAGCGTTCACCGACCGCCTCGGCCGCGCCGTCCTCGCCGGCTCCTTCACGGCCCAACGCGACGACGCCAAGGTCACCCGGGTGTTACGCGAACTCAACCAAGAACTAGAACAACGCCTCGGCTACCCGCGGTTGGTGATGGCCGTACCGGCCTCCCATGTGTTACCCACACCAAGCCGCTTCGCTTCCGCCAGTTCATCTCTGCCTGCCTCTTTCTCTAGCACGTCTCGGAGCTTCGAATGATATTAGGTCTTTTGCGTCGCCCGCGGTTGTTGTTAACCGTCGGCCTGTTGTTTGCTTTCACGCTCCTGGTGGGCAGCAACATACAGAGCAAGGCTCAGGAAGCTGAAAACGCGGGCACGGGAGATGCTTCGACGGCATCGGTAGACCTCGAGAGTTTGGACCGGCCGCTGGTGGCCGAATATGTCGAGCCCCCGTCGCTGGGTGACCGTCTCGATGCGGTCTTGGACCCCATTAACGGCGCGATTTTCACGACGCTGTTTTTCGACGTGACGTTCGGTGCTTTTCAAAGCCCGGTGCTCGATGACGCGGGCGATCCGGTTTTCGAACAGCTGCCCGTGATGCGGGAAGTCGAGCAGTCTTTTACCGGCGTTCAGGTTGATGATGATGGCCAGATCGTGCTCGGTGAAGACGGCGCCCCACTTGTGATCGAGGTCGCGGCCGGCGGTGAAATTCAGGAGATCGCGAACGGCTTGCCGGTGTTTACGCAAGGCGAAGCGAAGAGCGACGGCCCGTCGATGCCGTTCCTCGTGGTTTGGCTGGGCTTCGGGGCGATTTTTTATACCTGCTACCACGGCTTCATCAATCTGCGTGGCTTTGGCCACGCTTGGCAAATCGTCCGCGGGAAGTGGGCGGGTAATGCAGACGATGGCGACATCCCGCCGTTCCGGGCCTTGACGTCTGCTCTATCGGCGACAGTGGGGCTGGGCAACATTGCGGGTGTAGCGATCGCGATGGTGGTCGGCGGCCCCGGCGCATTGTTCTGGATGATGGTGTTGGGCTTATTCGGGATGACCAGTAAATTCCATGAGACCACGCTGGCCCAGATGTTCCGCGTCAAAAACCCCGACGGCTCGATGTCCGGCGGGCCGATGTACTTTCTCGACCGCGGCCTCAAACAGATGAGCCCAGGCCTGGCGCCTTTGGGTAAGGTGCTCGCGATCGTGTTCGCGATCTTCCTGATGGGTGCGGCTTTGGGGGGCGGCAATATGTTCCAGGCCAACCAGAGCTTCGAAGCCTGCTTCGATCAGTTTGTCCAGCCGTTCGTTGCGGACGACAACGTCGACACCGCGCGGCAGGCGGGCAGTGTCGGCTTCGGTTTGGTCATGGCGGCCATGGTGGCGGTGGTTATTATTGGCGGCATCGGCCGGATCGGCGCGGCCACCTCGATCATCGTTCCGGTCATGGCGACCATCTACGTCGCGGCGTGCAGTTTCATCATCATTAATAATGCCGAGCAATTGCCCAATCTCATCGGCTTGATTTTCCAGAACGCCTGGGCTCCGGAAGCCGGGCTGGGCGGCGTCATCGGCGCGATGATGGTCGGGTTCCAACGCGCCGCGTTCTCCAGCGAAGCGGGTATCGGCAGTTCGGCCGTGGCGCACTCGGCCGCAAAAGTGGATGAGCCGATCCGCGAGGGGTTTGTCGCGTCGCTCGAGCCGTTCATCGACACGATCGTCATCTGCTTTATGACCGGTATGGTGGTGCTCATCACCGGAGTCTACAGCGACGCCGAACCCGGGGCGGCGGGCGCGGCCGTGACGCTGGCGGCCTTCGAATCACGGCCGATCATGGAAACGCTGCAGTTCCCCGAAATCCTGACGATCAGCATCGTGCTCTTCGCGTTTTCGACGATGATCTCGTGGTGCTACTACGGCGAGCGGGCTTGGGGCTATCTCTTCGGTATCGACAGCGTGATCGTGTTCCGGCTCGTCTTTGTGGTCTGTGTGTTTGTCGGTTCGGTCGCGTCGCTGGGGTCGGTCATCGACTCGGCCGACGCCATGCTGCTGGCTTGCGGTTTGCCGAACATCCTCGGCGGCATCATCCTGGCGCCGCTGGTCAAGAAACGGCTCCAAGCGTATTGGCAGCGCTACCGTAGCGGTGAGATGAAGCCGGGCGAAGTCGTCGCCGACGTGCCGTGTGAAGACTTGGGCAAAGACATCTGATTGAGCGTACACGCATGCCTTGGTTATCTCTGTGTTTGGTGTCTGAGTTTTCAGAGCACCACCGTAGATTTGGCCGATAGGGTGGAGGTATGACGACTCCCACCGATGACCACGCGACCGATAAATCTCCCGCCGCCGACGCGGCCTTGCCCGCGCTCGCCATCCGTGGCGGCGTAGGGGGCGTGTTGATGGGGTTGGCCAATCTCGTGCCGGGCATCAGCGGGGGGACGATGTTGTTGGCCGCGGGGGTGTATCCGCGGTTTATCGCGGCGATCGGCGAGATCACGACGCTCAAGTTCTACAAGGCGTCGGTCGTGGTCTTGGGCAGCGTGATCGCCGCGGCGTTGGCGGCGATCGTGTTGTTGGCGGGGCCGGTGAAAGAACTGGTGGTGAACCAGCGTTGGGTGATGTACAGCCTGTTCATCGGGCTGACGCTCGGCGGGGTGCCGGTGGTGTGGCGGCTGATCACGGCCAACGGACGCCGAGCCGACGCGTCGGTCTGGATCGCAGCGGGGTTCGGCTTCGTGGCGATGGCGGCGTTGGCGGTCTACCAATCGGCGGGCGGCGGCAGCGACGTCGAGCGCTCCGGCTTTGTGTTCATGTTGCTCGCCGGCGTCGCGGGTGCTTCGGCGATGATCCTGCCCGGGGTCAGCGGCGGCTATCTGCTGCTGGTGCTGGGCGTGTACGTTCCGATCCTCGCGGGGGTCGATGCGTTCAAAGACGGCCTAAAGACCCAGGACCTGGAAATCCTCACGAGCGTGGGCCTCGCGGTCGTTTTGCCCGTGGGGTTGGGGGTCGTTCTCGGCGTCGTGGGTGTGAGCAATCTGCTCAAGTGGTTGCTAGAGCGATTCGAGAAGGCGACGCTGGGCGTGTTGTTGGGGTTGTTGCTCGGCGCGGTGGTGGGGCTTTGGCCGTTTCAACAGATGGCCGGCTTAACGTGGCATAAACCATTGAAAGGACAAGCCGTTGTTCCGGTTGATTTAGAAAGTGCACACGAATTAGGCATAGCAATCGATGACAATACGTTCATCGAGGACGACGGAGAGTCGCCAGCCAGGGTATGGTTGTACGATTCCTTGAAACCGGTGGAAGTGGATGACGTACCGACTGAGTTCTTCAAACCCAACGTTACGCAGATCGGCGGGGCGGTCGGACTGATCCTACTCGGCCTGACGGTGACGCTGCTGGTCGACCGGCTCGGCCGAGAGAAGCCCGAGCGATCGAAGGGGCATTCCGGGGGGTAATCCGCTAATCTGGTTGGCCCATCCGATTTTGTCTACGGGAGTTAACCACATGAACGTTCTGGTCACCGGCGGTGCCGGCTACATCGGGTCCCACGCCGTGCAACGCCTGCTCGCCGACGGCCACACCGTCGTCGTCATGGACAACCTCTACCGCGGCCACCGCGCGGCGGTCCCCGATCAAGCGAGCTTTGTCGAAGGCGATCTGCACGACTTCGATAAGCTCGTTGAAATTTTCCGGGGGCATCAGATCGAGTGCGTGATGAACTTCGCGGCGCTCACTTACGTCGGCGAGTCGGTCGAGCAGCCGCTGGGGTATTACCACAACAACACCGCCGGGGTGTTGTGTCTGCTGCGGGCGATGGCCGAGGCCGGCGTGAGCAAGATCGTGCATTCCTCGACCGCCGCGACCTACGGCGAGCCGGAAGAGATGCCTATCACGGAAGATACGCCACAGTTTCCAATCAATCCCTACGGCACGTCCAAGCTCATGGTCGAGCAGATCCTCAAGGACACCGCCGCGGCCAACCCCGAGTTCGCCTTTGCCTGTCCCCGGTACTTCAACGTCGCGGGGTGCGACCCCGAGGGGCGCATCGGCGAAGACCACACCCCCGAGACCCACCTCATCCCCGTGCTCCTCGAAGCCGCCACCGGCAAACGCGAGAAGGCCTATATCTTCGGCACCGACTACCCCACACCCGACGGCACGTGCATCCGCGACTACGTCCACGTCGTCGACCTGATCGATGCGCACGTGCTGCTCATGAACGCGCTCGAGCCGGGCAAGACGCTGTTCTACAACCTGGGTATCGGCAACGGCATGTCGGTCCGCGAGATCGTGGACGCGGTGAAGAAAGTCACGGGCGTGGATTTCACCGTTGAGATCGGCGACCGCCGGGCGGGCGACCCGCCGTCGCTTTACGCCGACCCCCGGAAGATCAAGGAGGAGTTGGGGTGGGAAGCCAAGATCACGGACACCGAGACGATGGTCGCCGACGCGTACCGGTGGTTCAAGGCGCACCCGGACGGTTACGGAGATGCAACCTCCTGAAGCGTCCTAGACCACGCGACAACGCCGATTGCCATAACTGCACCTAAGACAAAAAGCAGAAAGCCCAAAGTCTGAAGAAGAAATGGATCGGGTAAGTGTTTACGTACCGCGTGATACGACATCGCAAGGATAGCTAAACCCTCGACCGCAAGGCCGGAAACAGCGATCATGATTCCAATGACCTTGAGAATCTCTGTCATTGTTTTCGATTACGTCCAACACGGTTGAGTCGTTACAACCATCTTGCCAACCCCTGCCACGCCATCAGCGCGGTACCCGCGGCGATGAAGCCGAGGATTATCCAGGCCATCAGTTTGCCGCCGCGGCCCATGCGGGGTTGCCAGGCCTCGTAGCCGGGGGGCGGGGGATCGTCGTCGCGCAGCTTGGTCATCGTTTTTAGAATACCCGTTCGTTCTTCGCCCGGCCGGTGAAGCCCCAGATTTTACGGGTGCTCTGCAACAGCAAGCCGACGGGAACCGCCAGCGCGGCGGTGTAGATCAATTCCTGCAGCCGACGCCAAAGCTGTTCGGTCGTGCTCCAGCCCAGCCCCTGGTTGGCCAGCCAAGGCAGGCCCCGCAGGGCGTAGATCAGCGTCTCGACCAACGCCGCGAAACCGCCCACCGCGAAAACCATGAGGACGATCGTGACCGTCGACTCGCGGAACAAGAGGTTGCGGAGTTGCAGCACCGCGTATCCGCCGACAAGGTAGCCAACGGCGTGCGGGCCGAGGATGGCGCCCTGGTCTTTGAGCGGGCCGGGTATCAAGTCGAGCAAGACGCCCACGACCAGCATCGCCCACGGCACCGCCGGCTTGCGGGCCGAGACGCCCACGAAGACCGCCAGGATGAGCAGCAGGTTCGGCGTCGCGTCGCCCACGGCCCACGCGGGCTCGAGCCCGGCCTGGAGCGCGAAGAATACGTACGCCGTAATAGAAAAGACAATCCAATTCACGGGTTGGCGTCGCCCTCATCAGATTCGGGGAGCAGGACCGCGACTTCTTTCCGGAAGGGCGTATCGAACAACGCGAGACGGATCTGGAGTTGATCCAGCAGCTCGGGGTCGGGCGTGTAGTCGATTTTCTGTTCGACCACGCCGAGTAGAAAGCCGGGGGCGTCGGCGTAGTTGACCACGTCGGCGAGCAAGACCAGCGCGCCAGTGCGGATCGGTGAATCCTTGGGGACCTCGGCGACGAAGTATTCGTCGTCGGTTTCGCTGGGCCGTACGCGGATGTTGTCGAATGGTTCGGCGTAACCGTCTTGACGGACGCGGACCTGCAGGCCGCCGTCGTGGCCGGTGACGAGTTCGACGTTGGAGTTCGACGGTCCGACGGGCTCGACGACCCGGCCGACGAGGACGGTTTTGTACACCACGGTCATCCCGGACCGGATGCCTTGGCGGGAGCCGCGGTTGAGCGTGAGCACCTGGCGCGGGCCGGGGTCGCGGTAGGCGGTGACCTTTGCGGTCAGCGGGCGGGTGTCGGGGGCGTCGATGTTGCGGACGCCTTCGATCAGTTCGAGTTGTTGCTTGAGTTGATCGTTGGCTTGCTCGAGCCGATCGATCTTGACCAGGCTCTGGGCGTAGGCGTCGCGGAGTTCCTCGATGGTGGTCGGGGTGCCGGGGTGGACAAACTCGGGGGGGGCGTCGCCTTGGGCCAAGTCCGTCGCCAAGCTGTACACGGGCCCGCGCAACGGCAGCGTGGCGAAGTCCACAACCAGCGTGAGCACCTTGCCCGGCAAGCCCGCGACGGACGACGGCAACTGGCTGTTGATCACCAAGGCCCCGGCGATCGCCAGTAACAACCGCTGCGAGCTGAGGAGGGGTGCAGGCATGGGGATTTAGAGCAGGAGAGCCAGATAGCAGAAGAGCAGGAAATCAAACAGACACGTCGGCGAGCCTTTTCCTGCTCTTTTGCTCTACGGCTTTCCTGCTCGGTGTCTTCTTACATGTCGTCCATGTCGTTTTCCATGGTCGACTTCCATTCCTCGAGGTGTTCGAGGTAGATGGCGGTGCCGCGGGCGACGCAGGTCAAGGGGTCCTCGGCGATGCGGCAGTCCAGGCCCGTTGCGTTGGAGATCACGACATCGATCCCGCGGAGCAGGGCGCCGCCGCCGGCGAGGACGATGCCGTTGTCCACGAGGTCGGCGGCGAGCTCGGGCTCGCAGCGTTCGAGCGTGCGGGTCACGGTTTCGATGATCGAGCTCAGCGGCTCTTGCAACGCTTCGCGGATTTCTTCGGAAGTGATGACGGTCTTGCGGGGCAGGCCCGAGATCATGTCGCGGCCGCGGACTTCCATGTTGGTCTCGTCGCCGTCGGGCGCGGCCGAGCCGATCTGGATCTTGATTTTTTCGGCGGTCTGCTCGCCGATCATCAAGTTGTAGGCCTTCTTCATGTGGTTGATGATCGACTCGTCCAGGTCGTCACCCGCCACGCGGACGGACTCACACTGGGCGATATCGGCCAGCGACATGATGGCGACTTCGGTG
>JBCCST010000064.1:0-20407 GCA_039199695.1 Planctomycetota bacterium | reverse complement strand
CGTCGAGCGTCCGGGGGCGCATGCGCACCGCCAGCGGCTCGGCGGCCCGCCGGTGTTTCGCGCGTCGGTCTTCCCAGAGGTCAGCCATCGCGACATTTTAGCCTCTCGTTCGGGTTTCGAGTCTGTCGCGTCCTGATAACGGGTCCGGAGCACAGGAATCAGCAAAAAAATTTTGGCGTTTGATAAACATCCACAACCGTCACGGCGGTCACGGGTGGTGCCGCCCAGGCTTCCGTGCACGGCGGACTATCGGCGGGCCGCTGTGAATAACGTCCAAACCATCCGCCGTAGGTTCGAAGCAGGAGTTTCGTGTTCCGCAAAAGCCCGACCGGGCCTAAACGCATTCCCGACGTGTTCCGATGCTTTGCGTGACCTTTGTTGTCACTTCTCGAACCGCAAGCGTTGCAGGAACCAGGGATATGAAGCTTTTGAATCGAATCAAGTCGTTGGGGTTGGCCACCCGGATCGTCGCGATCGCGGCGTTGGTGTTGATCGGCGTCGTCGCCGTGAATTACGTGGTCTTTGTGAACGGCTTCCGCAACTCGGCCGAGCAAGCCTTGGTCGACAAGGCCGCGGCGTTTACCGCGACCGCCGACGCCGCCAAGGACTTCGCCGCCACTCAACTGCACGCTAACGAAGCCTTCGACAAAGAAGCTCTACTTGCCGACCTCAAGCAGGTCCAAGCCGAGGGGCGTTCGTACAAGGAAGCCAAAATCTTCAACACGGTTCCCGTCGTCGTCGGTTGGAAAGCCGCCGGCGACGCCGCCGAGCGTGAGAACATCGACTTCCGCATCAGCTCTTTCGAAACGCGTAACCCCGAGAACGAACCGGACAGCGATTTCAGCCGTACGCTCCTCGAAGACCTTTACGCCCAGGCCAAGTCCGGTGAAGGCGACACCATCAGCCGCATCGACGACAGCGACCCCGAAGGCAGCAAGCTGCACTACATGCGGGCCATCCGCGTCACCGACGCCGCGGGCTGCATGGGTTGTCACGGCGATCCCGCCACCAGCCCCACGGGCGACGGCAAAGACATCCTCGGCTTCCCCATGGAGAACTGGCCGGACAACTACGTCCACGGCGCTTACCACGTCGCCATGCCCATGGCCCCGGTCGAGTCGCAAGTCGCCGGCTTTATCGGCACCGGCATGATCTGGACCGTTCCGATGGTGGTGACCGCGGGTGCGGTGTTCGTGTTGCTGCTGTCGCTGATGTTCGGCCGGCCCGTCAAGCAACTCATCGAACGTATCCGTGACATCGCCGAGGGCGAAGGCGACCTGACCCAACGCATCGAGGTTAAGTCTAACGACGAACTTGGCCAGCTCGGCCGCTGGTTCAACCAGTTTGTCCAACGCATCCACGACGTCATGGCCGTAGTCTCGACGACCACTTCCGAGGTCGCCGCCGCCTCGACCCAGATCGCCGCCAGCAGCGAGCAGATCAGTACCGGCATGCAGGAGCAGACTTCGCAGGTCACCCAGATCAGCGCCGCGGTCGAAGAGATGTCGGCCAGCGTGATCGAAGTCGCCCGCAAGTCCGCCGAAGCTTCCAACAACGCTGAGCAGTCCGGCCAAGCCGCGACCGAAGGCGGCGAAGTCGTCGACCAGACCATCGGCGAGATCAACGCGATCCGCGAAGCAGTCGACGCCTCGTCCAAGAGCGTGGCCGAGCTCGGTAAACGCGGCGAGCAGATCGGCGAGATCATCGAGGTCATCAACGACATCGCCGACCAGACCAACCTCCTGGCCCTCAACGCCGCGATCGAAGCGGCCCGGGCCGGCGAGCACGGCCGCGGCTTCGCCGTCGTCGCCGACGAGGTTCGTAAACTCGCCGACCGCACGACTCAGGCGACCGAAGAAATCGGAGCCTCGATCCAAGCGATCCAGACCGAGACCAGCAGCGCCGTCGAGCGTATGAACGCCGGCAGCGCCCAGGTCGAATCGGGCGTCGCCAAAGCCACCGACGCGGGCCGTAGCCTGACCCAGATCGTCAGCAACGCCCGGGAAGTCGCCGGCATGATTCAGTCCATCGCCGCCGCCACCGAAGAACAGTCGGCCACCAGCGAAGAGGTCGCCCGCAACGTCGAGGCCATCGCCGCGGTGACCCAGCAATCCAAGGACGGCACCGACCAGGCCGCCGTCGCCGCCCAGCAGCTCTCCGAGCGGGCCGAGCGGTTGCAAAGCCTGGTTGGCAAGTTCAAGGTCGATCCGAAGATGGTGGAGTCGCGCTGAGTCCAATTGGGTTGCCCTGAGGCACAACCACCCAGTACACGACCGCTTCCGCATCACGGCGGGCTCTCCGGGGCCCGCCGTTTTTCGTGGGTCAGGTCGACCGACTACACTATCCCGATGCGCAACGAATCACCCACCGATCACCCGCCGGCTCTGCCGGTCATGCTCCAAGTCGCGGGCCGGCGTTGCGTCGTGGTCGGCGGCGGGGCGGTGGCGGCGCGGCGGGCCGCCTCGCTCGTGGCCGGCGGGGCCCAAGTCGTCGTGGTCGCTCCAGAGATGCATGACAAACTCGACGACCTGCTGATCGAACGCCGCGAGCGTGGCTACCAGACCGATGATCTCGACGGCGCGTTTCTCGTGGTCATCGCCACCGACCGGGCCGAGGTCAATCACCGCGTCGCCGAAGACGCCGAGGCGTCGGGCGTGTTGATCAACCGCGCGGATGACGCGGGGAGCGGGGACTTCACCGTCATGGCCCACGACCGCCGCGGACCCTTGACCGTGGCCGTCGACACGGCCCACACCTCCGCCGCCGCGGCTAAGCGAATCCGTGGCGATCTGCTGGCGGTCTTGGACGACGATTGGATCACCCTGCTCGCCGAGGCCCGGCCTTGGCGTGGTAAAATCCAATGCTCGATCGACGACGCGACCACCCGCGCCGCACGCCTCCGCCGACTCGCCGACGACACGGCGATGCAGACCCTTAAGGAGCAAGGCGTCTCGGGCTTGCGGGTGCACCTGCAAGCCGTCGCCGAGGGCCGGGCCGACGACTGACCCCAGACCACGATGCCGCAAACGCTCACCAATTCGATCCTCGTTTTGCTCACGCTGCTGGCCGCCGCCGCCTCGGTGGTGGCTATCGTGCGGCTGCGGACCACGATGGCCCTGGAAGTGCGTCAGGCCGGGGCCGAAGCCGCCTCCGAGCCCGTCGATGATGCGCGTCGCCCAAGTAAAGCGCTGCTCAATCTGTTGGTCGGGATCATCGCGGCCGGCGCGGCCGGTCTGCTCATTTTCCGCTGGATGAATGAGGGGCACGGATGGAACCCGCTCTCGGCCCACGTCGACGGGCTACTACTCATCGCGTCGCTGCTGGCCGGCGTGGGGCTTTACATCCAGAGCCGGCCACGCCTCGGCGGGTTGGCCGTGTTCATCCTGCCGTTGTTGACGCTGATCCTGGCTTGGGCGATCTGCGCCTCGGCGTGGACGTATCGGCCGTTCAACATCGATTCGCTCAGCCCCGTGTGGACCGCGGTCCACCTCGCAGGGGTTTACCTGGGCACGTTGGGTTGTGCCGTGGCGGCGGTGGCGGGCGTGATGTATCTGGTCGTGGCGCGGCAACTGAAAACCAAACGCAACCCGCGCGGCTTGCTGCGGATGGCCAGCCTCGAATCGCTCGAGCGGGTGATCACCCAGTCGGCCACGCTGGGCTTTGCGTTGCTCACGCTCGGGTTGATCTCGGGCGTGGTGATCCTCCGCCACGACTCGGACGTGCTGGGCCCGGGTTGGTGGTCATCGCCGAAGGTGGTGACGGCGTTCGCCGCGTGGCTGGTGTTTGCGTTGGTGATGAACGTGCGTTACGCCACCGCGTTTCGCGGCCGCCGCGCCGCGTGGCTGGCCATCGGCGGTTTCCTGTTGTTGCTCGTGGTCTACGGGATCGTGACGGGGGGTAGCGCCTGATGCGACTCCTGCTTTTGGGAATCAACCACCGCACCGCCCCGGTCGAACTGCGCGAAGCCTTGGCGATCAACGCCGAACGGCTGCCGAGCGTGTTGGCCGCGTTCCGCGATCGCTTCGGTTCGCCCAGCACGCTGGGGAGTGGCGCGAAAAATTCCGGGGGCGGGGGGGAAGCCGTCTTACTTTCGACGTGCAACCGCACGGAGTTGTACGTCGCCCGGCCGAGCCACGCCGAGCCGTCGATCGACACGCTCCGGCGGTTCCTCGCCGAGCAGACCGGGGTGGACTTGGACGTGATCACCGCGTCGTCGATCCACCGCGAGCAGCAGCCCGCGGTGCACCACCTGTTCCGCGTGACCGCCGGCCTCGACGCGATGGCCGTGGGCGAGACGCAGGTCATCGGCCAGGTCCGCCGGGCCTACGACGCGGCCCAGCAGGCCGACACCGTGGGCCCCGCGCTCAACCGCGTGTTCCAGAGCGCGTTGCGCGACGTGAAACAAGCCCACCAGCAGAGCGGCGTCGCGGCGTTGCAGCAGTCGGTGAGTTCGATGGCCGTCGAATTTGCCGGCAACCTGTTCGAATCGTTCACCGACAAAACCGTCGCGGGCCTGGGGGCCGGCGAGATCACCAAAGCCACGCTCCAGCGGATGCTCACCAAATCGCCCGGCAAGACGTGGGTCGTCAACCGCACGCCCGCCGCGGGCCTGGCGCTCGCGGATGCGTTGGGCCTGGGATCGACGCCGGAGTCAAAACACGCCGGCGGTGCTCGGCCGTGGGAAGAGTTGGACGAAGTCTTAGTCGAGGCGGACATCATCCTGACGGGCACCGCGGCGGCCGAGCCGGTGATCACCGCGGCGCGGTTCAAGAAGCTGCTGCGTCGCCGTCGGCACCGGCCGTTGTTTTTGATAGACCTCGCGGTGCCGCGCGACGTGGAGCCCGCGGTCGGCGGACTGCCCAACGTGTACCTCTACAACATCGACGATCTGAATGCGGCGTTGGCCGACGTGCCGCGTCGGCGTGAGAAGATCGATCGGTGCGAAGTGATGGTGCGCGAAGCGGCCGAGCGATGTGTGGGCGCGGCCCAACATCAGGACCTGGGCGTCTTGGTGCGGCAACTCCGCGGCAAGTTGTTGGCCATCGGCGACGACGAACGGGCGCGGACCGAACGCAAGATGCGGGCGCTGCACGAGGCGGGCGAGTACGAAAAGATTCAGGGCTTGCTTGATGAACACACGCACCGGCTGATCAACAAAGTACTTCACCTACCGTTGAGCCAACTCGATAAGAAGAAAGCCGACGGCGAAAAGGCCCCCACGAGTTTCTACGCCGCGGCGTTGCGGCGGTTATTCGATCTGGAAGACGTACCCTCTTCGGGTTCACCAATGCCGCCGCCTTCTGACGAGGCGTCGGGCGATGAGTAAATCTCCTCCGGACTCGCCTCGTGAATCCACCGCGAAAACTGATGCAAGAAAGTCGCCGGATTCAACGGCGGCAGAGGTGGGTTCCCGTTCGGCGGTTGCGGGCCTGCACCCAACATTGTTTTTCGGTTTGGCGTTCGCGTTGCTGGCGTTGTGCGTCTGGATCGTGCATCAGGGGGGTCTCACGCCGGCCGAGCCGGGGTCGGCGAACTCTTTGGCGGGGTTGATCTTGATCGTGGCCGAGGCGTTGCCCTTGCTCGCGGCGTGGTGGCTGGGCGCCGCGGGCTACGGGTACGCCCTGCGGCAACGCGGCGTCGCGCAGGTCGGCGTGGGCGTGGCGGCGCTGCTGCTGTTGAACTACGTCGCGGGTTTCGTGATCGGGTTCCACGCCGGGATGGCTTGGGGTTTGTGTGGCGTCGGGGCAGCGTTGCTCGTGGTACAGATCATCAAGTCACGACAAGCGGACCATGCCGATTGGAGCTTTCGTCCGAGCGCGTGGTGGCTGCTCGGCGTTCCGGGCCTCGCCCTGCTGATCGTCGCGGCGTGCTGCCCGCCCGGCACGATCTGGCGGGTCGAGGCGTTGGGGTACGACGTGCTGAGCTACCACCTGCAGATCCCCCGGGAGTGGGTCGCGGCGGGGGGGATGACTGAACTCGAACACAACGTGTACGCCTACCTGCCGGGGTTGATGGAGGCGGCGTTCGCGGCGTTGATGACGATGCGCGGCGGAGAACCGGTCGCGTCGGTTTACCTCTGCCAACTGTTCCACGCGTCGTTTGCGTTGCTCGCGGCAGTGGGCGTGGCTTCGTTACTGCGGTCTTACGTTGGGCCAAGTATGGCGGCGGCCGGGGGAGTGTTGGTGTTGTTGGTGCCTTGGGTGATCGTCACCGGGTCGATGGCGTACAACGAGGTGGTGGTGATCGCGTTCGCGGCGGTGGGGTTGAGCTTGGTCGCGGGGAACGCCTGTCCGTGCGGACGCACCGGCCTGGCGGTCGGGTGGTTGGCGGGCGCGGCGACGTTGGCGAAGCTGACGGCGGCGTTCACGGTGGCGCTGCCGTTGGGCGCGGTGTTGGTGTGGCGGTTGTTGAAGGATCGGCCGTGGAAGCAGGCGATCGGGCCGACAGTGTTGTGCGTGGCGGTGGGGTTCGCGGTGTTGTCGCCGTATCTGGTGCGTAACGCGGCGTGGACGGGCAACCCGGCGTTTCCGTTTGCCGGCGAGGCGTTGGGCTACGGCCACTGGGACGAAGCGCGGGCGGCACGCTGGGACGCGGCGCACATGCCCGACGAGCCGTGGGGCGAGCGGCTGACCGCGGTGTGGCGTCAAGCGATCGGCAACACGGGCTACGGCGCACTCGGCGGCCGCGAGACACCGCGCGAATCAAAGAACATCGCGCGGTTCGCTCAAGAAGGCGGGCTCCCCGTCTTGTGGCTCGCGGCCGGCTTGGGTTTGGTCGTCGGCTTCGTGAAGCGAGAAACGCGTTGGCTCGCCGCAGCACTCTCGGCGGTATTGCTCGGCCAGTTCGTGTGGTGGTTGTCGATGACGCACCTGCAGAGCCGGTTTCTCGTGGTGGCGATCGTGCCGTTGTGCGCTGCGGCGGGCTTGCTGTTTGGGGCGTTGGACCGGCTCAAGATCGGTAGCCATCTCACCGTCGGCGGGCTCACGGCGGGCGTGGTCGCGGTGGTGCTGGCGGTGGTCGCGCTGACGACGACGTGGTCGCAAACCACGCTACTCACCACGCCCGACGGCCAACGCCTAAGCGCCCCGTTATGGTTCCTGGTCGACGGCCTGCCGCGGCCCCACGGCAACGGCACGCTGCAGGACCTGCCGCTCAACGCGTTGCCAAGCGACAGCCGGGTTATGGTCGTGGGCAACAACCAGTCGCTGTTCTACATCGACCGCGACATGGTGTACGCCAGTGCGTTCGATGGGTCGCCGATCACCACGATGTTGCCGCCGGAAGGCTTGGGGGAAGACGATCCCGAAGCGTTGGCCCGTCGAATGCGAGCCGTTGGCGTCACGCATTTATGGTTGGGTTACAGCGAACTCGATCGGTTGCACGCGACCTACGGCTTCGACGCCGGCGTGACGACGGCCCGCCTCCAACGGTTGGTCGCGGAGTGGAAGCATCTGGGGCCGCGCGAGTCGCCGACGGTGTTGGTGGTGGTGCCGTCGGCCCAGTGACGGTATTCGCAACAGCGCCGTGAATTCCTTGGAGTTTCGTGTGCCGTGGCGGCCCCGGGTCATTGACCCGGGGCTAAATTTTCCTTGATTCGCAAGCGTGGTTGCCCGATAATTGTGATAGACAGGCATCGACTCTTTACCCCCGAAAGGAGGCCCAACCGACGAGATGTACAACCGTATCAGGGTGAGTTTTCCCCGACCGAGCGCACGCCAACGCATACCCCCTTGTTATTTTCTTTTCATTATTCCGCGTCGCTCGGTTTTTTTATGCGCGTAGCGCCCCCGGAAGTGGTGGTCTTGCCGCGATGGTTATCCGCATGGGCGGCGGCGGAGAAGGTAGACTGCCTGCAGGCCTGTCGAAACGAGTTGCACCTGATTGGGAATCGTTGTGGACCACCCCGAACTCAATGCCGCCAACGTCACGCTCGCTAACCACCCGCTGATCGAGGCGTTGCTCACCGACCTGCGTGACCGCGAGACCCCGCCGTTGCGTTTCCGTGAAGCGGTCGAAGCGCTCGGGCACCTGTTGGCTTACGAAGCGATCCGCGACGTACCGTTGGTCAACCGCGAAGTCCACACGCCGTTGGAGACGATGCAGGCGCCGCGGATCAACCAGACGATCACGATCGTGCCGATCCTGCGGGCGGGCTTGGGCTTGGCCGACGGGATGTTGCGATTACTACCCGGGGCCCAGGTCGGCCACCTCGGCATGGCCCGCAACGAAGACACGCTCGAGCCCGAGTCGTATTACGAAAAGCTGCCGACCAACATCGCCGAGGGTTTGGTGCTGGTCGCCGATCCGATGCTCGCCACCGGGGGAAGTGCTGTCGCCGCGGTCCAACGTTTGAAAGATTGCGGCTGCCGGGCTCTCAAGTTCGTCGGCGTTCTCGCCGCCCCGGAAGGCATCAAAACCCTCACGGCCGCCCACCCCGACGTGCCCGTCATCGTCGCCGGCGTCGACCGCGAACTCAACGAAAACGGCTACATCGTCCCCGGCCTCGGCGACGCGGGCGACCGGTACTTCGGGACGATCGCGCCCGCAGCGGGCGACTGATCAGTGACGAGTGACCAGTGATGAGAAGAAGGCCGCGAACTCATCACTGTTCACTGCTCACTCATCACTTAAAGATGATGCCGCGTCAGATACGCCACCGCCGCGGCGAGATCGACGTAGCTGACGTCGAAGGTCACGTCGGCCAACTCCCGGTAAACCGGGTCGCGTGCTTCGAGGACGGCGGTGATCTCTTCGACGCTCCCCGCCGCGGCGGTCCCGGTGAGCGAGGGGCGGGCCGCAGAACTCGCGGCGTCGGCGGCGATGCGTTCGGCCAGTACGGCGGGCTTACAACTCAAATAAATCCGCTTGGCGTCGGGCGCGGCTTGGATCAACTCGGCGACGCCGTCCTGCATCACGGTGCCGCCGCCTAGGGCGATGACGTGGTTGTCTCGTTGCAAGCACTCGGCGGCGACCTCGACCTCGGCGGCGCGGAAGGCGGGCTCGCCGTCGGTTTCCCAGATGTCGGCGATGGATCGGCCGTCGAAACGCTTGACGACCTCGGCGTCGGTATCGACAAAGTCTTTCCAGGTTTGGCCGGCGATTTTCTTACCGATCGATGTCTTGCCGCTGCCGCGGTAGCCCATGAGGATGATGTTCATGTCCAGAGTATCGGCGATTTGAGGGGTAACGGTAAACCAGGTCTGACTTGCGGCGGCCGCTTGCGGCTAAGTGTGGTACTTGGGATCGCCCGGCCGCGAGCGGCTTAACGCGACCGGATATCATGGAACCGATGTCTAAATCGTCCCGAGACCAGACCGCCCGCCGACACGTCGAGGCGTTGCGTGAGCAGCGGGTTCGGCCCGAGCCGGACCTGTCGCTGGGGTTCTTGGCCGATCAATTCAAACGGGAAGTCGCCCGGCCGTTCAAGCAACTCGGCGACTTGGCCGAGTTGTGGAACGAACTCTTGCCCGATGAGGTCGCGGTGGGCACCCGGCTGGAGTCGCTGCAGCGCGGCGTGTTGAACGTCGCGGTGGACTCGAGCGCCCGGCTGTACGAGATCGATCGTCGGCTGCGTGAAGGCCTGGAACGCGAACTCGTCACCCGGCACAAGGGTGCGGCGTTTCGCCGGGTGAAGCTGCGGGTTGAAGTTTCTTGTTTCCGGGACTACGAATAGATATCGCGTTTAGCGGGTGACGCGCAGCGTCTCGCTTGGGGCGGGGGCGACCGAACGCGGGGACCTTCGGGCCGCCCGCTAAACAACTTGGGTGAAGCGCGCGTTGGGTCAGATCTGTTCCAACTCGTTGACCAAATCGGTCACAACTTTCTTCGCGTCGCCGAAGACCATGCGGGTGTTGTTCTGGAAGTAGAGCGGGTTCTGGATGCCGGCGAAGCCGGGGTTGAGCGAGCGTTTGATCACGAAGACGGTGCGGGCCGAGTCGACGTTGAGGATCGGCATGCCGTAGAGCGGCGAGGTCTGGTCGTGACGGGCGGCGGGGTTGGTCACGTCGTTGGCCCCGATGACGAGGGCGACGTCGGCGGTTTCGAGTTTCGCGTTGGCGGGTTCGAGGTCGAGCAGCACGTCGTATTCGACGCCGGCCTCGGCGAGCAGCACGTTCATGTGCCCGGGCATACGGCCCGCGACGGGGTGGATGGCGTAGGTGACGCTGATGCCTTTCTTCTCCAACTCGGCGGCGAACTCTTTGACGGCGTGTTGGGCCTGGGCGACGGCCATGCCGTAGCCGGGGACGACGACGACGGAAGACGCGGCTTCGAGCACGATGGCGGCGTCTTCGGCGCTGGATTCGGTCGCGGTGCCCTGGACTTCTGACCCGCCTTGCGCCGTCGCTTGCGAACTTCCGGGGGCGCCCATGCCGCCGAACAACACGTTCATGAGCGAGCGGTTCATGGCTTTGCACATGATGTTGGTGAGGATGAGGCCCGAGCTGCCGACGAGCGAGCCGGTGATGATCAGGGCGTAGTTGTTGAGGACAAAGCCCGCCATCGCCGCGGCGACGCCGGAGTAGCTGTTCAGGAGCGCGACGACCACGGGCATGTCGGCCCCGCCGATACCGATGACCAGCAAGACGCCAAGGCCCAACGCGACCAGCGTCATGAGCAACACCCACGGCCAACCGCTGGGCCAGATCATGAGGAACAGGATCATCAACGCGAGAAACCCGAGCCCGCCGAAGACGATCCACTTTTGTTCGGGCAGTTGTACCGGTTGGTCGGGGGCCCACTTGACGCCCTGGAGTTTGCCGAAGGCCATGATCGAGCCGGTGAACGTAACCGAGCCGATGACCACGGCGAGCCCGGTGGCAAACATGATCGATGGTGATTGCAGACCTAAATTGAGTGCGGTGACATCAGATAAATCTGGGAATCTTTGGCCCAACTCGGCTACATCAGGCGGGATAAGTCCGGCGCTGTAATAAGTTTGTTTGAGGCTATCAAGAACGGCTTCTACTTTGCTCGAGGTATTGAAATAATCCGCTAGCGCCACCAGCATCGACGCGATCCCGCCGAAACCATTGAGCAGGGCGACCATCTGGGGCATCTGGGTCATCTCGACGCGCTTGGCCATGACGGTGCCGGCGACGCCGCCGAGGGCGAGGGCGGGGACGATCCAGAGGATGCTCCACCACGTGCCGTCGGTGATGTAGAAGAACGTGATCACGGTGGCGAGCAGCATGCCCACGGCCGAGACGGCGTTGCCTTTGGCGGCGGTCTCGACCCGGCCGAGCATCTTAAGGCCGAAGATGAAGCACACCGCCGCGAGGAGGTAGAAGAGGTTGATGACGTCGTTGCCGAGGGTGGCGAGGAGGGGCGGCATGGGGTGGCCTTGCGTTTTGGTTTAGCCGCGGATCGCAGATCCGCGCGGGTGGGTGGTTGCGAGTTTGGGGCGGGGTTGGTTTTCCAGAAACATGGCGATCTGCGATCGCCCGCTTAACGGTTTGGCGGCAGGGGTCAGTTGCGGTCTTTGTGCTGGAACATCTTGAGCATGCGGTTGGTGACGAGGTAGCCGCCGACGACGTTGGTGGTGGCGAAGACGATGCCGAGGAACGCGAGGATGACGCCGAAGACGCTGCCGGAGTAGCTGCAGAGCAGGGCCCCGACGATGGTGATGCCGGAGATGGCGTTGCTGCCGGACATCAGCGGGGTGTGCAGACGCGACGGCACCTTGGCGATGAGCTCGAAGCCGATGAAGACCGCGAGGACGAAGACGACGATGCCGATGACGAAGGCGCTGGGGGCGGCGGAGGCGAGGGTGAAGGGGTAGGTCATGACGGAACTCTCTGGCGTTTAGCCGCGGATCGCAGATCCGCGCGGGGTGGTGGTTGTGTTGTTTTCGGGCGGGGATTCCAGGGGCATGCACGGCGATCTTCGATCGCCCGCTAAACGGGGTTGATGAGGTCTTTGACCAAATCGTTGACGATCTGGCCGGCGTGCGTGATCAGGGCGCCGACGTGGATGTCGTCGTCGAGGTCGATGTTCAGCGACGGGCCTTGGGCGGGGGCGTTGCTGCTCTCGGCTTCGCCGTCTTCGTTCGCCGGCGGCTGCGCGATGAGGGTGTCGAGCAAAGCGTGGATGTTGTTGGCCAGGACCGAACTGGCGTGGACCGGGAGGGTGCCGGGGAGGTTGGTCGTGCCGACGACGGTGACTTGGTTGTCGGTGGTGACGACTTGGCCGGGCTGCGTGAGTTCGCAGTTGCCCCGGCCGTCGTTGGTGCTTGCGGCGAGGTCGACGATCACGCTGCCGGGTTTCATGTTCGCCACGACGTCGGCGGGGATGAGCAGCGGCGGCGCTTTGCCGAAGACCGCGGCGGTGGTGACCACCACGTCCGAAGCGGTGACGTGTTTGGCCATCAGCTCGGCCTGCTGCTTTCGTTCTTCATCGGTCTGCTCCTTGGCGTACCCGCCTGCGGTTTCCCCGCTACCCGCGTTGGGCAATTCAACAAACCTTGCCCCGAGCGATTGCACTTGTTCTTTCGTCGCGGGCCGCACGTCGTAGGCTTCGACGATCGCGCCGAGCCGCTTGGCGGTCGCGATGGCTTGCAGGCCCGCGACGCCGACGCCGACAACCAGCACGCGTCCCGGGCTGAGCGTGCCCGCCGCGGTGATCATCATCGGCATGAGTTTCGGGCAGTGGGCCGCGCCCAGCAGCACCGCCTTGTAACCCGCGAGGTTCGCCTGGCTGGACAACACGTCCATCGCTTGCGCCCGGCTGGTACGCGGCACGAACTCGAGCGACAGCGACGAGACCTTCGCCTCGGCCGCGGCGCGTACGACGTCGTGTTCCGAGGTCGGCGACAACAGCCCGACCAGGGCTGCGCCTTCGCGCATGCGTCGGATGTGCTCGGGCGTCGGCGGGCCGATAGTGACCACCACGTCGGCGTCTTCCCAGGCCCGATGGCCCTCGCCGGCCAGCGTCGCCCCGGCGTCGGTGAGTTGCTCGTCGCCGATAAACGATTTCTCGCCCAGGCCCGGCTCGACGGTGACGTCCAGCCCCGCCTGGACCAGTTTTTTCACCACCGCGGGGGTCAGGGGGGTCCGGGTTTCGTCGGCGTCACGCGGCAGCGGGGCAAACACAAGCATGGCAATCTCGGCAGAGTGGGGGCGTTCCAGCCACGCCCGGGCGACGCGGCTTTGTCAGTGTAAGAAAATCGCCAGACCCTTGCATCACAAGGGTTTATGTCGCACCAAACCCGTACGAATAGCAGCCGTTGGCCGCGATCTTTCCCGAGAGCAGGCGTGTCCGGACCTGAAAAAACCCCGCTGCCGCTAAAGCGACAACGGGGCGGAGGGGAGAAAGCTTGTTAATACTGAATTTATCGCCTGCCCGGGTGGATAACCATCAATTTTTAGCCCGAAGGATTTCCCTGATCCAGGACGAAAGTCAACCTATCTTCACATTCTATGCTCTCAGCGGGGTTTACGAAAGACCTATTTTTGGCTATCGGACTTTGGGGATAACTATTTTTTGCCCCGGCCGGGTCACGGGATCGCGCTCGCCGCCAACAGCCCGGCCCCCAGCAGGCCCGCGTCGTCTTCCAGTTCGCTGGCGACGATCTTGCACGACCGCAATTCCGGCGGGAAGACGTAGGCGTCGAACGCTTCGCGGATCCAATTCATCCACGTCTTGCCCATCGCCTCGGTCGCCCCGCCGCCGACCACGACGCAGGGCAGACTCAGCAGGGTCACGGTGTTGGCGATCGACATGCCGACGTAGGTCGCGGCGCGGTGCGCGACTTCCATGGTCAACGGGTCTTCGTTCTTGATCGCCTGGCCGAGCACCTTGGAACGGATCTTCGAAAAGTCGCCGTCGACCAACTCGGGGATGATCGACTCTCGGCCGCCTTCGATCAATTGAACCAACAAGTTCACGATATTGGTTCGGCTGGCCAGGTCTTCGACGCTGCGTCGGCCGAGGCCCGCGTCGGCTCGCAACAAGGTGTGGCCGATCTCGCCGGCGGTGTGGTTGCTGCCGTGGTAGATCTGGTGGTTGAGGATCAACCCGCCGCCGATGCCCGTGCCGACGAAGATTGCAAACAGGTCATCGAACCCTTTCCCCGCGCCGGCCTGATGCTCCCCCCACGCGCCGACGTTCACGTCGTTGTCCACCACCACCGGCAAGCCCAACTCCTTTTCGAGGATGTCGCGGAGTGGGAAGTCGGACCAGCCGAGGTTCACCGCTTTGATGACCTCGCCTTTCTTGATGTTGATCGCGCCCGGGGCGCCGATGCCCAGCGCCCCGATGTCTTTGCGTTTGAGCTCGGCTTCTTCGAGGACTTTGTCGCATAACTTGACAATGCGTTTGATGACTTCGTCCGAGCCCTCGGCGGCCTTGGTTTTGGTGTCGTCGCGGGTTCCGACCTTGCCGTCGGTCACCACGCCGCACTGGATGTTGGTGCCGCCGAGGTCGATGCCGAGGGTGGGGGGGATTGATTCTTTGGGCATGCACACGTTCCGTGGTTTTGAGCCGTTAGCCCCGGGCTTTGCCCGTGGGCTTGCTTTTCCATCACTCCCGCCCCCGGGCAAAGCCCGGGGCTAACCGGAAAAAATCACGCCCCGCCGCCGTCGCCGAGGACTTTCGGCACCTTGAAGAAGTGGTCCTGCCGGGCGGGTGCGTTGGCCAACGCTTCGTCCGGGGTGAGGCCCGGCTGTTCGACGTCGTCGCGCATCACGCTGTGGTGGTCCGACGGGTGGAACAACGGTTCGACGCCTTCGAGTTGGTCGTTGAGTTCGTTGAGTTTGCTGACGTAGCCCAGGACCGCGGCGAGTTGGCCGGTGAAGTGCTTGATGTCGTCGTCGGAGAGGGCGAGCCGGCTGAGCTTGGCGACCTGCCGGACGTCGTCTTCGGTGATGGGTTGGCTCATGCGGGTGATGATAACAGGTGGGAGTTGGGGATTGGGATTTCGGTCTTGGGCTGAGGCAAAAGAAAAGTTTACCGTCACGCGTTCAACGCTCGGTGATCGATCTAGTATTCTGATCCTTCCCTATTCCCTAATCCCCAACTCCCAACCCCTGATCACTATGCCCGACCGCGACCTGCTCAAGTGTTTCGACAACCCCAACCCGGGGCGGTCGTTCGTCATCGAACATATCTCCGACGAGTTCACCAGCGTCTGCCCCGAGACCGGCCACCCCGACTTCGGCAGCGTCATCCTCCAGTACGTCCCCCGCGACGGCTGCATCGAACTCAAATCCCTCAAGCTCTACTACCAGAGCTTCCGCAACGAAGGTATCTACTACGAAGCGGTCACGAACAAGATTGCCGAGGACCTCGACCGCGCGATGGACCCGCTGTGGATGCAGATCGTCACCGAGTGGAAGGGCCGTGGCGGCATCCGCTCCCGCATCACCGTCGAAGTCGGCCACCACCCCGACGACGCCCCGGCCGCCGGAAACAGCTCGGGGAGCGACGATTTCGACGACGAGGAAGACGACGACCGCCTGCCGCCGGGGTATTGAAGCCCTGCCAACCGGCCAAAGCCCAGGTCACAACGTGACCACGCTGCAGCCCTGTTGTTCAAAGCCCAAGCGCTCGTAGAAGCGGTGGTGGAAAGTAAACAGAAAAACTTTCGTCCCCGATGGGGAACTCTGGCGGATTTGCTGGAGCAGGTTGTCCATCAACGCGCTGCCGATACGCTTGGATTGGTAGTCGGGGTGGACCACCACATCCCACACGCTGACCCAGCCATGGGCGTCGGCCACCGCACGGGCCATCCCCACGGTCTGGCCGGCGTCCGAGTCCACCGCCACCACGCCGTAGCGGGTCGTCTCCAGCCAGACTTGGTGATCGGTAATCTGCGGCCAATCCACCGCTTGCCGCAAAGCTTGGTACTCCGCCGCGGTCGGCGTGCGTGGCTCGATACGGATGGACCCGGGCATCGCATCCGTGGCCTCGGGCGGCTTTTGGTATTGCGGCAAGCCCCAAAAACGCAGGCGGACGCCGTTGGGGTCTTCGACCGCGTATTCCCGCAGCCCCCAAGGCCGATCGGCGATCGGATCGATAATCGGAGCACCCGCCGCGACGTGCCGGTCGTGCCACGCCTCGAGGTTTTCGGCAAACAGCATGTGCGTGTGTCCGCGGAGCGGGTAGTCCAGGTCGAGCCGCAACTCGAACAAGAGTTGTTTGCCGTCGAGGCGGACCCCGCCAAACCCCGCGGGGTCGCCGTAGCTCCATTCGCCTTCCCCACCCAACACGTCGCGGTAGAACGCCAGCGTCGCCGGCAAATCACGGGCGGGAAGGATCGGCTCGGAGCGCGTCATCATGGTGATCATCCTCGGAGTGACTGAGCAAAGCGGCGATCCTAATCGTTCGGCAGCCCCAATGCCGAACGGCAGACCACCCGCGTCGCGTCGTCGATCGGTTCGTAACGCCCCAGCAAGTCCGCGGGCCGTTCGCCGAGAGCGTTAACCGTATTCACTTCAGCCCCGGCCGCGACGAGGGCTTGGATCATCTCGACATCGCCGAAGTAGCACGCCAGGTCCAACGCCGACCGCGGGTCGGCCCGGGCGTTGGGGTCGAGGCCGCGGCGCAGGAGTTCGTTGACCAACTCTAATGACCGCGCCTCGTGAACCGCCGCCGCCCAGAGATGCGGGCCGACGTGTTCGGGGTGTTGATCCATCAGCTCCGTGGCGGTCGGGAAGTCGCCGGCCTCGACCGCGCGTTCCATCGCGCTGCGCGCATCACGTTGACGCAGGATTTCCAGTTCCCGGTCGCGCGTCTTCCACCACGGGTTCGCGTCGTCCGGGTTGAAGTTGGCCTCGGCCATCTGCAGGGGGGTGACGTCGCGGAGTGTTTCGTCCCGTCCGGTCTTCCACGAATACATATGGATCGTCGCGGTGGCGGTGAAGTCGATCCACCGGCCGTACTTCTGAATGAGGTGTTCGAGCATCGGGAAGTTGCCGCCGCCGTTCGACGCGACACAATGGAAAATCGGCGTCTGCCCGCCGCCGCGGAAGTCTCGCCGGTCGGCGATCGGGCCGGTGGTGGTGTCGGCCTTCGTGTTGATCTCGATGCCGTGCTCGTAGCCGCGGGCGCAGAGCACGTCGACACACCGCTGAGCTTGAAACTCGACCGCCTGGTGCAGGTAGGTCGCGCCCTCGAGTTTGATGTTGCCGTAGTCAAACCCGTGGAACCGGTGGGCGATCCGGCCCGGGTCTGAGGCGAGCAGGATGCCCAACGTCTCAGCGTCGTCGCGGAAGATGGTCCACGCGATGTCATCGACCTCGGGCGGAACGTCGGCCCCGTACTCCACCAGCAGATCGATCGCTTCACGCCGTCGGTCCATTCCGGGACGCATGTAGCTGCCCAGCAGCATCCGCATCGGCGTGTTGTGGTTGGCGTACTTCGTGGTCCGGTCGGGGTCGGCGTTTGGTTCGGCGCCGTGCTCCAACAGGAACCTGATCCCCTCGACGTTACAGCCTTCGCAGGGAGCCAACAGGATCGGGCCGTAGTTCCCGCCGTACTCCCCGTTGGGGTCGGCCCCGTGTTCGATCAGCATCGCCGCGATGTCGAGGTGTTGGTGCGTCGCCCGCGCCAGGCCCAGGTCCAGATCGTGTTGGGTAAAGTCGCCGGCGGCGAGTAGTTTTGTGATCCGCGCCCTATCGCCGTCGTTGGCGGCCTTGGGCAGGTTGTCGTTGGGGTCGCGGTGCCAGTCCGCGGCGTCACCGGTGACAGACCGGACGTGCGCCGCGAGCTTCGGCCAACTCGGGAAGCCGTACTCGACCGCGACGACGTGTTGGGCGTCGGTCAGCTTGATCGACTTATCTTGGAACACCGCGGCGACGCGTTGGGTCGCCGGGGCGAGGCCGCGTTGATGGGCTTTCAACAACGACTTGGCCTGCTTACGCAGGTGTTCGACGGACGGATCGCGCGGCAGCTTCTTCGGATTTGAACCGGGGGCGGGGTCGGATGTGGTCACGGAGGACCTCCTTTCGTGCTTGCCCGGCGTCTGCCAAGTCGGGCTGAAAGAAGGGCCAGGGTTGGATGAAGCAAGAGGTGGGTTGAACCCTTTCCGCAGACCGGACGCACCCGAAGCACGCGGGATCAACTTAGCGGTTCTTGTGGTGGATGGCAATGGTTGGGTTGGAATGACCCATCGCGATGACTTCAGTCCGCGCGCAAAGCGAAAAGAACAATCAACTCCATGTTTTGGCGAAGGCTTTGCCCAGCCTCGCGCAGACCTTGTGACGCGGGCAGTCGATCACGTGATCGTTGACCATGCCGACGCTCTGCATCAGGGCGTACACGATGGTGGAACCCACGAACTTGAAGCCGCGCTTTTTGAGGTCTTTCGACAAGGCGTCGTAAAGCTCGGTTTTCGCGGGGATGTCATTCAGGGATTTGAACTTGTTCTGGATCGGCTTGCCGTCGACAAACCCCCAGAGGTATTCCGCGAAGCTGCCGAACTCTTTTTGCACGGCGAGATACGCCTTGGCGTTCTGGACCGAGGCGGCGACCTTGAGCCGGTTGCGGACGATACCGGGGTCTTGGAGAAGCTTCTGTTGCTTGGCCTCGCTGTACCGTGCGACTTTCTGGGGGTCGAACTGGTCGTAGACCTTGCGGTAGTGGTCGCGTTTGTTAAGGATCGTCGACCAGCTCAGCCCGGCCTGGGCGCCTTCGAGGATGAGCATCTCGAACAGGTGCCGATCGTCACGCGACGGCACGCCCCATTCTTCGTCGTGGTACGCCTCGTACTTCTCGCCCTTGGCCCATTCACATCGTGGCATCGTGGTTTCCGGGGGTGGTCTCAGAGGTCAATCGTCCAACAAGTCTTCTTCGGCTGTGTCCGTGCTGTCGGGCACATCGGGCGCGTCGGTTTCGTGATCGTGGCCCGCGTTCGCCTCGGCCGCCTCACGGATGAAGCGGGGAATCAACTCAATCGGCTCGACTCTGTAGATCGCGCGACACGCCGCCTCGCCCCCGTCTTCCCACGACGACCGTTCCAACAGCGTCGCCAACTTCCCCGCGTCGTCCCGCATCAGCTCGCCGACGATCTGATACGCCAACGCGTACGGCAAGCCCTCCGCGTCGTCCGCCCCGCAAAACACATCACCGGTAAAGAACCGCTCCAGTCGGCCGGGCGTCCAGAACTCCCGGTGCAACGCCACCAACTGCAGGTCCGCCGCGAACGCCTCGCCCGGCACCACCGCTTTTTCGAGGTGCACCACCAGCCCTTCCTCTAGCCACACCGGCAGGCCCAAACTCGCCAACCGGCTGTGCGCTAGCTCGTGGGCGAGCACGGGTTCGAGCTTCGCCGCCGTCGAGCCGTGCGCCGCGACGTGGACCGAGCCTTGGTGCAAACACACGCCCGCGCTGACCGCGCCGAAGTGGTCTTCTTCGTAGACGTCGCTGATGTAGTCCAAATAATCTTCCACCCGCCGGCATATCACGGCCACGTCCAGCCCCGGCCCGCCGTCGGAATATTCCGGCAAGCCCAAGCCCGTCAGGCAGCGCTCGATCGTTTGCAACGCCCGCTCCATGAACGCCAACACCCGCGTCGCCTGCGCTTCCGGCAAGTCCGTGGTCATCAGGCACTCGCCCCGCTCGACCACGCGGAACTCCCCGCCCCACGCGGCGGCCAGCGTGTGCTGCCACACCCACTCCACCGCCGTCCACGCCGCGGGCTGCGCTTCCCGTGGCAACGCCCACCACCGCGCCTGCACCCGCCCCCAGTCCGGCCGCGGCAAGCCGCCACGCTCCTCCATCTCGCCCAACAACCGGGCACCCAACTGAATCGCCGCGTCGTCCATCACGCACCCAGTCTACTTCGCCCCCAAAATTTAGCCCCGGGTCAACGACCCGGGGCCGCCACGGCCAACGCATCTTGAACGCGCACTCCCCCCGTCAACCCAACAGCCACATCCCTTCCCTCAAGACTTACCCGATCCGGCCCCCAACCCGCCGCCAGAATGTTACGATGCCCGCCCGCTTACGCGGCTTCCCTCCCTTTTTCCCGCAACCCCACCCGCAAAGACCACCATGAGCATCCTCGTCAACGCCGACACCAAAGTCATCTGCCAAGGCATCACCGGCTCCGCCGGCCAGTTCCACACCACCGGCTGCCTCCAGTACGGCACCCAGATGGTCGGCGGCGTCACCCCCGGCAAAGGCGGCCAAACCGACGCCAACGGCCTGCCGGTGTTCAACACCTGCGCCGAAGCCGTTGCCGCCACCGGCGCCAACGCCACGATGATCTTCGTGCCCCCGCCGTTCGCCGCCGACGGCATCCTCGAGGCCGCCGACGCCGGCATCGCCCTGATCTGCTGCATCACCGAGCACATCCCCGTCCTCGACATGATGCGCGTCAAGGACGCCCTCCAAGCCTACCCCGACGTCAAACTCATCGGCCCCAACTGCCCCGGCGTCATCACCCCCGGCCCCCGGAATCCGGGTGTGG
>JBCCST010000063.1:0-20604 GCA_039199695.1 Planctomycetota bacterium | reverse complement strand
CTGGCCGGCGGCCAGCACGGCCTCGTGTTCGATTCCAACGATCTGGAACGTGAGCGGGGCATCACGATCTTCAGCAAGAACTGCGCGATCGAGTACGAGACCGACGCCGGCGAGCGGCTCCGGATCAACCTGATCGACACGCCGGGCCACGCCGACTTCGGCGGCGAGGTCGAACGCGTCCTCAATATGGCCGACGGCTGCCTGCTCGTGGTCGACGCTTTCGAGGGCCCGATGCCCCAGACCCGGTTTGTGCTGCAGAAAGCCCTGGCCATCGGGCTCAAGCCCGTCGTGGTCATCAACAAGATCGATAAGCCCAACGCCCGACCCGAAGACGTCATCAACGAGGTCTTCGACCTGCTCGCCGAGCTGGACGCCCCCGACGATGCGCTGGACTTCCCGATCGTCTACAGCTCGGCGAAGAACGGCTGGGCGTCGGACGACTTGGAGAAGGCCGGGATGAAAGGGGCTGAGCACCCCGACAATATGCTCGCGCTGTACTCGGCCATCCTCGAACACGTCCCCGCGCCGTACGCCGAGGGTTCGTCGCGCGGTGCCGCGGCCGGCTTCGCCTCGGGCGTCGAAGCGCTGGCTGCCCCGCTGCAGATGATGGTCACCACGATCCAGTACTCCGACTATGTCGGCCGAATCGCAATCGGCCGGGTCACCGCCGGGCGGATCAACGCCGGGCAGCAGGTCACCGTCATCAATCGTGTCGGCGAAGGCAAGCAGCAGAAGATCCTGAAGCTCAACGCCTTCGACGGCCTGAAGCAAAAGGAAGTCCCTCAGGTCATCGCCGGCGACATCTGCGCCGTGGTCGGCCTCGACCCGATCGACATCGGCGACACCATCGCCTGCCCCGACCGCCCCGAAGCCCTGCCCGCTGTGGAGATCGACGAGCCGACGCTGACCATGACCTTCCGTGTCAACGACTCACCCTTCGCCGGCCGGGAGGGTGAATACGTCACCAGCCGTCAGGTCTACGATCGCCTGCAGAAAGAGCTGCAGTCGAACGTCGCCCTGCGTGTGGAACGTGGTGAGGGTGGCGACGAGTTCAAGGTCTCGGGCCGTGGCATGATGCACCTGGGCGTGCTCCTCGAAACCATGCGTCGCGAGGGCTACGAGCTGCAGGTCGGCAAGCCCGAGGTGATCCTCAAACGGCCCGAAGACGGCGACCACCAGGGCAAGCTCTGTGAGCCCATCGAACAGCTCGTGGTGGACTGCCCTGCTGAATGCCAGAACGACGTGATGAGCCTGGTCACGAACCGCAAGGCCGAGATCGTCAGCATGGACCCCAAGGCCGGGGCCGGCGACTACATCCATATGGAGTTCACCATCCCCGCCCGCGGCCTGATCGGCATGCGGACCCGGATGCTCACCGCCACCCAGGGCCGGGCCGTCATGCACCACAACCTGCTCCGCTACGAGCCGATGCGCGGCGACGTGCCCAAACGCCCCGCCGGCGTCATCATCGCCAGCGACACCGGCCAGGTCACCCCCTACGCGTTGCATGGCCTCTACGACCGCGGCTTCTTCTTCGTCAAGCCCGGCGACCAGGTCTACGAAGGGCAGGTCATCGGCGAACACTGCAAAGACAACGACATCATCGCCAACCCCATCAAGTCCAAACAACTCACCGCCGTCCGCACCCGCGGCGGCAAAGACGACAACATGCAGATCAAGCCCGCCAAAGAGATGTCGCTCGAAGCGTGCCTGGAGTACATCGCCGAGGACGAGTTGGTTGAGGTGACTCCCGAAAACATCCGGCTACGCAAGCGGATTTTGCAGGAGTCGATGCGGCGGCGCGAGGCGCGGAGCGCGAAGGATAAGGCGAAGGCTGGGGTCTAAAAATGGGTTTGAACATAGGATTAGCAAAAAAACCAAACGGCGCTATTATCGAAACAGAGCCGTCTTTATGCTTGGAAGATGATGGCTATTTTGCATTCATCGATGAGCATATCGGTGACAAATTTATTAAATCTGATCAACGGCTTGATCCCTATGGTGATGCTATGTATGTCGGAACTCAGGTAAAGGATTTACAAAAACGTATTCAGAGTATCCACAGCGATGCTTCTCGGCAGCCTGAAGAATGGTCGCAGAAGGTAGGTGATCAGATTTATCCCGAACGCAAGGAAATTCGGCAGACTTTAGAGCGTCAGATTCTTTTAGATTTACTCAATATTTTTTTGAACGTCATTGATCGATCCATCGAAACAAATCTGACCATTGTTTGTTATGGTGATTGATAATCACATATCTAGCCCGGCGCCGCATCGACGGGCTTTATAACGGCGCACCAACACCCCATGTCCGACCCCAAACTCCGTCAGGCCATCGCGGCGCACGCCGCGATGTTGATGTACACCCGGGACGAATCCGAATACTTCACCGCCAAACGCAAAGCCGCCAAACGGCTCGGCGTGAACTTCAAGCACTGCCCGCAAGACCTGCCGTCCAACGCGGAGGTCCGTGAACGGCTGCGCACCCTCGCCGAGACGATGGAAGGCCCGGCGAGAAACGACACACTTGCAGACATGCGGGTCGAGGCGTTGCGGTGGATGCAGACGCTCGAACGCTACCAGCCGCGGCTGATCGGCAGCGTGTGGACCGGGCACGTCCGCCGGGGCTCGGACATCGACCTACACCTCTACACCGACAGCCTCGAAGCGGTGACGATGCGGCTCGACGACGAGCGGGCCGAGTACCGCGTTGAGCACAAGCGGGTGATCAAGCACCACCAGACGCGGGTGTACCGCCACGTCCACGTCGCCGCGGCGTTCCCCGTCGAGCTGACGGTGTACTCGGCGGGCGAGGTGAACTACCCGTTCCTCAGCTCGATCACGAACAAGCCCATCGAGAAGGCGACGCCGGAGATGGTGCGGCGGTTGATCGAAGCTGAGCATCCGGAGGTTGATCTGGAGACCGAGCTCGACCCGGACCGCGACGTCGCGGTGCAGGACGCGGCGTTCATGTTCAAGCTGCTGCTCGAGCCGTTGGCGGCGGTGAAGCAGTCGCCGACGCACCACCCCGAGGGCGATGCGCTGTACCACAGTTTGCAGGTGTTCCAGTTGGCCTACGACGCCCGGCCGTGGGACGAAGAGTTTTTGTTAGCCGCCCTGCTGCACGACGTGGGCAAAGCGATCGACCCGCACGACCACGTCGTCGCAGGTCTCGAAGCCCTCGACGGCTTGATTAGCGACCGCACCGCCTGGCTGATCGAACACCACATGCACGCCCATGCGATCCAAGATCGAACGATCGGCCACCGGGTGCAACGCCGCCTGGTCGAGCACCCGGATTACGACGACCTGTTGTTGCTGGGTGAGTGCGACCGGGCTGGGCGGAAGCGGGGGGTGGCGGTGCCGACGGTCGAAGAAGCGATGAATCTGGCGATATTCACGGGTTAGCCCCATGCCCCAGGCGGCGATCAGCGCATTAAAAACGTTAATTCAAACGATTGAACTAGACATTTGACCTTAAAATCGTAAACTGGAAGTTTGTTTGTATTGGCCGTGTCTCGAGCGGCGGTTCTGTGTCTTTGGAGTGTGATCGATGAAATCTCTGGCTGGTTGGTTGCTGGGCGTGGCGTGCGTGATCGGGGTGGGTCCGGCGGGGGCGCAGGAGACGCTCGAGATCAGCAGAGGCGTGAAGAAGACCGCCAAGGCGGAGAACCTCCGGGTGGTGTTGACCGGCGAGTCGGGGCTGGTCTTGCGTGGTCGCCGGCCCGCGATCGGCGGGAGCGTGTTTCATCTCGATTCGCCGGAAGCGCAGGTGATCTTCGAAGGCGTGGAGCCGTCGGAGGTTCAAGAAAACTACCTGACCCAATTCCGTATCCACGGCGAGCCCGCGGTCCACGGCCAGAACATGCGGCTGGTGAATTACATCGACGGCACACTCGTCGTGCCGCACGGCCCCGAGTACGAGGCGTTGTTCACCTACAACCAGCCGGGCCTGGAGGGTGACGCACGCGGGTATGTGGTCCACGATTATTATCGCTCGGCCGAGCTGGGCGACGCGGAAGATCAGATCGCGTCGTTTGTGCTCAAACGCGGTTACATGGCGACGATGGCGGAGAACGAAAACGGCACCGGGGCGAGCCAGGTGTTTATCGCGCGGAATCGAGACTTGGAGATGTCGAGCCTGCCGAAAGACCTGGAAGGCAAGGTGTCGTTTATCCGCGTCTTCCCGTGGCGTTACACGGCCAAGAAGGGTTACAGCGGCAAGCTCGAGCCGGCCGAGCTGTTGGACACGACGTGGTTCTACGACTGGGGCGCGAGCAGCCAATCGTCGATCGACGTGGAGTATGTGCCGATGCGTCACAACGCGCGGTGGGACTCGTTTGAAAAGATCAACGCGTTGGAAAACGTGACACACCTGTTGGGCTTCAACGAGCCGATGCAGAAAGATCAGGCGAACATGACGCTGGAGCAGGTGTTGAAGATGTGGCCACGGCTGCAGGAGTCTGGCTTGCGGCTGGGCAGCATCTGCCCGACGGACGGGCAGAAGGCGGTTGAATGGATGTACGAGTTTTGCGACGAGGCGGAGCGGTTGGGCTACCGCGTCGATTACGTGGTGGTTCACTATTACAAGGCCGACCGTACGCCGAAGCAGTTGGCGTCGTGGTTGCGGGAGATCCACCAGCGGACGGGCAAGCCGTTGTGGGTCAAGGAATTCAACAGCGGGGCGCCGTGGGTGAAGAATCACAACCCGACCCCCGAGGAGCACGCCAAGGAGATCCGTCGGTACATCGAGACGATGGACAAGCTGGCCTTTGTCGAGCGTTACGCGGTGTTTAATCTGAAACAGGCGGGGGGCATGCGGTCGGTTTTGATTGAAGACACGCTGACGCCGTCGGGCCGGGCTTATCGGGACAACGACGCGCCCGAGGCGTATCGGGGGCGATAGCGGCCGACGTCGGGTTTTGAGTGCGGCGTGGTGGACGGCGTGGTTCGGGTATCGCTGCGGGGGCAGCCGCGTTTCCCTATAGTCTGCCGATGGATCACGAAGACACGACGTATCTGTTGGGCGCGATCGCGGTGGAGGCGGCGTTGTCGTCGGGGACGCGGGCGGTCCGCGGCGTGTGGGTCGATCGGGACATGGACTTTCGCAAGGTCGAGCCCGTGCGGCGGGCGGCCAAGGCGCGGCGGGTAGAGTTGGAGTCGTCATCCCGCGCGGAGCTCGATGCCCGCGTCGGCCACGGCAAACACGGCGGCGTGGTCGCGGCGGTCGGGCCGCGGGTGTTTTGTTCGCTGGAAGAACTTCTCGCCCACACCGGGGCGGAGAAGTCGTTCGTGGTGATGCTCGACGGGATTGAAGACCCGCACAACTTCGGCCAGTCGATCCGCTCGCTCTACGCGGCGGGTTGTCACGGCGTGGTCGTCCGTCCGCGGAACTGGGCCGTCGCGGACGGGGAAGCGCCGGGCATCATCGCCCGGGCCTCGGCGGGGACCAGCGAGTTCATGCCGATGGCGATCGCCGAGACCCCGGAAGACGCGGCAGAGTTCTTCGCGGATAAGGGTTTGGTCGTCGCGGCCACGGCCGATACGCGGGAGTCGGTGTCGTTGCACGACGTCGATTTGGATCAGCCGTTGTTCCTGCTGATCGGGGGCGAAAAGCGAGGCGTCAAACGGTCGTTTTTGAACCGGGCGAATCTGGTGATCCAGGTGCCGTACGGTCGGCCGTTTGAGTACTCGTTGGGCACGGTGGCCGCGGTATCCGTGGTGGGGTTTGAGTTGGCCCGGCAACGCTCGGCGGAGTAGTGGGAAAACGGTGATCAACGGATTACTCGCTTGACCTAGAGTGCTCCCGGTAAGATCGCTCAACTTCCAACTTCCAACTTCCAACTTCCAACTTCCAACTTCCAACTTCCAACTTCCAACTTCCAACTTCCAACTTCCAACTTCCAACCCTCGCCCTCCCGCCATGCCCGACTACACCCATATCCGCAGCGACTTGGAGGCCGGCGTCGCCCGCGTCACGTTTCCGCTCGGCCGGTTCGATGGCGTCGCGGTGCGTGAGTTGTTCGAGTTTTCCAACACGCTGCCTTCGGCCCACCCGAAACTGCTGGTCGATACCACCGGCGTGACGCTCGTGCCGTCGGGCGGCATGGGCATGCTGCTCACCATCCGCAAGCGTTTCCTGGCCAACGGCGGCCAACTGCACGTGGCGATCCCGAACGCCAACATCATGGAAACCTTCCGCATCGCGAGCATGCATCGGATGCTGGAATTGTTTGAATCCGTTGAGGACGCGCGGGCGGGCTTCAAGCCGTGATGGCGCGGGCTATGATGCCCGCACTATGGACAAACCCTGGACCACCCACCGCCTGACCGTCGACGCCGCCGAGGGGGAACGCACCACCACGCCCAGCGATATGCTCGGGCGCGAATGGCTGCTGACCAACGGCACGGGCGGCTACAGCATGGGCACCGCGCTGGGCTGCAACACCCGGCGGTACCAAGGCCTGCTGGTCGCCGCGACCAACCCGCCCGTCGGCCGGGTGGTTGCCCTCAACCAGGTCTTCGACCAGCTGATCCTCTCGGACGGCGACGGCTCCGACCAACCCGATCAATCGATCGAGCTGGGCAGCTGCTTGTTCCGCAACGATGAAGGCCAACTTGTTCACGCCCCGCACGGCGATCAGGTGATTAGCGGATTCACGCGTGGCCTGTCCGTGGCCTGGACCTACCGGTGGGGCAAGCTCAGCGTCGAACGCGAACTGGTTTTGCACGATGGCGAACAGGCGATCACGTTGCGGTACCGCGTCTCGGGCCTGAAACAACTCGGCGGGCGGGCGACGCTGCGGGTAGCGCCGATGTTGACGCTGCGCGATTTCCACAGCTTGGTTCACCGCGAGTTCAACTCCGAAGGCTTTGCCGTCAAAACGACAGGTCGCGGCAAAAAAGTCACCGTGGCCCAAGGCGATACCGCCGTCACACTTGCGAGTGCTGACGGAACATTCACAGCCGCTCCCGATTGGTGGCTCGGCCTGACCTATCCCCGCGAAACCTACCGCGGCCAGGAGGATCAGGAAGACTATTTTGTCCCGGGCCACTTCGACCTGCCGTTATCAACCGATGGCAAGACCGCCAGCGTCACGATCACCGTAGCGCTGGGTCAAAAAGCTGCAGAACCCAAGACCAAGCCGGGGCGCGCTACCGGGCTGAAAAAACACGCCGACGCTCTGCCGGGTGATACCGCGTTGGCGAAGGCCTTGGCGATCGCGGCCGACGATTTCGTCGTCCAGCGTCACCTGGGGGGCAAGAAACTCTCGACCATCATCGCGGGCTACCCGTGGTTCGCCGACTGGGGCCGAGACACGTTCATCGCCCTGCCCGGCCTGCTGCTGACCACCGGCCGACTCAACGCTGCCCGCGACACGCTGCGGGCTTTCGCCGGCGTGATCCGCGACGGCTTGGTCCCCAACCGCTTCGACGATTACACCAACGAGCCGCACTACAACACCGTCGACGGTTCGCTGTGGTACGTCGCGGCTGGGCTCGCCTACATCGAAGCGTCCGGCACTTCGCCCAAATGGCTGACCCGTGCGATGACCCAGATCGTCGACGCCTACGCCGCCGGCACCAATGCCCATGGCCACGACGGACGCGCGATCCCGATCGCCATGGACGACGACGGCCTCATCGCCGCCGGCGACGACCACTCCCAATTGACCTGGATGGACGCGGCCTGCGACGACGCCGTGTTCACACCCCGGCCGGGCAAGTGCGTCGAGATCAACGCGCTGTGGTACCACGCGCTGACCGGGTTGTCCGCACGACTCGAAGAGGGCACGGCCAAAGACGTGGCCGCAGCAGAGGGCTACACCAAACTCGCCAAGCGGGTGAAGCGGTCTTTCGTCTCAACTTTCTGGTCCAACGACTGGAACCGGCTGATCGACCACGTCACGCCGGCGGGCCAGGTCGATCCTTCGCTGCGGCCGAACATGGTGTTCGCTTGCAGCCTGCCCAACTCCCCCCTGCCCGCGGCGAAACGCAAGGCCGTGCTCGCCGCGATCAAGGACCACCTGCTCACCCCGATGGGCTTGCGGACCCTGCCGGCCGACGACCCGAACTACCACCCCCACTACGCCGGCCCGCAGTTCGACCGCGACAAGAGTTACCACCAAGGCACCGTCTGGCCCTGGCCGTTGGGCGCGTACGCCGAGGGCGTCTTGCGGACGGGGAAGTTTTCCAAGAAAGCCAAAGCCGAGGCGACCGCCGCCCTGCAACCGCTCGTGGATCGCTTGCTCGATCAAGGCCTGGGCCAACTCCACGAAATCTTCGACGCCGACGCGGGTTTCACCGGAATCCACGAACCCCGCGGCTGCCCCGCCCAGGCGTGGTCGATCGGGGAGGTCGTGCGGGTGTTGGGATTGATCGAGACTTCATGACCGCAAGCCCCCGCCGGGATTTCATACTTGTTCATTTCGCGTGATGAACAAGTATGAATCGCGGGGTCTAGGAATCGCAGCAACTTGACCTTCACACGATAAGGGCAAGTTGCAACTGCGGGTGTCGTGGTCAAGCGGAGCGCTGGCCAAGACGGGTTGCTGATCGACGTGCCTACCATTTGTTAGTTCATCGCGCCGTTAAGCTGTCCGAATGTTCCATTAAGAATTGGACGATCATTTTTACTCTTGGGGCTGAGTCACGATCGAGATACTCGTTGAGTGCATCTTTAAAGGTGGTGAGATCAGGCTTTGTCTGGAGTTCGGGGCGATGGTCCCGTAAAAGTGGGGTTTGTGGTCGTACGATTGCCTGGAGCGTATCAAGGGCAACAAGGCTCAGGGGGCGGCCAGAAGTCAACCATGACACGGTACGTTCCCAATCGAAACCGGATGCAGCAGCCAATCGGCCCCAATCTCCCGTCACGGGTGATACCACATTGGATTCGATCCAGTCGAGGGTTTCCCGACAATGGAAGTAGCTAAGTGCGTACATGCGGTCACGCCTTGACTTTTCATCCATGCCAGTGAATGCGGTAACGACGCGAGAGAATCCATCATTAAATTGGAGACAGGAAGCAGATGCTTGGGCAAGAGAGCCGAGTTGCCACGGTTCACGAAAAATATCCCAAGCTGCAGATACAAAATCCCGGCCGAGTTCCCCTAGCGAACAGGCAGCCACATCGAGTGTGACCCCCAGTATGTCAACGTCGCACGCGGTCGCATATCGACGTTCAAGTGTTCGCAGTACATCCGATGGATCAAGCGTTTGCCAGGCGGCGGCCACGTCCGAGCTGAATTGCCACCGCGTGATTGTGTAGTCGAGAAGTTGATCACAGTCATCCTGCACTTCTACGAGTGTTGGCGAAGGGTGGTCATCGGGACGCTCCACATCGATTTCGGGCTGATGGGCAGTGCCGTTGTCGTCGTAGAAATCATCACCCAGGAGATACTGCCACCAGCCGTGGACCTTTGCGAGGTTGAACCACTCACGCGGACGTAGAGCATGGGCCATCAGTCGAGAATGGCACTCCGCACAAACACGGTATGGGGGACCGTCGTCACAGGCTTCTTCCACCTCCGCGGGCAGGGCCTCACAGGATTCACATACGACGTCCATACGATTTTCGAATGAAACTTGGTTGGCCAGTAAAGTCTATCCGGTATTTGATGCATATTACAGCCAAGAGTTTTCTAATACTCGACTTCCACTTGGTCAGCACACATATTCACAGGGTTCGTTTTCACCTACCTTTCATAGCTTCGAATACCGCCCCACCGCACGGTATAAGCCCGCAACTTGTTCGCGCTTCACGATCCGCGGCGGGAAGTCGGGGTTGAGGGGTTGGAGGCGGATGGTGCCCTCGGCCTCGTCGAAGTAGACGCGCTTGAAGGTGGAGTCGTGGTCGGGTTCGAGGCGGACGAAGCAGTCGCAGCCGTCTTCGAGTTTGGCTGAGGCGGAGCAGACGACGATGTCGCCGGGCTGATACTTGGGTTGCATCGATTCGCCGGTGATGACGGTGGAGAAGCTGTCGGGCGTGACGGCGTCGGGCACGTCGAGGTATTGGTCGGCGCTGCCGTTGGGGAAGCCCAAGTCGGTGTGCTCGGTGGCGTGGCCGGCGGCGACGCGGTTGATGAGCGGCACGCGGTACGAGACAGTAGCGGGTTGCGGGGCGTGGGCGGCGTCGGGCGTTGAGGTTTGGGCGGGATCGCTTTTGCGATCGGGTTGAGGGTGACTTCCGGGGGGGCTTGTTGGAGCGAGCACGGCGTTAACACGTTTGGAGAGTTGGCCGCTGCGGTACAGGGCGTCGAGGTCCTTGCCCACGGAGCCCTTGCCTCCGGAAGCGTCACCGGTCTTCTTGCGGGTGTTGGCTTTGAGCCAGGCGGCCAACTCCCGGCCGCGGTCGGCGTCTTGGCTGAGGCGCTCCACCTCTTGGCGGATCGGCTCGGGCGTCGACTGCCAGTCGGCTGCCCGTTGGAGTTCCCCGGCGGTGATCCCCAGGGCCCTTTCCAAAGCGTCGAGCAGCCCGGCCGAGGGCGGATTGCTCACCCGATGATTCTCGATCATCGAAATATAGCCCTTGGTCACCCCCACGGCCCCGGCCAAAGCGCTGAGTGTCAGGCCCAACGCTTCGCGGCGTTTACGCACGATCTGGCCCACGGTTTCCATCGTTTGACTCCAAGCCTATCACCGGCAAGAAAAGTTTAGAAATCATTAAACACCAGCTTGACAAGGGTGTCAAGAAGGGGTTTAATACCCGGTATACTAACTTATACCAAACAAAAGTTTCGGAGGCAAGCGTGATGTCTGCAGTGGTAGGCCGGGCAAAACAGGCGGACTTGGATCGGCGTCTCGACAAGCGGGCGGACGCCGATTTTGTCTTGGCGATGGCCAAGCATCTGTCGAATCGTGACCGTTTGTTGATCGAGCATTTGTATCGCGAGGGCCGGACGGCCGCGGACTTCGCTCGGCTGGCTCGACGCAACGTCCGCACCGTACAACACCGGGTTAAGTCCATATTAAAAAGGATTTACAGCCCGGAATTCCGCTATCTGCTGGCGCACGAAGACGTCTTGCCCCGCGAGTTGCGCTCGACCGCCCGCCGACTGTTTCTCGAAGACCAGGGGCTGCGGGGCACCGCCCGGCTGACGGGGTTGTCGCTCCACGCCGTGCGGCAGCACCGCATCCAGATCGCCGCCCTGCTGGAAGCCAAATCCCACGTCTGGCGTTTGTCTGACGCCGCGGCGGACGACTAAGACGTTCGCCTGATCCTCTCCATCCAAGGTTTAATCAATGTTAAACGATTCGATCGAATTGTGTCTTGAGCACGAGGTGTACGCTGCGCCCTCGGGCTCGGCCGGGCCGTCGCCGCGGGTGGTGGAGGTGGCGGCGATGTTCGGCCTGGGGGCCGACCAGACGCACAGGTTGGCCGTGGTCCCGCTGACCGAGATCGCGTTGCGTGCGGGTCAGCTTGTCTTCGTGACCGGGGCCAGCGGGAGCGGGAAATCCACCCTGCTCCGCTTGGTGGGTGAGGCGTTGGGTGATCGACCAGACGTGGAACGGGTCGACTTCGCGGGTCTGCCCGATCCCAAAGACGAAGCGGTGATCGACGCGGTGGACGGCGGCCGGTTGCCGTTGGACCGGGTGTTGCGGCTGCTGAGTTTGGCGGGCTTGAATGATGCGTTCGTGATGTTGCGTCGGCCCGGCGAGTTGTCCGACGGGCAGCGGTATCGTTTTCGGTTGGCGCAGGTGATGGCCCGGGTGGAAGCGACGCCGAGGGATCAGTGGGTCGTGGTGTTGGCCGATGAATTCGGGGCCACGCTGGACCGCACGACCGCGTCGGCGTTGTCACGCAACGTTCGGCGGTGGGTCGATCAGAGCAAACGGGTCTGTTTCATCGCCGCCACCACGCACGACGATCTCCTCGACCCGCTCGGGCCCGACGTTTTGATCGAGAAGCATCTGGGTTCGGGGATCGAAGTTGTGGAGGCGTCGCGTGATTGATTCTGGTTTGGCTTCAATAGCTCGATCGACACATACGGTTCAACAACCGCGGCTGAGTTTGACTTCGCGCTTCGCGGCGTTGCCCGCACCGCATCCCGCCGACGGTCTTCGTCTGCGTCCCGGGAGTTTGGCGGACTACGCGGCGCTGGCGGAGTATCACTACAAAGCCCGCAAGCCCGCGACCGCCCCGCGGGTGTTGGTCTTGGAAGACCGTCGGCCGACGGTGGTCGGGCGTTTTCTGTCGCGACCCGATCAGACGAAGGTGGTGGCTGTGTTGGTCGAGTCGCTGCCGAGCTTGAGTTGCCGGATGCGTGACTACGCGTTGAGGGATCGCTACGGCGGACACTTGGCACCGAAACCGCGGGCGATGCTGCTCAACGAAGAAGTGCGGTGCATCAGCCGGGTGGTGGTCGATCCGACGTGGCGGGGTTTGGGCTTGGCGGTGCGGCTGGTGAAGTCGGCGTTGGCGGACCCGACGACGCGTTACACCGAGGCGTTGGCGGCGATGGGCAAGGTCAACCCATTCTTCGAACGCGCGGGCATGACCGCCTACCCGCGGCCGGCCCACGCCCACGACGCCCGGCTGATCGCCGCGTTGGCCCGGTTGGGTTTCGCGGCCCGCGATCTCGCCACGCTGGAAGCGACCTGGCAACGCCTCGAAAAACGAGGCGAGTCCGATCAACGCTGGTTCAAGAAAGAACTGCACCGTTGGTATCGCCTGAACGCGGGGCGATCGGCGACGCACGAAACCGATCCGCGTCGCCAACTCGTCGTGGCCCGCGAGCGGTTGCTGCTCGAGCCCGTCTACTACCTCAAAGACCACGGCAGATTTTCTGTCCGCGTCTGAATCGCCACGCCCTGTCCTGTCGCGAACTCCCCGTCAATCCCGCGGGACGCTTTGCGTCGACCGCTAAACATTGGGTCGTTCCCCGGATTCCCTACGGAGATTTTCATGCACGTTAATGAATTGGCGATCGACCGACTCCACCCCCATCCCCAGAACAGCAACGTCATGCCCGAGGCGTTGCTCGCGAAGTTGGCGAATCATGTGGAGCAAACCGATCGGTATCCGCCGGTGATCGTTCGGCCGTTGCCCGTTGAAGAATCTTCGGTGTCCGATTCAGCTGGCCACTACCAAATCCTCGACGGGCACCACCGGGTCGAAGCGTTGCGGAGGATCGGTCGAGTGTCCGCCCGGTGTGTGGTGTGGGACGTGGACGACGCCGAGGCGTTGTTGCTCTTGGCCATGCTCAATCGCTTGCAGGGCCAGGACGATCCGCGGAAACGCGCCGCCTTGGTCGGCCGGCTTCACGAACACCTCGACGTCAAAACGTTGGTCGCCAAGCTGCCGGAAGACGGCGATCGACTGCGAAAGCTCATGCGCCTCAACGACGGGCTGCCCACGCCCCGTCCGCCGCAGCCGATCGGCGAGATGCCGGTCGCGGTGCATTTCTTCCTGCTGCCGCACCAACGCACCGCGGTCGAACGCCGACTCCGCGAAGCCATGGGTAAGTCCGGCGATTCGATCGATGGTGCCGAAACTTCAGCGAACACGCAAAAGCATTCCGGGGACGGGATGAGTCGAGAAGACGCTCTGTTGCAGTTGTTAGGCGTGAACCCCGAACGATAAGGAGTTGGACTTGACCCGAACGAAGAAAGCCACGACGCGACGAAAGATATCCAAAAAGAAACGCGACGAGTTGATCGCCGACGTGTTCGAGGCCCGGCGGGATCTGGCCGGCCTGGCCGAGGCCCACCATCTCACCCCGGACGCGTTGGCCGATTGGATCGCCGAAGAAGAAAACCAGAAATGCCTCGCGGGCCTGTGTCTGTTGGCCGACCTGCAGACGCAGCTGATGCTCAGCCGATACCGGCAGGTCGCGGTCACCGAACTGATCAAGCAGGCGTCTTCGGGCGCTTCCGGGGGCGGCCACGACGAGGCGGGCATCAGCGTCGAACAGTCGCGGAAGGCGTGCGTGGACCTGCTGAAAGCCGACCTCAAGCGGGCCGAGTTGGGGTCGTCTTTGGCGGCCGCGTCCGTATCGGCGGCGGACGACGAACGCTCGGCGATGCAGGAAGTCGCCTCCATCCGGGCCGCGCTGTTTGGCGAAGGTGAAGACCGTAACAATCCACAACACGATAATCAAGATAACCACAACAAATAGAAAGGGTGGCCATGACGACACCAATTCCTACCGCTGCGGGCCGTCGGCTGCGCATGGTGATGGCGATGCGTCCGACGACGCCCGAGGCGCTACATCGTTTCATCCGCGCCGGGTTCGGCCTCGACATAGGCCGGACGGCGGTCAGCCGCGGCTCGACCCCGCCGTTTGATTACCTCTGCCACGCGTTCTTCCACGGCGGTGACTGCGTGGTCTGGGCCAACCGCGGCGGCGGCAAGACGATGCTCGGGGCGGTGGCGACGCTGCTCGACCTGGTGTTTAAGCCGGGCATCCAGGTGCGCATCCTCGGCGGGTCGCTCGAGCAGTCGAGCAAGATGTACGAACACCTGCGGACGCTGCTCGATCGACCGCTCTTGCGGGACCGGTCGGGCAGCGGCGACGTGTTGGCGGTGCCCGTGACCGCCCGCCGGGTGGTGCTGGCCAACGGCAGCCGGGTGGAAATCCTTGCCGGTTCGCAACGCTCGGTCCGCGGCACGCGGGTGCACAAGCTGCGTTGCGACGAGGTCGAAGAGTTCGACCCCGCGGTGTGGGAAGCCGCTCAACTCGTCACGCGGTCGCAGGCGTTGGCCGACGGCCGGGAAGTCGTGGGCAGCGTCGAAGGCTTGAGCACGATGCACCACCCGTTTGGGTTGATGTCGAAGTTGGTGGAGTCGGCGGCGGACGCCGGAAGTCCGAACGATCACGTCGCGGGAATGCCGAGGGATCGCCATCCCTCGGCTTTAGGCACACTCGGCGGGAGTGGGGAAGGGCCGCCGACCCCGGCGCTGCGGGTCTTTAAATGGAACGCGCTCGACGTTGTGGCCCGTTGCCCCGATACGTTGACGTGCGAAGGTTGCCCGCTGTGGAACGACTGCGAGGGCCGAGCGAAATCGGCCACGGGCTTCGTGCCGGTCGAAGACCTGATCGCCCAGCGTCGCCGCACGTCCGACCTGACCTGGTCGGCCGAGATGATTTGCGAACGCCCCCGCGTCGAAGCCAGCGTCTACCCCAACTTCGATCCGCACACCCCCGGAAAACACGTCGTCGAACTCCCCGAGTGGTTGGTGGGCGATCAGGCCCCCGGCCGTACGGAAGATCAAGCCGCACGCTGGCTCGGCGGGATGGACTTCGGCCTCCGCTCGCCGCACGTTATGCTCTGGGCCCGCGTCGTCGGCCAAGGCCTCGACGCCAAGGTCCACGTCGTCGACGAATACCACGCCGCGGGCCTCACGCTCGACCGCCAACTCGAAGCGATCGAAGCCCAGCGTCAACGCCACGGCTGGCCCCCCGCCGGCGAGCTCGACTGGGTCGGCGTCGACCCCGCTGGGCACCAACGCGACCGCCACTCCGGCCGAACCGACATCGCGTTGGTCCGCGAAGCGGGTTACCGCGTCCGGGCCGCCCGCTCCCGCATCGCCGAGGGCATCGAGATCATCCGCCGCCGGCTCGACCGCGACACGCTGACCATCCACCCCCGCTGCACCGAACTCATCAAGTCGCTCCAAAGCTATCGCTTCCCGTCGCCGTCGCCGCACGGCCAATCGACCTCAAGCGAAGAACCGCTCAAAGACGGCCCCGACCACGCCTGCGACGCGTTGCGTTACCTGCTACTCAACCTCGAACGCACCGGCCGACCGGTCGCCACCCGCAACTACCTCGCCGGGGTCGGCCCGTGAGTCGTCGGCCGCCGGCCGTGGCGTCACTCGCTAACGCTTCGTGCTCTGAATCAAATCACCAAATCGCCAAATAACTACTCGTCATCATCCCCACCCTTTCGAAACCTACTCCATGAAAGACCCCCGCACCCCGATCTACAACGGCCCCTCGGTCACCAAGCTCTCGTCGGTCCAGCCGACCAAGGTCCGTTGGCTCTGGCCCGACCGCTTGGCCCTCGGCAAGCTCACGCTGCTCGCCGGCGATCCCGGTCTCGGTAAGAGCTACCTCACCCTCGACCTCGCCGCCCGCGTCAGTGCCGGCCTGCCCTTCCCCGGCGACACATCATCGAAGTACGGCAACCTGCCGCGTAAAGTCATCCTGCTCAGCGCCGAGGACGACCCGGCCGACACCATCCGCCCCCGCCTCGACGCCGCCGGGGCCGACTGCGACCACGTCTTGCTGATGAAAGGCGTCCGCTTTGCCGAGAAGGAGCGGGCCGTGAACCTCCGCGAAGACATCCGCCACCTCGAAGCGCTGGTCAAGTCGCTCCAAGGCGAGTGTCGGCTGATCGTCATCGACCCCATCTCCGCCTACCTCGGCGACGACGAAGGCCACTCCAACACCAAGGTCCGCAACATGCTCGCCCCGCTGGCGAAGCTGGCCCAGGACCACGGCGTTGCCGTGCTGGCCGTCACCCACCTCAACAAGGGCGGCGGCCAGGGCCCGACCAACGCGATCTATCGCACCATGGGTTCGCTCGCCTTCACCGCCGCCGCCCGCACGGTCCACCTCGTGGCCCGAGACCCCGCCGACCCCGAAGGCCAACGCCGATTGATGCTGCCGATCAAAAACAACCTCGGCCACGACCGCACCGGCTGGGGCTTCACGCTCACCGGCCACGAGTTCATCGACCCCGCCGGCGGCGAGCCGATCGTCGATGAACACGGCCAACTCCCCGCCCCCGGTCAAACCGGCCCGCACCACACTACGACCCGCCGCCGCGAAACCAAGATCGTCTGGGACGACCGCCCCACCCAAGACTCGGCGGATGCGTTGCTGATGAAAATCAGCCAACCCGCCGGCGCGTCCGCGGCCCGCCCCACGCCCGCCATGGACGAAGCGGTGGCTTTCTTAAAACAAACCCTGGCCGCGGGCCCCAAACCCGCCAAGCAGGTCCAAGCCGAGGCCCGCGACCTGGGCATCAGCCCGATCACTCTCAAGCGAGCGAAGGCTCAACTGGGGATCAAAAGTCGACGTGAGGGTTTTGGCGACGACGGCCTTTACGTCTGGTTGTTACTCACGGGCGAAGCGGATGCTGCCTCCGCTTTATTCCCAGCTCCCGGTGAAACCTCGTCGGTCACTATGGAGGCTCACCCCGATGCATGAGCCTGCACGCCAGACCTCAAATTTTGGGAAATATTGTCATCCTGTAACTCCCCGCTTAGACTGGCAAACAATGCACGAGGGACGTCAATACGATAACCCATCGGTCGAACTCGCTTTAGTCGATTTGCGAGTTAAGCCTCAACCCAGCGGCTCGTCGGACACCCCCGTGTTGCCGCCGGTCTGGGACCAATTCGATCCGCCCGAGGGTTATCCGGTTCATGCCGACGAAGGCCAGCATGAGTTGATGGTCGAAAGTGCCGGTCCTGTTATTCAGCGGCAGGCGACGACTTCTCGCATGGTGGCGAGGGTGTGGACCAGCCCCGATCAACCTCAATCAATCCGTGTGAGCCAAGACCAGCTCATTTATACCCGCCAGCGGGGCGAAGGGGGTGACCGCTCGAACTGGCCACGTTGGCCTCAACGACGGCCGGAGGTACTTGAAGCGTGGAGGCGGTTCCGCAAAGTCGTGCCGGATCGGCCACTCACTCGCGTGGGTCTACGTTATGTCAATCAATTCGATCTGCGCAACGAAAATCTGGTATTGGCCCATTATTTTCGGACCCTACCGGATGTTTCGACCGACGCAGCCCCGAACGGGGTTACTCAGTTTATGCTCCGTTTGGAACTCCCGCAGCCCGACGATCAGGCCCATTGTGCACTGGTCATGACGACCGCCCAAGCACGCCCCGCACCCTCTGAGACCGTATCGATTGTCCTCGATATCGATGTCTATAAAGAGTTTACGGACGAACAGCCGCTTGCCGATAGTGAGCTAGAGTCTATACTTGACGAACTCCGTGGATTGGAGAATCGTATCTTTGAAAGCACGATTACCAATGACATCCGGCGTTTAATGAGCTCTTCTGCTCAATGACCCCCGATTTCGGACCCATCATGATTTCCGCCCTGTCCAACAATATGACCATCACCCACCATGCCGCGGGTGTGTCCGCGCTCAACGAGTTCGGCGACGAGGGATATCTGCCACTGGGCTCCGTCGTCGATCCTCTGCGCGATTATCGTCGGCAACTGACTTTGCGTCGTCCGATGTTGTGGAAGGTTTTGGCCAAGCTCCAAAGCTTCGGCAATATCAGAGCGAACTGGGACGGGGACGGAGCCCAAGCCATCGACGGCAAGGTCATTGACGTGGCGATGTCGTTTATTCAAAGCAATGCCGATCTGATCGAATCTCCGTTCTATGTGGTGCCCACTCATTTTGGTGGGGTCCAACTCGAGTGGGTTCGTGGTCTGCGTGAATTAGAACTCGAGTTTGTTTCCCCCGACCGCATCGATTATCTCTTCACGGACGAAGATCGCGGCATCAGCGAAGAGGCTTCTTGCTCGGTGACCGATCAAACCTTCATCCGCGGACTCATCACGCGGGTGAACAGTGGCTGAAGAATCGGGGACTGTTCTTATTCCGACGGGTGCCGAGGCCGATGATACTGATTTCGTATTTCGAGCGATATCCGTTAAACCGGAACAATGGACCGGGGATCGGCCAAGTTCTGCGGCTTTCCTCAACAATCCGCTATCGGTAGCCATACAGTCTAAATTACATGAAGATCGAACTCAGGCCGGGCAGGCTTGCGTTGTTTTGGTGGAGGCTGGCCATATCGGTGGTCATCCGAAATCCGGAGTGGTTGGTTTTGCCTGCTTAGAAGCAAAAAAACTTGGCTTTGCTACACACCACGAGCGTGATGAATCAGAGCATGAATCACACGCGCATGTCTATTCCATGGATGACGGCCGCAAAATCAAAAAATCGAAAGCGAGGGCTATCGCTAAGTTGGCGGCTCAACATGTTGTCCGCAAACCCGGATAAATTGAGACTTTAGACACTGTTCAAGGTCCGACGTGTAGGATCATGCCGCAGCATGATCCTACATACCAATTCAGTCTACTCGCCTTAACCTCACCCCGGCTCGATAAAATCGATCTCGCCGCAGTTGGGCAGCAAGCCCGCGGCGATGCCTTCGCTGATCAGTTGGCGGACGGCTTGCCGGCCGCGGTCGCCGTAGTCGAGGGTCCAGTCGTTGACGTACATGCCGACGAACTTGTCGGCCAAGTCCGCGCCCATGTCTCGCGCATAATTCAGCGCAAAGTCGACCGACGCTTCGCGGTGTTCGAGGGCGTACTCGATGCTGTTTAAAAGGATGCGGCAGATCGCGGGGGCTTCGCCACTCTCAACCAGGTCGCGGCGGATGGCGTTGGCGCCCAACGGCAACGGCAAGCCGCGCGACTGGGTCCACCACGTGCCGAGGTCGACGACTTTTTCAAGGTCGTTGTTCTGGTAGGTGATCTGGCCTTCGTGAATGATCAGGCCCGCATCAAACTCACCGCTTTGAACCTTCTCGAGGATTTCGTCGAACATGACGTTTTCGTATTGGACGTCGTCTTTGGACAGGCCGTGCTCGGCGAGCAGGAGTTGGCAGCTCAGCCAGGCGGTGGTGCGTTCCCCGGGAATCGCCAGTCGGCAACCCTTGAGGTCGGCGACGGTTTTGAATCGGCCGGGGGGGGCGACGATCATGGGGCCGTAGTTGTCGCCCATGGAGCTGCCGCAGCTGGTCATGGCGTATTGGTCGGCGACGTGGGGGTATTGGTGGATGGAAAACGCGGTGATCTCGAGTTCGCCTTGTTCGGAGCGGACGTTGAGCGACTGGATGTCTTCGAGGACGTGGACGAAGTCGTAGCCGGCGGTGTCGATCTTGGGCGTGAGGGTGGTGCCGTCGGGCGCGGTGAAGTTGGCCAGCGGGTACCACATGAACGCGTCGTCCGGGTCGGGCGAGTGGCCGATGCGGAGGGTTTTGTTTTGGGTGATGTTTCCGAGGGTGGAGGTGGTGGTCATGCCAAGAGTTTAGGCAGTTAGAAGATGACGTGATCGCGGTTGGTTGGGAGGTGGCGTTTACGAGGCCATCGCCTCCGCGGCGGGCGGTCAGGGCTTCGCCCCGACACCCCAAGGCAACACCCGACGGCTGAAATTTAGCCCCGGGTCAATGACCCGGGGCCGCCGCGGATCGATGTTTTCGATGGGCTACAACCCCGAGGATCAACAGCATCAGTGCCGCGGTCGCGAAGCCCATGAAACCGGCCGAAAAGAGGAACGCCGTGTTTTCGATGCCGGTCGAAGGGTTGGCGGGTTCGTTAAACGCCGACTCGGCGAAGACGATCAGCGGATCAGGCCACGGCAGCGTTCGGGGGAAAGCGGGGTCATACTCCGGTTCGCCGGCCATGCGAATAAACGGCGGCAGTCGGGTGAGTGCCCAAGCGAGGTAGCCCGCCGTGGCGGCGGAAATCGTCGCGGTGATCCAAAGCGTTCGACGCAAAGCGTACTCCCGTCAAGCGGCCATGCCTTGAGCGGATTTTAGCGGGCGTGGTTAGACGTTCGGGGTTTTGAGAGTCGTTGGCCGTGGCGGCCCCGGGTCAATGACCCGGGGCTAAATGAGGGG